>JAJXUG010000068.1 GCA_021783095.1 Chloroflexota bacterium | reverse complement strand
CCGGCGGGCGGCGCCGGGCGACGAGGGACGCCGGCGGGCGGCGCCTGGCGACGGGGGGCGCCGGCGGCCGACGAGGGGCGCCGGGCGACGAAGGGCACCGGCGGGCGGCAGGCGGCAAGCGGACGCCGGGCGACGAAGGGCACCGAGCGGCCCGTCGCAGGACCTCGTCCCGCCGGGACAAGGAGTGCTGCCAGGTAGTCAGCCTAAACGACGCTGAGCCGCCGGCCCTCCGGAACGTCGCGGTCAGGGATCGGCGCGAGGGAGGCCGCGAGGAGCTCGCTGATGTCCGCGGAGGAGACGGCGTCGGCAGTGTCGGCGCCGCGCCCCGCCTCGGCGATGCCGTCGCGCAGCATGACCATGCAGAAGGGGCAGGCCGTGGCCACGGTGCCGGCGCCCGTTGCGAGCGCCTGCTCGGTGCGCGCCGCGTTGATCCGCGTGCCCCGGTTCTCCTCCATCCACATGTGGCCGCCGCCGGCGCCGCAGCACATCGTCTGGCGGCCGTGGTCGGCCATCTCCACCATCGTCACGCCGGGGATGGAGCCGATCACGTCGCGCGGCTCCGCCATCACGCCGTTGTACCGCGCGAGGTAGCAGGAGTCGTGGTAGGTGATCGTCCGCTGCGGCAGGCCGTCGGTGCCGATCCGCAGGCGCCCGGTCCGCACGAGCTCGGCCAGGAACTCGCTGTGGTGGCGGATCCTGAACGACCCGCCCAGCTGGCCGTACTCGTTGCCGATGGTGTTGAAGCAGTGCGGGCAGGCGGTGACGATGGTGCGCTCGCCCATGCCGTACTTGTTGAGCGTCTCGATGTTCTGCGAGGCGAGCATCTGGAACACGTACTCGTTGCCCATGCGCCGGGCCGGGTCTCCGGTGCAGGCCTCCTCCTGGCCGAGCACGGCGAAGCTGATCCCCGCCGCGTCGAGGCACGTGGCCACGGCCCGCGCGACGCGCCGGTTGCGGTCGTCGAAGGCCGCGGCGCAGCCCACCCAGTAGAGGACCTCGAGCTCGTCGAGCCTGCCGGCGCGCTTCACGTCCTCGGCCGTCCGGACGTCGAACGCCAGGCCCTTGGCCCAGTCGAGGCGCGCGCTGGGCGGCTGGCCCCACGGGTTGGCGACCCCCTCCATGCCCCGGAACGCAGGGGTGAGCTCGGGCGGGAACTTGGAGTCCTCGAGCACGAGGTTGCGGCGCAGCGAGACGATCTTGTCGACGTGCTCGATGGTCACCGGGCAGGCCTCGACACAGGCGCCGCAGGTCACGCAGTCCCACACGGCGTCGTAGCTGATCGCGTTGCCCACGATCGGCGCGAGGAGGAGCCCCTCCTTGGGCTTCGCGTCGTCGAGGCCGTAGGTCGCGGTGACGATCGGGCTGTTCGGGATCAGGTCGATGCCGGCCTCGGCCGCTTCGGACATCCGGCGGATGCCCATGATCAGCGCCCGAGGGTCCAGCGGCTTGCCGGTGCGGTTGGCCGGGCAGGCGGCGGTGCAGCGGCCGCACTCGGTGCAGGTGAACCCGTCGAAGACGTCCTTCCAGCCCATGTCCGCCAGCGTCCGCACGCCGAACGTGGCGTCCTCGCGCTCGAGATCCATCGCCGGCAGCTGGCCCCGGGGCTCGAGCTTGCGAAGCCACGTGTTCACGAACGAGGTGTAGATGTGGAAGTGCTTGTTCGTCGGGACGAACACGAGGAACGCGGCCAGCACGAACACGTGCGCCCACCAGAAGGCCACGAAGACCGCATTCGTCACGTCATGGCCGAGGCTGGCGAGGAACCCGCCGATGAAGTTCGAGATGACCGCGCCGTTGATGGGGCCGAAGGCCGCGGCCTCGAACCACTGCGCGATGAACTCGGTGCTCACGACCGCCGCGATGAAGGCGAGGACCCTGTAGTGGACGCGGGTGTCGATGCCGGTGAGGCGCTTGGGCTTGACGACGAGCCGGCGGTAGAGCGCGTAGGCCACGCCGGACAGCGCGGCGAGCGCCATGAGGTTCTGGAGCCCGAGGAGGAAGGCCCAGATCGCCCCGTTGAGCGGGTAGCCGAGGATCGCCTCCGGGATGCCGCCGGTGACGAAGTTGATGTTGCCGATCAGCAGGATCGTCGAGCCCAGGAAGAGCCCGAAATGCATGACCGCGACGTCGGGCTCGGTGAACATCCGCGTCTGGAGGACCGAGAACCGCACGACGCCCCAGGCACGGCGCGGGATGTTGCGGAGGGCGCGCGGCTCCATCGCCTTGACGGCCATCCACACCCGGGCGTGGCGCATCACGATCAGGGCGAAGACCACGAACGCGCCCCAGAAGATCGGGAAGACCAGCGGGTAGGCCGGCACGTGGGCGAACGCCTCGAACACGGGTCTGGTCTCCTCCTCAGGCGCCGGGCGGCAGGTCGCGCCGCCCCGCGGCGCGCTGTTGATCATGGTCGAAGGGCCCCGACAGCGTCTCGAGGGCGTGGTCGAGGACCGGGACGACCGCGTCGAGCGACTCCACCGACCCCTTCGGCGAGCCCGGCACGTTGACGACGAGGGACCGCCCGGCGACGCCGACGAGGCCGCGCGACAGGGCGGCCATCGGCGTGGACTTGCGGCCCTCAGCGCGCATCGTCTCGGCGATGCCGGGCACCTCGTAGTCCAGCACGGTTGCGGTGGCCTGCGGCGTCACGTCCCGGGGGGTGAGGCCGGTGCCGCCCGTGGTCACGACGAGGGGGTGTCGGGCCGCACCCGCCCGGATGGCCGCCGCGATCGCGGGACCATCGTCGGGGACCACCTGGCGCTGGACCTCGAAGCCCAGCCCCTCGAGGCGCGCGGCGAGCGCGTCGCCCGACGCGTCCTCGCGCCGGCTGGCGGCGACGCGGTCGCTCACCGTGAGGACGAGCACGGACCGATTCGTCACCCGCCCACCGGCCGCTTCTTGCCGACGCGGCCCGCCATCCGGTCGCCCGGGCGCCGCATCGGCCGGTCCCCCTCACTCGACGACGGCGCGGCCGGGCGGTGCCATTCGCCGCTCCGGCCGCCGCTCTTCGAGAGCAGGCGGAGGGCGCGCACCTCGACGCCGCGCTCGACGCCCTTGACCATGTCGTACACGGTCAGCGCGGCGACCGAAGCGGCGGTCAACGCCTCCATCTCGACCCCGGTGGGGCCGGTCGTGGCGGCCTCGGCCCGGACGCGCAGGACGCCCGCCGCACGGTCCGGGGTGATCGTGACGACGAGGTCCGTGAGCGCGATCGGGTGGCACAGCGGGATCAGCTCCGACGTGCGCTTGCCGCCCATCACTCCAGCCAGCTCGGCCACGGTGAGGACGTCGCCCTTCGCGCCGCCGCCGTCGATGACGAGGCTCATCGTCTCGGCCGCCACGACGACCTCGGCCTCGGCGACGGCGCGGCGGGCCGTGGCTGGCTTGGCCGAGACGTCGACCATGCGCGGGCGCCCACGACGGTCGATGTGCGTGAGGCGGCGGCGCTCCGTGCGAGGCGCGTCGTTGCGGTCCATGCGGCCCTCCGAAGTTCCTACGATCCTACCGGGACCGGGGGCAGCCGGCTGACCCGATCGGCTCGGCGTTCTCAGTCCTGATCCGCTCGGCGTTCTCAGTCGCGGTCGAGCCAGCGCAGTTCGAGCTCGGTGCCGGCCTCGGCGCGCGCCAGGGCCTCGGGCACCACAGCCAGCGCGTCCGCCGCCGCCAGCGCCGAGAGCACGTGGCTCCCCTGCCCGCCCGCCAGCCGGACGCGGACCCGTCCCTCCGCGTCGCGCAGCGGGCTGCCGTCGGCATCGCGCAGCGCCGTCACGCGCTGCATCCCGCGCCGCCCCTGGCTCTTGCTGACCGGCTCCTCGAGCACGCAGCGGTCCGCCGGCCGGTGCAGTCGCTGGTGCCCGGCGAGGCGTCGGATCACGGGGCGCACGAACAGCTCGAAGGTCACGAACACCGAGACCGGATTGCCGGGCAGGCCGAACAGCAGCACGGGCGACGCCCGGCCCGGCACGTCGGCGCGCCCGAAGGCGAACGGCTTGCCGGGCTGGAGCGCCACGCGCCAGAGGTCGACGTGGCCGACGGTGTCGAAGGCTGCGCGGACGACGTCGTAGGGTCCCACCGACACGCCCCCCGCGACCACCACAAGGTCCGCCTCCGCCAGCCCGCGGCGCAGCCGCGTCAGGACATCCTCGAGGCGATCCTCGGCGATGCCCAGCTCCAGCGCATCCCCGCCCGCATCCCGGACCAGCGAGCGGATGCCGGGCCCGTTGGCGTCCGGGATCCCCGACGTGCCCAGCGGCTGGCCGGCCGCCCGCACCTCGTCGCCGGTCGCGAGCACGGCCACGACCGGGCGTCTCCGGACGCTCAGTCTCGCCACGCCGGCGCCTGCCGTCAGCGCCACCAGGGGCGGCGTCACCAGGTCGCCCGCCCGGGCGATGACATCGCCCTGGCGCACATCGGAGCCTGCCGCGCGGACCGCCCCGCCCACGCCCGCCGCCTCGTGCACGAGGACCGCCGCGGGCAGCGGACCCGTCGCCTCGCGGCCGCGCGGCCCCAGGCTCCCGGCCTGGTCGAGCGGTGTCGTCTGCTCCACGGGGACGACGGCGTCCGCACCCGGCGGCACCGGCGCGCCCGTGGCGATCCGGACCGCGGTCCCGTGGAGCACCCGCACGTCCGGCTCGCCCCCGGCGCGCACCTCGCCCACCACCGCCAGGCGGACCGGGTCGCCCTCCCGCGCGGCGGCCACATCAGCGGAGCGCACCGCATAGCCGTCCATGGCGGAGTTGTCCCAGGGCGGCAGCGAGGTCGCAGCTTCGACCGGCACGGCGAGCACGCGGCCGAGGGCGTTCTCGGGCGCGAGGGCGTCGCCTGCGCCCAGCGGCTCCACGCCCGCGAGGACCGTCGCCTGTGCAGCCTCGACCGGGATGAGCGCGCTCATCGGGCTCCTCCCGGCACGCGCGCGCTCATCGTCGCCGTCCCCGCGGGAACGTCACCGCCGGCAGCCGGCTGCGCATGGCCTCGACCGCGGAGTCGCGCGTCACCATCCCCACGAGCCGGCCCTCCTCGACCACCGCGAGCCCGTCGAGCCCGCGCCGCTGCATCGTCTCCATCACGCCCCAGATGGCGTCGGCCGGCCCGACCAGCGGCGCAAGGGGCGGCGTCGCCATGACCTCCCCGGCGCGCGCCGTCGCGAGGCGCCCCCTCCCGAGGCGCCGCAGTGCCCCGAGGCCGATGACGCCGAGGACCCGATCGCCGTCGAGCACCGGCATCGCCCGCGGCGCGTCACCGCTCCCCAGCTGGTTCGCGAAGGTGTCCACCGTCAGGCCCGGCCCCACGTGCGGGACGTCCCGGAGCATCGCGTCGGCCACGGTCAGGCCGCGCATCGCGCGCTCCAGCTCCGCGCGCTGCGCCAGGCCCCGCGAGGTGCCCCCGAGGAGCCAGCCCATCGCGACCAGCAGGATGCCGAGCACGCCGTCATCGATGATCACCACGGCGACGCCGATGAGCGTGATGCCCCAGCCCAGCAGGCTGCCGACTCGCGCCGCGACGGCGGACGCCCGGTCCCGATCGCCCGTGCGGGACCAGGCGATCCCCCGCACCAGCCGCCCGCCGTCGAGCGGCAGCGCCGGCAGGAGGCTCGCAAGCCCGAGCATCAGGTTGAGGACGCCGACCACGAGCACGGCACTCGCGATCACGTCGAACGACGTGGTCGCGACGCTGATCACGATGGCGGCCGGCAGGAGGACCACCGCGATCACGAGCGACGCCAGCGGCCCGGAGACGGCGATGGCCACTTCGTCGCGCGGGCGCGCGGTCTCGATCGAGAGCGGGGCGAGCCCGCCCACCAGGCCCAGCACGACGGTCGTCACGGCGACGCCGCGCTCCCGCCCCACCAGCGCGTGCGTCAATTCGTGGGCGAGCACCGAGAGCAGGTACATGGCGGCGACTGCCGCCCCGACCACCCACTGGAGCGGCCCAGCGAGATCGGGCGAGAGGAGGGCCGCCTGCTCCGCGCCGAGGAGCGCCACGATGCCCGCCATCACGGCCAGCGACAGCGAGACCCGGATCTCGATCCCGAACAGGGACGCGACCGGGATCCCGCCGTTCACGCTGACGCCGCCAGCGCTGCCGACGGGCTGCCGCGCTCGAGCGCCGCCGCCCGTCGGCCGCCGAGCCAGCGCAACCCCAGGGCGAGCACGACGATGGTGACGCCGACGGCAATGGTCGTCTCGCTCCAGAACTGGTCGGGGAACAGCTGGACCAGACGATCGGTGCGCGGGTCGAACTGCCAGTTGCCGCCGGGGAAGAAGATCTCGTGGAACAGCGTGAACGCCTGGTCGAAGACCAGCACGCCGATCCCGCCGCCCACGACCGTCACGACGGCGATGACGGTGCCGGCACGCGCGAGGCGGCGCCACAGGCGGGCCCGGGCGGCGCGGCCGCGGCTGAGCAGGAATGCGGCCGCGAGGATGAGCGCGCCAACGATCGCAACGAGGTAGAACCCGGCGAACACGCCGCGGACGTCGCGCATGTGCGCGCGCTCATTGGGCTTGAGGACGGGCGTGGTCTGCCCCGGCAGGGCCGCCATGAAGTCGGGCGGCCCCAGCACGAGGTCGTGGAGGACCGAGTCCGTGACCGCGTGGAGCTGTTCGTCCGTGAAGCCGGTCCAGGCCGCCGCCTGGGCGCGGCCCTGCTCGAAGCTGACCCAGGGGGGCGCGAGGAAGGGCAGGATGGCGAGCGCGACGACCACGACTGCGGTCGAGAGGCCGATGACGATGGACGCTAGCGCGCCGCGGAGGGTTGGCATCACCTCCGATGGTACCGGGAAGGAGCGGGGAGCCCGCGCCCGCTACTCCTCCTCGAGCGTCCGCGCCTGCTCCCACCACGTCTCGACCATCAGGTCGCTCGGGGCCCCGGTGGCGAGCTGCGTGGCCGCGCGGGCGATCCGAACCCGGAACTCCGGCAGATCCGTCGCGAGGAGGTCCCGCAGGCCGTCGAAGCCCGCCTGGACGAACAGCTCGTGCTCGGGGTGGCCGAAGCCGGCGAGGTTGAGCATCAGCGCCTCGTCGCGCCAGGTCTGCACGTCGTTGGGCGACGCCTTCACGTGGTCCGCCAGGGTCTGCCGACGCGTCGGCGTCTCGGAGACGTCGAGCAGGATCCCCGTGGTGGAGATCCCCTGCTTCTGGAGGCGGGCGAGATGGACGGGCTCGATGCGGGTCAGCTCGGTGATGGGCGGCACGGGCGGACGGGCCTCCGGGGTCGAGGGGCGATCAGGGCGCCATTATGCCGTTCGCGTGACGCCGGCCGGCAGGTGGCGGCACAATCATGGCCATGCAGATCTGGCTGGTCTTCAAGCTCGTCCACATCCTCGCCGTCATCTCGGCGGTCGGGGCCAACGCCACGTACCAGTTCTGGTACTCGAGGGCCGGTCGCGACTCCGCGCGGCTCGTCTGGGTCATCGAGAACATCCGGATCCTCGACCGGCGGATCGCGAATCCGTCGTACGTCGTGGCGCTGCTCGCGGGCGTCGCCACCGTGGTCACCGGGGCGTTCTCGTTCGAGTCGCTGTGGATTGCCGCCTCGATCGGGCTGTACGTGCTCGTCGCGCTGATTGGCTACGCGCTCTACGCGCCGGCCATGCGCCGCCAGCTGGCGCTGGCCGCCGCGGACCCGATGTCGTCCGACTACGAGGCGGCGGCGAAGCGCTCGCGGATGCTCGGGGGGATGGCGGTCGGGCTCGTGCTGGTGATCGTCGTCCTGATGGTGCTCAAGCCGACGCTCTGACGGGACGGCGCCCCGCAGGCCCCCGCCCACGGGCCACGCGCCGGCGCCCCGCGCGCGGGACTGGACTGGCAGGCCGAACTTCCGACACGCCCCTGTTGCCGTCTGGAGCGGCGGTCCAGCCTGCGACGTGGCGGTGCATGTTTCGCGCGTCTGCGGCGCCGACATCTGGACTCGGAGTCCGGAGACGACGCTTGGAGGCCCGGAAGCCCGGACTCACGGTCCATGGCCTGCGCGTCATCGGCGCCGGGCGGCCGCGAGGGGCCCCGAGTTGTCAGCCGAACCCTCGCACGAGGAGGGCGCGCCCAGCCTGACGCACGTGCTTGACTGGCTGCCGATGTTGCGGCCCGGGCGCGGCGGGCCGCCGCGGCACGCGCCGGCTACGACAGCGCCGCGTCCTCGAGGACGACGTCCCAGTGCGCCTCGAGCAGCTCGAAGCGTCGGCGCTCCTCCGCCCGGAAGGCCGCCTGGTCCGGGTAGAGGCGGGTGATGATCGTCCCGTCACTGTGCTCCTCGACCGCGGCCCAGTCGCGATACGTGATCGAGACCATGATGTCCCAGCCCGCGAGCCCGTCGCCGTGGAAGCGCGCCGTCGCCATCCGGACAGCGGTGTAGCGGCCCTGCGCCAGCTGCTCGCGCAGGATCGGCCAGTGGTTCCGCAGGAACAGCTCGATCCACTCGTCGTGGGCGCCCCACCGGGTCTTGTAGAAGTACTGGATCTCGACGGGCCCGGGCATCGGGCGCCTCCTTGCGACGCTGTTGGGCGAATGTGCCCTCGGCAGGCTACGCGAGCTTCGCCGCCTCTGCGCGCAGCAGCTCCCAGGCGCGGGCCACGTGGCGCGGCTCGGTCCGCAGGTTCCCGATGGCCACGCGGATCGTGAACCGGTCGCGCAGGCGGGTGTGCGAGAGGAAGACCTCGCCGGTGCGGTTGACCGCGTCCATCAGGCGGGTGTTGAGCTCGTCGAGGCGGGCGTGGACGTCGGGATCGTCCTCGCGGCCGGCGAGTGCTGCCGGGCGGTAGCGGAAGCAGACCGTCGCGAACGGCACCGGCGCCAGCCGCTCCCAGTCCGGATCGGCGTCGACCCAGCCGGCGAACTCCCCGGCCATCGCGATGTGGTGCCGGATCCTCCGCCGCAACCCCTCCACGCCGAACCAGCGCAGCTGCATCCAGAGCTTGAGCGCGCGCATCCGCCGGCCGAGCTGCGGCTGGTACTCGTTGTAGTCGAGCACCGGGTTGACGCGGTCGAGCGTGCGCAGGTACTCGGGCACGAGGCTGAACGCCGCCCGCAGCTGGTCCATCCGGCGCGACAGCAGCAGTGACGCGTCGAGCGGCGTGAACAGCCACTTGTGCGGGTTGACGACGATCGAATCGGCGCGCTCCCAGCCCGCGAACGGCGCCCGGCGGTCCGGCAGCAGGGCGGTGACGCCGCCGTAGGCCGAGTCGACGTGGAGCCAGATCCCCTCGCGCTCGGCGATGTCGGCGATGGGCGGGACCGGGTCGACGGAGGTCGACGATGTGGTGCCGATGGTCGCCACCACGCAGATCGGCGTCCGGCCTGCGGCGCGGTCGTCGGCGATCGCGGCGGCAAGCGCGTCGGCATCCATCTCGTAGCGGTCGTTGACCGGCACCTTCACCAGCGCCGCTCGGCCCAGCCCGAGCGTCATGCACGCCTTCTCGATGGAGCTGTGGGTCTCCGTCGAGCCGTACACGCGCGGCTGGCCGAAGCCCTCGCGGTCCGCAAGCCCCTTCGCCGACGCCTCGAGCCCGGCCGCCTCGCGCGAGGCCGCGATGGCGATCAGCGTGGACGTGGACGCGGTGTCGGTGAGCAGCCCGTCGAACGCGTCCGGCAGCCCCAGGCCCTCGCGCAGCCAGCGGACCACGACGCCCTCGAGCTCCGTGCCGATCGGCGAGGTCCGCCACAGCATCGGGTTCTGGCCCAGGGCCGCCGTCACCATCTCGCCCAGGATCCCGGGCCCAGACGCCGACGTGGAGAAATACGCGAAGAAGCCAGGGTGCTGCCAGTGCGTGGCGTTTGGCAGGACCAGCCGCTCGACGTCGGCCAGGATGGCATCCATCGGCTCGGGCGCCTCGGGCGCGTGCGCGGCGAAGGCGGGACCGATGGATCCGGGCTCGACGGGCGGGAGGATGGCGTACGACTCGACGCCCTCGAGGTAGTCCGCGATCAGGTCCGCGGCCTCGTGGGCCGCCGCGCGGAACGCCGCGGGGCTCATGTCGGTGAGGCCGGTGGTCTGCTGCGGGTCGAGGCGGGGGTCGTCGGGGCTCATGGTGCCGAGGGTAGCGCGGTCACGATGCCGCCGGTCAGACAGACGTGCCGACCGCGGAGAGGATGCCCGAGAAGCCCGTGCTCAGCAGCACGAGCACCGCGCCCACCACCCAGAGGGCGAACAGCGCAACCGCGATCACGAGGCAGGTCACCGCCGGCGTCTGGGCGCCAGCCGGCTGGACCAGCGCGGTGTTCGCGATCCGGTCGTGGAGGCCCTGCTTGGTCAAGCTCGCCGCGGTGGTCGCGAGCAGGGCCAGATCCCACACGAATGCGAGCAGCCCGCCGAGCAGCAGGAGTGGCGGCACGAGCTCGAGCAGCTGGAGGGCGCCGCTCAGGGCGAGCCACCGGACCAGCCCCTGCTGGACCGTCAGCGTGTCACCCGTGCGGGCATCGGCGATCTGGAGCTTCATCAGCCGCATCCCGAGGGTCGCCCGGGCGTTGCCGGTCCAGAACGAGACGAAGTACAGCAACTGGATCCCGGACCCGATGATCCCGACCACCAGTGTCAGGCCGCCCTCCCCCATCCCGCCCAACGTCACCCCGGTGCCCACGAGGAACGCCACGATGAACACCGGGATCGTGACGATGAGCGCGTCGAGCAGGTAGGCCATGACACGGTCGAGCGTCCGGCCGTACTGGAGCCCCAGCGCGCCCGGGACCGCGCTGCTGTAGGCGCCGGGCGGTGGCGCCCAGGGCGAGATCGGCTGGGGGTCGCCGAGCGGCGGGGGCGGAGGCGGCCCGAGGTCTGCTGACGGCGCGATCGGCGGGTCGGGGGGCGGATAGGCCGGCTGCGCGGGCGTCGTCGCCCTCGTGGGCGGCTCCTCGGGAGGCTGGGGAGACGGCCCGAACGGGGACGGCCTGTCGCTGCCCCGGTGGAACCTCGCCATCGCGCCTCTCCAAGTCGCGCCCGGCGGCGCGTCGAGGAGAGGATAGGTGGTCGGGCGCTCCCCAGGAGGGTCCCTGCGGAGCAGGCGGGGCGCACGGGGTCGCCGGGGTGCCCTCGCTTCGGCGTTCGGCTTCCTCCCGGGCCTTGTCGCGATCGTCGCGTGGTCGAACGTCGGCGACGATTGGCGCCTGTGCCGGCGACGCCACCGGGCGCCAGGCTGTGGCCCGGCGTCGTCGACCCCATCGGGCAGCCCGCGGTGCCCGTTCGACGGCCCAGCGCGGCCTTGCTGTCCGAGCCTGTTGCGGCCATGGTCGCGCGATGACGACACCACGACCCCTCGATGGCGGCCTCGACGCCAGGAGGCCACGGGCGAAGCAGCACCGGCCGCTGGTGGCCCTCCTCGTGCGTCGGACATCTCCGGGTGCCCGGGTTCGAGCGCGCCGTCACTGCCTCGCCGCGGCCTGCCTCGCCCTCGCGACGGCTCTCGCCGCCTGCGGGGGCTCGTCGGGCTCGAGCCCCTCCGCGTCCGCGCCCGCGGCCGCGCCAACCAGCGCCGCGGCGGTGAGCGGGTCGCCCGCATATCCGTTCGGCGGGGACGCGTGCCAGGCCCTGTCCGACGCCGAGATCACGGCCGCAACCGGCCTGACGCCGACGTCGCACGACACCCAGACCGCTTCGGGCGTCACAGGCGGGCCGCACTGCTACTGGCACCTGCCCGTCGCCTCGGGGCAGGACGTCCTCGGGGTCGAGTTCGGCGACCTGGAGTACTTCAGCACCGGGACCCAGTCGAACGGAGGGCCGAGCGCCGCCCCGGTCGCGTCGCTCGGCGAGCAGGCGTTCTTCGTGCCCTACGCCAACCCCGACCTGTGGTTCAGCCACGGGACCTACATGGTCAGCGTGGTGTCGATGGGCGACCGCCCGCTGACGCGGGACCAGGTGGAGGCGCTGGCGCGAGCCATCCTGGCGAAGCTCGGCTGAGAGCCGCCAAGACTGCGCGCCCCGAGGCTGCCGGCCGTCGCTGGCCCAGCCACGTGACTCGATTCTGGTGCCGTGGCGGCCCCGCAGGTCAGGTGGCCCTCGGCCCGTTGGTGAGGAAGAACAGCACCGCGACGATCACGATCACGGCGACAAGGAACCCCAGGCCCTTGGCCCACTCGCGTGGCGGGATCGGGTCAATGCCGTCGGGGCCGCCGCTTTCACTCATGGCTCTCGCCCCTCCGATCGCTCCCCTGGGCGGCTGGACCTGAGCCCGGTCCTGGGCCCCGTTGACACTACGCCCGGCTGAGCATCATGTCATGGCCTCCTGCTACCGCCAGTCCTTGAGAGTCTGTGAACGAACTCCCACGCACGTGCTGACCCGTTCGTGCCATGGAACCTGACATCGGCTTCGTGCAGCATTCGCGGGCATGCCGTCGATGATCGAGCTGGACAACGCGGAGTGGGCGCTGGTCGGAGACCTGTTCGACCCGCCCGGGCGCGACGGCCGCCCTGCCACCTACGACCGGAGGCTGATGGTCGAGGCGATGCTGTTCCTCGCCCGGACGGGCTGCCAGTGGCGCTACCTCCCGGACCGCTACCCGCCCTGGCCCGCGGTCTGGCAGCAGTGGCGGCGCTGGCGCGCGAGCGGGGTCTGGGCGGGGGCGATGACGCGAATCGCGACGCTCATCCGCACCAAGAAGGGCCGGACGCCGACGCCCTCGATGGTGATGATCGACGGCCAGACCGTCCGGGGCGGCCGAGCCGGGCCGACGTTCCACGAGAGGGGCGGACGGGGCGGACGCACGAACGGCGCGAAGCGCAGCATCGCCATCGAGATCCTCGGCCTGCCGCTCGCGGTCTCGGTCGAGTCGGCCAGGCCGCACGACGTGAGCGCGGGGCGGCGGCTCCTCGCGCGGGCGCTGCCCGAGCTCGGCACCGTCCAGGACGTGCTCGCCGACCGCGGCTACCGCGGCCTCGGGAAGATGGCCGCGAGGAACGGGCTGGGGCTCAAGATCAAGGCCCCGCCGAAGGGGTCGAGCGGCTTCACCCCGATCTGGCCGCTCTACAAGGTCGAGCACGCCTTCGCGCGACTGGGCCGCTGGCGGCGGCTGTCGCGCTGCTACGAGGGGTCCGCCGAGAGCGCCCGTGCGTGCATGGAGGTGGCGGCGCTCGCCTACCTGTTCGCGCGGCTCCGGGCCGAGCCCGCCTGGCGGGGCGGCCGGCGGGTCGACTTACGAGCCCGCCGACGGAGGCCGCGTCGGGGTCGGCCCGCTGTCGGCGACGCTCACGACGCCGTTCGGGTCCGCCCTCACGGAGACGAGCCATCTCGAGCCGTCGGCGAAGCCGAACAGCACGAAGCCGAGCTCGTCCTGGCCGGCGAAGGGGCCGCACCGCCACCCCGGGGGGCAGTAGAGGCCGTAGCCGAAGTCGATCGAGATGATGTTGCCGCCTGCGCTGCCGGCCATCGCCGCCGGGACCGCCCGCATCGCCTCCGCGACCGCCTTGTCGCACTGGAGGACGATCGGGATCGGCGTGCCGTTCTCACCGAAGACGATGGTGAGAGCGCCCTCGCAGCCCGGCGTCACCGCGGCGTGGGGCGATGTCGAGGCAGCCGAGCACGCCGCGACGAGCACGCCCGCAAGGAGGAGACCGACTGCCCTGGACACCCCGCGCACCTCCCGGTCCCTCGTTTGGAGGGAGGACGGCCGAAGCATGACGAAGGTTGTAGCGGGCCGCCACCGGTTGTGCATGGCGAGTTCGTTCACAGGCTCTGAGTCCGGTACTGGAGGACTCGCGATGACCTTCCCTGTTCACCTGGACCTCGCCCCTGCTCACCTCGGCATCCTGGCCGGTGTCCGCGACGGCATCGGCGCTCATGCCGGCCACGCCCTCGCCCGCACCATCAGGGAGCACCGCGCCATGACCGACGTTCTCGTCATCGTGGACACGCACGAGCGCACCGAGTCCGGCATCGCCGTCCTGTCGGGCGTCGTCGCCGGCACGCTCGCCAGGGTGTCCGTCGCCTGCGACCGTCGCGCCGTCGCGCCCGTCCTCGACGCCCTCGCCCGCGGCGAGCGGGTCCCGGTCAACGTGGAGCCCTGGCAGGTCATCGCCGGCGACGTGCCGCCCACGATGCCGGAGGCGACGGCATGAAGCGCGCGAACGGAGACGGGAGCGTCCGCCAGCTCCCGAGCGGCGCCTGGCAGGGGCGCTACGTTGACGCGGACGGGGCTCAGCACTCCCTCAGCCGACCCACCCGCAAGGACGCCACCGCGGCGATGCGGGAGGCGCAGGAGCGATCCCGCCAGGGGGTCCGGCCCCTGCCCGCGTCGACGACGCTGGCCGACTGGCTCGGCCTCTGGCTCGCGGACCGGGAGCGCGCCCTCCGGTCGTCCACGGTGACGTCCTACCGGGAGACGTGCGAGCGGTACATCGTCTCTAGCATCGGCCGCGTCCGGCTGGACCGGCTGGCGCCCGAGGACGTGGGCGCGATGATCCGGACGCTCGAGGCCAGGACCGACCCGCGGCCCCTGTCGGCCCGCTACTCCGTCAACGTGCTGCGGATCGCGCTCTCGCGCGCCGTGCGGTCCCGCCGGATCCCGGTCAACGTGGCCGGGCCCGAGTACGTGGACGCGCCGAAGCCGGTGGCGCACGAGCTCCACCCGCTGACCGCGCCGCAGGTCCGCGCGTTCCTCGAGGCCCTGCGCGGCGATCCCGCGGCAGACCCGCCCGTCCCGCCCGACCGGCTCGGGGCGCTCTACGTGACGGCCCTCGGCACCGGGGCCCGCCAGGGCGAGCTACTAGCGCTGACGTGGGCTGACGTGGACCTCGAGGCGCGCACAATGCGGATCCGCCACACCCTCCAGCGCAACACGCGGACAGTCGCCGAGCCCAAGACGCCCGGGTCCCGCCGGACGCTCTCGCTCGCCCCGTCCGTGGTCACGGCCCTCCGGGCGCTCAGGGATGCCCCGGGACGCCCGACACCCCACCCGACCGCCTATGTGTTCGCCACGCCCGAGGGCCGTCCGCTCGACAGCGTGAACGTGACCCACGACCTGGCGGACGCCCTCGCCCGGGCGAAGCTCCCCAGACAGCGGTTCCACGACCTCCGGCACGCGTTCGCGACCTTGCAGCTCGAGGCCGGAGCGGACCTGTTCTCCGTGTCGCGGGCCCTCGGCCATTCGGACATCGGGACCACGGCCAACGTGTACGCCCACTGGACGGACAAGATGAACCAGAGCACCGCGGACCGCGCGGAAGGGTCCCTCAGCGCCCACGGCTAGGGACGTTCCGCACCCGGTAAGGGATGGGTAAGGGATTTCCGGCCGAACGAAAGGCCCCCGGATCGCTCCGGAGGGCTCAATCGTGCGTGAGAGAGTGGTCGGGGCGGAGCGATTCGAACGCTCGACCTCCTGAACCCCATTCAGGTGCGCTACCAGGCTGCGCCACGCCCCGAGGTCGACGAGTCTACCACCCCAGCCGTCGCTCATCGGCCCGGGAGCAGGCGTGCACGCCCGCTCTGTGCTTCCGCCCACACCAGCGCGGGGCCCGGCCACGTCGCGCCGGGCGTGCTCAGCGCCGCCATGGCGTCGTCCGGATGCGCCGGGTACGCAACCCGGAGCTGCTGTGCGAAGTCGGCCGCGACCGCGCGCGTCGCCCGCGTGCGGCGCACAACCAAGAGTTGACTGACCCTCGGTCGGCCCAGCCGGTCCCAGCCCTCCCAGCTGGGGAGCGACGCCGCCTTCTCGGCCGACCAGCGGATCAGCTGCTCAATGCGATGGAGCTCGGATTGGATCTCGGTGGCGACGATGACGCCCTCCCCGGGCTCGTGGAAGGCGACGTCGATCCAGCCGCGCGAGGGCCGAAGCACCCGGAGCTCGGTGAACGGTTTCCAGCGCGGGTGATGCAGGGCGAGGAGCGCCTCCAGGATCGAGCCCTGGTGCCGATCGCGGACCAGCGGCCCGGTGTTCGGGTAGAGGCGCACGGAGAGGTCTGCGCCAAGGGCGATCGCCAGCCTCGCCCGCGTCTCGTCAGACGGCTCGGCAGTGCCCGCAAGGATCTTGTAGAGGTACGAAACGTCGATTCCCGCCGCCCGAGCGAGGGCCGCGACCGAGATGCCCGCATCGCGGCGCAGCTGATCCGCGTCGTTGCGTAAGCTCGCGGCTGCCCTCGCGGCGACCCGCACCACCGCGTGCTCAAGGTGGTCCTGGCGCATGTGCCCAGTGAACCAGGCGCCGCTCACGCGTCGCTTAGCGACCGGGATTGGCATGGTGTGCCATGGATTTCGACGTGTCCCGTCCGCTCGTGGCATGGCATGCCACGAATCGACCAGTCGACCGTCCGGGCGGAGTCCTAAACGGTCGAACCATGGCATCACAAGCCAAGATCCGACACCAGGCGCCTGAATCCATGGCATGAGAGGCCACGGTCCAACGCGTGGAGCCGACGCGCGACCGCACGCAGCGAATTGCCTGGCCTAGCGCCGAGCGCGCGCTCCCCGGCCCTTCGGCGCCCGCTTCTCGCGCACCTGCTCCCGGAAGACCAGGCGGATCGGCGTTCCGTCGAAGCCGTACGCCTCGCGCAGCCGGTTCTCGAG
>JAJXUG010000022.1 GCA_021783095.1 Chloroflexota bacterium | reverse complement strand
GGGCCGGCTCTGCGGCGCGTTAGCCGCTCCGCCGCGCGCCTGCTGCTCTCGTGCCGGGCACTGCGGCGTGCGAAGCCCCAGCATGCCCGCCAGGCGGGCGGCTTGACGGCCGCGTGCCCGACCCGGCCGCCAGTCGGCCCGGCCACCGGGCCGGACCGAGCGCGACCGCCGGCCGGACCGAGCGCGACCGCCGGGCCCCGCGCGACCGCCGGGCGGGCCTCGGAACGCGAAGCGGGGCATCATGGACGCGACCCGCTGTTGGAGGCTCGAACGCGATGCACGTCGGACTCGTCGGACTTGGGCGCATGGGCGCCAACATGGCGCGCCGCTGGCGCCGGAACGGCCACACGGTGGTCGGCTACGCCCGCACCGCTGCGAGCGTCGACGCGCTCGTGGGCGACGCCCTCGACGCCGGGGCGCACTCGCTCGAGGACCTCGTCGCCCAGCTGCCGACGCCGCGCGTGCTCTGGCTCATGGTCCCGGCGGCGTCGGTCGACGCGACGCTCGCGGAACTCGTGCCCCACCTCGCGCCCGGCGACATCGTCGTCGACGGCGGCAACTCCTGGTACCGCGACGACATCCGCCGGTCCAGGGAGCTCGCACCGGCCGGCGTCCACTACGTCGACTGCGGCACGAGCGGCGGCGTCTTCGGCCTCGAGCGCGGCTACTGCCTGATGGTCGGCGGGCCGGACGAGGCGGTCGCCACCCTCGACCCGATCCTGCGCGCGCTCGCCCCGGGCGTCGCCAGCGCCCCCCGCACGCCCGGCCGCGAGGGAACGCCGTCAACCGCCGAGGAGGGCTACCTCCACTGCGGTCCTGTGGGCGCCGGCCACTTCGTCAAGATGGTCCACAACGGCATCGAGTACGGGGTCATGGCCGCGTACGCGGAGGGGTTCAACATCCTCCACCACGCCGACGCCGGGATTGCGGGCCACCGCGAGATCAACGCCGAGACCAGTCCGCTGTCGGACCCCGAGCTCTACCAGTACGAGCTCAACCTCCCGGAGATCGCCGAGCTGTGGCGTCGCGGCAGCGTCGTCGCGTCCTGGCTGCTGGACCTCACCGCCCAGGCGATGGTCGGCGACCCCGGGCTCGATCGCTTCGGCGGCACCGTGGCCGACTCCGGCGAGGGCCGCTGGACGAGCATCGCAGCGATCGACACCACTACGCCGGCGCCGGTGCTGACCACCGCGCTCTACTCCCGGTTCACCTCGCGCGGCGAGGAGACGTTCAGCAACAAGGTGCTCTCGGCGATGCGCTGGGGCTTCGGCGGCCACGCGGAGCTCCCGAAGGACAAGTAGCGGCGTCCCCGCTGGCGTCGATGGCGGCGGCTCGACGCCTGTTGCGGCGCCCGGGCTGGCGGTTCTCCAGAAGGAGTGAACAGCGAAGGGCTCCGGGCCTGAGCCCCCGTCGGCGGTAAGTGACCAACCGCAGGTAGGGCCCGGCCGACGGCCCATGCCGCCGGGGCCGCCCCCGTCCCATCCGCCGCCCCGGACGGCCCTACTCCGGCCGGGCCTCGGAGGGCCACCCTGTTGGCAGTCGCCGTGCGTCCTCCGGGTCGGGCTGTGGCTGCCGATCCCCTGGAGCACGGCCTTCCGTTCTGGAGGGCCCGATGACCAACGCTCTGGCCACGGCGCTGCCCCGAGTGGACGACCAGGACCTGATCGACCGGATCATCGGCGAGCAGGACGGTCGGCCGGGCGCGCTGCTCAGCATTCTCGAGAAGCTGCAGGACGCCAACCGTCACAAGTACCTGCCCATGGAGACGCTCGAGTACGTGGCGCTCCGGACCGGGATCCCGCAGTCGCGGGTCTATGCGGTGGCCTCCTTCTACGCCCTGTTCAACCTTGAGCCGCAGGGGACGCACACCGTGGCGATCTGCCGCGGCACGGCCTGCCACACGCGCGGCTCGCGCGACCTCCTGGAGCGCGTGAAGCTCCAGCTGGGCCTCAGCGCGTCGGAAGGCGCCGACAAGACCTCGCTGACCACGCCTGACCGCCGCTTCACGATCCGCACCGTCGCCTGCTTCGGCCAGTGCGCCCTCGCGCCCGTCGCCGAGCTGGACCACGCCATCCGCGGCCACGTCAGCGAGCAGGCCCTGATCCGCGAAGTGGAGCAGCTGCGCAAGGACGCCGGGCGATGAGGATCGCCGACATCGCCGCCTTCGCGGCAGTCCGCGAGGCCGGGCTCGCCAAGCTCCTGCCGTCGCGCCCCCGAATCGCCGTGGGCATGGGCACCTGCGGCTCCGGCAACGGTGCCGAGGCGGTCTACCACGCGTTCAAGTCCGCCATCGACCGGCACGGGCTGGACGTGCAGCTGGCGCCGGTGGGGTGCTTCGGGTTCTGCGCCGAGGAGCCGCTCGTCAACGTGTGGGCCCCCGGGCGCCCGCTCCTGATGCTCCGCCGCGTGCAACCCCACCACACTGACGCGATCCTCGACGCCATCGGCCACGGCGGGCTCCCCCCGGCCGAGACCATCCTGGGCAAGATCGAGGCGTGGGACCACCTGACCGGGCACATCAAGTACGGCTCGGGCTACCCGGACGTCCCGCTCTGGAGCGACGTCCCGTTCTTCCACGGGCAGGTCAAGATCGTCCTGCGCAACTGCGGGCTGGTCAACCCCGACGACATCGAGGAGTACATCGCGGTCGGCGGGTATCAGGCCCTGTACAAGGTCCTGATCGACCAGAACCCGGCGGCGGTCATCGAGCAGGTGAAGGCCGCCAAGCTGCGCGGACGCGGCGGCGCGGGCTTCCTCACGGGCAACAAGTGGGAGTTCCTGGCCAAGGCGCCGGGCCCCGACAAGTACCTCGTCTGCAACGCCGACGAGGGCGACCCGGGCGCCTACATGAACCGCAACGAGATCGAGTCGGACCCGCACTCCCTGCTCGAGGGGATGCTGATCGCCGGCTTCGTGACCGGCGCCCGGCGCGGGATCGTCTACGTCCGGGCCGAGTACCCGCTCGCGGTCATGCGCCTCGAGCAGGCGATCGACCAGGCCCGCGAGTACGGGGTCCTGGGCGACAACGTCCTCGGCCGCGGCTTCGCGTTCGACATCGACCTGGTCGAGGGCGCAGGCGCCTTCGTCTGCGGCGAGGAGACCGCGCTCATCGAGTCGCTCGAGGGCAAGTCGGGCCGGCCGCGCACGCGCCCGCCGTTCCCGGCCCAGCGGGGCCTGTTCGGCAGACCCACGAATATCAACAACGTCGAGACCTGGTACAACGTCGCCCCGATCGTGTCCAAGGGCCCGGCCTGGTTCACCGAGACCGGCTCGCCCAAGAGCGCGGGCACCAAGGTGTTCAGCCTTGTCGGCAAGGTCCAGAACACCGGCCTCGTCGAGATGCCGCTGGGCACGCCGCTGTCGACGTTCATCTACGACATCGGCGGGGGCGGCACCAGCGGGCGCGACATCAAGGCCGTCCAGACCGGCGGTCCCTCGGGCGGCTGCATCCCGGCCGACATGTTCGACACCCCGGTCGACTACGAGACCCTGGCCCAGCTGGGCTCGATCATGGGCTCGGGCGGCATGGTGGTGATGGACGCCGACAACTGCATGGTCGACGTCGCGCGGTACTTCATCGAGTTCACCCACGCGGAGAGCTGCGGCAAGTGCGTGCCCTGCCGGGTGGGCCTCGACAAGGCGCTGCGGATGCTCAACCGCTTCACCCAGGGCGTTGCCACGCAGGACGACATCCCGCTGCTGGACGAGCTGTGCCGGATGGTGCGCGACACGTCGCTGTGCGGCCTCGGCCAGAGCGCGCCGAACCCGGTCCTCACCAGCCTGCGGCACTTCCGCCACGAGTTCGAGGACCACATCGTCGCCAAGCGCTGCCGAGCGGGCGTGTGCCAGGACCTGGCGCTCTCGCCATGCGAGAACTCCTGCCCGCTGCACATGAACATCCCGCGCTTCCTCCAGCTGTACAACGAGGGCCGACTCGAGGACGCGTTCCTGTCGGTGGTCATGGACAACCCGCTCCCCGCCTCGACGGGGCGCGTGTGCCAGCACCCGTGCGACAACCGCTGCCGCCGCGCGGGGATCGACGAGCCGGTCAACATGCGCGACGTCCACCGCCTGATCGCCGACGAGATCCTGCTCTCGGACCGCTTCGACGCGGTGGTGGAGCGCGTGCGCGAGCGGCGGCTCGAGCCGACCGGCCGCGAGGTGGCGATCGTGGGCGCCGGGCCCACGGGCCTCGCCTGCGCCTACTACCTCGCCCTGTTCGGCCACAGCGTGGTCGTGTACGACTCGCGCCCCGCCGCAGGCGGGATGCTCCGCTACGCGCTCCCGGAGTACCGGCTGCCGAAGGCGGCCCTCGACAGGGAGATCGAGCTCATCGAGCGGATGGGCGTCCGCTTCCAGTTCAACGTGGACGTGGGCAACGACATCTCGCTCAACGACCTGGCCCACCAGCACGACGCGGTGTTCCTCGCGATCGGCACCTGGAAGGAGGGCTGGGTCTACCTCCCGGGCACCGAGCTCACGGGCGTGATCCCGGCCCTGCCGTTCCTCGAGGCCGTGGCGCGCAACGACGAGGTGCCGGTCGGCTCCAAGGTGGTGGTGATCGGCGGCGGCAACGCGGCCATCGACTCTGCCCGCACGGCCCGCCGCCTGGGCGCCGAGGTGACGGTGGTCTACCGCCGCGAGCGCCGCGACATGCCGGCCATCCCCGAGGAGATCGAGGCGGCCGAGCACGAGGGCGTCCGGGTGGCGTACCTGGCGGCCCCCCACCGGATCGTGGGCGACAAGAGCGGCCAGGTCCGCGCGCTCGAGGCCGTGCGCACCAAGCCCGGCGAGTTCGACGCCTCCGGCCGGCGCAAGCCGGTCCCGACGGACGAGGTCATCCGCATCGAGTGCGACACCGTGATCCTGGCCGTGGGCGAGAAGGTGGACCCCGACTTCTGCCGGGCGTCCGGCCTGACGCTCAACGAGGACGGCACCATGGTCGTGGACCGCTACTCGCTCGAGACCAGCCGCGAGCGGTTCTACGCCGGCGGCGACCTGATCACGGGCGCGTCGAACGTGTCCAACGCCATGGGCTACGGCAAGAAGGCGGCCCGCAACATCGACAAGCGGCTCATGGGGCAGAAGCGGTTCGCGCAGCTGCTGCCGGAGTTCGTGTACTCGATGGAGCCGCCCGAGTCGCCAGCCGAGGTGGGCCGCCACACGCCCCCCGAAGCGCCGGCGGCCCAGCGGGTCCAGTCGTACCAGGAGGTGTCGCTGGGGCTGACCCCGGTCGCCGCCCTCGAGGAGACCTCCCGCTGCCTGCGCTGCGACATCCGCAGCTCCGAGAGGTAGGAGACCACCTTGACCGAGAAGGTGAAGGTCCGCATCGACGGCGAGGTGATCTCGGCCACGGCCGGCCAGACCATCCTCGAGGTCGCGCGCGCCAACAACAAGTACATCCCCGCCCTCTGCTACATGGAGGGCCTCACGTCGGTCGGCGCCTGCCGGCTGTGCATGGTCGAGGTGTCCGGGGTGGCCAAGCTGGTCCCCGCCTGCACCACGCCCGTCCAGGAGGGCCAGGCCGTGGCGACCACGTCGCCGCAGCTGGACTCATACCGCAAGATCGCGCTCGAGCTCCTGTTCGCCGAGCGCAACCACGTGTGCGCCGTGTGCGTGTCGTCCGGGCACTGCGAGCTCCAGACGCTGGCCCAGGAGCACGGCGTCACCCATGTCCGCTACCCGTACAGCTGCCCGCGGCTGCCCGTGGACACAACCCACCCGCGCTACGTGCTCGACCACAACCGCTGCGTGCTGTGCGGCCGCTGCGTCCGGACGTGCGCCGAGATCGAGGGCGCCCACGTCTGGGACGTCGCCGGGCGCGGCATCACCTCGCATTTGGTGTCGGAGCTCCAGCGCCCCTGGGGCGAGGCAACGAGCTGCACGAGCTGCGGCAAGTGCGTCCAGGCCTGCCCCACCGGCGCGATGGCCGAGAAGGGCTGGGGCGTCGAGGAGATGACCAAGCACCGGACGGTGGTCAGCCGGCTGACCTCGATGCGCGAGGGATCGTGATGGACAAGGTCAAGATCGGCACCTGCTGGCTCGACGGCTGCTCGGGCTGCCACATGTCGCTGCTCGACATCGACGAGTCGATCGTGGGGGTGCTCCGCAAGGCCGACATCGTGTTCGGCCCGCTCGTGGACGCCCAGGAGTGGCCCGAGGGCGTCGACGTCGCGGTCATCGAGGGCGCGGTCAGCAGCCAGGACGACCTCAAGCTCGTCCAGACGGCCCGAGCCCGGAGCCGCTACCTCATCGCGCTGGGCGACTGCGCCGTGACCGGCAACGTGCCCTCGATGCGCAACGGGATCCCGGTGCGCAAGCTCCTCGAGCGCGTGTACGTCGAGGGTGCGGACGAATCGGCGGGCGTGCCCACCGACGGCGTGCCGCCCCTGCTCCGGCAGGCGGAGCCGATCCGCCAGGCGGTCAAGGTGGACCTCCACGTGCCGGGCTGCCCGCCGCGGCCGAACGCCATCCTGATGGTCCTCTCCGAGCTCCTCGAGGGCCGCGAGCCGGACCTCGGTTCCAAGCTCCGGTTCGGCTGAGGAGGCGACGATGACGACCAGGACGCCACGGACGCCGAAGTCTACGGACTCGGCCGGGGCCGCCGCAGCCGAAGCCGCCAGCACGAAGGCTGCGCCCGTGGCACCCACCACGCTCCCGCCCGACGCGCCGCGCAAGCTCACCATCCACCACGTGTCCCGGATCGAGGGGCACGCCAAGATCGTGATCCGGCTCGACGAGGAGGGCCAGGTCAGCGACACCCAGTTCCACGTCACGCAGGTCCGCGGCTTCGAGAAGTTCGTCGAGGGCCGGCCGTACTACGAGATGCCCTCGATCACCTCCCGGATCTGCGGCATCTGCCCCGTCAGCCACCTGTTGGCGAGCTCGAAGGCGTGCGACGCGATCATGGCGGTCCGGATCCCGGTCGCCGCGGCCCGCGCCCGAGAGCTGGTCCACATGGCGCAGTTCGTCCAGAGCCACGCGCTCTCGTTCTTCCACCTGTCCGCGCCCGACCTCCTGCTGGGCATGGACTACGACCCGGCGAAGCGCAACGTGGCGGGCCTGCTCGAGGAGCACCCCGACGCCCTGCGCGACGGGATCGCGCTGCGCAAGTTCGGCCAGACGGTGATCGAGCGGCTGGGCAAGGAGCGCGTCCACCCGTCCTGGACCGTGCCCGGCGGCGTCAACGCGCCCATCGATCCCTCGGTCCGCGACAAGACGCTGGTCGAGCTGCCGGCGGCGCTGGCGATCGTCCAGCGGACACTCGCGCTGTGGAAGAGGACCGTCGACGGCTACCCCGACGAGATCGAGTCGTTCTCCAACTTCCCAACGATGTACTGCGGGCTGGTGGGACCCGACGGCTCGCTGCGCCTGTACGACGGCAACCTGCGCTTCGTCGGCCCGGACGGGGCGATGGTCGCGGACCAGGTGCCGCCAGAGGCATATGCGGCGCACATCGCCGAGGCGACCCTGCCCGACTCGTACCTCAAGGCGCCCTACTACCGGCCGGCCGGCCGGCCGGCCGGCATCTACCGCGTGGGGCCGCTGGCACGGCTCAACGTGGCGGAACGCTGCGGGACGCCCCTGGCCGACGCCGAGCTCGCGGAGTACCGGCAGCGCTACGGGCGGATCGTCCAGAGCGGGTTCCACTACCACTACGCGCGGCTCATCGAGGCGCTCTACGGCCTCGAGCGCATGGGCGAGCTCCTCGACGACCCGGCGATCCTCGGCACCAAGGTCCGCGCCCACGCCGGTGTGAACAACCTCGAGGGCGTGGGGATCATCGAGGCGCCCCGCGGCACCCTGATCCACCACTACAAGGTGGACGACAACGGCGCGATGACCTGGGCCAACCTGATCGTCGCCACCGGCCACAACAACCTGGCCATGGGGCGCGGCGTGCTGCAGGTCGCGAAGCGCTTCGTGGACGGCCGCCAGATCCAGGAGGGCGCGCTCAACCGCGTGTCGGCCCTGGTCCGCGCGTACGACCCGTGCCTCTCCTGCTCTACGCACGTGCTGGGGCAAGCCGCCGTGGTCCTCCAGCTCGAGGGGCCCGACGGGGAGCTGCTCGACGAGGTGGGCACGGTCTGACGCTCCACTCGTTCGGAGGGGGCGTGGTGCCCGGGTGTCCCGCACCTGGGGCCGTTTCGCGTCCCGGGGTTCGCTTCCCATCCGCGTCGGCGTGCACCCGCCCCCGCGTCGGCGTGCACCCGCCCCCGCGTCGGCGTGCACCCGGCGGACCTATCGGCGATGCACCCGCCGCCTTGTCCGTCCCGTGCTCCAAGTCGCGGGTCGGAGCTGCGAGCGGGCCGCCCCGTGCGCCCACGCAGCGGGCGAAGCTCCCACAGGGCCGCTGGGTGCACGGCCGTCCGCCGGACGCAGGACGGGCCGGCACGGGGGTTCGGACGCGCCGCCCAGCCCCAGCCCCACGGCCATCAGCGAGTTCGGCATCGCGGCCAGCCAGGGCTCGACGTGGAGCGTGTCGCGGATGAACGGCGTGATGAAGCCGACGGCGTAGACGAGGAAGCCCTCGGCAGCCATGACGACGTACGCGGTCCAGATCAGGCGGCGCCCGTCCGGTTGGCCTCCGCGAGCGGGTGGCGGGCCCGGTGCGGCGACGCCCCGGTCCACAGACGGCCATTGTCGCCCGGCCGGAACGCACCGCTGCGGCGCGTCCCCACATCGGGCATTGTGGTGGACGTGCAGCACGACGACACCACGGACGAGTACGTGACCCTGCGCGCCCTCGCGCTGATGCTTGCGCGTGGGTCGGTCGGCGGGACGGTGGCGCCGTACGGGACCGTGATCCTGCTCGAGGCGGGACTCCCGCCGGCCCTGCTCGGCCCGCTGGCGGCGCTAGGCGCCATCGCGACGCTGCTGGCCGCGCCCACGTGGGGTCGACTCGGCGACCGCCACGGGCGGCGGCGCATGCTCGCCCTCGCGATGCTGGTGGCGGCGCCGATCGCCCTCGCCCACGCGACGGGCCGCGTGGCGGTCATCGCCGTCGCGTACGTGCTCTGGGCGCTCGTGGCATCGGCGTTCATTCCGCTGACGGACTCGCTGGTCCTCGGCCGCCTCCGCGGCGACCGCGCGCGGTTCGCCCGCGTCAGGGTGGGCGCGTCGGCGATGTACATGGTGGTCGTCGTGGTGCTCGGCGCGCTCGTGTCGGGGACCGCCCTCGGCTGGGCCGCGCCGGGCATCGTGGGCTTCGTGCTGTGCCTGCTCGCCACGGCCGCCGTCGTCGGTCGCCTGCGCGGCGAGCTCATCTCCGGGACCGGCGTCGCGGTCCGCGGCGGGACAGGGCTCGTGACCGGGATCCTCGCGGGGGTGCGGCGCAACCGGTGGTTCCTCGTCGGGCTGGCGCTTGTGTTCGCCGGCTCCAACGCCCCGACGATCTTCACCGGTCCGCGCGTCGCCGAGGTGGGCGGCACTGGGTGGGAGGTGGGCCTCGCGATCGCCGCCGGCACCCTGGTCGAGCTGCCCGCGTTCCTCACGCTTCCGTGGCTGCTCCGGGCGATCGGCGGGCAGCGCATGTTCGTGACCGGCGGGGTGCTGCTGGGCGTGGCCGGCCTGACGTCCGCGCTGGCCCCGACACCGGAGCTGCTCATCGCCGCACGCCTGCTGTTCGGCGCCGGGTACGCCTGGGTGGTGCTGCCGTCGCTGGCGGCCATCTCGGCGGCGGCGCCGCCCGACGAGCACGCGGCGTCGGCGGCGCTCCACTTCGCGACGCAGGCAGGCGGCTCCCTGCTCGTGGCGCTTGCGGGGCTGCCGCTGGTCGCGGCGACCGGGTCGGTGGCGGCCGTCCTGGCGGTGGCCGCGCTGGCGGCCCCGGTCGGCGCGGTCGTCGGGCTCCGGGCCTGGCCACGCGCGGCGTCTCCGGTGGAGCCCGCTCCCGGCCCGGCCGAGGCTCGCGCCTCGACATGACCGGCCGGCGCCCGGTCATGGTCATGGGCTGCACGAGCGACGCGGGCAACAGCTTCCTGGTCGCCGCCCTGTGCCGGATCCACGCCAACCGCGGCGTCAGCGTCGCGCCGTTCAAGGCGCAGAACATGAGCAACAACGCGGCGGTCACGCCCGACGGGCTCGAGATCGGTCGGGCCCAGTACCTCCAGGCCCTCGCGGCCCGCGTCGCGCCCGAGGCCCGCCACAGCCCGATCCTGCTCAAGCCCTCGGCCGACACGTTCAGCCAGGTCGTGGTCATGGGCCGCTACGACGCCGAGATGACCGCGCTCCCCTGGCTCGGGCGTTCGGAGCTCCTGTGGCCCACCGTGCGCGGGGCGCTCCACTCGCTGATCGCCGACCACGAGCTCGTCGTCATCGAGGGAGCCGGCAGCCCGGCCGAGGTCAACCTGCGCGCCTCGGACATCGTCAACATGCGCGTCGCGCTCGAGGCCGAGGCCGACGTGTACCTCGTCGCCGACATCGACCGTGGCGGCGCCTTCGTCCACCTCCTGGGCACCTGGCTGGGCATCGAGCCGGACGAGCCAATCCGCGAGCAGCAGTGGGGCCGATCCGTGACGCTCCGCGATCCAGACGGCAACGGGATCGTGCTCCAGGCGACCACAATCTGACCGCGCTCGAGACGCGGCGGAGCAGAGACCAGCCCCGAAGCCGCGTCGGGCGCGCAGAGGCACCCCTCCGCCCCATGAGGATCTAGCCGTGAACGACCTCAAGCTCGGCATCCTGCTCTGGAACCAGGCCACCGACTGGCCGTCCTACCTCGACGCCGTGCGGCGCATCGACGCCCTGGGCTACGACCACATCTGGGCGTGGGACCACCTGTACGCGATCTTCGGGGACCCCCACCAGCCCATCTTCGAGGGCTGGGCCTCGCTGTCGGCTTCCGCGATGGCGACCGAGCACACCCGCCTCGGCCTGCTCGTCGGCGCGAACACGTTCCGCAACCCGGGTCTCGTCGCCAAGCTCGCGACGACGCTCGACCACATCTCCGGCGGCCGGGCGATCCTCGGCCTCGGCGGCGCTTGGATGGAGCCGGAGCATCGCGGCTTCGGTATCGACTTCGGGTCAGGGTTCGGGCAGCGGCTCGACTGGCTCGAGGAATCGGTGTCGGCCGTCCAGGCGATGCTGGCCGGCCAGGCCGTGACGTCCGAGCCGGGCGGGCGCTACCAGTTCGAGGATGCGCGCGTGGTGCCGCTGCCGATCCAGCAGCACCTCCCGATCATGATCGGCGGCTCCGGCGAGAAGAAGACGCTGCGCACGGTCGCTCGCCATGCCGACATGTGGAACGCCATGGGCGAGCCCGAGGTGCTGGCGCGCAAGGTCGAGGTGCTCCGCGGCCACTGCGAGGAAGCGGGCCGCGACATCTCGGAGATCGAGTTCACGGTGGGCGTGAAGCTGACGATCCGCGACAGCGGGGCCGAGGCGGACCGGGTCTGGCGCGCCGCGATGGAGCACAACAAGACGCCGATGGACTGGGTTGCCGACGACATCACGTTCGTCAACGGGACGCCGGAGCAGGCCGCGGAGCGCATCGCGCCCTTCGTCGAGCTCGGCTTCCGGACCATCATCAGCGAGCAGCCGGCGCCGTACGACACGGAGACGCTCGAGCGGTTCATCGGGGAGGTTAAGCCGCTCCTCGAGCGGGGCTGATCGCCGCGCGATCCGCGCCTATCGCCCCCTGGCGGCGGTCATCCAACGGGCGGCGAAGGGCTCGTGCTCGGCGGGCGGCCCGGGTCCACTCCTATCGCTGCCGGGAGGCGACAGGAGTGGAGTTGGCACGCCAAGCGTCGTGGGGCGGCGGCACGAGCGTCGTCGCGTTGCGAAGGACCTCGTTGCGCGCTCCGGGCTCGCAGACCCACCGGGACGTCAGGCAGCGATCGACGCGGCCACCGGCGCCTGGACCGGCCTCGACGCGGTCCGCCAGGACGGCGGCACCTGCGTGCCGTGCGCGGCCGCGAACCGCGGCAGCGCCGACGCCGTGAACATCGCGGCCCATGCCGGGAAGCCGATCCCCTCCGCAAGGACGGTCGCCGCGGACAGCGCGAGGCCGCCACCCGTGAACGCGGCAGCATTGCGCACGGTCATGGACGCCTGGGCCGAGACGAGGGCAGGCCCGGAGGTCAGGCGGAACAGCCGCTCCGTCTGGGCCAGCACGGTCACCGCGTACCCGACGGCGTTGATGGTGACGGCGGCGACCAGGATCACGGCAGCGCCGGCGTTGCCGGGAAACGCGGCCACGCACAGCAGCATGCCCAGACCGCGCGACAGGTACGCCGTGCGCAGCAGCCGCGCCGAGGAGACCTGCGCCAGCACCGCGCCCAGCACCGCCGAGGTCAGCAGCGAGGCGGCCGCCCACGTGCCCGACAGCACGACGGCGAAGCCGGGCGACATCCCCAGCACCGAGACCGCGAACACGCCGAAGTACGGCGTGAGCCCGACGGCGGTGGCGTTCCACGTCGTGGCGCGCACGAAGGAGCGGAGGGCCGGGGTCTGCGGCGCGACGGCATCGGCGCGCGGGATGGTCACGCGGCCCGGCCGCGGCAGGCGGGCAACCGTGCGGACGAGGGGCAGCGAGGCGACGGCCCCGAACCCGAAGAACGCGACGTACAGCCAGGCAGCCGCGACGGGATCGACGGTCGCGAGGAGAATGCCGGCGGGGATCAGCAGGACGGCCGACGCGCCCGCGGTGACGCCCATCATCTTGGGGGTGATGATCCGGCGCTCCTCGTCGGGCAGGAGGATCGCCAGCCACGAGAACAGGCTGGCCTCGGCGACGAGCGCCCCGGAGCCGGCGACAAGCACGATCAGCGTGACCAGCGCAATCGCGGCCCCGTACGGGAGCACGTGGAGCGCCACGCCGAGCGCGACGAGCGCGAACCACAGGCCCCGGGTCTCGGTTGCGGCGGTCAGGGCGACGGTGATCCCGCGCAGGTTGCCGTCGGTCCGGCGGAGGGCCCTCGGCATCAACGCCTGCGCCGCGGAGCCCAGCACCGGGAGCAGCCCGACGAACGTGACGAACGCGGGGTTGGTCCCCAGAACCAGGAGGAACGGGACGAACAGCGCGTCGGTGGCGAACGCCGCCAGGACCGCCTGCGACCCGGCGATCACCTGGTAGGAGCGGTTGCGACGCGCGGCGAAGCCGATCCACGGGCGGAGCGGTGCGGCAAGGTTGCGGATGGGTTTCGAAGGAGTCATGGTAGGTCGCGGTTTCGAAGGCTGATATGCGTGAGTGCCTACGAATGATAGGTCAACTACGCCATCTTGTCCATGCATCGTTCGCCGCAACAGGCGTCAGCCTTCGAAATGCGGTGCTCGGCGGCAGCCGTGAACTCGCGACGCCGCCGCGGTGAGCGGTTGACGCGGCCACCGCGCGCCCGGACACTCGCCGCCATGCCCGACGCCTTCCCCCGCTCCCCCGCCGGCGGTCGCCTGACGCTGCTGTTCGACGCTGACGACACGCTGTGGGACAACAACGTCCACTTCGAGCGGGCGATCGAGGCCTGGCTCGACGTCGTCGCGGGCTTCGGGTGGACGCCCGAGTCGGCGCGGGCCGAGCTCGACCGGATCGAGGAGGCGAACTTCTCGACGGGCGGCGTGGGCACGTCGGCCTTCGCGCTCCACCTCCGGCTCGCGGCGCAGGCCATCGTGCCGGCGGACCGGCTGCCGGGCGCGCTGGGGCGCATCGAGGCCATCGTCGGCGCCATGCCGCGAGGCGCCGTGACCGTGTTCGCCGATGTCGTCGCGACGCTCGATGCCCTCGGCGAGCGCCACACGCTGGGCCTGGTGACGCGCGGGGACCCCGCCGAGCAGTGGGCGAAGATCGACGCGTCGGGGCTGCGCGGGCGGTTCGCGCACATCGCGGTCGTGGAGCAGAAAATGCCCGGGACGTACCGCGAGCTCGTGGCCCGCTGGGGGCTCGAGCCCGGCGCCACCGTCATGATCGGCAACTCGCCACGGTCCGACATCCTGCCTGCGCGCGCAGCGGGCCTCTGGGCGGTGCTCGTGAGCCATGCCACGACGTGGGCGCTCGAGCTGGCCGAGGTCGACCCGGGCGACGACGGGGTGGCGCACGTCGGCAACTTCGCGGAGCTGCTGGGGCTGTTCGGCGCGCCGATGCCCTCGCCGCTCCCCCGGTCGATTTCCGGCAAGTAGTCAGAGTACGACTACGCATTGGCGCCCCTCCCGCCCAGCGGGCGCCGAACCGCCACATCGGGCCGGAATCCTTGCCGCCTCGTCGCCAGCCGGGCGGGTTGCCAACTTCGTGCTCGGTCGATGCGCTGGCTCGGCAAATCCGTAGTCGTACTCTGACTATGCGGCGGAGGAAGGGACGTGTCGGCAGCGCGCCGGGGCATGGGTCTCAGACGACGGCAGAGCCTCGGGACCAGGCACCGGTCCTGGCTGGAGACCCATCGTCGGCCATCTGGACCCCGGACGGCCTGCGTGCGAGCCACGATAGCGACCCAAGCTGGGGCTGCGCGCTGAAACCCGGGGACGCCCCTGACGTCCAGGCAGGTCGAGGCGGCGCAGGCGCGGGACCAGTCCGGGCACGATACCGTTGTGCGGTCGCCGCCGCCGACCCGGCCATCACCAGGGGACGACCCAGCCCGTGACGCAACCCACCGAACGCCTGCTCGCCGGCCCGCCGCTCGGCGGCCGCGCGGAATCGCTGCACGCCCACCACCTCCGCCTGGGCGCCCTCCCCCACGTGCCAGCCGGCCAGATGATCGCCGCGCTCGAGGCAGCCGGGGTCCTCGGCAGGGGCGGCGCCGGCTTTCCCGTCGGCCGCAAGTGGCGCGCCATCTTCGAGCGGCCCGACCTCGGCACCCCGGTCATCGTCGCCAACGGCGCCGAGGGCGAACCGGAGAGCGCGAAGGACCGCGTGCTCATGGCGCACCGGCCCCACCTGGTCATCGACGGCGTCCTGATCGCGGCACGCACGCTCGGCGCGGACCGCGTGGAGCTCTACCTCGGGCGCGAGCACACGGCGGCCGTGGGGGCGATGAGGGCCGCGGTCGAGGAGCGGCCCAAGACTGAGCGCAAGCTGCTGCACATCGTCGAGGCGCCGATCGGCTACGTCGCGGGCGAATCGACCGCGGTCGTCCACTACGTCAACAGCAAGGACGCGCGGCCGATGACGACGCCGCCCCGAATGTCGGAGCGCGGCGTCCGCAACCGCCCGACGCTGGTCCAGAACGTCGAGTCCCTGGCGCAGGCAGCACTCATCGCCCGATTCGGGCCGGACTGGTTCCGCGAGGCCGGGCGTGGCAAGAACCGCGGGACTGGCCTGATCACGATCGCCGGTCCGGTGCGCCACGAGGGCGTGGCCGAGATCGAGCTCGGGACGCCGCTGGCTGAGCTGGTCGAGATGGCCGGCGGCCTGACCGGCAACCCGAGGGCCGTGCTGATCGGCGGCTACTTCGGCACCTGGGCGCCCATCGAGACGGCGTGGGGCCTGGCGCTCGAGCCGGAGTCGCTCAAGGCTGCGGGCCTCACCTTCGGCTGCGGCCTCGTCCGGATCGTGGATGACCGGACGTGCGGCGTCGACTACGCCGCCCGGATCATGGACTTCCTCGCCGCGGGCTCGGCCATGCAGTGCGGGCCGTGCAAGTACGGGCTGGCCGACCTCGCGGGCGCGAGCGCGAGGCTGGCCGGCATGGACGCCAGGGCCACCGACCTCCACGACATCGAGCGCTGGACGGCGCTGGTCACCGGCCGCGGCGCGTGCCGCCACCCCGACGGCGCCGCGCAGCAGATGAGCAGCGCGCTGGCGGTCTTCGCCGACGACTTCGCCAGCCACGCGGACCGCCGCCGCTGCCTGGCTTCGAACGTCATGACGAGAGCCTACCGATGAGCGACGAGCACAAGCTCAAGATCGACTGGATCGCCTGCAACGGGTACGGCGTGTGCGAGGCGGCGGCGCCCGAGCTGATCGTGCTCGACGACTGGGGCTACCCGATCCTGCCCGACGGGAGCGTGCCGCGCGAGCTCATGGGCCAGGCGCGCAAGGCGATCAACGACTGCCCGATGGTCGCCCTCTCGTGGGAGAACCGGGCGTCCGCGGCCGGCAGCCGGCTGGGGCGGCTCGGCCTCGGGCGGCGCGGCAGGGGCTGAGGCTCGGTCCGCGCCGCCCACGCCCGCGTGCGCGCCGGGCGATGCGCCGTCGCGCGACCTTTCCGTATCACTCCCCCGGGGAGTGGCATGCGAGCCCAAGTTCTAGAACACGCCTGGGGAGCCTGGTACGACAGCGAGGGCACCTGAACGCGCCTGGGGGGAGTGGTACCCGGACGGGCGTCGCGTAGCGCGCCTGCGGGGGGTCACGGAACCCGGGGGCCAGCGCCGAGCGTGCGGACGGCCGGGCCAGCGCCGCAACCGTCCCGCGCCCGAAACCCCGGGCATACTTGGGGCTCGAAGGAGACCCACCGTGCCCAACATTCTGCAGCACCTCCCGGTCGGCGAGCGCGTCGGCCTCGCGTTCTCGGGCGGTCTGGACACCAGCGCCGCGATCCACTGGATGCGGGCCCACGGCGCGATCCCGTACGCCTACACGGCGCACCTCGGCCAGCCCGACGAGGTCGACTACGACGCGATCCCCGTCAAGGCGCTCAAGTACGGCGCCGAGCAGGCCCGCCTGATCGAGTGCCGCCCGCAGCTCGTGGCCGAGGGGATCGCGGCGCTCCAGTGCGGCGCCTTCCACATCTCGACAGCGGGTCAGCTGTACTTCAACACCACGCCCATCGGTCGCGCCGTCACCGGGACCATGCTCGTCTCGGCCATGCGCGAGGACAGCGTGAACATCTGGGGCGACGGCAGCACCTACAAGGGCAATGACATCGAGCGGTTCTACCGCTACGGCCTGCTGGTCAATCCCGGGCTCCAGATCTACAAGCCCTGGCTCGACCAGCAGTTCATCGACGAGCTGGGCGGCCGCGCCGAGATGTCGGCCTACCTCGAGGGCGCCGGGCTCGAGTACAAGATGAGCGCCGACAAGGCGTACTCGACCGACTCGAACATCCTGGGCGCCACGCACGAGGCGAAGGACCTCGAGTTCCTCGACAAGGGCGTCTCGATCGTCACCCCGATCATGGGTGTCGCCTCGTGGCGCGCCGACGTGGACGTGCCGGCCGAGACCGTGCGCGTGGGCTTCGACGACGGCGAGCCCGTCACGCTCAACGGCGCCAGCTTCGACACCCCGCTCGCGCTGTTCACTGAGGCGAACACCATCGGCGGGCGCCACGGCCTGGGCGTGAGCGACCAGATCGAGAACCGGATCATCGAGGCCAAGAGCCGGGGCGTGTACGAGGCGCCCGGCATGGCGCTGCTCTACATCGCCTACGAGCGGCTGGTCACCGGCATCCACAACGAGGACACGATCGACCAGTACCGCTCCAACGGGCGTCGGCTGGGCCGGCTGCTGTACCAGGGCCGCTGGTTCGACCCCCAGGCGCTGATGCTCCGCGAGACCGCCCAGCGCTGGGTCGCGCGCCCCATCACCGGCGAGGTCACGATCGAGCTGCGGCGCGGCAACGACTACTCGGTCCTCGACACGACGAGCCCCAACCTGACCTACCACCCGGAGCGGCTGACGATGGAGAAGGGCGACGAGGTGTTCTTCACTCCGCAGGACCGCGTCGGCCAGCTGACGATGCGCAACCTCGACATCGCCGACACCCGCGAGAAGCTGGTCGTGTACCACCGCGTGGGGCTGATGGGCACCAACCGCGAGGACGGGCTGCCGCTGCTGCCGGCCGCCGCGCCGGAGCCGGAGCCGGAGCCGCTGGACGATGGCGAGGAAGCGCCCGAGGCGTAGCGGACGCTCGCGCGTCGAGGAGCGGGATCAGCTTCCGGGTTCGTCGGCCCCGGTAACAGAACGGCCGGTCATTCGTTGCAGCGCGCCATACGGGATTGACGCCAAGCGGGTCCATCTCCCCGCCGCCAAACCCAGGAGGCGTAGATGACCGGCATCCTGCCCGCCGTCCTGCTCGGCAAGGCGGCCTTGTTCGTCGGTGGCACGGCCCTCGCGGCCACGGTCGCCATCGGCGGTGTTGGGCCCGCCCTGGCCTCCTCGTCAGGTGATCGCGACCGGATCCAGCTGCAGGATCCCGATCACGACCGACTCCGCGACTGCACGCAGGACTGCATCTCGACGACCGTGACCCTCACCACAGACGTGACGCCTGATCAGGACCAGACGCGCGACAAGGATCAGATTCGGGACTGCCTGCTCGGCACAGACTGCGACCGCGACCAGGACCAAGACCGTAACCGCGTGGGAACCGGTGGGGCGGCTGCCACGATGGCTCTGAACCAGTCGGTGGCGGCGGCGCCCGCGAGCCAGACGCGGACGCAGACCAAGGCCCAGACCGAGGCGAGCACCCAGAGCCAGGCCCGGGAGCAGACGCAGGCCCAGGCCCAGACCCGGGCCCAGACTGAGGCGAGCACGCAGGCCCAGGCCCAAGAGCAGGCCCAGGCCCAGGCCGGCATTGGGCCCACGCCGGAGCCGGGGGGCCGCCGGGCTGGCGGATCGTGACCTTGCGCCTCCAGAACCCATGGCGCGAGTCCGTGGCGACCTCGGAGACACGCGTGGAGGATGGACAGCGCGACGGCCGCGCGCACCAGCCCACGGCCGTCCATCTTGCGGTAGAGGGGTTGCGGCGTGGCCCATGGATGAGCAGTCTCCCGACGCCGCGGCGCTGGACGAGCTGGTCTCCCGGGCCGTCGGTGGTGACGCCGCCGCCTTTGCCGCGATCTACGACGAGTTCAGTCCGCGCCTCCGCCGATTCCTGCGCCACCAGCCCATCGATCCGGACATCGCCGAAGAGCTCCTGCAGCGGACGTTCCTGAAGATGATCGAAGCGCTTCCGCGATACGACCAACGCGGCCTGCCGTTCGGGGCGTGGGTCTTCCGTATCGCGCGCAACGCGCTGACCGACCACTGGCGCACGCTGCATCCCGCGGTGTCGCTCGAGGCGGCCCTCGACCGCCCGGCCGACGGGGGAGACCCCGTCTCCACGGCCGAGCGCGAGCAGGAGCGGGCGCAACTGCGGGCGGTGCTGGCTAACCTGCCACCGGACCAGCAGGAGGTCCTGGTCTGGCGGTTCTTCGCCGAGCTGTCACCGGCGGAGACCGCGGTCATGATGGGCCGAAGCAACGGCGCAGTCCGCGTCCTCCAGCATCGTGCCCTGACGAGCCTGCGTGACCAGTTCGAGCTGGCCACCGTGGTGGCAGGGAGCGTCGAGGGATGACCAGCCGGCTGGCCCGCCTCCTGGGTCTCGCGCCCGAGCCCTCCGCCGACGAGCCGTGGGACGACCACGGCGTCGAGGACGTGGCGGCCATCGTCGCGCGGCGGGCCAAGGCCGGCGACGACAACGGGCCTGCGGCGTCCGCCAGCCGGGCCGCCGTCCTGGGCGCCTTCGCCAACGCCACCATCAGCACCACTCCATCGGGCGCACTTCCCAGCGCCCGTTCCCTCGCCAGCGCGGCAGCCGTGCACCGCCGACGCGGTCGCCGCGCTGGCCTCGTCCTCGTGGCCGCGAGCGTGCTCGTCGTAACGGGGGCGACCGCGGTCGCGGCGTCCAGTCCGGGCTGGCCCCTCTATCCGGCTCGCGTCGCGGCCGAGGGCCTGTTCCTCCCGTCCGACCCCACTGCTCGAGCGGAGGCGCAGCTCTCGCGGATGGACCAACGGGTCGTCGAGGCCGAGCGTGCGACCAGTTCCGGCGACGCTGGAGCTGTCGAGGCGGCGCTCCTCGCCTACGCGCGAATCGCCGATGAGGCGGCCGAGGGGCCGCTCCCCGCAGCGGCGGCGGACGCTGGTCTCGGCCTCCGCGTCCGCGCCCAGCTCAGCACCATCGCGCGGATCGATGCGGGCGACGCGGCGCTGGCCGACGCCGCCGCGCGGGTCCAGGCCGCGGCGGGCGACCTCCTTGCGGCCCTGGGTCAGTTTGGCGGCGACGGCTCGCCGGGTCCTGGGCCCGGGAATGGCCCGGCGACGCCCAGCAGCAGCTCTTCGGGCCCGCCCACGGCGCCAGCCCAATCCACGGGCCCGTCACAGCAGCGCGGCTCCGGCGGGCCCAGCGCAACGGGGCAGCCGGCAGGGACGCAACAGCCCGGCCCGTCAGGAGGGCCAGGTGCATCGAGCGGCCCCACCCGAACGCCCGGTCCATCTCCCAGCGCCGCGCCCATGCGGACGCCCGCCGCCAGTCCGCATGGACCCACGGGATCGGGTGACGGCGGGCAGGGAGCAGGCGCCGGCGATGCGACGCCGTCGTCGGGGCAGGGCGGATCCGGGGGAGGGTCGGCGTCGCCGGGCCCGAGCAGCGCGGGAGGGTCCGCCTCGGGCAATGACCCGGGCGCAAGCTCGGGCAGGGGCCGCTAGGAACCCGCGCAGGCGCGACGCGCCGATCCCTGACGAATTGCCGGCCGTCCGATCAGGACGGCACCAGGCAGGGCGCGGGCCGACTCCCCCCCCAGTCGGCCCTCGCCAGACAAGCGCATCGGGGCCCCGACGGGCCCCGATGCGCGACGTTTCGCGGCCCGCTGCGGGCGAACGCCGCTCGACTTCACGGGACATCGATGAGGGTCTCGTTGCTCGCCTCGTCGAGGACGACCGTCGCGACCCGTCGGTGGTCGAAGCTCGCCGGTGCAGAGGCTGGCCCGAGCGGCACGTCTCCATGGGCCACGAAGCTGCACACGGATCCCCAGACACTCGGCGCGCGAGTGCTGGACGAGAGGTTCGTGGCGAGTACTCGCCTTGCGAGTGTTTGGCGATCCAGACGTCCGGAGTACTCGCCACCCGAGTGTTGGGGTGTCGTTGCCCGTCGAACACTCGCCGGGCGAGCGTCTGGGCCAACTTCACGGGGCGCGACCCATTCCGCTCGCCGTTGCGGCCGAGGCTGACGATGCCGCACTGACGGGATCAGGGTCCCGCGGCTCCGCATACGAGCGGTCGAGCACGAGGATCACGAGAAGGCCTGCCACCAGGGCCACGCCGAAGACCAGCACGCCCACCTGGATCCCGGCCACCTGCGCGATCCCGCCGATGAGCAGCGCCCCGATCGGCGACGAGCCGCCCATCAGCAGGGTGAACAGGCTCATGACGCGGCCGCGGTAGGCGTCGACCGAGAGCAGCTGGAGGCGCGTGTTCGACGTCACCGAAGCCGTGACGCCGCCCATCCCGCCGAAGAACATCAGGCCGACGCTCGCGCCGTACAGGGGCGAGATCCCCAGCAGGATGAGCACGGTGCCCAGGGCGATGGCGCCCACGAGGAACCGTCGCTCGGTGGCCACGCGCGTCCGCATGAGCGCGATGCCCGCCACGAGCGAGCCCGCGCCGAGCGCCGCCTGCATCACGCCGAAGCCCGTCGCGCCTGCTCCCAGCGTGAACGCCAGCAGCGGCGTCGCGACCGACCAGTTGAACCCCAGCAGCCCCACGACGCCGAACAGCGCGAGCACGCGGCGGATCGCCCGGTCGCCCAGCGCATAGCGGACGCCCGCGCCGATGTCGGTGACGATGCGCGCCTGGGCGGCGTTGGGGTCTGCGCCCTCGCGGGCGTGCGGGGGGCGGGCGAAGGCGAGCGGGAGCACCGCCAGGACTGCGATCGACGGCACGAAGCTCGCGGCGTTGAGGAACAGCGTCGTCGGGACGCCGAACACCGCGACCATCGCCCCGCCGATCCCGCCGCCGAGCAGCCTCGCCACGTTGAACTGGATGCTGTTGAGCGCCACGGCGTTGCCCACCAGGTCGCGGCCGACGATCTCCGGCACGAGTGCCGCCTGCGCCGGGTTGCCGAACGCGTTCGTGAGCCCGAGGCCGAGCGCGAGGACCCCCACCTCCCAGTACTGGACGTGCCCGGACCAGACGAGGAGGCCGAGGACCACGGCCTGGAGCATGGCGCCGATCTGGGTCGTCACCAGCACACGCCGTCGCGGCAGCCGGTCCGCGAGCACGCCGCCGAGCAGCGGGAACACCAGCATCGGCAGGAACTGGAGCGTGGTGATGACGGCCAGGGCGAACGCCGAGTTGGTCAGCTGGAGCACCAGCCAGGCCTGCGCGACGCTCTGCGCCCAGGTCCCGGCGCCAGAGACGAGCTGGCTCGACCAGTACCACCGGTAGGCGGGAACGGCGAATGCGGGCGGGAGCGACACTGAGGCCATCGCGACAAGGTTGCCACGTGCGGGGCTTTTGCTTCGCTCGTGGTGCGCATGCGCGCTTGGCGGGCCCGGGCCCCGAGGCCCACGAGCGGCTGCTCCGGGCGCAGCTGGTCGAGGGCCAGCTGCTCGAGGACCCGGCGACGCTCGCGCGGCTGGCGGCCGAGGTGGGCGTGCCCGAGGCCGAGGCGGCCGAGGCGCTGGCGTCCGGAGCCTTCGCGGACTCGGTGGCACTCGACCTCGAGGAGGCGGCGGCGCTGGGGATCAACTCGGTCCCGTCCTTCGTGCTCGACCGCAAGTACGGCATGCCGGGCGCGCAGGCCACGGAGGTGCTCCTCTCGGCCCTCGAGCAGGTCCGCCGCGAGGCGGCCGCCGAGATCTGGGGCCGGAGGGCGAGTCCGCCCGGATCGCCCTCCGTATCTCCTCCGGGAGCCAGCTGTCCAGCGGGCGGCGCGTGGCTCGCTTGTCGCCGGCCTAGGCGAGACTGCGGTCGAGCGCCGTGCCAAGGTCGGCGATGAGGTCATCCGCGGCCTCGATCCCCACGGACAGCCGGATCAGCGCCGGGTCCACCTCGAGCGGCGATCCTGCGACCGAGAGGTGCGTCATCGCGGCCGGGAGCTCGAGCAGCGACTCCACGCCGCCGAGCGACTCCGCGAGGGTGAACAGGCGGGTCGACTCCGCGATGCACACGGCCCGGTCGCGCGCCGTCTGGCCGCCAGACGGGGCGGGCACGAACGAGACCATCCCGCCCGGACCGCGCATCTGCCGCGCCGCCACGTCCGCGCCGGGATGGGCGTGCCGCCCGTCGCGCAGGCCCGGGTAGTAGACGCGCGCCACGTCGTCGCGCGCGGCGAGGAACGCAGCGACGGCGCCAGCGTTGGCCAAATGCCGCTCGATGCGGATCGGCAGCGTGCGCAGGCCCCGGAGGACGAGGAAGCAGTCGAACGGCGACGGCACCGCGCCGATGGCGTTCTGGAGGAACCGCAGCCGCTCCGCGACCGACGGGTCGCTGGTGACCGCGATCCCGCCCACCGTGTCCGCGTGGCCGCCGAGGTACTTGGTCGAGGAGTGGACCACGATGTCCGCACCCAGCGCGAGCGGCCGCTGGAGCGCCGGCGATGCGAACGTCGAGTCCACGACGACCAGCGGTCGACGCCCGTCGCCAGCGCGGTCACGCACGACGCGGACCGCCTCGGCGATGTCGGTGACCTTGAGCAGCGGGTTCGACGGCGTCTCGAACCAGACCAGACGGGTCTTCTCGGTCAGGACGGCGTGCAGCGCCGCGGCCACACCCGGGCCCCCGGCCGACACATCGGCGTAGCGAGGGACGACGCCTCTCGGGCGGGCCACCCCCTCGAACAGCCGGTAGGTCCCGCCGTAGACGTCGTCGCCCACCACCACCTCGTCGCCCGGCCCGGCCAGCTCGGCGATCGTGGCCGTGGCGGCCGAACCCGACGCGAAGGCGATGCCGAACTGGCCGCCCTCGAGGGCGGCGACCGCCCGCTCGAGCCGGTCACGCGTCGGGTTCCCGCTCCGGCTGTACTCCCAGCCGTTGCGCGGCCGGCCGACGCCGTCCTGGGCGAAGGTACTGGACATCACGATCGGCGGGGTCACGGCGCCGCTCTCGGCGTCGGGCTCGGCGCCGGCGTGGACGGCGAGCGTGTCGAACGCGTCGGGCGCGTCGAACGCGTGAGGCGCGGGCGTCATGCGCGTGCCTCGCGCTTCACGGGTTCGGCGCCGGCCCTGGCTCGCCGTCTCGCCCTGGCTCCGAGCGCCGAAACGGCCTTGTCGACTTCGGCCCCGGCTTCGGCTGCGGCTGCGGCTGCGGCTGCGGCTGCGGCCCCCGAGGCTCGCTCGTCCGCCAGCCCGTGGTCGCGGAGCCAGTCGTCGTTGAACAGCTTCGAGAGGTAGTTGCGGCCCGTGTCCGGGAGGATCACGACGACCACCTTGCCGCGGCCATCGCCAGTCTCGACCAGCGAACGCACCGCCTCGCGGGCGGCCACGAGCGCCGTCCCCGACGACTCGCCCGCCAGGATCCCCTCGAGCCGCGCCAGCGACCGTGCCGCGGCGAAGGCCTCGCGGTCCGGCACCCGGACCCAGCGGTCGACGAGCGACGTGTCGATCGTCTCGGGGAAGAAGTCCTCGCCCACGCCCTCGGTCAGATAGGGATGCGGCGTGTCGCCGGAGAAGACGCTCCCCTCGGTGTCGCCGCCGACCACGACGAGGTCCGGCCGCTTCGAGCGCAGGAATCTCGCGGTGCCGGACAGCGTCCCGCCGGTCCCAGCGCCGGCCACGAGGTGCGTGACATTGCCGCCGGTCTGGCGCCAGATCTCGGGACCCGTGGTGAGCTCGTGCGTCCGCGGGTTCTCGGGGTTCCAGTACTGGCCGGGCATCCAGGCGCCGGGCGTCTCGTGGGCCAGACGCTCGGCGGTCTTGTAGTAGCTGTCCGGAGACTCTGGCGGCACGTCGGTCGGGCAGACGACCACTTGGGCGCCGTAGGCTCGCAGGAGCGCCTGCTTCTCCTCGGCCTGCTTGTCGGCCATGACGAAGATGCAGCGGTAGCCGCGCAGGTTGGCCGCGATCGCAAGCCCGACGCCGGTGTTGCCGCTGGTCGGCTCGACGATCGTGCCGCCCGGCTTGAGCGCGCCGGAACGCTCGGCGGCCTCGATCATCCGCACGCCGATGCGGTCCTTGACCGAGCCGCCCGGGTTGAGCATCTCGAGCTTCGCGAGGAGGAGGGGCTGGGCTTCTTCGGGTCCGAGGTCGGCAACGACGCGCCGGAGGCGGACGAGGGGCGTGTCCCCGATCAGGTCGAGGACGGTGTCGGCGTAGTCCATGGGAGCGTCGAACAACGACGCGAGGCGCATCGGGTGCACGGGAACCTCCGAACCAGGAAGCGGCGGGGCGCGGCGAGGGAGTCCGGCGGCCATCGGCGGGGGAACAGCAGAGCCGCGGTCCTTGGCGGATCCGCGGCACCTGGGTGGCTGGGCGAGTGGGGTTCGGCCGCGGATGCCGAGCCTCGGCTCACCAGCCGCTGCCCTCACAGCGCCGGGGCCGCCAGCGACACGTGCAGGCGGACGCCGAGCCGGAGGGGCGGGGCGCCGGGAGCGTGGCCGAGGTGTGCTGGTCGTGCATCAGGCCCAGACCCTAACAGCGTCCCGCGAATGGCGCAACGAGCCGCCAGCAGGGCACCGGACAACCCGCGCAAGCCCAGCCGCCAGACCAGCCGAATCCCGGCCAACCCCGCGCCTCCTTGCGCAGGACAAGCTCGCCCGACAAGTGCCGAGGCCGGCCACTCGGGAGGCCGACCTCGGCAACGGCCCGATGACGGAGCACGCGCTTGGCCTCATCGGAACAGGTTGACGGCTCGGGCTCCCTGCCCGGCGGGGTCTCGTGCGGCACGGCGCTCACGGGTGCCGCGTCCGGCTCACGTTGCAGCGAGGCGATGCCTCGCCGAGGCGGCCGCCTCCCTGCGGCCGTCGGGGCCGCGGCGGCGCCTGGACGCCGAACGGCTCCCGTCGTCGCATCAAGTGCGATGGCCGCCGCGGCTCGCTTCGCGACGCTCGCGGGGGCCCGCTCACGGTCCCGGGAGCCGGCTCACTCGGTTGTCGGCTGTCAGCGCGGTCGCGCGTCGGGGCAGGACCGGGCACGATAGGCGCGATCAGCGCCCCGCACCCGGCACCCACCTTCGATTACCCACCGGGAGAACCTTCGCCATGTGCGGCGTCTTTGGCTACGTGACCAATCGGGACGAGGCCCTCGGCCCGATCCTGGTCGAGGCCGCACGGCGGCTCACCTACCGCGGCTACGACTCCGTCGGCGCGGCGACCTTCCACGACGGGATGATCGACCTGCGCAAGGACGTGGGCAAGGTGGACGCGGTGGCCGAGCGGCACGGCCTGCGCGAGATGCGCGGCAGCCGGGGCATCACGCAGCTGCGCTGGGCCACGTTCGGCGCGCCGTCGCTGGTCAACGCCCAGCCGCACCTCGATTCCGAGGGCACGATGGCCGGCGCGCACAACGGCAACGTGGTCAACAACGCGGAGCTCCGTGTCGAGTTCGCCGCCGAGGGGATGACGGTCCGGTCCGAGAACGACGGCGAGAGCTGCGTCCACGCCGTGGAGCGCCACGTCCGGGCCGGCGCGAGCCTCATCGACGCCATCCGGCTCGCCTACCGCGACCTCGAGGGCGACTACTCGTTCGTCATCGGCCGTGCGGACGACGACCGCCTCTACGCGTTCAAGAAGGGCTCGGGGCTCGTCGTGGGCATCGGCGACGGGTTCACCTGCGTGTCGTCGGACCTGCCGTCCATCCTGCCGCTGACGCGCGACGTGATCCGGCTCAACGATGGCGAGATCGTCACGCTGTGGGCGGACCGCGCGGAGGTGCGCTCGGTCGGGGACGGCGAGGTGCTCGAGCGCCCCGTCGAGACCGTGAGCGAGACGATGGACGCCGCGCGCAAGGGCGGCTTCCCCCACTTCATGACCAAGGAGATCCACGAGCAGCCGCAGGTGGCCCGCGAGCTCCTCCACCTGCTCGACGCGAGCGCGGACGTGGAACCCCTGGTCGAGCGGATGCGCCACGCCCGCCACCTGTACCTCGTCGGCTGCGGGACCAGCTACCACGCGGCGCTGCTCGGCTCGGTGTACCTGGCCCAGATCGCCGGGCGTGTCGCGATCCCGGTCCTGGCGCCCCAGTTCATCGCCCAGTACGCGCCTGCCGTGGGGCCTGAGGACGTGGGGATCTTCGTGAGCCAGTCGGGCGAGACCAAGGACGTGCTCAACGCGCTCGAGGCCGCCGATCGTCGCGGGATGGCCAGCTTCGGCCTCGCCAACGTCGTCGGCTCCGCGCTCACGCGCGCGACGGCCCTGTGCCTGCCGCTGGGCTGCGGCTTCGAGATCAGCGTTCCGGCGACCAAGACGTTCACCAACCAGGTGGTGGCGTTCCTGCACCTCGCCTACCGGCTGGCCGGCCGGGACACCGCGGGGCTGGCGCGGATCCCGGAGCTGATGGAGGCGACGATCGAGGCCGTGGACGCGCCGATCCAGACGATCGCCCGCGAGTTGGCCGATTGTGACGACCTCTACTGCCTGGGCTACGGCGCCACCTACCCGATCGCGCTCGAGGGCGCCCTCAAGCTCAAGGAGGTCACCTACGCCCACTGTGAGGGCATGCTCTCGACCGAATTCAAGCACGGCCCGCTGTCGGCTGTGCACGACGGCTACCCCATCGTGTTCGTGGCCGGCCCCACCGACACGCCGCTCATCATCAGCGGCATCAACGAGGTCAAGGTCCGCGGGGCGCGGGCGATCACGATCGCCCAGGAGGACGCCCGGCTGCGGGCGAACGGCGACGACCTGATCGCGATCCCGGCGTCGGACCCGCACGTGTTCGCGCTGCTCTCGGTGATCCCGCTCCAGCTGCTCTCGTACCACATGAGCGTGCTGCGCGGCTTCGACCCGGACTTCCCGCGCAACCTGTCCAAGACGCTCACCGTGGACTGACGGCCGCGCCCATGGCCTCGCGTCCCGCCGACCCCGACCCGCGGCGTGAGGTCGCCCGCCTCCGCCTCGCCGCCCAGCGCCTGGTCGGCCAGCCGGCACGCTCGCCGGTCGAGGCAGTGCGCTGCATGCTCGCGCTCCAGGCGCAGGACTATCCCGGCGTCAAGTGGTCGGTCGGCCTGCGGACGGCCGGGGGGACCGATGCCGATGTCGTGGCCGCCTGCGACGCGGGCGAGATCGTCCGGTCCTGGCCCCTTCGCGGCACGCTCCACATGGTCGCCGCCGACGACCTGGGCTGGATGCTCGATCTGACGGCTGTGCGCGCCACCGCCTCGGCGGCGAAGCGCCGCGACGTGCTCGGGATCACGCTGGCGGACATCGAGCGGGCCAGGGAGCTGGCGATCGAGGCCATGCCGGGTCGTGCCGCCCTCACCCGCGCCGCCCTGCTGGCCGCCATCGAGCGCGGCGGCGTCTCGACCGGGGGTCAGCGCGGCTACCACCTGCTCTGGTATCTGGCCCAGACCGGAACGCTGGTGCTGGGACCCACCAGCGGAGCCCAGCAGACGTTCGCGCGACTCGACGCGTGGGTCGCGAGCCCGCGCCGGCTGGAGCGTGACGAGGCGCTCGGCGAGCTGGCGGCGAGGTTCTTCACGAGCCATGGGCCGGCCCTCGCCGAGGACCTCGCCCGCTGGTCGGGACTGCCGCTCCGGGACGTCCGGCGGGGCATCGCGGTCGCCGGGGCGGGCCTCGCCGTGCGCGTACTGGGCGCACGCTCGTACCTCGTCGGGGCAGAGGTCGCCGACGCCGCACCCGAGCCAGCGGGCCTGCTGCTGCTCCCCGGCTTCGACGAGTACCTCCTCGGCTACCGCGACCGCTCCGCGGTGCTCGCCCCCGAGCACGCCGACGCGATCGTCCCGGGCGGCAACGGCATGTTCCGCTCGACGATCGTCATCGACGGCGAGGTCGCGGGCACCTGGGCCCGACGCGTCGGGGCGCGCGCCACGACGGTCCAGCCCGAGCCGTTCGGGGCGCTCTCGCCGAGCCACCGGGCAGCCCTGGCCCGGGCGGCAGAGCGGTATGGGCGGTTCTTGGGGCAGCGGGTGGAGGTCGCTCCCGCATAGCACGATCGACGGGGTCCGGGGGGTGAATCGGGCCGGTTGACCGACGGGGTCCGCGGGAGGACTGTCGGGGTAACCTACCGAACGTCGCATCACGCCGCTTTGCGCGGTCAGGCGCAGACCGGCTGACCCCGCGACGCAGCGCACGCCGCCCTCAGCCGAACCTGGTGATCATGACCGTCCTCCATCGAACCCGCCTCGTGCTGGCCGCCCTCTGCGCGACCCTCCTCATGGGGCTGTCCGTTCCCGCCACCAACGCCTACGTCCCGCGCGCGACCCACTACCACGTGGGCGGCGCCATCACGCTCGACACGAACCTGCTCTCGGCCAGCGGCGCGTCGGCGTGGGCGATCGACGAGTACCTGAGCGCGAACACGCCACTGCCGCCCCTCGGCGCGGCGTTCATGGCGGCCGAGGCGAGGTACGGCGTCAACGCCCGCTTCCTGCTCGCGGCGGCACTGCACGAATCGGGCTGGGGCACGAGCGACATCGCGCGCTACAAGCACAACCTGTTCGGCTACAACGCCTACGACCGCGACCCCTACCGGTACGCCACCGCCTATGCCACGTACGCCGCGAACATCAACGCCACTTCGAAGTTCATCAAGGACTTCTACCTGACGCCGGGCGGCCGGTGGTGGGGCGGCCAGCCGACGCTGCGGAGCATGCAGCAGTTCTGGTCCTCGTCCCACCGCTGGGGCGTGAGCGTGAGCGGCTTGGCGAACTCGATCCACCTCGACGCCTTCAGCGGCTCGGCCATTCGCGTGGGCACGCCCGTCGTCGCGGGCCGGCTGCACGGCGGCGACCGCGCCTCGGTCCAGGTCGCCTGGAAGGGCAGCGACCTCCCCGCCGGGGTCGAGTTCGCCGCGACCTGGACGCCCGTGGCGCTCGACGCCGATGTGATCGCCGCCGCCTCCGCGGGCTCCGCCGCCCCGGCGCTCGGCGACGCTGCCTCAGCCTCGCCCACGTCCTCGCCCGCCGTTCCGCCGGCACCCGCCTCCACCGTCCCGTCGGCTGTACCGCCGGAAACGCCATCGGCCGCCCCGCCGGCATCGATCGACGGGTTCGTCGCCGCCACGCCCGCGTCGACGGCCGCGGCAGCCGCGGGGATCGCTGCCGTGATCGCGTCGGCCAACCGGCCGTCCATCGCGTTGAACACGACCCGCACGCACTCCGCCGATCACGGCGTGACGCTGGAGGTGGCGACCCCGCGCCTGCCCGGCCAGTACCGGCTGTCGCTCGAGCTGCGCGACACGGGCGGCGGCCCCCTCCCCAAAGCGGAGCGGGTGCAGATCCCCAGAGTCGCTGTCCGGGTCTGGGCCGACACGTCGGTCAGCATCGACCTCGCGGCCAGCCCCGACGGCACCGGCGCCGTCGTCCTGCTCACGAACACGGGGCGCGAGGCGATCGCCGCGCAGCCGGCGCTGGACCCGTCCGGCCCGAGCGATCCCGACAGTCGCGCATTCTCGACGCTGACCGTCACCGCCACCACCGCGGACCCCGCCAACCCGGCGCCCGTGCTGCTCCTCGCGGCGCCCCTGAGCGCGGACCTCAAGCCGGGCGGCTCCCTGACCTTCCAGATGCCGACGATCGAGGCGGCCACCGGCCGCGTCGGCAACTGGCTGTCCGCGGCCCTGAACGTGCCCGGGAATGCCCCCTGGGTGCCGGCCTACGCGCCGGTCGGCGCCTGGTTCGCCGCCGGCCAGCTGAGCGCGACGGTGCCCCCGGACGCCCTCGACGCGACCGGCGTCGCCCTGGTCGGACCGGTCCCGCCGCAAGGGAGCCTGCCCTCGGCAAGCGGGGGACCCATGCCGACCCCCATGTCGGCCCCCGCCGCAACGCCGCCCCCGACGCCTGTGCCGATCCCCACGCCCACCGCGGCCGCGCCCACGCCGGAGCCGACGACGGCGCCCGTGAAGCACGGCACGTGGCTCTACTCAGAGCACAGCACCGCGGTCTCCTACCGGGGCACCTGGCGCGACGCCGGGTCTGCCGGCTACAGCGGCGGGAACGCCACGTTCTCGACAACCCCGGGCAACACCGCCACCCTCACGTTCACCGGCAGCTCGGTCACCTGGATCGGCCCGATGGGCCCGACTCGCGGTCGCGCGCTCGTGCTGATCGACGGGCACGCCGTGGCGACGATCAGTCTGTGGCGCTCGGGCTTCGTCCCGCAGGTCGCCCTGTTCGCGCGGACCTTCCGGTCGGTCGGCCGCCACACCCTCACGATCGCGGTGCTCTCGAGCCCGGGCCACCCGTACGTGGCGATCGACGGGTTCGTCGTCCGGTCCTAGCGGGCGACAGCCCCAATGCCCGCCCGCGGGGCGCCCGTGAGCGCTCAAACCTCGGGCTCGATGCCCTCCCAGGTCCAACGCGGCACCCTCAGGTCCGGCGGCACATCGGCGGCGGACACTGGGTAGCGCGCGCGAGGCGCGGGCAACGCCGCCATTCGCTACCGTCGACGCTGCAGGGCTTGCGCACCGGCGCCGCGCCACCGAAAACCGCGGCACGCCGGACTCCGTCACCCTGCGGTCGAGGGGCGAGCACGTGCCGGACAGCCGTCTTGCGGTTCATCGCGATGCCGGGCCGACGCCTGCGCCGATGGCGCATCGCCCCGCCGTGGGGCGTATGGCGCGGACCAACCTCGCCCTCGCGCTCGTGGTGTTCGTCGGATGGCTCGTGCTGGGCGGGGACCGCGCAGTGCAGGCGGTCGTTGTCCATTGGCCGGTGTCGCTCACGATGGCCCTGGGCTCGATGGTCGGCGGAGGGACGTCCGAGGGCGGCGGCGCGGTTGGGTTCCCGGTGCTCACCAAGGTGCTCGCGGTCCCGGCAGACCAGGCGCGGCTGTTCAGCTTCGCGATCCAGAGCGTGGGCATGGGCGCGGCGACGATCACCATCGTCCGCAATCGGGTGCCGCTCGAGTGGAGGGCGATCCGCTACGGAGCGCCACCCGCTGCGCTGGGCGTGGCCGTGAGCTCCCTCGTCCTCGCGCCGCTGCTGCCCGCGCCGACGGTGCGATTGCTGTTCACCGCCGTCCTCGTGAGCATGGGCCTCGCGCTCTGGATCAGTCGGCGGTTCGCCCCCAACCGACGCGATGCGCTCGACATCCTCGGCCCGCGCGAGCGGGCGATCCTCGTGGGCGCGGGCCTCGTCGGCGGCGCCCTCTCCGGCCTGGCCGCGGTCGGCGAGAACACGGTCATGTTCGCGGTCCTCGTGCTCGGCTTCCGGGTCTGCGAGCGCACGGTGACCCCCACGACGGTCGTGCTCCTGACGATCGTCACCTGGACCGGCTTCGCGACCCACGCGCTGGTCATCGGCGACTTCACCGGTCCCGTGGTGGACATGTGGCTGGCGGCGGTGCCGGTGGTCGCGGTCGGCGCGCCCCTCGGCGCCCTGCTCATGACCCGCATGTCGCGCACCGCGATCGTCTGGATCCTGTACGTGCTGATCTCGATCGAGTTCGCCTCGACGCTGCTGCTCGTGCCGATGTCGTCCGGCGCGGCGGTCCTGTTCGCGCTCGCGATCCTGGGCTCCTCGGCGGTCTGCGTGCGGATGGCGACGAGCGCCCGCTACCGGGTGCCGGCGGACCGGATGGAGGTGCTGGCGCCAGCGGGCTGAAGGCGATGCGCGGGCAGGAGCGAGGCCCGCGGCGATCAGCTCAGGCCGAGGTCCGCCAGCAGCTCCTCGGGCAGCCCCGTGTAGTCGCGCGCGACATCCCGCGCGCCCGCCTCGAGCAGCAAGTCGGGCGCCTGCGAGGACGCGATCCCCAGCACCTCGCAGCCCGCCGCCCGACCGGCGAGCACGCCGTTGCGCGCGTCCTCGACGACGAGGCAGCGCGCCGGCTCCAGCCCGAGCTTGCCGATCGCCACGACGAACGTCTCCGGGTCGGGCTTCTTGCGGGTCACGTCCTCGGCGGTCACCACGACGTCGAAGTCGGCCTCCGCGAGTCCGAGCGCGTCCAGGTTCCCGCGCAGCTTCGGCCGGTCCGAGCCCGTGGCGAGCGCGAGCCGCAGGCCGGAGGCGCGGAGTCGCCCGAGGAACGCGTGCACGCCGGCGATCGGCTGGAGGGCGCCCGGGATGAGCTCGAGGTAGACCTGGTACGTGAGCGGCTTGTCGATCGCGAGGTCGGCGGTCACGCCGTGGGTGGCGGCGGCGCCGCTGATGAACCGGTCGTCCCCGGCGCCGACGAAGGGCGCGAAGTCCGCGATCGCGACCGCGATCCCGTAGCGGCGGCGGAGCGCCTCGGCGGCGGCCGCCGCGATGAACGGCTCGGAGTCGCACAGGGTGCCGTCGAGGTCGAAGACGACGGCGTCGAAGCGTCGATCGGGCATGGGCCCGAACGTATCACCTCGAGCTGTCCGCGCCGCACCGCGCCACCGGTGCCATCGAGCCGCGAGGCGCACCGAGCGGCCCTACGGGCGGTTCATCCGCTGTGCGACCCGTTGGGGGCTGCGAATCGACGTGCGGCGCGATGCGGGGCGCACAGGGCGGACCGGTCAGCGGGTCAACCCCCCGTAGGGCCGCTCGGGTGCACTCCGACGCTCGCGGGCGGGCGGCCTCGGCGCTACCAGGACGTCGGCTGGGGCCGGCCCTCCTCGTACCCGGCGGCGCTCTGGACGCCCACCACGGCGCGCTCCTGGAACTCCGGGATCGTCCGGGCGCCGGCGTACGTGCACGAGGACCGGACGCCCGCCACCACCTGGTCGAGGATGTCCTCGACGCCCGGCCGCTCCGGGTCGAGGTACATGCGCGAGCTGCTGATGCCCTCCTCGAACAGCTCCTTGCGGGCGCGCTCGAACGGCGTCTCGGTGCGCGTCCGGTTGCGGACTGCCCGGTTCGACGCCATCCCGAAGCTCTCCTTGTACAGGCGCCCCTCGGGGTCGCGGAGCGTGTCGGCCGCGCTCTCGTACGTGCCGGCGAGCCACGAGCCGAACATCACCGACGCCGCGCCGGCCGCAAGGCCGAGCGCCACGTCGCGGGGGTAGCGGACGCCGCCGTCGGCCCAGACGTGCTTGCCCTGCTTCGCCGCCTCGGCCGCGCACTCCATGACCGCGGTGAACTGCGGCCGGCCCACGCCGGTCATCATGCGCGTCGTGCACATGGCGCCCGGGCCGATGCCGACCTTCGCGATGTCGGCGCCGGCGCTGAGCAGGTCGCGCGTCCCGTCGCGCGTGGCGACATTCCCGGCCACGATCGGCAGCGAGCCGACGACGCCGCGCACGGCTTCGATGGCCTTGAGCATCTTCGCCTGGTGGCCGTGCGCGGTGTCCACGACCACCACGTCCACGCCCATCTCGGCGAGCGCCCTCGCCCGCTCGGCCGGGTTGCCGCTGATCCCCACCGCGACCGCGCTCATCAGCTCGCCCCGCGCGTTCACCGCCGGCCGGTAGATCGTGGACCGCAGCGCGCCGCGGCGCGTAACCACCCCCACGAGCCGCCCGTCCGCGTCCACCACGGGCGCGGCGCTGATGCGGTGCTCGTTGAGCAGCTCGAAGATCTCGGGCAGGCCCGTGGTCGCGTCGACGAGCACCAGGTCGCGCGTCATCACGTTCTGGAGCTGCGTGAAGCGGTCGAACCCCGCGGCGTCGCGCTCGGCGAAGATCCCGATCGGCCGCTGCTCGTCGTCCACCACCACGAGCACGCCGTGCGCCCGCTTGTGGATGAGGTTGAGCGCCGCGCCCACGGTCTCGGTCGGCCCGAGGGTGATCGCGGTCTCGAACACGCGGTGGCGGCTCTTCTGGTAGCGCAGGTTCTCGCGGATCACGTCGAGCGGGATGTCCTGGGGCAGCACCGTGAGCCCGCCGCGGCGCGCCACGGTCTCGGCCATCCGCCGGCCCGCCACCGCGGTCATGTTCGCCACCACGACCGGGATGGTCGTGCCGAGGCCATCGGGGGTGGAGAGGTCCACGTCCAGCCGCGACGCGAGCGACGACAGGCTGGGCACCATGAACACGTCGGAGTAGGTCAGGTCGTACTGCGGCACGAGGTCGTTGACGAAGCGCATGTGGTGAGCGGGCCTCCAGGTCCCAAGCGGGCGCGCACAGGATAGGGCGAGCCCGCACGGCGGGCGATGTCGCCCGCCGTGACTGCGGCCGGGTTCCGCGCGAAGGCGGCGGCCGAGGGGCGAGAGGCGTCGCCTGATCCAACGTATTGAGACTCATTCTCGACAGGCACGCCGGATCCTGCTAGGCTCGACGCATGACGAGCTCCGATCCCATCGTCGAGGCGCTTGGGGCGGCCGGATACCGGCTGACCGGCCCACGGCGTGCCGTCGCAGGCCTGATCGCCGAGTACGACGGCCATTTCACGGCAGCCGAGCTCGAGATCGCCGCGCGGGAGCGCCGCCTCGGCGTGAGCCGGGCGACCCTCTTCCGGGCGCTGGAGCTGCTGACCGAGCTGCACGTCGTCGAGCGCCTTGACCTCCCGTCCGGCGAGCACGCCTACGTCCCGTGCGTCCGAGAGCACCACCACCACCTCGTCTGCTCGCGATGCGGCCGAGTGGCCGACGTCGAGGATGGCGCGCTGGCGGATGCCGTGGCGGAGATTGCGCGGCGGAGCGGGTATCGGATCGAGAGCCACCGGCTGGAGCTGTTCGGCCTCTGCCGCCACTGCCAGGCGAAGGCCGGGCCAAGCGCCTGACCCGGCCTCGTGGCGACTGGCGGGGAGGAATGACCTGTGACCCACATTGAGACCACGTCGCGCGACACCGTGAGGGCGGGGACCACGCCCGGGCGTTCAGGGCGCCTCGGGCGGCGCGCCGTCGCCATGGCCAGCATCGCTGGCATCGCGGTGCTGGCGGCCGCGTGCGCTGGCGGGTCGGCAGCACCGTCGGGCTCGTCCTCGGGCAAGTCGATCGTCGTGACCTACTCGGTCCTCGGGGCCGTGGTGAAGGACCTGGTGGGCTCGGCCGCGACCGTCACCGTCCTCATGCCCAACGGCTCGGATCCGCACGACTGGGCGCCGTCGGCCAAGGACATCGAGACCATGACCAGGGCCGACCTGCTCGTCGAGAACGGCCTGAACCTCGAGGGCGGCATGGGCGACGCGTTCAACCAGGCCGAGAAGGCCGGCGTCAAGCGCTTCATCGCCTCGGACCACATCAGCGTCCGCCACGTGGGGGCCGGCGAGGGCATTGACACGTCCGCCGACCAGGTGGCCGGCGCGCCCGACCCGCACCTCTGGATGGACCCGCTGACCATGAAGGACGTCGTCGCGGCGCTCGCCCCCGAGCTCAGGGCGGACCTCGGGATCGACGTCTCGGCCCGCGCGGCCGACCTCGAGGCGCGCCTGACGGCCCTCAACGACCAGCTCGTGGCGATCCTCAACACCGTTCCCGCCCCGGAGCGCTCACTGGTGACGGGCCACGAGTCGCTCGGCTACTTCGCCCAGCGCTACGGCTACAAGCTGATCGGCGCCATCATCCCCAGCCTCTCGACGCAGGCCGAATCGTCGGCAGCCAGCCTGGCCGCCCTCGAGGCGAAGATCAGGGCGGCAGGGGTCAAGGCGGTGTTCACCGAGGTCGGCACGGACGCCTCGGTCGCCCAGGCCGTGGGCACCGACACCGGGGCCAAGGTCGTGGAGCTCACGACCCACGCGCTGCCCCCGGACGGCTCCTACTTCACCTTCATGACCAATATCGCCAATCTGGTGGCCGAGAACCTGAAGTAGCCTTCATTCCGTAGCCGTCCGGGGCCCACCGGACGGAAGGTCGCGACCGCCAAGCTGTCAACGCTGAAAGCGAGGGGTCTCAGCTGGGTCCGTTCATCGATCCGTTCCTCGGCAACGAGTTCATGCTGCGGGCCCTTGCGGCCGGGGTCCTGGTCTCCGTGGGCTGCGCCATCGTGGGCACCTTCGTGGTCCTCCGCGGCCTGGCGTTCATCGGCGATGCGCTCGCCCACGGCGTCCTCCCGGGCGTCGCGGCGTCGCTGCTGCTGGGCCTGCCGGGCATCCTCGGCGCGGCCGTCGGGGCGGCCGTGATGATCGGCGGGGTCAGTTTGGTCACGCAGCGCTCGAAGCTGTCCTCGGACAGCGCGATCGGCCTGCTGTTCGTGGGCATGCTGGCGCTGGGCGTGGTGATGGTGTCGGGCTCGAGCTCGTTCTCCGGCGACCTCATCGCCATCCTGTTCGGCCAGATCCTTGGCGTGTCTCCCGGGGGACTCGCCCTGCAGGTCGTGGTCACCGCGGCCGTCGCCGTCGTCGCCTTCGTGTGCGCCCGCCCGTTCCTGCTGCTGTCCTTCGACCCGGAGCAGGCGCAGGTGTCCGGCTTCTCCGCCCGCCGCTACCACGCGCTGATGCTGCTGCTGGTGGCGACGGTCGTCGTGGTGTCGTTCCAGAGCGTCGGGACCCTGCTGGTGTTCGGGATGCTGCTCGCCCCCGCCGCCAGCGGCGCCCTGATCGCCAGCCGGCTCGGGACGATGATGGCCATCGCGATCCTGATCGGCGTGATCTCCACCTACACCGGCCTGCTGATCAGCTACGGGTTCAACACGGCAGCGGGCGCCACGATCGTGCTGGTCGCCACCGTGATCTTCTTCGGGGTGCTGGCCCTGGTGAACGTGCGCGCCGGGCTCGCCGCTCGCACAGGCCTCGCCGAGGAGCCCGCCGCATGAGCGCGAGCGTGCTGCCGGCCGGCGCCGGGACCGTATCACCGTCGACCGACCTGCCCATCCGAGCCGAGGGGCTGGCAGTCGGCTACAGCAGTCGGCCGGTGGTCGCGGGCATCGACCTCGTCGTCCGCGGCCAGACGTCGCTGGCCCTGGTGGGGACCAACGGCTCGGGCAAGTCGACGCTCCTCAAGTCGATCATGGGGCTCATCCCGCCCGTGGCGGGTCGGCTCGAGGTGTTCAACCGGGCGCCCGGGTCATCCGCCGTGCGCGTCGCCTACCTCAGCCAGGCCCACACCGCGAGCTTCGTCCTGCCGCTCCGCGCGATCGACGTGGTCCGGATGGCGCGCTTCTCGGCCCGGGGGCTGGCGCGGCCGTTCACCAGCGAGGACCACGATCTGGTCGCCTGGGGCATGCGGACGATGGGCGTCGAGGGGCTGGCCGGCCACCCGCTGCGGTCACTCTCGGGTGGCCAGCAGCAGCGCGTCTTCCTGGCCCAGGTGCTCGCGCGCCGTGCCGACCTGATCGTCCTCGACGAGCCAACCGCGGGGCTCGATGCGGGCGGCCGCGAGCGCTACCTGCAGGCGTTCGCGGGCGAGCTCGAGCGGGGCGCCGCGCTGGTCACCTCGACCCACGACATCGGCGAGGCCGTCGAGTACGACCAGGTGCTGCTCCTCGCGAGGCGAGTGGTCGCGCTCGGCCCGGGGCGCGAGGTGCTCACCGCGGACCGGCTGCTCGAGACGTTCGGCATCCTGCTGCGCGACCCGCACAAGGAGCACGCCCAGCGCTTCGTGGTCGCCGAGGTGGCCCACGGGCAGCCCCAGGTCATCGACGTGGGCCCGGAGCAGACGCCCTAGCCTCCGACGACGGGACGCGGGCGCCGGGATGGCCGCCCCGGCGGACCCGGATCGGCCCCGGCCCGCGCGACCCAGGCTCAGTGCTCGTCGTAGTGGACCTGGTGGCCCGTGTGGCGGTGGGCGCCGTGGACGTAGTCGACGTGGTCCTCGTGGCGGACCGCCTGGTGGCCGCACCCCTCGCGGTGCACGTGCATGTGCCCCGGGTGCGCGACGTGGGCCTCGGCCCCGGTCACGGGCTCATCGTCCACGTGGTCGCCGTGAACCCGGTGCGCATGACCGTCGTGGAGGTAGTCGATGTGGTCGCGGTGCTGCAACGCCGCGTGTCCGCAGCCAGCTCCGTGCTCGTGCAGATGCGACTGGAGCGGCTGGTGCGGATCCGTCTCGGCCATGGACACCTCCGCCAGCACGGTAGTCCTGACCCGACTGGTTTCGCAAGTTGCCGGGGGCCCTGTCAGCCTGTCGCGCGCGCGACCGCATCCAGGACATCACGGAGCGCCGCCTCCTCCAGGAGCAGCTCCTCCAGGCCCAGAGGATGGAGAGCATCGGCCGACTCGCCGGCGGCGTCGCGCATGACTTCAACACGATCCTCGTGGTCGAGGACGAGCCGCCCTCGCGAAGCCGTTCACGCCCGGTCGCCCCGCGCACCGGATCCGCGAGGTCCTGGACTCCTACGGCCAGCCCGACTGAAAGGCCCGCCGAAGTTCAACCCGACGAGTCTCGTCGGGAACCGTGCGGACCGACCGCGCGTTATCGCGCCATCAGACCCGGCGGTGCGGCGAGACCGCGAAGGCACCGGGTCACCCAACAGGGGAGCACTCCCATGTCAGCTCGAAGTGTCTTCGGTGCGCGCGCCATGGCGGTCGCGTCGCTCGCGTCCGTGCTCGCTCTGGCCGGCTGCTCAAGCTCGGCCGCCATCGACCCCGCCGCGGCGACGACCGCGCCTGGAGCGGCGAGCGCCGCGGCGATCACGCCGAGTCCCGGGGCATCCTCGGCCATCGTGCCCGTGGTCGCGGACATCCCGTCCGCCGCCTCGCACCTCACCGTCACCTGCGACGAGTTCGCGAAGCAGCCGAAGGGTTCCGCGACGATCCACCTCAAGTCGGGTGACGTCCTGGCCGTGACCCTGTGCATGAACGCGAGCACCGGCTTCTCGTGGGCGCCGCCGGTCATCGTCGGCAACGCGATGAGCGTGTCGGGCACCACCGCCGCGATGCCTGCCTCGGATCCCGCTGCCGGTGCCACGGTCCCGCCCCTGGGCGCTGCGCCCGCTGCCTCGAGCGGGACCAACCCGGCCACCGCTGTCGAGCAGGGGCCGAGCAATGCGGTCGGCGCCGCGAGCACCGCCACGTTCCTCCTCAAGGCCGACCATGCCGGCACCGCCACGGTCAGCCTCTCATACAGCCGGCCCTGGGCCGGTGGCGAGAAGAACGTCTGGACGTACACGATCCACGCGACCATCGACTGACCGTCACCGCGCGACGGTCCCGGCTTGACGCCCCCTGGCGCGTCAGCCGGCAATCCGGGGCACGTGCGGGACCGGGACGTGCCAGCCGATCACCTCGCAGCCGGGCCGGTGCGGGGCGCCGGCGCCGGGGGTGCACAGCGTGCAGCCCCAGGGCGTCAGGCCGCCGTCGTCGGCCAGGAAGGCGATGTCGCAGACCTCCGCTCCCGGGTCGCAGGATGGGCTGTGGCAGGCGCACGCGCAGTCGAGCGCATGCTCGCACGTGCAGTGCGCATCGGGAGACGGCGCGCGCAGAACGCTGGCGGGCGCTGGGTTCTGGATGTGGAGTTGCATGGGGACGCCCTCTGCTCCAGGTCGCTGAGCTGGGTCGCGCCGCGACACCACCCGGTGGCCCCGATTGTCCTCGCGGCGTCAATCGTGCCGGCGATCGCGCTGCTGCCCAGCGCAGGCTGACGGACGGCGAGGAGACGCCGGGCCGGGGCTCGGTCGGCCGCGAGCCTCAGCCCGTGGCGGCCACCTGCTTGCGGTACGCCTCCGCCTCCCAGCTCTCGATGAACATCCGCTCGGTCTCAGTGAGATGGCGGACGGCTCCGAGCCGGAGCGCCGCCTCGCCCACCCGCAGCATATCCAGGTACACGTCGCGGGCGGTCTCGGCCTGGCGCTCGCTGGCGCCGGTCGCGAAGAGCCCGAGGCCGGGCACCACGGTCACGATGGGCGCCACGCCCCGCTCCGCCTCGAACTCCGCCACGCGGGCGGCGGCGAGCTCGGCCGGCCGCTCGGCCGCGAGCGCCTCGATGTCGAGCACGAGGGGCCACGATCCCGTGTAGACGATCTGGTCGGGGATGAGCGGGCCGTCCGCCATGAACGCACGGCCAGGGCCGGTGCCAGCGAACGAGGAGGCGAGCGGGTGCGGGTCGAAGACGACGGCCCGAGGCCCGAGGCCCGAGGCGATCGCGCTCATGAAGGCCTGGTCGAGTGGCGCGATGGGCGAAGCGACCGCAGCGCCAATCAGCTCCCCGGCCGGGCGTGCGTGGATCTCCGCCTCGATCGCCGACACCAGCCACGCCGTCTGGGCCGCGATCTCCGCCGCGGTCTCGCCCCCGACGATCAGCCCGTGGTTGCCGAGCAGGGTGACCGGGGGGGCCACCAGACCGGTGCGCGCCTCGTGCGCCCGCCGCGCGTCGAGGATGGCGCGCGCCAGCGGCAGGCCCGGGTCCGTGTACGGGACCCAGACCGCACGGTCGCCGAACACGCGCTCGGCCAGGGCGGGGCCGTCGCTGTTGCACGTGACGGCATTGACGAGGACCGGGTGGGTGTGCAGCACGAGGCGCTGCGGCAGCAGGGCATGGAACAGCAGCTCGACGCTGGGCCGGCGGCCGTGCGCCTCCGCCAGGCGCGCAGCGGCCGCAATGGCCATCACGGGGTCGCCCTCGCCGGGGGGCGTCGCCGCGTCCTGCTCGAGCAGCGCGAGGAGCCGGGCCCGGTCGAGCGGCACGAGGTCGTCGGCGGCGAGCGTGGCCAGCGGCACGCCCGACGGCTTGATCCACAGCACCCCGTCGACCTTCACCGACGAGTTGCCGCCGCCGGCGCGGACGAACATCGGGTCGGAGCCGAAGCGGTTCGACAGGCCGATCAGCTCGTCGGCGTCCGGGGGCGGGAGGAGCGGCGGCACGAGCGCGCTCACACGAGGTCCGTCTCGACGCCGAAGGCCGTGACGATCGAGCGCAGCTCCTCATCGGAGAGGCGCTCGCCACCGCCGCCGGCCACGAGGTCCATGTACTCGTATCGCGCTCCGGCCTCCGCGTACTCGATCCGGTCCACCGCACGGGTGACCGAGATGTCACTACGCGCCATGACGCCGTGCTTGCCCCAGACGTCGATCCGGTGGCTGCGCAGGCTCTCGACGTTGGCGGCCATCAGCGCCTCCGAGCCCGGGATCATGAACCGCAGGATCCCGACGCCCTGCGGCAGCTGGACGATCGTCTCGGGCTCCCAGCGCATCACCCGCGCGTTGAAGTAGGCCTCGTCCTGGTAGGCCGGCACGTGCGAGAGGTACGTGATGTGCGGCGGCTGGGCGTGGACCACGGCGTGGAAGTTCGTGCCCGTCCGGGCGACCGTGTCCTCGTGGACCGCCAGGTGGCTGTTCCACTCGGACGTGAGCCGCTCGAACAGGCGCCCGGGCGCGGTCCACAGCGTCGCCGTGGCCCCGTCGCCGTCGATGACCACGGCGCCGATGTTGGCCACCGGGCTCGCGCCGATGTCCCGCAGCCGGCGGCCCGACCCGGTGACGAGCACCGTGTGCCCGGCGAGGTGCGGCGCCGGGACCGGCAGGGCGATCGGCTCGCCCCTCGGGAACCTGCGCCGGACCTCGACCTGCCAGCCGACGCAGACGCTGATGTTGCCGGCCGCGCCCTCGCCCGCGTCGAGCAGGGCGATCCGCCGGCCGCCCTCGCCCATCGAGGCGAGGATCTCGTCAAGGTCCGGGAGCGGTGCGGTGAGCGGCATCAGACGCTCACCAGCTCGCGGGCGTGCCGCCGACCCGCGCGGCGTACTTCGCCTCCTCCTCGCCCGAGTCGAGGTAGGCGCGGTACGGGTCCGCGGGGAGGCCGCGCGCGACGCGCAGCTCGGCGAGCAGCGGCCGGACGTCGGTCTGGAAGGCGTCCCACAGGGCGCCGTTCGCCTCGAGCACGTCGCCCGCGGCCTGCGCCGCCAGCAGCCGCTCGCGGTCCACCAGGAGCGCCTTGGCGACCGTCTCCTGGAGGTTCATCACGCTCCGGATCATGGCCGGCACCTTGGGCTCGATGTTGTGGCACTGGTCGAGCATGTACGTGGTTGCGTTGGCGGTCGCCTGGGCGATCGGGTCCGCGTCGTCGCGCATCGCGTTCACCAGCTCGTGCGTGATGCGGAACAGCTGGTACGGGTCGATCGAGCCCACCATCAGGTCGTCGTCGCCGTACTTCTTGTCGTTGAGGTCGAAGGCGAACAGCCTCCCCTCGGCCAGGAGCAGCGCCACGATCTGCTCGATGTTGACGCCCATCGCGTGGTGGCCGGTGTCCACGCAGACCCCGGCGCGGTCGCCCAGCTGGCGGACCACGTTGAGGCTCTGGCCCCAGTCCTGGACGTCGGTGCTGTACAGGGCCGGCTCGTAGAGCTTGTACTCGAGGAACATCCGCGTGTCCGCGGGGAGCGTGGCGTAGGCCTCCCGCAGGCCCGCGAGCAGCCGCCGGTGCCGCCCGCGCAGGTCGTCCTGGCCCGGGTAGTTGGTGCCGTCGCCCAGCCAGACCTTGACCGCCGCCGCGTCGAGGACCGACGCGATCTCGTTGCACTCGACGATCGCGCCCACCGCCTTGGCGCGGACGTCGGCGTCGGGGTGGCAGACCGAGCCCAGCTTGTAGTCGGGGTCCTGGAAGGTGTTGCTGTTGATGCCGCCGAACCGCAGGCCCGCGCCGTCCGCGTGCGCCTTGAGCTCGGCCCAGTCGTCCACCTTGTCCCACGGGATGTGGAGGCTGACCGTCTTGGCGACGCCGGTGTAGCGGTTGACGGTCGCCGCGTCGTCGACCTTCTCGAACACCGTCCTCGGCACGCCCTGCTGGGGGAACACGCGGAACCGGGTCCCGGTGTTCACGAACCCCCACGAGGGGATCTCGATGTTGAGCCCGTCCACCGCCCACGCCACCCGCTCGAGCGCGGGGGTCGAGGCGGGGAGGGCGACGACGGGGTTGGCGGCCATGGCGTGACTCCTCAGCAGCGGGTGACGGCGGCGAACCGGGCACGGGCCCCGGTCCAGTCGCCCTCGGGCTCAACGGTGGCGACGGGGAAGGAGCGGGCGACGAGCTGGCGACCCTCGGCGAGCGAGCCGATGTGGCCGGCGGCGAGCGCCTGGACGAGCACGTTGCCGATGGCGGTGGCCTCGACTGGGCCGGCGTGGACCGGGAGGCCGGTCGCGCCCGCCGTCAGGCGGTTCAGGAGGCCGTTGTTCGCGCCGCCGCCGACGACGTGGACGCCGTCGGGCACCACCCCGGAGGCGGCGGCGAGCTGGTCGAGGACCACGGCATAGCGCAGGGCGAGGCTCTCGAGCAGGACCCGGAACAGCGTTCCGTGGTCGGCCGGCGCGGGCTGGCCGGTCTCCACGCAGAAGGCGCGCACGTTGGCCGGCAAGTCGCCGGGGTGGAGGAACCGCTCGTCGTCGGGATCGATGAAGGCGGTGAACGGCGGCGCGGCCCCGGCCAGCGCGGCAATCGCGGCATAGGACGGGGCGTCCCCAACGGGCCACAGCGACCGGCGCGCCTCCTGGATCAGCCACAGGCCGGCGACGTTGCGCAGGAGCCGGATCGTCCCGCCGGCGCCGCCCTCGTTGGTCAGGTTCGCCGCCGCCGATGCCGCATTGATGACCGGCGCCGGCACCTCGAGGCCGAGCAGCGACCAGGTGCCCGACGAGAGGAACGCGGTGCGCGGCGAGGCGAGCGGCGCGCCGGCGACGGCAGAGGCCGTGTCGTGGGAGCCCGCGAGCACCACCCGGGCGCCGCCCAGCCCGGTCCCGCCGGCGAGCTCGGGCAGCAGCGGGCCGAGCACCGTGCCGGGTTCGGCCACGCCCGGGAACAGCCCCGCCGGGATGCCGACGCGCTCGAGCATCGGCGTCGCCCAGTCGCGCGTCCGAGCGTCCAGACACTGCGTCGTCGTCGCGTTGGTGTACTCGGCCGCCTCGGCGCCCGACAGCCAGTTCGTCATCAGGTCCGGCATGAGCAGCAGCCGGCGCGCCTGCGCGAGCAGGGGGTCGCGCTCGAGCGCCATGGCGGCGAGCTGGTAGAGCGTGTTGATCGGCATCACCTGGATGCCGGTCGTGGCGTACACCTCGGCGCGCGGGACCAGGCCGAACACGCGCTCGGGGACGCCGTCCGTGCGCCGGTCTCGGTAGTGCACCGGGTTCGCCAGCAGCCGCCCGCGCCCGTCGAGCAGCGCGAAGTCCACGCCCCACGTGTCCACCGCCACCGACGTGAGGGCCCCGGCGGTGCCCGCGCGCCGCAGTCCCGCCTCGACGTCCGCCCACAGGCGCAGCACGTCCCAGTGCAGGGTCCCGCGCACGGACACGGGCGCGTTTGCGAAGCGGTGGACCTCCTCGAGCGCGAGGCGTCCCCCGTCGAGCGTGCCGACTAGGACCCGGCCGCTCTCGGCGCCCAGGTCCACGGCGGCGTGCCGGGGGCCACTGCGGTCAGTCAAGGCGGAACACCTCGTCCAGGCGGCGGTGGAAGCCCGTGGCGGGGTCCGTGCACGGGTCGATCAGCCGCGCCATGTCGGCCTGCCAGCGGTCGTTGACCTCCTGGGCGGCCATGTGGGCGCGGAAGCGGTCGAAGTCCTCGACGTCGAAGATGCCGATCAGGCGGTCGTCGAGCTGGAAGATGGAGTAGTTGCTGACGCCAGCGTCCTTGAGGGCCCCGAGCATCTCGGGCCACACGTGCGCGTGGCGCTCGCGGTACTCGGCCTCGGCCCCCGGCAGCAGGCGCATGGTGAAGGCGACGCGTTCCACGGCAGGGTCCATCAAGGGTGACCCCGGCGAGCTCGGAGAGCCCGCCGGGGTCGTTGGAGGAGCTCCGGATCAGAAGCCGAAGGACGCGACGTACTGGTCGATGTTGTCCTTGTTGAACACGAATGGCGGCCCGAGGACGACGACGCTGTCCTTGCCGATGGTGTAGGGCTGGCCGTTGTTGAGCGACGGAACCGTGAAGGTCTCGCCCTCGGTGCCCTTGATCGTCCCGGCAGCCAGCTGGGCGGCCACGGCATACGCGAGGTAGCCGAGGTCGGTGACGTTCCAGAGAGCGAACTCGGGCGACTCGCCGCCCTTGACGTAGTCGACCATGCCCTTGGGAGTGCCGAGGCCGGTCACGAAGACGGAGCCCGTCTTCTTGGCGGCGCGGACGACCTGGGCGGCGGCCACGATGCCCACCGTGGTCGGGGCGACGATGACCTTGAGATTGGGGTGCGCCTGGAGGAGCGCCTGCGCCTGCTGGGTGCTGACCTGCGGGTCGTCGTTGCCGTAGACCACGCCGTCCCAGACCAGCTTGCTGTACTTGGCGTCCTTCATGGTGGTCTGCATGGCCGCGATCCAGGCGTTCTGGTTGGTCGCGGACTGCGCAGCGGAGAGGACGGCGATCTCGCCCGTGCACGACGGGGCGAGGTCGCATGCCATGTTGGCCAGGCCCTTGCCGATGCCGGCGGTGTCGGCCTGGTTCACGAACACGTTGTAGGCGCCGACGGCCGGGCTCGAGTCGTAGCCGACCACCTTGATGCCGGCCTGCATGGCGGCCTTGAGGGCCGGGGCGACCGCGGTGGCGTCGTCGGCGGAGATGATGATCGCGCCCACGCCCTGCGTGGTGGCCGTCTGGATGAACGGCACCTGCTGGGTGGCGTCGGCGGCGCTGGGCCCGACCTGGGTGACCGTCCCGCCGAGGTCGGCGGCGGCCTTCTGGGCGCCCTTGAAGGCGACGTCGAAGTACGGGTTGTTGATCTGCTTGGGGATCACGACGGCCGTGACGCCCCCGGAGGCGGCCTGGGACGCGGGGGCGGATGCCGCCTGCGATGCCGGGACGGATGCCGGGACGGAGGCGACGGGCGCCTGCGAGGCCGGCGCCGCCTGGGACGCCGGGGCGGAGCTGGGTGTGGACGAGCTGCAGGCCGACAGCACGATGGCTGTCGTCGCAAGCCCGGCAACGAATCGTCGGACCGAAGTTCCGGTCATGTGACTACGTGTCCTCCTCACGAGCTAGACGTTGATCTCGCCGGCAGCCATCGAGCCGGCCGGCGGGCGCCGACCCCTTCGAGCCCGATCGAGCGCTGCCTTGGCTTGGCGAGCGAGTTGGGGAACGATGACCGAGAAGACCAGGAGCAGGCCGACGGCGATGCCCTGGAACTCGCTCGAGACACCGGCGAGCCGCAGCACGTTCTGCAGCACGGCGAGCACGAAGACGGCCAGCACGACCCCCGGGATCGAGCCCTTGCCGCCGTTGATGTCGACCCCGCCCAGGAGCACGACGGTGACCACGGTCAGGGTCATGCCCGTCCCGTTGTCGTTGCGTGCCGACGAGAAGCGGGCGGCTAGGATGATCCCGGCCAGGGCGGCCACGACGCCGCTCAGGATGAACAGCCAGTTGCGCAGCGAGGCCACCGGGACGCCCGAGTAGCGCGCCGCGTCCTTGCTCTTGCCGATGGCGACGACCTGCCGCCCCAGCCACGTGCCGTGGGTGACGAGCCAGAAGACGGCCGCGAGCACCGCGAACACGACCAGCGTGTACGGGATGGGCGACTTGGCAATGGTCCCGAAGCCGAACTCGGTGAACCAGTCGGGCCACACGCTGATGACCGTCGGGCCGAGGATCACGTTCGCGAGGCCCCGGAAGAGCGCGAGGGTGCCCAGCGTGACGACCAGCGCCGGCAGCCCGGCCCGGGTCACCAGGAGCCCGTTGAGCCAGCCGCCGAGGCCCCCGACGATCAGGACGATCGGGATGGCGAGGGGCAGCGGGAGGCCCGCCAGCATGAGCGTGCCCAGGACCGCCCCGGCGAGGCCGACCATCGACTCGACCGAGAGGTCGATGTCGCCCGTGATGATGATCAGGGTCATGGGCAGGGCCATGATCGCGACCTCCATCACCGAGCTCGTGAGGTTCGCGAAGTTGTTGGCGGACAGGAAGAACCTGGACAACTGGGTGCCCGCGACCAGGAGGCCGACGAGCAGGATGACGAGCAGCGTCTCCCAGCGCGCGAGCGAGGCGAGCGGCAGGCGGCGGCTGCGCACGGCGGGCGCCGTCATCGCGCGGCCTCCTGGGCGGCCTGGCCCTTGTTTCGTCGGCTGAGGAGCGCGTCAGCGCTGACGGCCACGAGGATCACGGCGCCGTAGATCGCCTGCAGCAGCTCCTGCGGCAGCTGGAGCACCAGCAGCGCGTTGTTGATCAGGGCGAGGAACAGCGCGCCGAGCGCAGCGCCCACCACGGTGCCCGTGCCGCCGGCGATCGAGACGCCGCCGACCACCACGGCCGCCACGATCTGGAGCACCACGCCGCTCGCGGACGTCGCGTAGATCGTCCCGAAGTAGATCCCCCACATGACGCCGGCGATCCCGCCCAGGAGGCCGGCGATGGAGAACACGGCGAACGTCACGAGGCGCGAGCGGATGCCCAGGATCGCGGCCGCCTCGGCGTTGCTGCCAACCGCGTAGACCTGGCGCCCGAAGCGGGTCTTCCAGAGCAGGAGCCCCACGATCGCCACGATCACGACCGCGACGATCACGAACACCGGCACGCCGAGGACGGTGTCGGTGGCGAGGTTCGCGTAGCCCGCCGGGAGGTCGCTGAGGTTGACCTCCTTGCCTCCGGCGATGATGAACACCAGCCCCCGGAAGATGCTCAGCGTGCCCAGGGTGACCACGATCGAGGGGATCCGGAAGACCGTGATCACCGCGCCGTTGACCATGCCCAGGAGCAGGCCCACGCCGATCCCGAGCAGCCACGCCGCCGGCACCGGCAGGTCGCCCTGGCGCAGGGTCACGCCCACGAGGAACGCGACCAGGCCGATCGTCGACTCCACCGAGAGGTCGATGTTCTTGGTCATCACGACCATCGCCTCGCCGATCCCGGCGATCGCGAAGATGGCCGCCATGGCGGTGACCTGGTCGAGGTTCGAGATCGAGAGGAACTGCGGCGCGCCGAGCGAGACGATCGCGCACATGAGGACGATCAGCGCGACCAGGGTCAGCTCGCGCGAGCGCCCCAGCGCGCCGGTGACGCGCCCGAGCATGCCGGGCTGGCCCTGCGTCTTGGGCATCGCGCTAGCCGCCATGCCCGGCCCCGGCGGCTGCCGCCTCGACCTGCCCGGTGGCGGCGAACATGACCCGCTCCTCCGACGCGTCGGAGCGGGCGATCTCGGCGGCGACGCGGCCCTCGTGGAGCACGAGGATCCGATCGCTCATCGCGAGGACCTCGGGCAGGTCGGACGAGATCATGACGATCGCGAGGCCCGTCGCGGCGAGCTCGGACACGATGCGGTGCACCTCCACCTTGGCGCCGATGTCCACGCCTCGCGTCGGCTCGTCGAGGATCAGCACCCGGGGCTTGGTGGCCAGCCACTTGGCGATGACCACCTTCTGCTGGTTGCCGCCGGAGAGCGCCGAGACCGCCTGGCCAACCCCGGTCGCCCGCACGCGCAGGGGCTCCGAGAAGCTTCTCGCCACCTCGTCCTCAACCCGCGCCCGGAGGAGGAGGCGCGGGAAGAGGCGAGGCAGGATCGGCAGTGTGATGTTGTTGGCGATCGAGAAGTCGAGGACCAGGCCGTCCTGGTGGCGGTCCTCGGGCACGTAGGCGATGCCGGCGCGGAGGGCCTCGGACGGCGAGCGGAAGTTCACCGGCTTGCCGTCGAGCAAGACCTCGCCGGCCGTCCTCGACTCGATGCCGAACAGGACCCTGGCGATCTCGGTCCGCCCGGCGCCAACCAGGCCCGCGAGGCCCAGGATCTCCCCGGCGCGGACCGTGAACGAGACGTCGCGGAAGCCGGCCGCGTCCGAGAGGCCGCGCACCTCGAGCAGCGGCTCACCGAGGGTGCTCGCCTCCTTGGGGAACAGCGACACCTCGCGGCCCACCATGTGGCGGACGAGCGAGGCCGTGGTCAACTCCGAGGTCGGCGCGGTGATGACGTGGCGCCCGTCGCGGAAGACCGTGGCGCGGTCGCACAGCGCGAACACTTCGTCGAGCCGGTGGCTGACGAACAGCACCCCGACGCCGCGCTCCTTCGTGCGCCGCACGATCGTGAACAGGCGCTCGACCTCGTGGGTCGAGAGCGAGGCCGTGGGCTCGTCGAGGATCAGCACGCGCGCGTCGAGCGAGAGCGCCTTGGCGATCTCGATCAGCTGCTGGTCCGCCATGGAGAGCCCGCGGACCGGCGCCGACACGTCCATCTTGACGTCGAGCTGCTCGAACAGGTTTGCCGCCCGACGGCGCATCTCCCTCCACGCGATGGTGTGGAGGCGGTCCGTCGGGGGCGCGATGAGGAAGATGTTCTCGGCGACAGAGAGGTCGGGGAACAGCCGCGGCTCCTGGTGGACCACCGCGATGCGCATGGCGCGGGCCGCGGCCGGACTCGGGATGGTGATGCGCTCCCCGTCGAGCCGGATCTCCCCGGCGTCTGGCTGGTGGACGCCGGCGATCGTCTTGACGAGGGTGCTCTTGCCGGCGCCGTTCTCCCCCACCAGGGCGTGGATCTCGCCGGGGAGCAGCCGCAGGGCGACGTCGGTCAGGGCGGCGGTGGCCGCGAAGCGCTTCGAGATGCCGGTGAGCTCGAGTCGCGGCGTCATCGAGCACTCTTGGCGGGCGCGGCCCGATGGGACGTTGTGCGGCGCGCGACAAGCTCCGTCCCAGCGCCACCAGCCACGTCCACGAGCCAGCCACCTCCCAGCGCAGGTTGAAGCGCTTCAATCGCATGATGCACGGTTGCGGACCTCGGCGTCAAGGGGCAACTTTCAGCACCGTCCCGCAACGCCGCGCTGACTGGCGCGTCCGGCGGCCGCGCAGCGCAGATTCACGCTCATCTTCGCCGACCACGGCCGCTCCTGGCTGCAGTCGGCGGGAGGCGTACCCCCGATTCGCGTCGTCAGCTCCTCGCGCGGCGACCATCTCGCACGCCGTGTGAAGCGGTTCATTTCGCGCGTATGATCTCCCCGGGCGAACCCATCCCCCAGAATTGCGAGGCGGGTGCCGGGGAGCTGGGAACAGGAGGGGACTGCTGGCATGACCAGCGAGGCCAGGCCGATGCGGGGTCCGCTGCTGCGCGACGTCGCGCAGCAGGCGGGGGTCGCGACCGGAACCGTCTCGAACGTCCTCCACAACCCGGCCAAGGTCGCGCCCGAGACGCTCGCGAGAGTCCAGGCGGTCATCGCGGAACTCGGCTACGTCCCCAATGCGGCGGCCAGGCAGCTCAGCCGTGGGCGGAGCGGCTCCGTCGGCCTGCTCGTGCTCGACGCGCGCAACCCGTTCTTCAACGACCTCGCCGCCGGGGTCGAGGAGGCCGCAGGCAGCATGGACCTCGCGGTGCTGCTCGCGACGAGCGCCGAGCGTGCCGATCGCGAGCGCCTGTACCTGGACCGCTTCGAGCAGAGCCGCGTGGACGGCCTCCTGGTCACGCCGGTCGGCGGCTCGGTCAAGCAGCTCAAGGCGATCCGCGACCGCGGCACGCCCATCGTCCTGCTCGATCGCCTCGCCACCACGCCCGGGTTCAGTTCGGTCGCCGTCGACGACATCGAGGGTGGTCGCCTCGCTGGTCAGCACCTCGTCGACGTCGGCTGCCGCAGGATCGCCTTCGTGGGCGGGCCGGTCACGCTCGAGCAGGTGCGGAACCGGCTCGTGGGTGCCGGGCGGGCGGCCGAGGCGGCGGGCGTGGCTCTGTCACACCTCGCCACGACGCGGATGACGGCCGACGAGGGCCGGCGGGTCGGGTCCGAGATCGCGGCGATGCCCCGTCGGGAGCGGCCCGACGGCGTCTTCGCCGCCAACGACCTGCTCGCGCTCGCGATCCTCCAGGCGCTGACGCTGGCCGGGATCCGCGTGCCCGATGAGGTCGCCGTGATTGGCTACGACGACATCGCGTTCGCAGCCCTCGCGGGGGTCCCGCTGTCGTCGATCCACCAGCCCAGCTACCAGATGGGCCGCCGCGCGATGGAGTTGCTCGCCGCGACCATGCAGGCCGGGGGCGACAGCCGGACCGCATCCCAGCAGGTCGTCTTCATGCCCGAGCTCGCCGCCCGAGCGTCCACGCTCCGCTACGGAACGCGGGTCAGGCCGGCCAATGGCGTGCCCGTGGAACCACTCGCCTAGAGGCGGGACTCGGACGGGCTGGGCTCGCGACGACATCCGCTTGAGACGAAGATCTGGAAGGCGACGCCCAGAACGCAGACCCAGCGGCGATCGAACCCCGCCAGCAGGATCGCGCCGAGCAGGAAGGCGCCCCCGGCGACAGCGCCGAAGGTGAACCGGAACGTCGTGTCGCCAGTGGAGGCGCCGATGTCCAGGAAGCCGAGGCCGATGGCGAAGTAGATGAGCGCCATCACGCCCGCGATGGCGGCCGCCGCGGAGCGGACCGCGCGCCGGGTGGGTCGCATGATCGGCGGTCCTCTCCGGGACGCGCAGCCCGCTGTCAGCCGTTGAGGTGCTTGAGCACCTTGTACACCAGCAGGGCGGGCCAGAAGACCGCCTTGGGTGCGGCCAGCGCCCTGTCGCGGCCGGTCGCGGCGGACTGGAAGAAGTACGCGAGTGCCCCGATCATGCCGATCCCGTAGACGGCGCCCCTCCCCCGCCTGACGTGCCATCGGCTCGGGACGCGCGGGCCCTCCACTGCGCCTGTCGATCCACTGGGAGGGCGGGGGATTCGATCGTGGCGTTCATCGTTGCGCCGTCAGCCACTCCTGCCGGCCGTTCTGTGCGCCCGGCGCGCGCCGGATCCCGGGTCCCCGAACGGGATGTCAGCCCGTGCTCGGGGCTGGCAGCGGCGCCGGTGCCAGGCTTACCTCCTCCGGGGCCGGGGGGGGCGCCTGGGCCGGGGGCGGGCGCCGCGCCGCTTCCCGGATCCGCCGGCCCGCGGCGATAGGCGCCACCGATCGTCGCCTCCGCAGACGCGGCGTCCGGCCTCGGCTCGAAGGCCGGAGTGAGGAGTGCCGCATGGCGGCCCGGCGCCGGCATGTTCGCCGCACGGAGCACGTGGACGTGGATCGATCCGCCCTCGGGCCTGGCGATGAGGGCAGTCCCGTCATCGAGCTCCCGCGGCAGGTCATCGAAGCGCAGCTGGAAGAGGTCCCAGACGGAGCGGCCGAGCATGCCCACGGCGGCCGGCGTCGCATCCACGATGAACCCGCGATCGTCGGTGATGACCACGGCCGGGCCACGCGGAGCCAGGCGGAGCAGGCCGCTCGGACGAAGGGCGAACGTCTCGACATTGACGCCCGGGAGGTGGTGCTCGCGTGCCAGCGCCTCCCACCAGCTCGCCACCCTGTCGAGCCTGTCGGTGACGGCCGAAACGTCGCGCCAGGCAGTCAGCACCAGCAGCTCGGTCACGTCCCCGGCCTGTCGGGTCGCCACCTGGGAGACCGCGACGTCCCGCCGCCCGAAGTCCCCGACTCGGGCAGCCGCGAGCTCCGCGAGCACGGTCTCCAGCTCGCCGCGCGGGACGGGTGCGCGAATGCGGCGCAGGACGGTCGCAGCGGCAGGCTCGAACGTGCTCACGACCTGGTCCAGGAGCTCCCACCGCTCGGTGGCGCCGAGCGCGACGATCTCGGCGATCGATCCCGTCCGGCGTGGGAGGCGGTTGGCACGGGTGAAGCTCAGGAGGGCGTCTTCAGAGTCCCAGCCCGAGATGAGGACGATCCGGGCCGCCGAGGCCCCCGTGGAGACGCCGAACCAGTGCGCGAAGAGCCCGTCCACGCGCTTGACGGTCGGTCCCTCGTAGAAGGCCCGGAGCTCCGGGTCAGCGTCGAGGAGGAGGTCCTGGGGCACGGATGCCTCGAACACCTCGAGGAGGCCAGCAGCCACGCGTCATTCCTCGTCAGATGGGGCGGTCGCGATTCCCCTGATTCTCCGCCATTCTCAGTCGCCCTCACGTAGGCGGGTCCATTGCGAAACGTGTGATCGCCATTGCGCGGGCCTGACAACCGGCTCGCCCTGCGCCCCCGCATGCCTCTTGAGGCTCGCGCCCGGGCTCGCGGGAACGACGCCTCCACCGAAGGCCATGATCCACTCCGGCAGCGCCGCATGGTCGGCGCCGGAGTGATCGTCGCACCGGAAGCCGCTCCCCTGGGGATGCCCTGAGCCAGTGGACCAGAGGACCCGCGACGAGCGCCGGAGCCATGGTGGCGAAATGGTCTGCCAGCCCCTTGACCGACGCGGTAAACTGGCGTAGCGGTAATGATACCGGCAATGATTTCGCCCGAGACGAGATGCGCGCTCCGAGGGCAATCGAGGAGGTGGACCTATCGAGCAGCTGAGTCGGTGGTCGGCCAGACCGGCCCGCCTGCAGGTCACCTCACCCTCGTTCGAAAGGCGGCAGTCTCCTTGGGCAAATTGCAGAGGTCTGCTCTCTCCACGCTGATGGTCGGCGCGCTCGTCGCAGGATGCTCCTCCCCGGCGGCGAGCGTGCCGGCATCAGTCACGGCGCCGTCCACTCCTCCGTCCGTCGCGGCGGCCACCGTAGCCGCCACCACGGCGCCCTCGGCGTCCGCGAGCGCCGCGCCGAGCAAGTCGAACGTCACCCTCGAGGTGCTGGCCAGCCAGGACTGGATCAAGTCCTCTGAGCAGGTCCTCGCAGGCAGGTTCGAGGAGCAGACCGGCATCCACCTCGACTTCCAGATCATCCCGTCCGCCCAGTACTTCGACGTCCTCAAGACCAAGCTCAACTCCGGTCAGGGCATCGACCTCTTCCTCGGCCAGGCCGGGAAGTCGGACATGAAGCTCCAGTACGACGCGGCCAACAACGCAGTCGACCTGACCAGCGAGTCGTGGGTGAGCCGGCTCGATCCGGTCGTCGCCGACCAGTCGTCCCTCGACGGCAAGCTCTACGGCGCCGAGGTCTGGGACGTCGTGGCGGCCAACTACTGGGTCATGGTCTACAACAAGGACCTGTTCGCGAAGTACAACATCGCCGTCCCCAAGACCTTCGCGGACTTCGAGACCGCGGCCGAGACGCTCAAGACCAACGGCATCACGCCGATCTACGAGCCCGTGTCCGACGGCTGGCACCACGTGCTGTGGTTCCCCGAGGTCGGGGCGCAGGTCGAGGCGCTGGAGCCCGGCGTGATCGCCAAGCTCAACGCGAATCAGGCGACCTTCGCCGGTGACGCGACGATGGAGAAGGCGCTGACGCAGATCAACGACCTCTACCAGAAGGGCTACTTCGGCAAGGACGCGCTGTCCGCCAAGGAAGCCGACACCTCCAAGGCGATGGCGAGCGGCACCTTCGGGATGACCCTGTCCGAGCTGTCCCGCGGCTCGCAGATCGCCGCCGCCTACCCGAACCTGCAGGCCACCAGCTTCGGCTACTTCCCCATCCCGATCCTGGACAACCAGCTCCAGCCGACCCACCCGGCCGGCCCGACCTGGATGGTGTCCAGCAAGAGCCAGCACGTCGCCGAGGCGAAGCAGTGGCTCGACTTCATGATGCAGCCGGACAACCTGCAGTGGCTGATCAACAACACGCCCGACTTCGAGACGCTCCCGTTCACGGGCGTCACCCCGAAGTGGGATGCCAGCCAGTCCGCGTTCTTCACCACCTACACACAGGCGAAGACCCTCGTCCTCCAGGACGCGGTGAACTACGTCAATCCGCAGTGGATGGACCTGGGCAAGTGGATGGTCAACATGTTCACCGGCCAGAAGACGGCGGCGGACATGCTGAAGAACATCGACACCGGGCGGACAACGCTGGCGAAGGCTGCCGGCGACCCGGCCTGGCCCAACTAGCCCAGCACAGCGGTTGTCGGGGGCGAGTTGGCTGCTCGCCCCCGATCCGCCGCAGCGACCGTCCGGCAACTGGGATCATGCGCACCATGGGGTCTGACGTGTCCAGCTGGCGCTTCCCTCTCGTCGCGCGGAGCTGCCGGCTGGGCGGCCCCGCCCCTGAAGGCGAGCTGTCCGCCGGGCTGGTGAGCGCGCTCCTGCGCTCGCGGGGCACCGGAACGAGCCTGCCGTGAAGAACGCCTACCCCACCTGGTTCGCGGGCTTCGCGCTCCTGCTCACCGGGGTCTTCGTCCTGCTGCCCAGCGTGCTCGGGTTCGGGTTCGCCTTCACCGACTGGAGCGCCTACTCGAAGAGCCTCCACTGGGTGGGGCTGGACAACTTCGCCACGATCTTCGACCCCAGCAACGACTACATCGGGGCCATCGAGCACACGGCCCTGTTCACGGTCGCGACGACCGTCCTCAAGACGGTGATCGCGCTCGCCCTGGCGATCCTGCTCACGTCGGGCATCCGGCGGCTCGCGTACCTGCACCGCGGGCTCATCTACCTGCCGGCGGTCCTGCCCGTCCTCGTGGTGGGCATCGTGTTCCGGTCCATCCTCGACCCCTCGACCGGGCTGCTCAACACCTCGCTGGAGCTGGTGGGCCTGGGCGGCCTCGCCCAGCACTGGCTCACCGATGTCGGGCTGACCATCTGGGCCGTGATCGGCGTGGACACCTGGCGCGGGGTGGGCTACATCATGGTGATCCTCATCGCCGGCGTCCTCGCGATCCCCCGCGAGTACTACGAGGCGGCCTCGATCGACGGCGCCTCCGGGAGGCAGGCCTTCATCCACATCACGCTGCCGCTGCTGATGCCGGTCCTGGCCGTGACGACCGTGCTCAACCTGCTCTACGGCCTGCGGGTGTTCGACATGGTCTTCGTCCTGACCAACGGCCAGTACGGGACCTCGACCGTCTACACAATCGTGTTCGACAACTTCTCGCGGGGCCTGTACGGGGTGGCGACCGCGCTCTCGACGCTGTTCTTCGTCGTGATGCTGGTGCTCAGCTACTTCGTCATCCGCGTCATGTCGCGCAGCGAGGCGGCCTGACGATGCAGCTCGCCCGCGCGCTTCGCACCGGCACGCTCAACCTCGGCGCCGGGGGCGCGAGCCTCGTGGCGTTGACGCCCATCTACCTGATCTTCGTCAACGCGCTCAAGACCCAGCCGGAAGCCAGCTCGATGGGCGTCGAGCTGCCGGCAATCCCGCAGTGGGCCAACTTCGGCACCGTGATCGACCAGGGCAAGCTGGTGTCGGCGTTCTTCAACAGCGTGCTCTACTCCGTCGGCGGGACCGTGCTCGCGGTGCTGGTCTCGGCGTTCGCGGCCTACGTGCTGGCGCGGAACCGACGCCGGCGGCACCAGGTCATCTACCTGCTGCTGATCATGGGGATCGCCATCCCCACCAACTTCGTCACCCTGATGAAGGTCATGCAGGTGACGCACCTGATCGACTCCCAGATCGGGATGATCCTGCTGTACGCGGCGACCCAGATCCCGTTCAGCGTCTTCCTCATCTACGCGTTCGTCGACTCGCTGCCCAGGGAGCTCGACGAGGCGGCGTTCATCGACGGCTGCTCCCCGGTCCGCACGTTCTTCGCGGTGGTCCTGCCGATCCTGCGGCCAGTGCTGGTGACCACCGGGATCCTCAGCCTGCTCAACATCTGGAACGAGTTCCTGATGCCGCTGTACTTCCTCAACAGCACGAGCCGCTGGCCGATGACCCTCGCGGTCTACAACTTCTTCGGCCAGTTCGCCTCCGACTGGAGCCTGGTGTCGGCCGACATCGTGCTGACCGTCCTGCCGGTGATCCTGGTCTACGTCGTCGCGCAGCGCTGGATCCTGTCCGGCGTCTCCGCGGGCGCGGTGAAGGGGTAGAGGCGTGACAACCCTGCCGGCGGCCCGATCCCTTGATCCGCAGACGGGCACGGGCCGACGATGAGGATCCTGTCGCACGTCGTGGGCCCGGACGGGCTCGTGATCCGCACCGACGGCGGTCTGCTCGCCCTCACGCCGCGGACCAGCCGAACGGTGCGCGTCCGGTTCACGCTGGCCGACGGGCTCAGCCAGAAGCCGAGCCTGACGGTGCTGCCAGCGCCATCCGACGCGCCACCCGTCCCGTTCTCCGTCAGCGACGGACCCGACGGGATCGTCCTGGCCACGGACGCCCTCACGGTGGAGGTGGCCCGCGAGACAGCGGCACTCACCTACCGGACTGCCGATGGCGAGCTGCTCACCCGAGAGCCCGCGCGCGGCGGCAAGACCCTGACGCCAGTCGAGGTGCTCCGGTCGGAGTTCGACGGGGCGACGCCCCACGAGAGCCGCGAGAACGTGGACGGCGTGCGGATCGACGTGGACGGGATCCGCCAGGTGGTGGACCGCACCGCGTTCCACACCAAGCTCGAGTTCTGCTGGGCGGACAGCGAGGCGCTCTACGGGCTGGGCTCGCACGAGGAGGGCATGTTCAACCTCCGCGGCCAGCATCAGTACCTCTACCAGCAGAACCTCAAGGTGGCGGTGCCGGTCCTCGTGTCCACGCGCGGCTACGGCGTCTTCCTCGACTGCGCGTCGCTGGTGGCCTTCCACGACGACGCGTCCGGCTCGTACCTGTGGGGGGACGTGGACGAGGAGCTGGACTACTACGTCATGCTCGGGCCGGACTTCGACCAGATCGTGGCCGAGTTCCGCGGACTGACCGGGCCCGCGCCGATGCTTCCCCGCTGGGCGTTCGGGTACGTCCAGTCGAAGGAGCGCTACGAGAGCCAGGCGGAGCTCCTCGCCGTCGCGCACGAGCACCGCCGCCAGGGGCTGCCCCTGGACTGCATCGTGCTGGACTGGAAGTCGTGGACGGGCGCCGCGTGGGGCCAGAAGTCGCTCGACCCGGCGCGCTTCCCGGACGCCGACGCCATGACGCGCGAGCTGCACGCGCTGGGCGTCCGGGTGATGGTCTCGATCTGGCCCACGATGCGCCCGGGCGGCGACGACTGGCGCGAGCTCAAGGAACGGGGCGGGCTCCTGGGCAACCAGGCGACCTACAACGCCTTCGATTCTGCGGCCAGGGGGACCTACTGGTGCCAGGCGGACCGCGGCCTGTTCGCGCACGGGATCGACGCCTGGTGGTCGGACTGCACCGAGCCGTTCGAGGCCGACTGGACCGGCCCCGTCAAGCCGGAGCCCGAGGAGCGCATGCGAATCAACACCGAGGAGGCCAAGCGATACCTCGACCCGGAGGTGATCAACGCCTTCTCGCTGTTCCACGCCCAGGGGCTGTACGAGGGCCAGCGCTCCGAGGGTTCGGGGAAGCGCGTGCTGAACCTCACCCGGTCCGCGTTCCCGGGCCAGCAGCGGTACGGCTCGGTGACGTGGTCGGGTGACGTCAGCGCGACCTGGGGCACGCTCCGCCGCCAGATCGCCGACGGGCTCAACTTCAGCGCGACCGGCATGCCCTACTGGACGACGGACGTGGGCGCGTACTTCGTGGCCCGACGCCCGGACCTGTGGTTCTGGGCCGGAGACTTCGACGACGGCGTGAACGACCTCGGCTACCGCGAGCTGTACCTGCGATGGTTCCAGTACGCGGCATGGCTCCCGATGCTGCGCTCGCACGGCACCGACACGCCGCGCGAGATCTGGCGCTTCGGCGAGCCGGGGGAGACCGTGCACGACGCGCTGGTGAGCGCCCTGCAGCTCCGCTACCGCCTGCTGCCGTACATCTACTCCCTGGCAGGCTGGACGACGCAGCGCGCCTACACGATGCTCCGGTCCCTGGCGTTCGACTTCCGCGACGATCCCGAGGTGTTCGACCTGGCCGACCAGTTCATGTGCGGGCCTGCGTTCCTGGTGTGCCCGGTCCACGAGCCGACGGCATTCGGCCCGGGGTCCCTGCCGCTCCACGACCGGCCGCGGACGCGGACCGTCTACCTGCCGGCCGGGTCCGACTGGTTCGACCCGTGGACCGACCGTCGGCTCCACGGCGGGCAGCGCATCGAGGCGGACGCCCCGCTCGAGCGGATCCCGGTCTTCGTCAGGGCGGGCTCGATCGTGCCGATGGGCCCCGTCCGCCTGCACACCGACGACACTCCGGACGCGCCCGTCGAGTTGCACGTCTTCCCCGGCCGCGATGCCGAGTTCACCCTCTACGAGGACGACGGCGACGGGTATGAGTACGAGGACGGCGCCTTCTCCGAGATCGACATCTCCTGGGACGACACCGAGCGCTGCCTGACCCTGGGGCAGCGCCGCGGCGCGTTCCCTGGGATGCAGGCCGAGCGCGTGTTCGCGGTCATCTTCCACGCCGGCGTCGACGAGGCGCAGGACGGCACCGGTCCCTCGCGGCCCACCCGCACCCTCCAGCTTCGCTACGCTGGTCAGGAGGTGGCGATGCACTGGGGCGCTCCGGCGAACGCCATCCCGGGCGCCGCGGTCAGCGGCTGAGAAGGGAGAGCACTGCTGTGGCTACGCGGCCGAAGCTGCCGTCGACGACGATCGTCGACATCGCCGCGGCCAGCGGAGTCTCGGTGGCGACCGTCTCGCGGATCCTCAACAACAAGCCGGACGTCGCCGAGGAGACGCGGGAGCGGGTGCTCCGCGTCATGGACGAGATCGGGTTCGCGCCGCAGAGCGCGTGGCGTCAGATCCGGTCGGGGCGCACCGGGCTGATCGCGATGCACGTTCCGCAGGAGTTCAACCCGCCCGCGCACCGGCTGATCATTGCGGCGGCCCTGGGTGTCGAGGACGCCGGCTACTCGATCAACATCATCACGCGCCCCTTGACCGATGCCGAGCTGCTGGGCATCTTCCGGGGCCGCCAGGCCGACGGGGCGATCCTGCTCGAGATCCTCACCGACGACCCGCGAGCGGCGCTCCTGAGCGAGCACGGATACCCGTTCGTGATGATCGGGCGCCGGGCTGACAACACCGGCCTGAGCTTCGTCGACGTCGACATCGCCCGGGGCATCGACCTCGCGGTGGAGCATCTGCTGGGCCTCGGCCACAGCCGGATCGCCTTCCTCTCGGTGGACCCGGTCGTCCACCAGCACACGTACGGCTTCGCGACCTGGGCGCTGCGCGCCTACCAGCTCGCCTGCGAGCGCAGCGGGCTGCCGGTCCTCGCCGCTCTCGGCGGGCCGACCTCCGACGAGCTGGCGTATGCCGCCCGGCGGCTCCTCGACGAGCACCGCGAGATCACGGCGCTCGTGGCCCCGCAGGAGCAGTCGGTGATCGGTGCGCTCAAGGCGGCACAGGATCGGGGGCTGCACGTTCCGGACGCGCTGTCCGTCGTGGGCATGGTCAGCGAGCCGATGGCGGAGATCGCTACGCCGGCCCTGACGACGATCGACTTCCCGGCCGACGAGATGGGCGAGGTCGCCGCACGGATCCTGCTGGGCAGGGTCGTCGACGGCAAGACGGCGCCGGAGCAGGTCCTCGTCCGGCCGAGGCTTACGGTTCGCGCCAGCACCGGGGTCCCCCGCGGCTGATCGGGCGTCCACGGCGACGCCCTCGGTATTGCGACCCTGGGGCAGTTTCGTCCGCTCGCCTGCCGGTCGATTCGTCCGCTCGCCTGACGGGTGAACGGAGGCGCCCGGGGCCCTCGCCGCGCGCCTGCGGCTGATTCGCGCCGGGGTCGCCGCGCGCGGGCGTAGTGCGCGGGCGGCGTGCGCGGGCCCGGGGTCCGGTCGTGCCCGTGCGCGCGGGAAGCACCCCTGACCCTGACGCGACTCAACCGGGGAGGGACTGGCGGATCGGGACGCTAGTGTCTCGCGCCGGAATCGGCTTGCGTCTTGCGGACCGCCTTGGCGAGGATCTCGTCGGCGGTCTTGACCCAGGTGAAGGGTGAGGCGCCGGCGTTCCACTCGCGGGTGAAGCGCTCGATGGCGGCGGTGAGGACGCGGGTGTTCTCGAAGCTGCCCCGGCGGATGGCCTGGCGGGTGAGGATGCCGAACCAGGTCTCGACCTGGTTCATCCAGGAGGCGCTGGTCGGGGTGAAGTGGAACTGGAAGCGCTTGTGCCCGGCGAGCCAGGCCTGCACCGCGGGGGTCTTGTGGGTGGACACGTTGTCGAGGATGACGTGGACCCTGCCCCGCGGGTACGTGCGAGCCAGCAGCCGCAGGAAGGCGAGGAAGTCGTCACCGGTGTGCCGCTCACGGGTCTCGTTGGTGACCTGCCCCGTCGCGACCTCCAATGCCGCGAACAGGCTCAGGGTGCCGTTGCGCCTGTAGTCGTGGGTGTGCCGCTCGACCTGGCCTGGCTTCATCGGCAGCATCGGCGCTGTCCGGTCGAGCGCCTGGATCTGGGTCTTCTCGTCGACCGAGAGCACGATCGCCCGCTCGGGCGGCGCGAGGTAGAGCCCGACGACGTCGGTGATCTTGGCGGTGAGCTCGGGGTCCCGGCTGTACTTGAACGTCTCGACCCGGTGCGGCTTGAGCCGCTCCTCGGCCCACACCCGGCCGACGGTGGACGCCGACACGCCGACCTGCTTAGCCAGGCGCGCCCGGCTCCACTGCGTCGTCGCCTCGGGCGGGGTCAGGGTGGCCGCGAGGATCTGCTCGCGCTTCTCCCGCCCGTACGTCCGCGGGCGTCCCGGGTGCGGCGCGTCGGCCAGCCCCGCGAGTCCCTGCTCCTTGAACCGTCGGCGCCACAGCAGCACGGTCGGAACGCTGACGCCGAGCTCGTCAGCGATCTCGACGTGGGCGGCACCCCCGGCCGCGCGGAGGACGATCCGGGCGCGCATCACGGCGCGCTGCTCGGTCGTGCCCGCGCGGGTCATCGCCCGCAGGGCTTCAGCTTCGGTCTCGCTCACAGCCAGCGGGGGCGCGGGATGAGCAGCCATGCTCCGCACACTACGTCAGACCGATTCAAGAATCAAGCCCATTGCGGCGTGAGACACTAGCTGACCGCAGTCGACCGGGCCGGAAGCTGCTGGAGCGTCCACCGGTTGCCGTCGGGGTCGCTGAAGCGAACGAAGCGGCCCCATGGCAGGTCCTCGACCGCGCTGGCGTCCACGTGCCGCCGGACCAGCTCGGCCCTCGCGGCGTCCGCATCCGCTACCACGACCTGGACGCCGCTCACGGATCCGGGTGCCGCGTCGGTGATCCCCTCGCCGATCGCGATCGAGCATGCCGATCCGGGCGGCGTGAGCTGGACGAAGCGCAGCGACTCCGAGACACGCTGATCGTGGTCGAGATGGAAGCCGCACTGGTCGGCGTAGAAGGCCTTCGCACGATCCACGTCGGCCACGGGGATCATGATGAGCTCGATCTTCCAGTCCATCGCCTCTCCAGGTGGGTTCACGGCGTGACCGCCACATGGTCGCGTGTGGCGACATCGCGAAACCATCTCCAGTCCGGGTCGATTCGTGGCGGGCGCGCTTCCTTGAGGGGCCCGGGCCAGGGCCGGCCGACGTTTGCGCCGGCGCTGCGGGACGAGGATCTGGCCGTCCCCAGAACGGACGTGCTAGAGTCTGTGCAGGCACCAAATGGGTGCCCCACAACGCGGCACACGATCACTCCCTCTCATCGGTTCTTCGGCGAGACAGGTTCGCTGAGGTCCGCACGAGAAGGAGTTCTTCTTTGTTTACTCAAACCACCGACAAGACGCTGACCTGCGCCGACTGCCGGCAGGAGTTCACGTTCACCGCGAGCGAGCAGCAGTTCTTCGCGGATCGCCAGTTCAGCGAGCCTCGTCGCTGCCCTGCGTGTCGCGCCAGCCGGAAGGCCGCGCGCGGCTCCTCTGAAGGCGGCGGCTACTCGGCCGGCGGCTACTCCAGCGGCGGCTACTCGGCCGGCGGCTTCGGTCGCCCCGAGCGCGAGATGTTCAGCGCGACGTGCTCGAGCTGCGGCCGCGAGGCCCAGGTGCCGTTCCGCCCGAACGGCAGCAAGCCCGTCTACTGCAGCGACTGCTTCAAGACGCAACGCCGCTCGTTCTAGCGCCACGCAAGTCAAGAAGGGGCCCGACGCAATCTCGGGGCCCCTTCTTCGTTTCCGCCACGGGTCGACATCCTGCACCTCGTGCTGAGGCATACGCCGCAGACCGCGCCGTAGGGAAGGACGTCGAGGCAGTCGCTCAGACCGATCGTTCAGTGCCACTAGACCCGGCAGCCGTTCGCGGCGATCGGCGACGGGGACGGCTTCCACGCCGGGTCAGGCGTCGGCCCAGCGCGGACGGGGGTCGGGCAGGCGGTGGCGGCACCATCACGCGGCGGCACGGCGCCGCTCGCCTTCTGGACGAGTCCGCCATTCCCCTGCGGCAAATCACGCTCTCACCCCGCCTCGCCCGGTCGGTCGGCGACGCGGCCTCAGGAAGGAACGATGTGCGTCCCGGCCCGGCCGTGGAGCGCCAGCTCGAGGTTCTCCGGGCTCGAGATGATCGCCTCGCCGCCGCCCCGGTCCAGGAACCCGATGCAGGCCTCGACCTTGGGGGCCATGCTGCCGGGCGCGAAGTGGGTCCCCTCGGCGAGATGGGCGCGGGCCTCATCGACCGTCATGCGGTCGACGAAGTGCTGCGTCGGCTTGC
>JAJXUG010000067.1 GCA_021783095.1 Chloroflexota bacterium | reverse complement strand
GTGATGCCATGAAGGAGCGGGCCTCCGCTCCGTGCTGAGACCGGGCGACTACGCTCGGTCCCTCATCCAGCAACAGGGGAGGCCCAGGCGATGGTCTACATCGGAGTGGATCTGCACCGCAAGGTCTCGCAGCTCGCGGTGCTCGACGAGACCGGCGCAACCCTGGCCAGGCACCGCATCCCGAGTGAACGAGCCGAGTTCCTGCGGGTGTTCGGCGAGCTCGAGCCGGCTCCGATCGAGGTCGCCTTCGAGGCGACGTATGGCTGGGGCTGGTTCGCGGACCTGCTCGCCGACGCGGGGGTCGCGGCGCACATGGCGCACCCGCTCGCGACCAAGGCGATCGGCGCCGGTCGCGTCAAGAACGACGCGATCGACGCCGCGACGCTCGCCCACCTGCTGCGCACGAGCCTGCTGCCCGAGGCGTGGATCGCCCCGCCCGAGGTCCGCGAGGCGCGGCGCCTGGTGCGGATGCGGGTCGCCCTGGTGCGGATCCGCTCGCGCCTCAAGGCCCAGGTCCACGCGGTGTGCGCCGACGCCGGCGTCGCAGTTCCCGGCAGCGACCTGTTCGGCCGGGCCGGGCGGACGATGCTCGACGACCTCGCCCTGCCCGGGGTGACCGGCCGCCGGCTGGCCGCCCACCTGCGCCTGATCGACACCCTGGGCGCCGAGATCACCGACGCCGACCGGGAGATCAGCCGCCTGTTCCGGCACGACCCGCGGGTCGAGCGGCTGCTGCCGATCCCGGGGGTCGGGCTGCTCACCGCGGCCACGGTCGTCGCCGAGGTGTGGGACGTCGGCCGCTTCCCCTCCGCCGACAAGCTGTGCTCGTGGGCCGGGCTCACCCCGACCGAGCGCAGCTCGGCCGACCACACGAGGCGGGGCCACATCAGCAAGCAGGGCAGCCGATGGCTGCGCTGGATCATGGTCGAGGCGGTCAGCCACCTCGCCGACCCCGGGCTTCGCGCCTTCGCCGCCCCGATCGAGGCGCGGCGCGGCCGCAAGATCGCCCGGATCGCCCTCGCCCGGCGGATGCTGACGCTCTGCTACTACGCCCTCCGCGACAGCACCGGCTGCCGCGCCTACCCGGTCCTTCGCCCGACGTCACCGGCGGTCACCGTGCGCTCGCCCTATGGCATGGCCTCGTCCTGACGGCCGCGTTCCGTGATTGAGCCACGTCGACCGCATGTCCACCACGGGCCCACACCGGCGCCCGAATAGATGCCTGGTCACCCGACTCACGCCCTGGTCCTGCGGTCGTGACCGCCCGAGGAGGCCCCTCCATGACGCGCGCGAAACCTCCGCCGGCTTGACACTGCCCGCTCCTTCATAGATGCCATAGGACCTCTCATCGCTCGGCAGCAGGATCAGCCCTGTGCCTTCGATGATCGAGCTGGAGCGGCTGCCCCTATTCGATCCGTCTCGGAGGAGCTCCCCCACTCGCGACTGGGGCAGGATGGTCAACCTCGTGGCTGACAACGGCCTGCCCGGCGGAAACAGAACAACAAAGGGGGAAGCATGGCTATACCGACTCATACCGGCAGGAAACTGGGCCACTACACCCGGCCGATCAGAACGGCAATCGTCGCCACGACCCTAGCACTCTCAACGATCGCTGGTCCTTCGGTGCAGAGCGTCTTCGCCTCGTGCAATCCAGCCCGCTCGCACGACACCAATGCCTACCAGGCCGGTGTGGTGGGGGCACCGAGCCCATACCCCAACGGGGTCATCGCAGATACGGACGAATACGATCCCTACTACACAGGGTCCAACCCAACAGGCAGCCTCATGTCGGTGATGCTCGACCACGGCACGTCGATGTGGGCTCAGCTCGGCTGGCTGAAGCACAAGGTTTCGGGCTCAATCCGACGCGAGCTGTTCGTCGAGCATGTCGACGGCTTCGGGAACAACAACTTCTACTTCTGGACTCAGAAGGCCGTTGGCACGACGACGAGCTACCTGATCTCTTACGAACCATCCATCGGCCGATTCAACTACTACGTAAATGGGAGCCAATACGCGGGCCTGAACTCGAATACGACGATACGGCCATCTCGGTGGGAGATCTTCGGCGAGACCCACGACGCGGCCGACCAGATGCCCGGAGGCGGCAACGCGCACGCGAAGTTCAGGAATGCGCAGGTCAGACTCTCCGGAGGGGCGTGGAATGCTGCCAACGGAACGGTCCACTCGAACGGCGGGGGCTACAACTTCGCAACGGGCTCCAACGGCAGCTTCGACATCTGGGACACGAGGTGCACGTCGTGAAGATCTTGCGGATCATCGCGTCGGTGGCGGGGATCCTGGCTCTGGCCGTGGTGGCGACCGTCGGGGTCGTCGGGGCGCAGTCAACACCTACGGCTGGTGCGGTCGCAGCCCAGATTGCGGACCCGGCCATCCAGGCGGACATGATGATCGATATGACCAAGCGACCCGCCCCAGCGGGTGGCATCGGCCGGGATCAAGCCGAGGGTATCGCGTCGGCATGGCTCGGCCGAAGTGACTCGGCGGCGGTCGTCACATACGGGAGCGGCAGGGTCACGGCCCAAGACGCACCCACTCCCGCATGGATCGTCATCTTCGCCGGCGGACAACACCCGCTTCATTCGGATGGCTCTGTGACGCTCCAGTTCATCGGCGTCGTCATCGACGACGGCGGCAATGTGCTCCGGACCTTCGGTCGCGGGCATCAGAACTAGAAGAACGAGGGCGAGGCCATGCGCGTTTGGAAAGTGGCTCGAATGGCGATCGCAGCAATGGCCATTTGTGCTGTCGCCGCCGGATGCGCCTCGCCCGCGCCACCCCTTCCGTCGCTCACTTCGACGGAAGCTCAACTAGCCATCAACAATGGAACCACGATCCCGGTGACGCTTTTCGTGAACGGGAGCAAGGTGGGCACCATTCCTGCGTCCTCACGCCAGGATCCCGTAGGCGCCCCCCTCCCCCCCCTGCCGTGGAGCGTCGAGGCGATGTCCCCCACGAAACAGGTGCTGCTGACACTGACCGTGAGTGCCGGGGACGTCGCGAGTGGCCAGGGCGGAGGCGTTGCCGGGTCCAAGGGAAGACTGGCATCGGTCGACCTCGCCTGCGGAAGGCTGGAGTTGTGGTCAGGGCCCCCGCCCGTTGGTGAGCCGACCTTCATCCCCGGCCCCTCGGGAGACTGCAAGTAGCGGACATTCGGAGCCAAGGTTGTCGCTCTTCGGGGCGAAGTTGAGCCGGCGGGTGGAGAGCCTTGTCGTTGCCCGAGACGAGGGCGGCGACGGTCCTGTGGCGCCCCATAGCGATCGGCTGTGGCGGGCTGACGGGCCTGGTCGGCCCCAATGGCGCGGGGAAATCGACCCCCATGAAGGCGTGGGTCGGCCTCGAGCGGCCGTCCACAGGTGAGGTTCGCGCAAGGGGCATCGACCCGTGGCGCAACCGCCCTCGGGCAGTTGTGGAGTTGGCCTACGTCCCGCAGTCTCCCGCTCTCTACCGCGGTCTCACAGTCAGCGAGCATCTCGCCCAGACGCCGCCTCCTTCTGGAGGCCGGCATGTCTCCTCGTTTCTTGGAGCGCAACGAGAGGCTCTGGATCTGTGGAGGCTGACGACCGACGAGACGTCGTCCGGCGACTCCACGAGGGCAGCGACCCTGGAGCAGGTCGTATTGGGATACCTCACAGCGTCCCGATCCGCCGAGGTTGGATCGTGAGGACTCGAGTCTGAGTCGACTTCCGCCTGTACCGATTCGAAGTTCTCGCGATCTGGCTTGGCGGCGCGAGTCCTGACGATCGCTGCGCTCGTGATTGCACAGCACTACCTCGCGGTGAACGCCCCTGCAGTGGGCACCAGCTCGCCATCCGCGTGACGGCCCTTGGCGTACGGCGACCAGGACAGGGCGGCCGCTCCTCCGGCTCACGAGGGCCTCGACCGTACGCACTCACGTACACGTCTGCCGTTGACTGGGAGGCCGGTGGTTCGTACTGTCGACCTCGGGATTGACCGGCTCGTTCTGGGCGGAACCTGGCGCCAGCGGCGCGGCGGAGGCACGAGCGAGTGCGATTGACCGAGCGGCCCCTGATCGTTCGAATCGGGCCGCCAACGTCGAGCAGGGCAGGGCCAATCCGAGAGCCGAAGGGAGCCTGATGCCATGACCATCAGCAAATGCCCGCACGCGCCCGGACGCGCTGAGCCCGTCCAGCCGGAGGGCGGCACCCGGTGACCGCGGCCCGGCGCCCGGGCCCCCGGGCAGGCCCTGGGGTCGCCGCCTGGGCGGCGCTGCCCGAGCGCGACCGGGGCCTGCTGCTGTGGCTCGTGCACGGCGACGTCGTGACGGCCGAGCTCGCGGGCCTGCTCGCGTACGGCCACCGGCGCATCGCCCAGCGGCGGCTCGCCCGCCTGGTCGAGTACGGACTGCTCTCCGGCTCCTGGGCGGCCAACCGCCAGCGACCCCGCGGGCGGTACGCCTACGCGCTCACGAAGCCGACGCGGCTCGCCCTGGAGCGCTCGATCTGGCCGCGCGGCCGGCCCCCGCTGTACGACGGCGCCCCGGAGGTCGTGTCGCCGGTCATCCACGGCCTCGCCACCCACGACGTCTTCGCGGCGTTCCTGAGGGCGGGCGACCCGGGGCGCGGCTTCGGCCTCGCCGCCTGGGTGCCGGAGCGCCCGCTGATCCGGCTGACCTGGCAGGCGAGCCTCCGCCCGGACGCCCTGGCGCTGGTCCGCGCCGGCGACGCCACGGTCCTGCTCGCGCTCGAGCGGGACCTTGGCACCGAGCGGGGGCCGGTCCTCGCCGAGAAGCTCGCGCGCTACCGCGCCTTCTACGACCGCGCGCCCGAGCCGGCGCCGCTCCACGTCGGGTTCGTGGTCGACTCCCGGCGCAGGGCGGCGTCGGTGCGTGCGGGCCTGCGCGGGGCCCGGGCCGGCGGCCCAGTCGTCACCGCCTGGGTCGTGGACGAGCCCGCCCTGGCCGCCGACCCGTACGGCGCCTCCTGGGAGGCCCCGGAGGGCGACCGGTCTGCGGTGGTCGGCTTCGCCCCCCACTGGGCGGGCGACCCGTGGCCGTTCCTTCAGCCCGGCGACCTCGCCGACCCCGATGCGCTCGAGGCGCTCGACGACCGCGTGCTCCGGGCCGTCCCGATGCTGGCGGCGTCGATGTGAGAGGCCAGGCCGGGGCGCCCGCCCCTCGCCGCGCCCCCGGCGCCCCGCGCAGGACCAGCCGCGACCGGGTCGCGACAGGGTCGCGACGGGGGGCGCGACACCCCGCCCGATCGGGCGGGAGCACGGCGGCCGAAGTGCGGCACCCCTACGGGGTTAACTCGATCACGCGTGCGCGCGCCCGTCCCGGCCGCAGGACTGCTGGGACGCCCGCAGGACGACGCGCGGCCGCTGGCCACCGCCCGCAGGTCCGACGGCGGATCCCGGTCGCGCGGCATCCCAGCGCGGCGCGGCGTCGCATCGGCGACAGCGTGATCGCGGCGATCGCCGGCGTCATCCGCGACGCGATCGCGGACGACGACCACGGACCGCGGCCCGCGACGGGCTAGAATATCGACCCCTCCCGCACCTGCGAACAGACATGGCGATCTCCTCCCGCACCGCTCGGCTGCCCCGGTCCCTCGAGGACCTGGACGGGCTGCGCGCGGCCCGCTGGATCCGCGAGTCGACGCGCGGGCAGTACGACAACTACGGCCCCGAGGCGCAGCGCGAGCAGCAGGAGCGCGCGATCGCGCGCTGGTCGCTCGCCGACGCCGGGATCGAGTGGCAGGTGGCGCACTCCGGGCGGACCGTCGGCTCGACCGCCCAGTTCCGCGAGATGGTCGCCCGCGCCGGCCGCGACTACGACGTGCTCCTCGTCGGCTATGTCTCGCGCTTCACCCGCAACCTCCACACCGCCGTCACCGCCCGGGCGGAGATCCACGCGGCCGGCGCCGCGATCCTGTTCTGCGACGAGCGCGTGCTCAGCTCCGACGAGGACGAGTGGGAGTCCTGGGCCCGCGAGACCGTCGAGGCCGAGGCCTACAGCCGCCGCCTGGGCAAGCGGATCCGGGAGGGCTACGCGGCGAAGTTCCGCCGGCTCGCCGACCCGGGCGGGCACGCGCCGCTCGGCTTCCGGAGGACGGCCGAGCGCCCGCAGACGCTCGAGGTCGACCCCGCCTCGATCGGGCGCGCTGTCGGCCTGTTCGAGCGGTACGCGTCGGGCGCCGTCTCGATCGACGATCTGGCGCGCGAGCATGGCATGAACGACCGCACGCTCAACGACGTCCTCAAGAACCCCGTCTACAACGGCTGGGTCCTGAGGAAGGGCGAGCGTTCGCCAGCGGCCTGGCGCGACGGGCCGCCGGTCGGGGACGAGCTCTGGGCGCGGGTGCAGTCGCTGCTCGCGGCGCGGACGCGGGGCGGCGGCCGCCGGCGCGCCGACGTCCCGGACCCGCTGCGGGGCCTGCTCCGCTGCGCCTGCGGCTCGACGATCCGGTCGGCCGGGTTCATGGGCGGCAAGCGCCGGCGCATCCACTCCCAGCAGCCGTGCCCCGACGGCGTCGCCAAGAAGATCTGGGACACCGCGACCTGGCTGGCGCCGCTCGAGGCGCAGGTCGGCGGGCTCCGGGTCGACGACGCGACCACGTCCGCCATCGTCGAGGCCCTCGCGACGCCCGCGACCGCGCCCGTGCCGGTCGACGACGCCGCTCGCGTCGATCGCCGCCGCCGCGAGCTCGCGAACGACATGGCGGCCGGCCGGACATCGGAGCGCGCATTCCTCGCCGCCCTGCGCCGCCTGGACGAGGAGGAGGCCCGCGCCGGCGGCGGCCGCCCTGCGACGGCCGTCAGCGCGGCCGCGGCCGTCGACTACATTCGCAACTTCGCCGCGAGCTGGGCGAAGGCAAGGCCGGCCACGAAGGCGACGCTGATCCAGTCGGTCTACGAGGAGGTCGTCGTCAAGGGCGACAAGTTCGTCAGCGTCCGCCTCACGCCCGACGCCTACGCCCACCGCCTCGACCTGGCCCTCCCGCAGGAGGTCACGGTGCCTGTCCTTCCGACGAGGGGCGGGGTACGGCGAGGACCAAATATGGCGTTGGCGCGCCCGACAGGATTCGAACCTTCAGGCACCCAATCGGGATTCCAGTCCATCCTGATCGAGGGTGCCGAGGAGTGGGAGGCCGGTCACCTGCAGAGTGCCTAGGCTACGGGCTGGTGCGTCCGAGCGGCGTCCAGAGGGCCGCGGACGCGCCGGCTGGGTGGGTGGACCCCCGCCCTCGCGGGCGCGATGCTCCAAGCCGGCCGCGAGGAGGTCCGGTAGCCGCGCCGGCACGGCCGTGGGAAGGGCAACGCCGAGGAGCGACGCCTCCTGGAGGACGGTCCCGAGGTCCGACGCGGGGACGAGCTTCCCCCGACGTCGAAGAAGACTGCCCGGATCCGACCGGGATCGCGGCCGGCGGGAGGGTCGCCCGTCATGTCCGGCTACGCTCCGGGCGGCTCGAGGGATCGGAGGAGCCGGATCATCTCGAGCGCGTCGCGGGCAGCATCTTCTCCCCGGCGCCACGCGCCGTCCGCGCGGTCCCACGCCTGCTCGAGCGTGTCGGTCGTCAGGACCCCGAAGATCACCGGCCGATTGCCGTCCAGGCTGACGCGCAAGATGCCCTCAGCGGCTCCGCCCGCGACGTACTCGAAGTGTGCCGTCTCGCCGCGCACGACGGCGCCGAAGCAGATCACGACATCGGGCGGGTCTGGGGAGCGCAGCACCGCCTGCGCCGCGATCGGCAGTTCGAACGCGCCCGGCACCCGATACACGCGAACGCCATCCGTCGGCACGCCGTCGCGCTCGAGCTCGGCGACACAGGTCTCGATCAGTCGGTCGACAATCTCGCCATTGAACCGCGACCCTACGATGACGATCCTCGGCATGGGTTTGAGCGAGACGTCCATCACGATGCCCCGAGCAGGTGGCCGAGCCGGTCGCGCTTGGCACGGAGGTATGGCGCAGTCACGGGATCGTGGGCGGCGATGAGGGCTACGCGCTCGGCGACGCGGATCTCGAAGCGCTGGAGGCCCTCGACTTTCGCCGGATTGTTCGTGAGGAGCCTGACCTCGCGGACGCCCAGGTCGGCGAGGATCGCTGCCGCGATGCCGTAGTCGCGCGCGTCGACGGCGTGGCCGAGGGCGAGATTCGCATCGACCGTGTCAAGACCGCCGTCCTGGAGGGCGTACGCGCGGAGCTTCTCCATCAGCCCGATGCCGCGTCCCTCCTGTCGCAAGTAGACGAGGATGCCGCGCCTCTCGTCGGCAATCCGCTCGAAGGCGAGGTCGAGCTGGCGTCCACAGTCGCAGCGCCGCGACCCGAGGACGTCCCCCGTGAGGCACTCGGAGTGAATGCGGACGAGCGGGGGCGCTCCCTCGCGCACGTCACCGCGGACGAGCGCCAGGTGCGGCTGCCCACCGTTCGGGTACGCCACCAGGCGGAACTCCCCGTGGCGCGTGGGTAGCCGCGTCTCCGCTGCCCGGCGAATGCAGAGCGGGGGCGCGATGCAGGCCCGTCCGGCCGTCGCGTCGAGGCCCCCGACGCCCTTGGCGACCTGGTCGATCGCGACGACTTCGAATCCGTGGAGCTCGGCGAAGGCCTGCACCTGTGCACCCCGGAGGACGGCCCCGTCCGGGGCGAGGATCTCCGCGATCACGGCCGCGGGCTCCAGGCCCGCCAGCCTGCAGAGGGCGACAGCCCCTTCCGTGTGCCCGCGTCGCTCAGCCAGCCCGCCGGGCGCGGCGCGCAGCGGAAAGACGTGGCCCGGGCTCACCAGGTCTCCGGGCGCGCTGGTTGGGTCGACCAGCGCCCGAATCGTCTCCGCGCGGTCCGTCGCGGAGATCCCGGTGCCGACCGTCGCCGCCTCGACGCTGACCGTGAACGGCGTCCCCTGCGCTGACCGGTTCCGAGCCGTCATCAGCGGAACGCCGAGCCGGTCGAGCTGCGTCCCCTCTAGCGCGACGCACACGAGCCCCCGCGCCTCGCGAATGAAGAAGGCGAGCCACTCCGGCGATGCGAAGCGTGCCGGAAGCACGAGGTCGGCCTCGTCCTCGCGGTCCTCGTCATCGAGGAGCACGACGGGGCGCCCGCGGCGAAGCGCCTCGAGCGCGGAGTGGACAGATCCGGAGGGGCGCTCGTAGATGGATAGGTCATGCATCGTCACGCGTCCCCACGAAGGCGATTGCGTCGAGCTCGGCTGTCCTGTCGACGAGGTACCGAGCGAACAGGTCGACCTCGATGTTGACGCGCTCGCCCACGCGGAGCTCGCCGAGCGTCGTTGCCTCCAGGGTGGTACGGACGAGGGATACCCAGAACTCGTCCCGATCGGCGCCCACCACCGTGAGGCTCACGCCGGCCACCGCGATGAAGCCCTTCTCGACGACATAGCGGGCCAGCCGCGGAGGCTCGAGGCGAAACCGAACCATCCGCGCTTCACCGTCGCGCCCGATCGCGAGCACATCGGCGACGCCGTCGAGATGGCCTTGGACGAAGTGGCCGGCGATCCGGTCGCCGACCCGGAGCGAGCGCTCGAGATTGACCCGCGATCCTCGCCGCAGGTCGCCCAGGGTGGAGCGACGAATGGTTTCGGGCATGAGGTCGAACGCCGCCCGACCCGGCTGTGGCCGATCGGCGACGGTGAGACACGCCCCGGCCACGGCCACGCTGTCCCCGTGTGCGACGTCGGCAAGGACCACGGGCTCCTCGATCACGACTCGCGTCCAGCCATCGACCTCGTCATGACTGACGACGTGACCGACGCACTCCACGATCCCGGTGAACATCAGCGAACCTCCTGCCGGCCCAGGGCCGAGCGATCCAGCGGGCGAGCGGTTAGCCAGACGTCGTCGCCGATCCGGTCGACGCTGACGAACCGAAAGCGGGGGGCATCGGCGATGCGGTCCACGCCGGTGCCGCCGACCGGGCCGGGAGCGTCCCGACCCCCTATGACAACGGGGGCAGCGCACGAGAGGAGTTCGTCCACGAGCCCCGCCGAGACCAGTGTCGAGATCACTTCGCCGCCCCCTTCGACCAGCACCTCGTTCAGCCCTCGCGCGCCGAGGATCTGCATCAGCACTCGAAGGTCGACGCGATTCCCGTCCGCGGCCACACCGAGGACGTGGGCGCCGCGCGCCTCGAGCCGCGCGCGCCGCGCGCCGGCCGCCGGGTCGTGCGCAAGCCGCTCCAGCGCACAGACGACGAGGGGTCCGCTGTCCGCGACGCCGCTCAGCAGGGCGGCGTCCGGCGGCAGGCGCAGCTCGCTGTCGAGCACGATGCGCAGCGGTTGGCGACCGTCGTCAGGCGCGGGCCGGACCGTCAGCAGCGGATCATCGGCGAGCACCGTCCGGATCCCGACGAGCACCGCGTCCGCACGGTCCCGAAGCTGGTGCACCCGGGCACGGGACGCCTCCCCGCTGATCCAGCGGGAGTCGCCGGTCCTGGTGGCGATGCGACCGTCGAGGCTCGACGCGACCTTCACGGTCACCCACGGACGACCGGTCGTGAGACGGGACACAAAGCCGCGCGCGACCGCTTCCCCTGCCAGATGCGGGGCGTGGGTGACGGCGACGCCCGCGGCCTCGAGCCGCCGATGGCCCCCGCCCGCGACGCGCGGGTCGGGGTCGGCAACCGCGTACCGCACGTCTCGCACGCCGGCGGCGACGATCGCGTCGGTGCACGGGGGCGTGCGGCCGCGGTGACAGCATGGCTCGAGCGTGACGTGAAGGGTGGCGCCTGATGCAGCAGCGCCCGCCGCCCGAAGGGCGTGGATCTCGGCGTGCGGCGTGCCGGCGGCGGCGTGGTACCCCTCGCCGACCACTTTGCCGTCGCGCACGAGGACCGCGCCGACAGGTGGATTCGGCGCCGTCCGCCCGAGGCCGCGGGCTGCCAGCGCCGCGGCTCGAGCCATCGAATCCGTGTCCATCACGCCCAACCACCGTCCGTTTCCGGCTCCGGGGCGTGAGCACAGCTAACGCGGAACCAGGCTGCGAAGCGCAGCCGGTCACGTCGCCTTCTTCCATCCGGACTGTACCGTCGGCTCCGTCGCCGGCACGTCGCGCGTGTCGGTTCGGATCTGCTGACACCCGATCTGGAGATCGGGCCGCTCGTGGGCTCCGCGGGCATACATCCCGCGACTACCACCGGTCGGGAATCTCACCCTGCCCCGAAGGCCGTGGCGAGCCTATCACAGGGCGGTCGGTGGCAATCGGAGTCGTGCAGGTGCGCGAGGCAGGTGCGCGAGCGGGGTGGCGAGGACGTGGATGCGGGCCGTGCGGTCAAGGCGCTCCTGGTGGCCCGGGACGCCATCACGGAGCGGACGGGGCCGGGCGTCCTCGGTCACCGAGCGGTCGAGTGGCTGCGGACCGTGGTCGCGCGACCCGCGCCACCGCGGCGGCCTCGGCGCACGGCTTGGCGCAGGCGCGCCCGAATGTGTGCACGACGTCCGTCAGCTCCATGCGTTGGGATCGCCGACGAGGACGGTGCTACGGCAGGCTAGTGCCTCGCGGCACCAGTACAAGAGAGCGTGCGCCGGCCACAGCCACGACAACGAGCCTTGATCGTTTCTTGAGCCGGGAAGGTCCTCGGGCTTGAGCCTCGCCTGCGAGAGTCGTGCCATGCCCACGGAGCGGCACCGACAGACATGGAGACGACGAAGATGATGGGATACGGCACCGGGCTGGGGCTCGGCTTCGGAATCGGCGGGTGGCTGATGATGCTCGGCGGGATCGCCGTCGTCGTTGGCCTTGTGCTTGTGGTCGCGTGGGCCGCCGGGCAAGCCGGCGGCTCCTCGTCAGCCGCCGGCACCCCGACCCAGGTGTTCACGGGCGCGTCCGCGGCGCAGCCCGCGCCGGACGCCCTCGACATCCTCCGCGTCCGCCTCGCCCGTGGCGAGATCACGGCCGACGAGTTCGCGGCCACGAAGCAGACCCTGGAGGCGGGGCGATGAGCGCGCGCCTGGGCATCGCAGGAGCCGTGCTCGCCGTCGCGGGCGCGGTGATGGTCGGCGCGGGGTCCCTGGTCGGGGGCAACGCCGGCGTCGGCGCGTTCGGCATGATGGGCGGCGCCTCGGGCGTCGCCGGCGGCATGATGGGCGGGTACGCGGGCGCGTCCGCCCCGGGGCCCGGTGCGACCGGCTTCGTCGCGGGGACGCAGGCCAGTCCGCGCGTGGTGCGCGTGGTCGCCGGCCCCGGCTACGCCTTCACCCCGTCAACGATCACGGTCGCCAAGGGCGAGACCGTCACCTTCGAGGTGGCCTCGATGGGCGGCCTCACCCACGAGTTCATGGTCGGACCGGCCGACGCCGTGGCCGCGGACCAGGCGGGCACGCCCGAGGCTGCCGGGATCGGGATGATGCAGACCGCCTCGGTGACGTACACGTTCGACGGGTCCGGGCCGTACGCCTACGCCTGCCACGCCGCCGGCCACTACGAGGCGGGCATGCGCGGAGCGATCACGGTGGCCGGCTGACGCTACGATCGTCCGCATGGCCCCGCACGACCGCCCGCCCCGCGTCCTCGTCGTCGACGACGAGCCGCCGATCCGCGCGGTCGTGCGCGGATCCCTCGAGCGCGACGGCGGCCGGGGCCGTGGAGACGGCCTTGGCGCGGCACCAGGCCGCTGCCGCCGCCCGGTCGATCACCATCCGGACGGACTGGGTTCCCGTCCGACTGATAGCAGACCCAATGCGTCCCGTGCAGGTGCTGGACAACCTCGTCGGCAACTCGTTGCGGTACGGCAGCGAGGGCGGCTCGATCGTTCTGGGACTGGCCGCCGAGGGCCGCGAGGCGGTCATGACGGTGCGCGACGACGGACCGGCATCGACCCCGCCGAGGCCGCCCGGGTATTCGACCGCTTCTGCCGCGCAGACCGGTCGCGCTCGCGCGAGGCCGGCGGCAGCGGTCTCGGGCTCGCGATCACGCGGTCGCTCGTCGAGGCGATGGGCGGCACGGTGTCCGTCACGGGCGGGCCGCGAGCTCGGTGCCACCTTCACCGTCCGCCTGCCGCTCGCCTGAAGGCGAGGGCGCGTGCTCAGCGCTGACCTGATCGGCTCCGAGGGTCGCGCGTCACCCGACCGCCACTCCGCGACCTCCTTGATCGGATCTTGACGAGGCGAGCTGGGCAGCTCGCTGTACACTGGCGGCATGGCGACTTCGCTCGAGTTCCGGTGTAGGTGTGCGCGGCGGCTGCGCTGCGCAGAGGCCACGACCTCGGACTCCTGACGACCTGGTCGTCGTGGCCGGCCCGAAGTCGGCTGGCCTGAGGCCCCGACGGGAGGCCTCCCTTCCTGAGCAGTGCGCGCCGCGCCCCCTGCGCTGTCGCGCGCCCCGCGGCCCGCGCCCTCCACCCCCCCTCAGGAATGGAGATCCCATGACGCTTGCATCGTTCGCCCCTCCCAGTCCTCAGCTTCAAGCCTCTCCCGCGGCGTGCTGCTTGACGCACCAGCACGACGCCCGACAACTCGCGCGCAACGTGGCCGCGGTGGTGCCACCAGGCACTGCCCTCGAGATCGGGTCGGGGCAGGGTGCCGTCGCCATGAGGCTGCTCCACCTCCGGGCCGACCTACGCGTCGTGGGAGTCGAGGTGTCATCGAGGGCGGCTGGCGAGTCCGTCCGCCGCGCGACGGCCATGGGCCTCGGCGACCGCTTCCGCGTCATCCGCGGTGACGCCCTCGTCGTCCGGCTGCCCGATTCACCGTCCGTGGTCCTCAACCCGCCCATGCTGCCGACCGAGGCGTGGTTCGAGGCACCTGCGAAGTCCACGCCACACGAGGGCTTCGCGGCCGCCATCATCCGTCGCCTCGGCGCGCAGCAGACGACGACCGACATCTGGATCCACCTGTTCGACGTCCACGGGATCGACCGCTCCTTCGGATGGGGGACGCCGGTAGCGCATGTGGCAGCTGAGTTCGGGTTCGAGCTGAGCTTCCCGCACCGAGGCTGGCGCGCTGTCGGCCCGGCCAGCCGCGTCCGAGAAGCCCTGCCGCAGCTGGCTCGACTCTTCCCCGAGGCCCTTGCCCTCGTAGACGGCGCGCCGACCCGCCTGCGCGCACTGGGGCGCCCCGATGCGCGCCGGCTGCTGATCCCCCACTCGGTCGTCCGCCTCCACAGGTCGCCGACCTCGAATGGAGCTCTTCGATGACCGTCATCGCCGAACCCGCCCCCTCGACCGGCATGCGCTACGCAGATTCAGTGCTCGACCTCATTGGCCGCACGCCGCTCGTCCGCCTGTCCCGGGTCACGCGAGGTCTCGGCGCGACCGAAGCGCAGCCGCTGCTCCTCGCCAAGCTCGAGATGCTCAACCCGGGAGGGTCCGTGAAGGACCGGATCGGGCTGCCGATGATCGAGGCGGCCGAGCGGGCCGGGCTCCTGCAGCCGGGCGGGGTCATCGTGGAGCCGACATCGGGCAACACCGGCCACGGCCTGGCGATCGCGGCGGCCCTCAAGGGGTACCGGAGCATCTTCGTGATGGCCGACAAGCAGTCTGACGAGAAGCGGTCTCTCCTGCGCGCCTACGGCGCCGAGGTCGTGGTCTGCCCCACCGACGTGCCCCCGGAGTCGCCAGACAGCTACTACAGCGTCGCCCGGCGACTCGTGGAGGAGACGCCCGGTGCCTTCAGCCCGGGCCAGTACTGGAACCGCGAGAACCCTGAGGCCCACGAGCGGACGACGGGTCCTGAGATCTGGGAGCAGACCGCGGGACGGATCACCCACCTGGTCGCGGCGGCGGGGACAGGCGGGACCATCACCGGAACCGGACGCTTCCTGAAGGGCCGCAACCCGGCTGTCGAGGTGGTCGGCGCCGATCCTGAGGGTTCCGTGCTCTCGGGGGACGCGGCGCGGAGCTACTTGACGGAGGGTGTCGGCGAGGACTTCCTCCCCGGGACCTTCGACCCATCGGTCGTCGACCGCTGGGTCCGCGTGCCGGATCGCGACGCGTTCCACGCCGCCCGGAGGCTCACACGCGAGGAGGGGATCCTGGCCGGCGGGTCGGCCGGGACGGCCGTCGCCGCCGCACAGCTCCTCGTCCGCGAGCTCACCGAGCGGGGTCGCCGCGAAGCGGTCGTGGTCGTCATCCTCCCGGACACCGGAAGGAACTACCTCACCAAGTTCTACGACGACGTGTGGCTCCAGGATCGGGGCCTGCTCGGCGAGTCGGAGGAGCCGGCAGGTCCCCGCTTCGTGGTGTAGCGAGGCCACGACGGAACCCCCTCCGCCGCCGTCGGGGGGGCCGGCTACATCTGGGCCACGTAGCCCACGGCGAGGAACGCCTCGGGGTCGTCGCCGAACTCGAGGTAGCAGCCCTTGCCGCAGAAGACGTACTCGCGGCCTTCGTGCTCGCGCGCGAGGCCCTTCTTGCGTGCCTCAGCGGGATCCACGGTCATGCCGCAGACGGGATCCTCGTTCTGGGCGACGGGGCGGTGCTCGGCCATGGCGTGTGCTCCTCGGCTGCGGCGGGTTCGTCAGTTGGCGGGCGAGGCCTCGGCGACCTCACAGATGCCCTCGGGGACGGCCTGCGAGGCGGCGGCCTTCTCGGCGTCGAGGGCGGCCTTGATGTCGGGGTACGCCTCGGACAGGCAGCACGAGCAGCTCTCGTACCATCGGCGCATGCCGTCGTCGATGACGACGGCGTGCGCCGGGGCGATCGAGGACTGCGACGTGGCGGCCTCGGCCCTGGCGATGTACTCCGCCGGGTCCTCGGTGAACGAGCGCCGGCAGCCGCGCCCGCAGAAGGCCCAGGTCCGGCCCTCGTGCTCGAGGAGCAGCCCGGCTGCCTCGGCCTTGGCGACGTCCGCGGCCATGCCGCAGACGGGGTCGATGAGGGTGCTGGGGCGTGCTTCCTGCATGGGGCTCCTTCGACGCTCGCGAGGGTCGGCCGGCCGGCCGGCCGCTCAGTCTACGGTGATCTCCGCCTTCATCCCGGCCTGGTAGTGGCCGACGACGTGGCAGCCGGCGAGGGTGGTGCCGGGGGTCTCGAAGTAGAAGGTCAGCTCCTTGGTCTGGCCGGGCTCGACGCTCACGGCGTTCGGCTCGTCCCTGGGCATGGACATTCCGCCCGCCGCCAGCATCTCGGCGTCGTGGGCGTCCTGCTCGGCCGCGTTGCCCAGCGTGAGCTCGTGGAGCACCGACCCCGTGTTCGTGATCACGAACGTGACGGGCACACCATGCCGGACGGTCGAGGATGCGAGCTCGACGGTGAGTTCGTCCGTGAGGGTGACGGCGATGCGGGTCGGTGACACAGCGGGCAAGCCCGCTGCGGACGGCGATGCCGAGGCCGCGGCCGTGTCGCCCGTCCCCGTCCCGCCCGCTGTGGTCGGCGCGGACGCGGCATCCGCCATCGCGCCCGACGGCGTCGCGGGCGGAGCGGACGCCGCCGCCGCCTGAGCCGGCGCGGCGGGCGCGAACGTCCAGTTGGGGGCTCCGCCGCCCGACGAGCAGGCGGCGGCAAGCACCGCGATGGCGGCGAGGGGGGCGACGCGAAGCAGGCGCATGGGGCGTGGGTCTCCGGGTGTTGGGTCTCGAGGTCAGGACGCGGCGCGGGCCGCCGCGGCGACGGGCGCCGGGGAGCTGGCGACCGAGCGCACCCGGAAGCGGCGCAGCCGGAGGGCGTTGGACACCACCGTCACCGAGCTGGCGGCCATCGCCGCCGCGGCGAAGATCGGGTCGAGCAGC
>JAJXUG010000112.1 GCA_021783095.1 Chloroflexota bacterium | reverse complement strand
CGCGCGCCGCCCGCCGCCCGCTTGAGTCGTGCTGGACTCGCCGCGGGCGGCGGCGTGCGCGGGCGCCGGCCCGGGCCGGGGGTCCGGGTCGTGGCCCGTGCGCGCGGGAGGCGCTCCTGAACCTGACGCGACTCAACCGACGGGGGATGGGCGGACAGGGACACTGGCCTCGGGGATGGCCTTCACCGGGGCCGGCCAGGCGAGGGGCAGCACGTACAATTGCGGACGCGCGAGCGGGACCTGGGCGGCAGACCACGGCTGACGCGCGGAGACTGCGCGGGGGATGGCACCAGGGGACCGGCACATGCACCACTCCGCGCGGCTTGACCCCGCCGAGACCGTTGACCGGCATGCTCGCCAGTCGGGCCGCGAGACCAGCGCCCGGTTGGGAAGGCCGTGCGCTCGCTGACCGCAGCCTGGCGGGTCAGCCTGCGGCGATCCCGTGCCGACTGGCCGATCGTCGCGGCGGCCTGGCTGATCACGCTCGTTGCCGCGGCCCTGGTCGCCGCGGGACCGATCTACTGGTCGGCATCGTCGACGGCGGGCCTCCAGCGGACCCTCGCCGCCGCTCCCGTCACGGCGACCACCATCGGGGTCGACCTCTACGGCTCCCCGGCGCACATCGCCGCCATCGACCGGCGAGTCGTGGCCGATCTGCGGAGTGCCACGGCGACCGTGAACGGCGACGTCCTGCGCGACGCGCGGGGTGCCAGCACGCTTGCGCTGAGCGGCCAACCCTCGGTCCAGAACGGCGACCTGGGCATCCTCGGCTTCCTGGACGCGCTCCCCGACCACGCCACGCTGCGCGGTGGCGCCTGGCCGACCGACGGCGGTGCAGCCCCGGGGCCGATCCAGGTCGTGGTCATGGACGCCGTCGCGAAGGAGCTGCGCCTGGCGGTGGGCGACGAGCTTGACCTCACCCCCCAGGTGGGCGACACGACCGTGATCCCGGTGCGCCTGGTCGGCATCTTCGCCGTCAACTCGGTTGCCGACCCCTTCTGGCACAGCGACCCCCAGCTCACCACCGGGATGGTGCCGGGCGCTGGGTTCCGGACCTTCGGCCCGTTCCTGACGACGCCGACCGACCTCCTGCAGCGCACGCCGATCGTCTCGCTCCACGCGACCTGGCGCGTGTTCCCCGATCTCACGCGGCTGACGGTGGACGAGTCCTCTTCGCTGCTCGGCGCACTGGACGCGCTGCCCGGCCACCTGTTGGCCGACCTCGGCGAGGCGCCGACGACGACGACCGGGCTCCCCTCGATCCTGGGCGATTCCGTGCGCTCGCTCCTGGTGAGCCGCACCAACCTGCTGCTCCTGATGGGGCAGCTGGCCATCCTGGCCACGTATGCGGTTGTGCTCGTCGCGTCCCTCCTGGTGGAGCACCGGCGGATCGACACAGCGCTGCTCCTCTCGCGCGGCGCCGGCCCATCGCGGGTGGCCCTGCTCGCGCTCGCGGAGGGGCTCCTGCTCGCCATCCCGGCCGTCCTCCTCGGTCCGTGGCTGGCGGTCGCGGTCTTGACCGTCCTGAACGTCGCCGGGCCGCTGGCCGACGTCGGCCTCGACATCGCGCCGCGGGTCACCGGGGACGCGTACCTCGCGGCCGCCGCCGTCGGGATCGTGTGCGTGGGGCTGCTCTCGCTGCCCGCCATGCTGGCCGCGCGCACCTTCGCCGCCGAGCACCGCGGGCTCTCCCGACAGGAGACGCGCACCTTCGGGCAGCGGATGGGGCTCGACGTGGCGCTGCTGGCGGTCGCGGCGATCGCGCTGTGGCAGCTGCACCTCTACGGCGCGCCGCTGACCCGCACGGTGCAGGGCACCCTGGGCATCGACCCGCTGCTGGTCGCTGCCCCCGCAATCAGCCTCCTCGCCGGGGCGATCCTCGCGCTGCGCCTCCTGCCCCTGCTGGCCCAGGGGACCGAGGCGGTGGTCTCGCGAGGGCGCGGCGTCGTCGCGTCGCTCGGGTCCCGTCAGCTGGCCCGGCGGCCCCTGCGCTACACCCGCTCGGCGCTGCTGCTGATGATCGCGGTCTCCATGGGCGTGTTCGCCGTCTCCTACGCCGCGACGTGGTCGATCTCGCAGCGCGACCAGGCGGCGTACCAGGCCGGGGCCGACGTCCGCGTGGAGCCCGGGCAGGCCGTCGGCGGCCTGCCCGCGTGGGCGCTGCCGGACGCGTATGCGGGCCTGCCGGGCGTCGAGCGCGCCTCGCCCGTCGAGCGCATCCCGGACGGGGTCTCGCTCTCCGCCGGCTCGGCCGGGCTCCTGGCAATCGATGCGGACGCGGCCGCCGACATCGTGCTGCTGCGCCCCGGATCCGATCGTCAGCCGCCGAGGACCTGATGCGGGTGGTCGAGCAGCCGGGACGCCGAGACCGGCTTGGACACGAACTCGGCGCCGGCCGCGAGCAGGTCGTCGATCGGCTCCGATCCCGGCAGGAACCCGCATCGATCAGCTGGGCTGGGGGACAATGGCGGCGTCAGGGGGCCGGGGCCCGCACCCGCGCAGGAGGAGGCAGCGGTGAACGTTCGCCACGATCGGATCGCGCGGGTCCAGGCGCGGATGCGCGAGGTGGGCCTCGTCGCGATCGTGGTGATGAACCACGATGACTTCCGCTACCTGTTCGGCGAGGACCGGACGCAGCCGCGCGCGATCATCCCCTTCGACGGGCCTCCGGAGATCGTCGCCTTCACCGGCGAGGAGCCCGAGCTGCTGGCGGCGCTGCCCGACGGGCGGGTCCGGGTCTTCGGCTCGGTCGGCGGGCAGATCCACGACATCGTCGACCGCCTGCGGGACCTCGTCGCCCAGCCGGGCGCGCCCACGTCTGCCGGGCGGCCGAAGGTGGGCATGCAGCAGTGGTTCGACACCCCGGCCTTCCTGGTCGACCTGTTCCGCCGCGTCAACCCCGAGGTCGAGCTGGTCTCGTCCGACCCGGTCATGGACTCGCTGCGCATGGTCAAGGACGCAGACGAGCTGGCGCTCCTGGGCGAGGCGCAGCGGATCGCCGGGGTGGGCATGGACCGCGCGCGGGCGCTGCTGCGGCCGGGGGTCGCCGCCCACGAGGTCGCCACCGAAGCGCTGTACGCGATGCTGCGCGCAGGGGCCGAGCGCACCAGCACGCCGGTGTACGTGACGTTCGGGATCGAGACGTGCATGCTCCACGGCCGCGTGAGCCCCCAACCGCTCGCGCCGGGCGACCTCGCGATCGTCGACCTGACGCCACAGGTGGAGGGCTACTGCGCCAACCTCGCCCGGACGTTCGTTTTGGGCGAGCCCGCCCCCCGCCACACGGAGCTGCTGACGACCTATGCCGAGATCGTCGAGGCGGTGCGCCCGGCGCTCCGGCCCGGCGCCACGGTGGCCGAGCTCGACGCCGTCGCCCACCAGGTCTGCGCGCGCCACGGGCTCGAGCAGCACCACGTCTACGGGATCGGGCACGGCATCGGCCTCCGGTTCGAGGAGGTCCCGGCCTCCACGATCATCCCGCCCCACCGGAATGTGCGGCTCCGGGAGGGCATGACGATGACGATCGGGCACCCGGTGCTGGCCATCCCCGGCTTCGGCGGCGCCCGCTTCGAGGACGTGTACCGGGTGGCACAGGACGGGGGCCAGCCCCTCGCGCCCTACCCCGTGGCGCCGGTGATCGAGGGCTAGTGCCCCGATTCATAATGCTCGGGAGGTAATCGCACTCCCCGAGGCCCGGCCGCGGGCCTCCCGAGCATTGGAGGTGGCGATGGCCCGCCGGGCCGAGCTCTTCGTCCGCGAGCTGAGCGATGG
>JAJXUG010000066.1 GCA_021783095.1 Chloroflexota bacterium | reverse complement strand
TTGACGGCATAGCCTATCGATTGCCGCGTAACCCGTCAAAGCAACGAGATGATTGACGGTTTCCGGCGGACGGCCCGCGCAAGCCGGATCGCCTCGACGCTGAGGTCGGTATGGGAGGGGCAATCCCGCTTGCACCTCCTATCTCAACGTCCTGGTGGCCGCGTTGGGCCGAATGACAATGAGCCGACGTCATTGAGGCGCTGGCGATCTGACAGACGGCCCTGGGGGAACCTGCGTCCCAATCAGGCGCCCGCGCCCGCGGCCATCAAGCAGCCGTCCGCTCCCTCGATCGGTACCGGGATATTTGTGGCATCCCCGCGCTCAACTCCTGTCGGGCGCGCCAAAGCCCACTCCTGCGCCGGCTGGACGCGCTCGGGCAATGCCACCGCAGGGCCCAGCGAGTAGGCCTCGGGCGTCAACCCCGCCGAGCGGCCTGGAGCAAACCCCGACGACAGATTTGGCCGGGCGACGCCGGGGGACGTCAGGCTGGGTCCAGCCCGGAGCCTCGGAGCGATTCGATCTCGGCCGGATCAGCCACCGCCGACAGGCATCCTCACCGTGCTCCACGGACCCAGTGCCAGCAGAACGGCCGCGACGGCCCACAGGATGGCCTTTCGTCCAGCCGAGTTCGCGAGGTCGCCGACGACATCCCCGTCGCTCGCACCCGAGTGGACCGACGCCGTACGAACGCCTCCCGGCGGGCCCAACCTTCTCAGCCGGACATTACCGACGCCTCATCCGGCGTTCATCTGGGCCCCCGATCGTGAAGACGTGGACATTCTCGGCTACGTGCTGATCGCCATCCTCGCACTCGTCGTGCTCGACGTCGTTGTGGCGGGCGGCGCGATGACCGCGACGTGCGCGGGGGCTGTGGTGGGCGTGATGGCGCACCCGGCGACCTGGCTGGTGGTCATCCTGTTGGCGGTGACCCTCCTGGCCGGGTTCGGAGCCGTCGCATGGCGGTGAGTCTAGGCCGCCGGGAGGAACCCGGTGGGGACGCGCAGCGCGTGGAGATCGTGGTCGCCAACGGGTACCACCCCAGTGTGGTCGAGGTCGCGGCCGACGTGCCGATCCGACTCGTGTTCCACCGGGTGGACGCGCACGAGTGCTCAGACCGCGTCGTGTTCTCGGAGCCGCGGCTCGTCCGCCACCTGGCGCCGGGCGCCACGACCATCGTCGATCTTCCAGCGGCGGGCCCCGGCGAGGTCCGGTTCACTTGCGGCATGGGCCGCTATCGCGGGCGGATCGTCCGGCGCGCCGGGGCGGGCGGCGACGCGCGGGGTGGAGGCGGCCGGCCTGCCTGGCCTTGGGCAACGCTGGTCTCGGTGCTCGTCGTCCTGCTCGGGGCGTCGGTCGTCGAAGACGCACCCGTGCTGGCGACCTGGCTCGCCGTGACCGCTGCGAGCCTCGTCGCAGCGGTGCTCGTTTTGCGAAGCCGAGATCTGCTGCGCCACGCCGACAATCGTCACTGAGGCTCGCCAATGCCGTTCGTCATCGACATCGACCCGGTGGCCTTCAGGGTTGCCGGCCTGGACGTCCGCTGGTACGGGCTGACGCTCGTCCTCGCGATCCTCGTCGCGTACTCGGTCGCTGACCATGAGGCCCGACGCCGGAGGCTCCCGGCGGGCCTGGTCGCAGATGCCGTCCTCTGGGTCGCGGTCGCGTCGCTGGCCGGCGGCCGACTGCTCTACGTCGTCCAGAACGGGCTCCCGGACCTTGCCGCCCACCCCGCCCACCTGCTCATGGTGTGGACCGGCGGCCTCTCCTTCTACGGGGGCCTGGTCGCCGGCCTGCTGGCGATCGTCGCCCTGGCCCGTCGCCGCGGCGTGGGCTGGATGACCGCGCTCGACGTGGCGGCGCCGGCGGCGGCCATCGGCCAGGCGATCGGCCATGTCGGGTGCCTGGTCGGCGGCGACTCCGCCGGCATCCCGACGACCGTCCCCTGGGCGGTGGTCTACCGCAACCCCGCCGCCATGGCGCCGCTGAACACGCCACTCCACCCGACCCAGGCCTACGAGGCGATCGCGCTGCTCGGCCTCTTCCTCGCCCTGTGGGTGCTCCGGCGCCGCGCGTTCATGGTGCCGGGCGCCCTGGCCGCCACCTATCTGGGTGGCCTGGCCTCCATCCGCTTCGCGCTCTTCTTCCTGCGAGACGAGCCGAGTGTCCTGCTCGGCCTCAAGACGGCACAGTTGATCGGAGCCGCGGTCGGCATCGCCGCCGTCGGGCTGGCAATGCTCGCTCGCCGTCGCTCCCGTCCTGCTCTCGCGCTGTCGGCGCATCTGGAGGTAGTCGCATGATCACCCGAGCCGATCACACGGCCCGGCGCACCGGGAGCCGGCCGCGCTGGCTGGTCCCCGCGCTCGTCGTGGCCGCGGGCGCAGGCGTTCTCCTGTACCTCGGCGTCCTGACGCCGTCGTCACTGCTTTCGATCGGCCTGTTCGGGAGCATGTTCGGCATGCACCTGTTGGGCCACGGGGCGCACGGCGGCCACGGCCGACAAGGAGCCCACGGGCGTAACGGCGAGGCGTCCGACAGCTCGGCCGCCGGGGTCGCTGGCGAGGCCGACCAGGCGACTCAGCACCGCGGGGGCTGTCACTGAGCCAGCGACCCGAGTGGCGCGTGGGGGCCTGGCCCTCCATGCCACGGCGGGGCGCCCAGAGGAGCGCCGAGGCCGGCCGGCTGCTCCCGTCGACACCTGGCTCCGGCCCAATACCAAGCCCACAGCACGGCACCGCCAGTGGCCGAGCGCAGTCCAGCGTGCAGGACGGCCGCCCAGCGATGGGCCGGGCGCGGGAGCACCCACTCGGCGATCAACGGGCCTGGTGGGCGGGGTTGCAGCCCCGGCAACATCGGGGTCCCCCGCGAACGTCGTCCGATCCCGTCTTGGCCCGTCCACGTATCAGCGGACACTCAGTTCGCTCTCAGGTTCGCCGCGCACGATTCCGGTGCCGCCGGGGACGCCGTAGGATTCGAGCACATCCGGCGGGCGAAGCCGCCGAGTCCCGCGGCGCACGAGATCTGGAGGCGCCCGTCGCCATGGCCGAACCCATACGCGTCCTCGTCGTCGACGACGACTCGAAGATCAGGACCGTCGTGCGCCGCGGCCTCGCGTACGAGGGGTTCCGGGTGGTCGAGGCCGCCTCCGGCGAGGAGGGCCTCGAGAAGGCCCGGGAGCACCTCCCCCAGTTCGTCATCCTCGACGTGATGATGCCGGGCATCGACGGGCTCGAGGTCACGCGACGACTCCGCGCCGGGGGCGACGAGGTCGCCATCCTCATGCTGACCGCTCGCGACGAGGTCAAGGACCGCGTCGAGGGACTGGAGACCGGCGCGGACGACTACCTCGTCAAGCCGTTCAACTTCGAGGAGCTCCTGGCCCGCGTCCACGCGCTGCTCCGGCGGCGGACGGCGCTGGCCGGCGAGGTCCTCCGGTTCGCGGACCTCGAGTTCGACGTCGACGCCCGGGAGGCCAGACGCGGCGATCGACGGATCGATCTGACCACGACCGAGTACAACCTGCTCCTGCTCTTCATGCGCCACCCGCGCAAGGTGCTCACGCGCGACGTGATCATGGACCACGTGTGGTCCTACGACTTCGAGGGCGAGTCGAACGTGCTCGAGGTCTACGTGCGCTACCTCCGCGGGAAGCTCGAGGCCGCCGGCGAGCCTCGGCTCCTGCACACGGTCCGCGGCGCCGGCTACGTGCTCAAGGACGGGTGACCCGACTCGGGCCGCTCACCATCCGGCTCAGGCTCGCGTTGCTCTACACGGGCCTGCTGGCGGCCGCATTGGTCGTGTTCGGGGGCGGCATGTACGTGGTCCTGAGCCGCGAGCTGGAGGCCTCGTTCGACGCCTCGCTCGTCGCGAACGCGGAGCACGCCTCGGGGGCGATCGCGCAGGACCTCAACGCTGCCGGAGGCCTGGCGCCGACGCCGAGGCTCATCTCCCAGCTCGCTTCGACGGGAGGCCGGATCCTCGTGCTCGACCCACAGGGCCGGGAGGTCGCGGACTCCGCGCCCGCCGCCGAGCCAGCCCCACCTGTCACCCCGGGCGACCTTGCCGCAGCCGACCACAACGGCCACTCCATCCACGAGCATCCCGTCCCGGGGGACGTCCTGCGGATCACAGTCCAGACCGTCCGCGCGCCCGACGGGACTGCCCTGGGGTACGTCGTCTGGGCCGACAGCACGCGACCCCTTCGCTCGCTCCTCGACACGGTCCGCGTCGCGCTGCTCCTCGGGGGCCTCGCCGTGACGCTGCTCGCCCTGGTCGGGGGCCTCTTCCTCGCCCGCCGGGCCCTCACGCCTGTTGCGGACGTGACGGACACGGCGCGGGCCATCGCGCTGTCGGGCGACTTCGGAGCCCGCGTGGAGCGCCCGGAGACGCCCGACGAGGTGGGCGAGCTCGCGGCGGCGTTCAACGAGATGCTGGCCGCCCTCGAGTCGAGCCACCAGGCCCTCCAGCGGTTCCTCGGCGACGCGTCGCACCAGCTCCGCACCCCGCTCACGGTCATCCGCGCCAACCTCGACCTCGCGACGCGGCCCGGCCTCGACGAGACCGAGCGGTCGGCAATCCTAGACGACGCCCGCGGCGAGGCCGAGCGCATGGGCCGCCTCATCTCCGACCTCCTCTCGCTGGCCAGGGCGGAGTCCGGCGTCCGCCTCAGCTTCCAGCCAGTCGAGCTCGACGCGCTGCTCGTGGACTGCGTCCGGCGGCATCGGCAGGCGGCGCCCCACGTGCGGATGTCTGTGGCCGCTGTGGAGCCCGTGGTGGTCGAGGGCGACGCCGACCGCCTGCGCGAGCTGTTCGGGATCGTGCTGGACAACGCGGCCCGGTACACCCCGGCGGGCGGCAGCGTGACGGCGCGCCTCGCGGCTCGCGGCGCGACAGCGGTGGTCACGGTCGACGACACCGGGATCGGCGTCGACGAGGATGATGCCGACCATCTGTTCGAGCGCCTGTACCGCGGGAGCCGGGCTCGCCTGATCCGCCCGTCGGGTACCGGCCTCGGCCTCGCAATCGCCCGCTGGATCGCCGACGCCCACGGCGCGACCATCTCGCTGACTCCTCGCGAGGCCGGCGGCACCCGCGCAGAGATCGTCATGCCAACACGAACGAGCTGACGCGGTCCCCGGCGACACCAGCTCGCCGAAGGGCCGAAAGTCTCACCAGAGGCTCACCCGGCTCTCAGCCTGCCGAGCGAGCATCCGCTCCATGGACGGTTCGCTTCGGTTGAGGATCCCGGTGTTCGGCCTCGGACACGGCGGGTGATCCACCGAGCCGGCTGCCACGCCGGACGACCCGTCGAGTCATGAACCCTGGAGGGAGCGTCCCGATGCACGCCCATGTCCACAGCTACGACCCCCTCGCCACCGACCCCGTCTGCGGGATGCGGCTCGCCCCAGGCGGCCCATTGTCAGAGGACCACCGCGGCACGACGTACTGGTTCTGCGACCCGGCCTGCGCGGCGATCTTCCGAGAGGAACCCGGGCGCTGGACGACGCCTGAGCCGCTCACGCACGACCACGCCGACCAGGACGCGGCCCACCATGCGTAGCGACACCGCCGCGCCGCTGCGTGGTGACCCAAGGTGAGCTCGAAGCGCCGCGCCGCCCAGCGGACACGCCCGACGCTGGCCCGGCCCGTTGCGACGGTCGCGCCCGGGGGCTCCGGCGTGACGCGCCCCGAAACGTGCCCGGCGTCTCATGGTGCTCCGGTGTCGTCCGACACACCCGCCGCTGCCGTGCGTCCCGCCTCGGGCGACGAGCCGCAGGCGCTCGTTGTCTCCCACAGGTTCGACCCGGGTCCGACTGGCGCGCCCCCGTACAGCGCGACGATCCGGATCACGGGCCGCCGCCTCGGGGTCGCCGGCACACCAGCTCCCGACGACAGGTTCTCCGCAACGGAAACGATCGTCGGGGCGGTGCCTGGCAGCGCCCCGATGTCGACGACGTCGTGGGTCTACGGCATCGCGGCCGGCGACTGGGAGGTCACGGCCGAGGTCGTGGGTCCTGAGCGCGCCCGCGCCGCCAACCCGACCGCGCTCCCGCTTGTGGGGTGGTCCTGGCGGCGCTGGGCGATGGTCGGCGTGAAGGGACCCACGAGGACTCGATGGGCCCTGACGGCCCCGCTGTCGGCGGCGCCCGGCGTCCTGACCGGCAGCTTCCTGGCTGCAGCGACCGTCGCGCTCCTGGGGGCGATTGCCGCCCAGCCGCTGTTCCTCACGCACCACGGCGTCCCGGTCGGGCCGGCCATCGCGGCATCCGTGCTGGCGATGGTCCTCGGCGGGGTTGGGGCGAAGACCTGGTACATGGTGCTGAAGGGGCCGAGCCGCGCGACCCTGCGCGAGGGCTGGTCGGTCGACGGATTCCTCGTGTCCGCCCCGATCGTGGCCGTCGCCTCAGCCCTGATCCTGGGCGTCCCGATCGGCGGGTACCTCGACGCGGCCGCGCCGACGATCTTCCTCGCGGTCGCCGTCGGGCGTGTCGGCTGCTTCCTGACGGGGTGCTGCGCCGGCCGCATCACGACGGGGCGGGGCATCTGGTCCTCCGACCGGCGGGTCGGCGCCCGACGCGTCCCCGCCCAGCTGATCGAGTCGGCCGTCGGTGTGGTGCTGTCCCTCCTGACGGCTGCCCTCGTGCTCGGTCGGGTCGCCCAGGGTACGGGCCTGGTTTTCGTCGGCTCCGTCGCCCTGTACGTCGCGGCCCGCCAGGGGTTGCTCAGGGTGCGCGCCGAGACTCGGCGGTTCTCGTGGCGCCGCGCGGCGCAGGGGCCCGGTGCCACCTGACCGGGATCCTGGCGGGGATGGATCAGACGCACCACTCGGTGAACGGCGTCGAGCTCGGCTCCGGCTCGGGCGCGTGGTCGGCGTCGAGCACGAAGCGCGAGAGGCATCCCGCGCAGCGGAAGCGCAGGGTTCGGCCGTGGAACAGCGCGGTCACTCCCGACCCGGCGGACACGGGCAAGCCGCAGGTGGCGCAGGTCGCAGCCGGCTGGCCCTCCGAGTCGACGACAGCAAGCTCGATCAGCTGCATGAGAACCTCCTGTGGGCGTGTGGCGGAGCCTCACCCCTGGGTCCCAACGTCGCCCCGCAGGCTTAGCCAGGCATGAGGCAGCCATGAGCAAGCAGCGTCCCGCCGGGGGCGCGCCGCGGGACGGTCGGCGCGCGGCATGGCTCGCGATGGCCGCCACGCCGGTCCTGATCGCGGGGGCGAGCCTGGCCCTGCTGTTCAACCCTTGGTGGGTCCTCCCGGCCCAGCAGCGGGCGGGGGTGACGGGCACCACCGGCCTCCCGGAAGCCGAGGTGGCGCGGATCACCGGGGTCCTCATCAGCGACGCGACCGTCGGCCCGCCAGACTTCGCGGTCACGGTCGGCGGAACGCCTGTCCTCGACGCCGCCGAGCGCGGGCACATGCGCGACGTCTTCGGGGTGCTGCGCGCCTTCGAGGTGGTCGTGGCGCTCGCGGCCGCGGCCATGATCGGCTTGGGCATCCGGAACCGCGCAAGCGCACGGTGGTGGCGGGCGGTCGGCCGCGCGGCGCTCGCGACGGCGGTCGTCGGATCGGGCGTCGGGATCCTGTTCGCCTTGTTCTTCGACGCGGCGTGGCTCGCGTTCCAGCGGGTCTTCTTTGCGGAGGGCAGCTTTTCGTTCGACCCGCGGGTGGAGCGCCTGACCCAGCTCTTCCCGATCTCGTTCTGGACCGAGGCGGCCACGACCGTCTTCATCGTGGGGGTCTCGATCTCGCTCGCACTATGGCTCGGCAGCCGCCACCTCGCGTCGCGGAGCCGGGCCCGCCTCGGCTGAGACCGCGCGGGGCGCTGCAAGTCTCAGCCCCAACTCAGGCGGCGCTCAGAACGCCGTTCGAGACTCCCCTCGTCTTCTCCCCCTCTCAGAAGGCGGCGGGCACCAAGCCAGTCGTGGACCGGCGGGCGGCGCGCCCGTTGACCCGGACGTGCCTGGCCTCCCCCCGGGCCGCCGTCCACGCGGCTCCTGCGATGGGCCGCTGAGCGGGCGGGATCCACCTCGGTGCGGATCCCGCCCGCCTCATCTTCCGCCAGGCTGGAGCGGTCCCGACGGCGGCTCTCCCATCCCGTTGGCCAGCGGCTGGCACTTCCTCACCAATCGCTCAGGCCGCGCTCATCAGGGATTCAGCCCCGGCGACTGAACTCCGTGATGGGCCACGGAGGGCCCGCCATAGCAGATAGGAGATCGGCAACCATGGCCAATGCCGCAGTCGCGGCGCACCCGCGCCGCCGCCTGAGCTGGGCCGCAATCGACGAGCGGCTGGGCATCAGCGGCCTCGCCTATCCCGTTCCCGCCCACGCGAACGGCATCGGCTACATCCTGGGCGGGATCTCGCTGTTCGGGTTCCTGGTCCTCGCCGCGAGCGGGGTGTGGCTCGCGCAGTACTACCACCCGACGCCCGCGACCGCGCGCGAGAGCGTCGTGTACATCATGAACGCAGCCCCGCTCGGGGACATCGTCCGCGGCGTCCACTTCTGGACCGCGAACATCGTGATGGCGACCGTCCTCCTCCACTTCGGGCGCGTCTTCACCACCGCGGCCTACAAGCGCCCGCGCGAGGCGAACTGGCTCATCGGCCTCGGCCTCCTGGCGGTGACCCTCGGCCTCATCTTCACCGGCACGGTGCTCAAGTGGGACCAGGAGGGCTACGAGGCGCTCGGCCACAACGTCGAGGCCGGCAAGCTCATCGGCGCTATTGGCACGTGGTTCTCGGCGGACTTCGCCGCGACCCTGCCCATCATCGGGCGGCTCTACCTCGCCCACGTCGTGATCCTGCCCGCGATGGGGACGCTGCTCCTGATCCCGCACTTCCTGCTCGTCAAGCGCCACGGGATCTCCTCCCTGCCCTCCGAGGCCGACGCGGCGGTCGACGGCGGTCCCGCGCCGGAGCGGACCGGGTCGACGTTCGCCGCCCACCTCGTCCGGATGGCCGGGTTCGGGCTCGTCCTCCTCGCGGCCTCGCTCGCGCTGGCCGCCGTCGTCCCCGCCCCGCTCGGCGCCCGTCCGATTCCGGGGACCGAGACCACGAAGCCGCCCTGGATGTTCCTGGTCTTCTACCCGTTCGAGGACTGGTTCGGCCTCCCCGCCCTCATCTGGGTCCCGGCCGTTCTGTTCACGGCGCTCGCCGCCCTGCCGTTCGTTGACCGCAGCCCGTACCGCTCACCCCGCCGCCGGCGACTCGTGATCGCACTCGGTGCGCTCGCCGCCGTTGCGGCGGTCCTGCTGGTCGTCTACGCCCTGGTGACCGTGCCGGTGGCGCATGTGCAGGGGGCGATGGGATGAACACGCTCATCCTGCGGGTCCTCCTCCTCGGCATGGGCCTGGGCCTCGTCGAGATCGCCATCGGCGGCGGACGCGGAACCGCACCGCTCGCCGCCGTCCTCCTCCTCGCGTCCGGGCTCGCAGGCATCGCCGCCGGGTCCGCGGGGTTCATGCGGCCCCTCCTCGGCAATGCTCGCAGAAAGGAACAGCGCTGATGCGCCGCACCCTCGTCCTCGCGGCCGCACTGGCCGCCCTTGTCATCCCCCTCGGCATCGTCACCGCGCACAGCGGCACTGGCGAGGCCTCCGTACAGGTCGAGCCCGCCTCCATCGACGCGGGCGCCACCGTCGTGTTCGCCGGGACCGGCCTCGAGCCCGACAGCGACCGGGACCTCGTCCTCGCCGGCGACGGCATGGTCATCGACTTCGGCGTCGTCAAGACCGACGCCACCGGCATGTTCAGCAAGGAGCTCCAAGTCCCGGGGCACCTCCCGACCGGCACGTACGAGCTCCGCGCCATCGGCGACGAGACGCTGACCGCCTCGCTCCAGGTCACCGGCGCCGCCGCGGGCTCGGGGAGCACGTCGCCAGCCGCAGCCGAGACGGTGGTCGGCCGCTCGAGGTCCGGGCTCGAGGAGGTCGCGTTCCTTCTGTTCGTCGTCGTGCTGGCCGTCGCCGGCGGCCTGGTGGCATGGAAGGCCGAGCGGCTCAGCCGGACGCTGCGGGCCGCCGGGACACTCCGGGAGACCCGGCGGTGAGTGGGGGGGCGGCGGCGGCGGGCCCGGGCGCTTGGCAGACGTGACGGTCGCGCAGGCTCGCTCGCTGCTCGTTCCGGGCGCGATCGCCCTCGTCCTGATCGGCACGGTCTACCTTCCGACGCACGCGAGCGCATCGGCGGCGCAGGCCATCCTCGGCGACCTGGCCGGCGTGTACGTCGTCGGCATGGCCGTCCTGCTTCCCCGAGTCGCGCGCGTCGTGATCCTCGGGGGTCGGCGCGCCGCAGCCGACGCGCCATTTGTGCGCCCGGGCTCGCTGGCGGCCGGGGCGTCGCCCGCGCGAAGGCTGACCGCCGTTGCCTCCGGCGCGATCGTGTCCGGCGCGCTCGCAGCCGTCGCCGCGGCGGCGACGACCGGCACGACGCCGGGGAGCTACCAGCACGCGATCGGGTCGCTTGCGGTCCTCGCGAACCTCGGCCTCCTGCTCGCCACGCTGGTCCCGCTGCCCGGCCTTGCGGGATGGGAGGCCGTCGAGGCCGTCGCCGACCTCCGGTGCGCGAAATCCAGCCACCACGCCGCGTACGCGGCGCGGGCGGCCAAGGCCGTCGCCGTCTCGCTGACGGTCCTGCTGGGGCTCGCCTCCCTTCGCATCGGCGACCCGATGCTCGCCCTGCTCGGCCTCCTGGCGACACTGACCGTCTGGGCGGAGGCCGAGGCGGTCCGCCGCGTCGACCTCGCGGAGCGGTTCTTCGCAACCCACGAGGCGTCCCAGCTCGCGCACCCGGTCACCGCCGTCAGGCGCGTCGGCGAGCAGATCGCCGACCTCGCCGGCGAGGCGCGCACCTCAGCGGCGCTCGTCGTCGACGGCGCCGGCCTGTTCGTGGGCGCCATCGGCCCGCGGCAGCTGCGCGACGCGGCGTCTCGGCCTGCCGCGCGGCTCGGCGACGCGATGGTGCCGGCCAGGACGCTCCGAATCGCCCAGGCGGAGGACGCGGCCGCCGACATTGCCACCGACCTCGAGACCGCCGGCATCGTGCTGGTCCGCGGCGAACAGCGGTACGGCGTCGTCGAGGCGGACGACGTGGTCGTCCAGCTCCGGGCCTGGGCAGGCGAGGACTCCATCGCGATGCGCCGCGCCCACGAGTCGACCCGATGACCGCGCTCCGCGGGACATCACGCCAGCCCAGGCGCTACGAGGCGGCGGCATCGGCGTCGGCCCACGCCAATCGCGCAGCAGGCCAGGCCGCTGGCGTGGCCGAGATGGTGAGAACTGGCCAGCCGCTCAGTGCGGTCGTCCAGCAGCTGCTCGCGGCGCAGGGCTCGCTCGACGCGCTGCTCCTCCGGCTCGTGCAGCAGGAGGTCGACCGCCAAGTCCTCGCCGACAACATCCACCCGGATGTCCGGCAGTTGCTGGGGCCCGTCCTCCGCCGCAGCCGGAGCCCATCGGGCCGGTCGAGACCCCCCTGCAGACCGCCCGCGCCCCCTCCCACCGCCCAGCCCGAGGAAGCCCGCAGATGACCAAGACCACCCACCCGACCGCCGACCGCCCCCGCGCCTTGGCGAAGGCCCGGCGAGGCCAGCCGGCGAAGCACCGCGGGCTCCGCACCGCCGTGTTCGGCGTCGCCGCGGCGGCGATCGCTGTCGCGGCACTCGCCCTCGTGGCGACGCGCCTGCTGCCGACCGGACCCGTCGCGACGGGCGCCGTCCGGGTCCAGGCCAGCATGGGCGGGTTCCAGCCGGCCGCCATGACCGTGAAGGCGGGCTCGGCCGTCCGCATCGAGCTGACGTCGACCGACACCTCATTCCACAGCGACGGCGGCGGCTGGCACGAGATGGCGATCGACGAGCTCGGCATCGACTGGAAGGTCGGGCCGCAGAGCAGCAAGGTGTTCGAGTTCAGCGCCCCGACAACGCCCGGGACGTACACCTGGTACTGCGGGATCTGCTGCGGTGGGCGGGCGAACCCGTCGATGCAGGGCAAGCTCACGGTGACGGCGTGACGCGAGCCGCGGCCCAACCGCGGCGGGGCCTGGCGGTCGCCGGCGTCGGCGCCCTGCTGGCGGCGGCCGCCGCGGCGGTCGCCCTCGCCCAGCCGACGACCTCGATGGCCGCCCATGACGGCCTGCCCGGCCTGACCGTTCCGGTCATCCTCGGTGCCGGGTTCCTCGACGGCTTCAACCCGTGCGCCTTCGGCGTCCTGATCCTGTTCGCCACCTTCGCGCTCGGCCTGGCGGCGCGCGAGTCCGTCGCCTCCGGCGGGCCATCGGCCGCGGCCGCGTCAAGACGCGTGCTCGGCCTCGGCTCGCTGTTCGTGGCGGGCGTCCTGGTCACCTACTTCCTGCTCGGGCTGGGCATGCTGTCGGCCATCGTCACGGCGACCAACTTCGGGTCGAGCCACCTGCCGAGCCGCGTCGCCGCCCTGATCGCCATCGGCCTGGGCATCTGGATGCTGCGCGACGCCCTGCTCCCCGACGCGCCGCTGCAGCTCGCCGCTCCGCACGCGCTCCACGGGCGGATGCGCTCGTGGGCGAGGACGAGCTCGCCCGCCGCGCTGATCGGCGGCGGCGTGCTGATCGGCCTCTGCACCGTCCCGTGCAGCGGCGCCGTCTACCTCTCCGTGGTGGCGCTCCTCGGGGCCGGCGGGAGCGTCGCGGCAGGGATCGGCGGGCTGGTCCTCTACAACGTCGCCTACATCACGCCGCTGGTCCTCCTCCTGGTGCTGGCTAGCCGTCCCGGCGTCATCCGGACGATCAACCGCTGGCACCTCGAGCACGCCGGGGGCACAAAGCTCATGCTGGCCGGCGTCGTCCTCGTCATGGGCTTCGCGATCCTGCTCACCGTCTGACCGGTGCCAGGAGCCCCGGGTTGCCGCCGGAGGTTGCCGGACGACCGGGGCTCCACAGGCCCGGAACGGCGCTCCTGATGCGGTCGGCAAGTCGCGCTCACTCGCAGGAGCGCGCCGATCAGGTGCGTCGCTCGCAGCGTTGACCCTGCAGCCGAGGTGAGCGACACAGTCCCCTGCGGGGCGGTCGCTCGCGGGCAGTCGCCCCATCGTCAGCAGCTTGACCACGGGAGGCCGTGATGGATATGGCGCTCATGGGTCGCGTCCTCGCGATGCGAGCCGAGCTGCGCCGGCGGGACCGCTGGGATCGGGCGGACCTGGACGCCCACCGCGGGCGAGCGCTGCGCGAAGTCCGACGGTTCGCCGTCGAGCGGTCGCCGTTCTACCGGCGCATCCACGCCGGGCTCGAGGACGCACCGCTCGAGGCGCTGCCCACGGTGACCAAGGCCGAGCTCGCGGCCAACTTCGACGACGTCGTCACGGACCGCGGGGTCCGGCTGGCCGAGGTGGAGACCCACTTGCACTCCATGACCGGCGACGCCCGGTTCCGCTCCCGCTACCGCGTCGTGTCGACGTCGGGCACGACCGGCGTGCGGGGCGTCTTCCTGTCCGACCCCGCCGAGTGGGCGACGGTGGTCGGCGCGTACAACCGGGCCCAGGAGTGGGCCGGCGTCGCGGCTTCCCCGACGCACCGGATGCGGCTCGCGGTCGTGAGCACGACGACGTCCTGGCACCAGTCGGCGCGCGTCGGGGCGAGCGTGGGCAACCCGTTCGTGCGGACGCTGCGGATCAACGCCACCGACCCGGTCGCGGAGATCGTCGCGCGGCTGAACGCCTTCCAGCCAGCGTCGCTCGTCGGCTACGCCTCGATGCACCGCCTGCTCGCCGAGGAGCAGCTCGCGGGCCGGCTGCGGATCTCGCCGACCGCCGCGATATCCGCGTCCGAGGTGCTCACGGACGACACGCGCCGCCTCGTCGTGGAGGCCTGGGGCCGGCAGCCGTTCAACGTGTACGCCGCCACCGAGCCGGCGGGCGTCGCGTCCGAGTGCGAGCAGCACGCCGGCCTCCATTTGTACGAGGACCTCGTGATCACCGAGGTCGTCGACGAGGCGAACCGCCCGGTCCCCGCCGGCACGTTCGGAACCAAGATCCTCGTCACGGTCCTGTTCAGCCGCACCCAGCCGCTGATCCGCTACGAGATGAGCGACAGCATCCGGCTCACGGATCGTCGATGCCCGTGCGGACGTCCCTACGCGCTCCTCGACGCGATCCAAGGCCGCCAGGAAGACATCCTCCGGCTGCCGGGTCGGGTCGGGGGCCTCGTCGCGGTCCATCCGCTGGTCTTCCACGACGCCCTCGACCGCGTGTCGGCAGGCGAGTGGCAGGTCGTCCAGGAGGGCGACGCGCTGCGACTGCTCGTGTCGGCGCCGGGCCCGGGCTTCGACGGCGCCGCGGTGGTGGGTGAAATCCGCGCCGGCGTCGAGGCCACCGGAGCACTTGTCCGCGACGTGACGTGGCGCGAGGTCCCGTCGGTCCCGCGCACGGCTGCGGGCAAAGCGCCGCTCGTCCGCGCGGATCCGGGCGTCAGGCCCCCTGCGCCGCCGCCGTGATGAGAAGCGCGAGCACCCCGAGCCCAGCCTGGGCGCGGGCCGTCCAGACGAGACGTGCGCCGGGGGCGCGAGGGGAGTCCTCGCGCCCCGCCCGGACCAGGAAGCCGTCGAGCACCGAGCCGATGGCGAGCATCGCGACCACCACGAGGTGCTTCACGAGCAGCAGGCCCGCCCAAGCGCCCCGCACCTGGCCCAGCCCGAGGTACCGCGGGTTCGCGTTCTGGAGGACGATGCCGGTGGCGAGGAAGACCGCGAGCGACGCCAGGAGGAGCGGCAGCGCGCGCCGCTCGATGGCCGCCAGCAGCGGGCCTGCCGGTGGGCGGCCGGCACCACCGTCGCCCGGGACCCGGGAGACGGCCGGGATCACGACGGTGGCGAGAATCACGTAGTAGCCGACGAAGACGACCGTCGCCAGCAGGTGGCCCCAGAGCAGCCAGGACGTCTGCGGCATCCCGATCCTCGCCGTGGCAGCCGGTCAATAGAGCAGGAGTGGGTTGACGAATCGGCCGCCCATCTCGATGCGCACGTCCAGGTGCGGCCCCGTGGAGTTTCCGGTCGAGCCGACCTCGGCAATCCGCTGCCCGCCGACGACCCGCTGCCCGACGGTCACGAGCACTGTGCGGCTGTGGTTGTAGGTCGAGATCATGCCGTCGCGGTGGCGCAGGACGACGACGAACCCGCCGCCGTTGTCCTTCCAGCCCGCCCAAGTGACCACGCCGGCCGCCACAGCGCGGATGGTCGTGCCAGCCGGGGCGGCGATATCGATGCCGGGATGGCGGCTCGAGAAGGTGGTTGTGATGTCCCCTCGGATGGCGAGCGGCCACCGGTGGCCGCGGGCCGGCTTCGCAACGGGCTTCGGGGCGGGTTTCGGGGCGGGTTTCGGGGCGGCGACGGACGACCGCTTCACCGCGCGTCCGCCCGGCACGAGGATCGTGGACCCGATCCTGAGGCTCGCCGGTTCCACCCTCGGGTTCCACCGGATCACCCTGGCGAGGGGAACCTCGTGCATGACAGCGATCGTCCAGAGGCTGTCGCCCGGCCGCACGGTGTGCGTCGGCCCTGAAGGCGGCGTCTCGCCCGGGACGGGCCTTGGGGCGCGCGGCTGCTGCACCCGGGGCGCAACGCCGCCGGGATCGGGCGCTGCGGCGTCCGGCCTGGCCGCGGGTATCGTCGGGACGGTGTCGACAGTCCGAACCGTCGGGACGACCGGGATACCGGACGGGGATTGGGGCGCCATCGACGCCACAGCGATCTGTTCGAGGGTGGCCACCGTACTCGCCCCGGGCGCCACGACGAGCTGCTGGAATGCCTCGGGTGGGATCGAACTGCTTGGAGTGGGGGCGCGACCCGCGACCGCGTTCAGGGTGCCGACCGCCGCGACCGCCGCCAGCAACGCCGCCGAGACTAGCCGTCGTCGGTGCGCATGCGCGCGCATCGGGTGAGCTTGTCGCAATTTCCACCTCGCTGTGTTCGACGCCCACCGCCGGACACAGTCAGCGGACGTTGTGGCTCGGGCCGCCCTATCGTCGCGCCGACACCTGAGCGCGAGGTGAGTCAGGCGTGAGAGTGCCGGGCGAGCCCAGAGTCTCGTTGACCGACTCTTGACCAACGCTTGCCCGTCCCTCCATGGCATTCCGCTGCGCGACGCCACATCCTCGTCCACAGACCGGCTGCCTGCTGGTCGGCGGCACGGAGGCTCGGCATGGCGGGCTGGCAGATGGGGATGGACGCCTGGGTGTGGATCGGCGCATGGGCGCTCGTCATGGTCCTCGTCGTGTGGGTCCTCGTCCGGGAGCCGCGCCACGCCCGGCACGTCGACCCCGCCCAGATCCTGCGGGACCGCTTCGCCCGCGGCGAGATCGACGAGGCGGAGTTCAGGCAGGCGACTGCGGCACTCGACGCCGCCACGCCCCCAGTTCGGCCGAGCCCCCGTCACCACCTCGCCCGACATCCACGCCATGGGCAGGAGGCCCGACATGACCGACCACGCTGACGAGCACTCCCTTCCCCGCAAGGACCGCCGTGCACAGGAGCGCGAGGCGCTGCACCAGGCGGTCATCGATCGCCGCGGCCAGCGGATCGCCGAGCGCAACCACGCAGCCCGGATGGGCAAGCTGCGCAAGCTCGCCTTCGGGGCCATCGTCGTGGCCGTGCTCGCCGCCGGCGGCTACCTCGCGTTCGGCGACTTCCTCCGCCGCCCGGCCGACGCCGCCGCGAGCGGCGTGATCGACGTCCAGAGCTCGATGGCCGGGTTCACGCCGTCGGAGATCGACGTCACCGCCGGCCAGACCGTCACCCTCAAGTGGTGGACCCAGGACGCGGCCGTGCACCTCCAGGGCGGCGTGCACACGATGGTCTCGCCCGACCTCGGCCTGTCGGAGTCGCTCCCGGCCGAGAGCACCAAGATGGTCACGTGGACGGTCCCGGACAAGCCCGGCACCTACGACGTCTGGTGCGAGACCTGCTGCGGCGGCAAGGACGC
>JAJXUG010000021.1 GCA_021783095.1 Chloroflexota bacterium | reverse complement strand
GGGGCGGGCGTGCGTCACGATGCCCGCGCCGGCGCCGCCGACGGGGAGCGGCCCGCCAGCCGCGGACGGGGAGCGGCCCGCCAGCCGCGGACGGGGAGCGGCCCGCCAGCCGCTGCCGGCCCGTCAGCCGCCGATCGCGATCCCTGCCGCGCGGCAGTCCGCGGCGAACGCGTCCTGGCCATCGACCGTCGGGTCCCACCGATTGGGGAACCCCACCAGCCGATCGAGCCCGGTCGCCGCCATCTCGCCCAGATAGTCCACCCGCGCCTGGCCCACCGGCTGCACCGCCTCGTCGAGGGCGTAGAGCGAGAAGCGGAGCGTGCCCGGGTCGCGGCCGGCCGCCTCGCACTTCGCACGGACCTCGGTCATCCGCTGGCGGATATCCGAGGCGCGCAGGAACACGAAGTTGAGTTCGTCGGCGAAGCGGACGGCGAGGCTCGCCGTCTTGTCGCGCCCATTGCCGCCCACGATCAGCGGGATGTGGCGCTGGATCCCCTTCGGCACGTTGACCGCATCGCGAACCTGCGCGAACGGGCCCTCGTAGGTCGCGTGCCCAGGCCCGAGCATCCGCGTGATCACCTCGAGGTGGTCGGCGAACTGCGCCAGCCGCTCACCCGTGGACGGGAAGCCGTAGCCGTAGGCCAGCCACTCGTCCTCCTTCCAGCCGGCACCGATCCCGAGCTCGAACCGACCGCCCGAGATGACGTCGATGGTGGACGCCAGCTTCGCGGTCAGAGCCGGGTTGCGGAAGCCGCTGCAGACCACCATGTGGCCCAGCCGGACCCGGCCGGTGGCCATCGCGAGGGCCGACAGCATCGAGAACGACTCGAACGTGATCTCGTCGGTGGGCTCGGGAACCGTGTGGAAGTGGTCGAAGACCCACAGGCTCTCGAAGCCGATCGCCTCGCCGTGCTGCGCCAGCTCCACGCTGCGCGCCCATGCGGTCGCCGCGTTCCAGCCGTCGTACTCGCCCTTCCAGCCCTGGGGCACCATCAGCCCGACCTGCATCGCATCTCCCGATCGCTGCTGGTTCTGCCGTCTCGAGGATGGCATGGATCGCGTCGCCGGGTCCGCGAGCCGCAGTGGCCCCCACCACCAGGGGGCTCCGACGGTGCCTCGACGGTGCCATCATGGCGCGGGGGAGTGGCCGCGTCGACGAGCTCGAGCGATCGATCGGGGCCGCCCTCGCGGTCGCCGACTGGGCTGGGGGCCTGCGCCCGTGGCCTCACCGGCGTACGATCCGGGCGCTGATGCCCGACACGCCCTCCGTCGCCACGCCCGCGACCGCAACGCCCGGGGCCGACCTCGACGCGTCCCTGCGCCAGCGCCTCGTCCCGGCCCCGAGGTGGATCGTCATCGTCTGGAACGACCCGATCAACCTGATGTCGTACGTGACCTTCGTGTTCCGCAAGCTGTTCGGGTACAGCCAGCCGCACGCCCATCGGCTGATGCTCCGCGTCCACCAGGAGGGTCGCGCCGTGGTCTCCGGCGGCACCAAGGAGCGCTGCGAGCACGACGTGGCTCGGCTGCACGCACACGGCCTGTGGGCCACGATGACGCCCGAGTGAGGCGGAGCGGCTCGGGGTGAGCGCGGCGTGAGCGTGGACGAGGAGCCGCCGCGGCGGATCGCCCGGACCGGTGACGGCCGGATCGCCGTGCGGCTCGCCCCGCGGGAGCGGCAGATCCTGGGGGCGCTGGCGGCCGACCTCGCGCGGGCGGCCTCGGGTGACCTCGGCCTCGAGCCCGACGGCGCTGACGACCCGGGGCTGGCCCGGCTCCGCCCCGACGCCGTGAGGGGCGACCCGGAGGCATCGGCCGCGTTCCGCGAGCTCACCTCCGCGGACCTCGAGGAGGCGCGGCAAAAGCGCCTGGCGACGCTCGCCTCGACGCTCGAGGGCGCCTCGCTCGACGAGGCGCAAGTCGGGGCGTGGATGGGCGCGGTGAACGACCTCCGGCTCGTGCTGGGAACCCGACTCGGCGTCACGGAGGACACGGGGCTCGACGTCCCGGACGAGCGCGACCCGGCAGCAGCCGACACGATCGTGTTCCTGTGGCTGGGCTGGGCGGAGGAGCAGCTCGTCGAGGCCATCGAGGCCGGGCCCCCCGAGCCCGGGAGGAGCGGCCGGCAACCGGAGAGCCCGTGGCGGTGACTTCGGGACGTTCAGGCGGGCAGTCCCGGCCCCCGCCGTGGGTTACGGCAGGGCCGCGAAGGCGACGACCACCACGGCGACCGCGACCACGGCTTCCACCGCGCCGACGTGGACGGGCCGGAGCGGCCTCGGGGTCCCGGCCCGTCGTCGCGCCGCGAGCGGGAGCGCAGCCGCACGGACCGCAAGGGTCAGGGCGAGGATGGCCCAGACGGAGCCGAGGAGCAGTGCCGGCGCCACCAGCAGGACGTGGAACCCGGTCGAGACGGTGGCGAAGGCGGTGCTGTCGCGCTCGCGGAGGACGGACCGGACGACGAGCACGGTGCCCAGCAGGTAGACGGCCGCCACGCCCGTCGCCACGGCGACCGACGTGGCGTTGAACGCACCGCTGACCCAGGCCGCGCTCGGCACGAGGACCACGGCCTGGGCCGCCTGCGCGAGGCTGTTCACCAGATCGCGCCTGGTCCCCGGCTTTGCGCCCGCGACGACGAGCGCGGCGGTGGGGCCCAGCACGACGACGGTCGCGAGGAGCGGCGGGAAGGCCAGGAGGAGCGCGACACCGAGGACGCCGAAGCCCGCGCCGTAGACGGCCAGCGGCAGGGTGAACGGGGCGCGGCGGCGAGCCCGCAGCCACGCCTGCCCGGTCGCCGAGGCCAGATATCCCAGCACGGACGCCGCAGCGAGGACCAGCTGCCACGCGCCGGGCGTGCTGGCGGCCACGCCGAGGAGGAACGGGACCGCGAGCATGGCCCACGCCCCGTGCTGGTGGGGCAGCCACTGCCGCGCGGCGGGGCGCTGCGAGCCGGCCCCCGCGGCGTTCGGCGGCTGCGTTGCCCGCTTGCCGGTCGATGTCGCGGTCATGACGGGTTCGCGGCGGCGCGCCGGGCAGCGATCGCGGTCCGACGCCGAAGCTCCACGACGCTCGAGGCGAACGACACGGCCACGAATGCGAGCATGGCCAGCACGTTGAGCACGCCGCCGACCAGCAGCCCGTTGGGCACCCCGAGGATGTCGCCGCCGACGATCCGGACGAGCAGCCCCGCGTGCAGGAGCGCCAGCGCCAGGTCGTTCCCTCGCCAGTACGGCAGCGGCACGCGGAGCACCGACGGGACGATGACCGGGGCGTGGCCGAACACCATCGACACGATGAAACCCAGGAACAGCGTGTGGAGGCGGATGTCGTAGGCCGAGCCCGGCGCCGTGCCGGTGAGCGCCCATGCCGCGCCGGCCACCGCCAGCCAGGCGTAGCCAGCGAGCAGGCACACGGCGATGTAGCGGGTCACGCCGCCCATCCTGACCGTGCGGCGGGCGAGGTCGTGGCGGGCCAGCCAGACGGCGATCGCGAGCATCGCCACACCGGCGGTCCGCGTGCCCGCCTCCGGTTCGACGAGCGCCACGGCAATGCCCAGGGCAAACAGCCACAGCGCGACGATCAGCTGGCGGCGTGCTCGCGTGGCGAGGCCGCCGAGGCGGGCGAGGTCGAGCCGCTCCCCGATGACGGTCGTCACGAGGAACGCCGCGAGCCACGGGTACGCGCTCGCCACCGGGACGCCGGCAAGTAGCAGCGCCGCAGCGCCCACCCACGCGCCCGCGCCGGCCGCCTGGACGCCGAGCTGGAGCGAGCGCTCCCGGCGGGCGAAGGCCGCGTAGATCGCGAGCAGGGTCAGGGCCCCGCCGAGGATGCCCGCTCCGCCCACCGCCGGGACGCCGGCGATGAGCCCGACTGCCCCGGCTCCGGACAGCGCGGGCGCCAGGTAGCCCCACGCCTGGCCGAGCGCGACGGCCCGCTCCAGCGCCACGACCGTGCCGAGGAACCCGAGCGTCATGAGCTCGCCGTGCAGCCCGGCGAGGCGGCCCACCGACGAGGGCAGGCCCACGCCGAGGAGGACGAGGGCGCCCGTGAGGCCGGCGAGCAGGGCGAACCCGCCGATGCCGAGCAGCGCGAGGCGCCCGCGCGGGATCGACCGGCTCTTGGGGGCTGGGGCGGCGAGCAGGATGCTCATCCCGGCACGCCGAGCGCCGCCCGGGCCGCGGGCGACATCAGGGAGGGACTCCAGGCCGGCTCATGGGTGATCTCGACCTCCACGTCCACGACCCCCGGCTCGGCGAGCAGGGCCCAGCGGACCTGGTCCTCGAGGAACGACCCGATGGGGCAGGCGGGCGAGGTCGTCGTCATCAGGATGTGCGCCACGCCTGCGTGCACGTCGCATTCGTACACGAGCCCGAGGTCCACGATGTTCACGCCAATCTCCGGGTCCACCACGGTCCGCAGACGCTGGGTGAGGTCCGCCGGGTCGGCCGCTGGGATGAAGCGCGAGAGGTCCATCGTCTGGTCCCGTGTCTTGGGTGGCGTGAGGGGAGTTGCTTGAATTATAATGATCACAATGAAGCGCCGCGAATCCGCACCCGCTCGCACCCGCCGAACAGGGCGTCGCGCCCTGCTGCTCGCGGCACTGCACGACGCTGGGCGCCCCCTGACGGTCGAGGAGGCGGCGCGGGCCATCGGCATCGCCGAGTCGACGGCGCGTTTCCACCTCTCGCTGCTCGTCTCGGCCGGGGAGGCGGAGCGGACGCCTGTGCGCAGCGGGTCGGCTGGGCGCCCGTCCTGGCAGTACTCCGAGTTCGCGGGGCCGCGCGCCGCCGACCCGCCGGACACCGCGCCCTACCAGGAGCTCGCGCGCGTGCTCGCGGCCCAGCTCGACGAGGCGACCGGCGCTGCCGAGGCGGCGCGCGAGGCCGGGCGCCGCTGGACCGAGGCGCTGCCGACCGATGCGGTCCGGCCAGCCGCAACGCCGGCCGCCGCGATCGGCGCGCTCGTCGATGCCTTCGACCGCCTGGGATTCGCGCCTGACCGCCCGTCCCGCCCCGACGAGATCGTGCTGCACGCCTGCCCCTTCGAATCGCTCGCCCGCGAGCATCGAGCGGTGGTGTGTGGCGTCCATCTGGGGCTCGCGGAGCGGTTGGCCGCGTCCATCGGCGGGGGCATCGCCATCGACGGCCTCGACCCGTTCCGCTCCGAGCAGCCCATGGCCTGCGCCGTCCGGGTGCGGGTCTCCGCCTGACAACCGCAATCCGCAGCCGAGAGGAGGCCACCGTGGCCGAGCGCTCCTACATCCCCGACTGGCGTGAGGTCGTGTCCTACTCCAAGCCCGGGCCCACGCCGCACCTTCTCGTCGACGAGCCGGAGCTGCGCGTTCTGGTCGCGGGCCTCGAGCCCGGCGGCCGGATCCCGCCCCATGCCGCGCCGCGGGCCGTGTACCAGGCGCTCGAGGGCGACGGCGTGATCAACCTCGACGGGGTGCTCCTGCCCTTCGGCGAGGGTGCGATCGTCGTCGCGCCCGAGGGTGCGAGTCGGGGGATCGAGGCGGTGTCCAGGCTCGCGTTCCTGGCCGTCCGGATCGGCGCCGAGCCCGTGGACCGCGGGTAGGCCCGGGGGCCGTCGCGGTCCGGGAGGGCCTGCGCGGACGGAATGTGGAGAAGGGGATTGCGGAACGGTTACGACCGCAATCTTTCTCGGTGGAGTCCGTTCCAGCACTCTCGACATCGCCCCTGTCGTGCCGTACGTTCGGGGTCATCCCCCCGCACCAGCGCGAAGGCCGCGACAGCCGGCAGGAGCCCCATGACCGCTCGCCACAAGGCCATCGAGACGATCTCCAACCACAAGGTCGCCTCCACGCAGAACTACCTGGAGCACGCCGGCGAGGACATCTACGGCCAGTACGTGTTCCACGAGGGCGTCCAGCGCGTCTACCTGCCCAAGCCCATCTTCCGGCGCCTCCGCCGGGTGATCGACGGCCTCGAGCCGTTCGCCCCGGAGATCGCCGACGCCGTGGCGCACGGCATCAAGGAGTGGGCGATGGCGCACGGCGCCACCCACTACACGCACTGGTTCGTGCCGATGACCGGCTCCACGGCCGAGAAGCACGACTCGTTCCTGTCGCCCATCAGCGACGGCGCCACGGTCGCCGAGTTCAGCGGCAAGAACCTGATGCAGGGCGAGCCGGACGCGTCGTCCTTCCCGTCGGGCGGCATCCGGGCCACCTTCGAGGCCCGCGGCTACACCGCGTGGGACGTCACGTCGCCGATCTTCCTGCAGGTCGAGCCGAACGGCGTCACGCTCACGATCCCGACCGCGTACGTCTCGTTCACCGGCGAGGCGCTCGACCACAAGATCCCAATGCTCCGCTCGCAGGAGGCGCTGGGCAAGCAGGCCCTCCGGATCCTGCGCTGGTTCGGCAACACGGCGGCCACGCGCGTGTTCACCAACATCGGCCCCGAGCAGGAGTACTTCCTGGTCGACCGCCGCCTCGCGGAGCAGCGCCCCGACCTGCTGCTCACCGGACGAACCCTGTTCGGCGCCCCGCCGCCCAAGGGCCAGGAGCTCGAGGACCAGTACTTCGGCCCCATCCGCGAGCGGATCCTCGCCTTCATGATGGACCTCGACCGCGAGCTGTGGCGCCTGGGCATCCCGTCCAAGACGCGCCACAACGAGGTGGCGCCGGGCCAGTTCGAGATGGCGCCGGTGTACGAGCCCACCTCGGTCGGCTCCGACCACAACATGGTCGTGATGCAGACCATGCGGCGGCTCGCCCCGCGGCATGACCTCGCGTTCCTGATCCACGAGAAGCCGTTTGCCGGGATCAACGGCTCGGGCAAGCACAACAACTGGTCGATGTCCACCGACCTCGGCGAGAACCTGCTCGACCCGGGCACCGACCCGCACGCCAATGCGCAGTTCCTCGCCTTCCTCATCGCGGTCATCCGCGCGGTTGACGTCCACGCAGGGATCCTCCGCGCGTCGATCGCCGACGCCGGGCAGGACCACCGCCTGGGCGCCAACGAGGCGCCTCCCGCGATCATGTCGATCTTCCTCGGCAGCCAGCTCGAGCACGTCATCGGCCAGATCGAGCAGGGCGCAGCGTCGGAGTCCAGGAAGGGCGGCAACGTCGCCCTGGGCGTGACGTCATTGCCGGTGCTGCCGCGCGACGCCACCGACCGCAACCGGACCTCGCCGTTCGCCTTCACGGGCAACAAGTTCGAGTTCCGCGCCGTCGGCTCCTCCGCGCCGATCTACTGGCCGCAGACCGTGCTCAACACCGCGGTCGCCGACTCTCTCTCGTGCCTCGCCGACGAGCTCGACGAGCTCCAGCCGGGCGACTTCGACGGCTTGACCGCCATCCTGTCCGGAGTCGTCAAGCAGCACGGCCGCGTGCTGTTCGAGGGCAACGGCTACAGCGAGGACTGGCACCAGGAGGCTGCCCGCCGCGGCCTGCCGAACAACCGGACCACCGTGGACGCGCTGCCGGCCCTGACGACCGACGAGGCGAAGGCCGTCTTCGCCAAGTTCGGCGTGCTGTCCGAGCGTGAGCTCGAGGCGCGCGTCGACATCTTCTGGGAGCGGTACATCAAGGTCCAGAACATCGAGGCGAACACGGCGCTCGACATCGCCAGGACGATGATCCTGCCCGCGACGGCCGTGTATCTCGGCCAGCTCGCCTCGGCCGGCTACTCGCGCGGCGTCAAGGCGGTCGCCGACAAGGTGGCCTCGCTCGCCGACAACCTGGTCGACGCGATCAACGCGCTCGAGCAGGCGCAGCACGCGGCCCACGGGGCCGGCTCCGTGCAGGTGGAGGCGCGCCACTTCGTGGACGTGGTCATCCCCGCCCAGAACGCGCTCCGCGCCGTGGCCGACGAACTGGAGGCGGTGGTCTCCGACGAGCTGTGGCCGATGCCGAAGTACCGCGAGCTGCTGTTCCAGTACTGACCGGTACTGACCGCGATCCGCACGGGAGAGCCCCTCCTCGCGTCAGCGGGAGGGGCCGCTCGCTACCCGGCGAAGTCGGCCGCACCGTTGCCGCGCTCGCGGACATACGCGCGGACGAGTTGCGCTGCCCGCCCCGCCCGGCGCCGTGCTGCCCAACACCAACTCGCGTGGCGGGACGCCCGGTCGCTGCCTTGCCACCCGCCAAGCCGGCGTTCTGTCACCAATGCTATTGGTGTCCGCTGCGAGCCCCATCGCGCTACCGATCGGCGCACCAACCGCGTTGGTGGGACTGCGCCTTGGGCGAGGCGTCCGGTCCCTGCCACCAAGGGCGATGGTGGAAGAGAGCCTGGACGGGCCTTCGCGGACGCCCGCGCCGAACGCTACCAACGGAGTTGGTGAGCGTGAAGTGGCGGTGGCGGGCGTGAACCCTAGGTGTAGGGAGCGGGGCAGCGCTCGCGATCGCGAGCCCGCGGAACTGAGCGCGAAACCTCCGGATCCAGTCCTCCTCGGCAGCGCCGCCTTGACGAGTCGGCACTAAGGCTGAGCAAATCGGCCATCCGCATCATCGCGACATGCCCGAACCACAGCCGCAACGCCGTCGGAGTCGGACGGCGGTCCGACTCGGGCACGAGCGTGCCGATTACCTGGCGCGTCGCCTCGGAACCGCCCTCCGCGACCGTCGGCTCGCCGCCGGGCTCACGCAGCGGGAGGTCGCGGAGCGGACTTCGCTCTCGCAGCAGGAGGTCATCCATCTCGAGCTGGGCCGCGGCCGCGGGACCGCGATGCTCGCCTGGGCGGAGGTGGGCGCGGCGATCGGCCTGCAGTTGGCCGGCTTCTTCGAGCAGGCGCCGGGGGCGGATCTCCCGCGCGACATCCAGCACCTGCGAGGCCAGAATCTGATCATCGCCACAGCGCAGCCGGGCGGCTGGGCGGGGACGCCGGAGTCGGCGGTCGAGGGCGACGGCCCGCGGCCGCGGAGCATCGACGTGCTGCTCACGCGTGAGGCGCGCCATGAGGCAGCAGTGGTCGAGGTGTGGGACCTGTTGCTCGATGGCGGCGCCGCGATGCGCGGGCTTGAGGCGAAGGTGCGGGCGACGCGCGAGCGGCTCGGGCCCGGATGGCGGGTGGAGGGCCTGCTGGTCGTGCGCGGGACCGCGCGGAACCGGGCACTCGTCCGCGAGCTGGCGCCCCTGTTCGCTGCGCGCTATCCAGCCCGGTCCGGCGAGTGGCTGCGAGCGCTGGCCGACCCCCGTGGCCCAATGCCCAACGCCGGCGGATTCGCCTGGACTGACGTTCCTGGCACCCGGACGATCGAGGCCCGCTGGTGATGGAGCGCCGGACGTGACGGTGAGCGCGGGACTCGTCCACATTGCCCCGCGGGCCGGCAGGGGGCCGCAACCCCAACGGCTAGAATGCGAGCATGACCGGGGGGCTCGCCATCGAGACCAGCGCACTCGCCAAGCGCTTCGGCGCGGTCGAGGCGGTGGCAGGCATCGACCTTGCGGTCCCGACCGGGAGCGTGTTCGGCTTCCTGGGTCCCAATGGCGCGGGCAAGACCACGACGATCCGCATGCTGGTGGGCCTGATCCGGCCGACCAGCGGATCGGCGGCCGTGCTCGGCAACCCCGTGCGCCCGGGCGGCGTGGACCTCGCGAGCATTGGCGCCGTGGTGGAGCGGCCGGCCTTCTACCCGTACCTGTCCGCCGCGGCCAACCTGCGCCTGTTCGCGGCGCTCCAGGGCGTCGGCGGATCGGGGGCCGATCGACGCATCGCCGACGCCCTCGATCGCACGGGGCTCGGGCCGGCTGCGAACCGCAAGGTCGGCGGCTTCTCCACCGGCATGCGCCAGCGGCTCGCGCTTGCGCTCGCGATGCTCCACCGGCCGCGCCTGGTCATCCTCGACGAGCCCACCAACGGCCTCGATCCCGGCGGCGTCGTCGAGGTGCGCGCCACGATCACCGAGCTCGCCAGGACCGGGACCACGGTCTTCCTCTCGAGCCACGTGCTCTCCGAGGTCGAGCAGCTGTGCGATCTCGTCGCGGTCCTGGCGCGCGGCCGCGTCGTCGCGAGCGGGGCACCGGCGGAACTTCTCGACGGGCCGGGCTTGCTGCGGGTCGGGTTCGACTCGGCGGCTGAAGCGGAGACGGCGCGACGCCTCCTCACCGACGACGGCATGGCGGTCACCCCCGCAGGTGCCGACGACGCGGCCCTGAGCGTCGGCGTGGCGGCCTCCGATGGCTCGCGGATCGCCCGGCGGCTCGCGGCCGCGGGGCTGTTTCCCGCCGAGCTCACGCCCGTCCGCCAGTCGCTCGAGGCGGTGTTCCTGGAGCTGACCCGCGACGCCGCGCCCCAGGCGAGCGGCGACGGAACCTCAGCCTCGGCCAGCCGAGAGGCGGCACGGAGCGGCGGCGAAACCGCGGACCCGGATGACCGGGACGCGACGCCGAGCGGCAACTGGCCCCGATGAGGCGCCACCTTCGTGCCGACGCCATCCGTCTGGGCGCTCGCTGGGACGTCCGCGGCTTCCTGCTGCTGGTCCCGCTCGTGGCTGTCGTCGGGTTCCTGTTCTCGTACACCACCATCGAGAGCCACTTCGGCTGGGATCAGAGCCAGCCGATGCCACCCGAGGTCGCCACGGCGATCTTCGCCGACCGCGCGACCTACGCCTTTCCCCACAGCGTCCTCGCCGTCTTCGACAACGCGCCGTGGGTGCTGTTCGGGATCTTCTTCCTGGCGGCGGGGACGATGGGCCTCGAGTTCGGCTGGGGCACCATCCGGACCGCGCTGATCTCCTCGCCCGACCGGGTCCGCTTCGTCCTGTCGCGAGTCGTCGCCGTGGGCGCGATCGCGGTGGTGGCGTTTGCGGTGCTCGTGGTCGTCGGGCTGGTCATGCCCGGCGTCATGGGCCTGGCCGGGATCGGGCTGCCCCCGCCGCCCGACACAGCCCCACAGGTCATCGCGGGCACTGTGGCGGCCACGGTGGTCATGGCACCGTTGTTCGTCGCCTTCGGCGTGCTCCTCGGCGTCCTCACCCGCGGCCCGGCCCTGCCGCTCCTCCTGCTCATCCTCGACTTCCTCGCAGAGGGCGTGGTATCGGGCCTGCCCGCAGTCCGCGCGGCCGGTCTCGGGTGGCTCGCGCACTCACTGCCGCTGATGAGCGTGCTCAATCTCGGGCAGGCCGCTCGCGACAATGCGTCGTACGGCCTCCCGCCGGTGGCCGGCGGCCCGCAGCTCTACGTGCCGCTTGGGCTCTCGTTCCTGGTCGTCATCGGCTGGACGTGCGTGTTCCTCGCCCTTGCGGCCTGGCAGCTCCGCCGCACCGACGTCCTCGAGTAGGGCTGCGAGGCTGGGCCGACCGGCCCATGCAACACGGGGCCGAATCGGGCTGCCCGCCCGGTCCGCACCCCCGATGATGGGTGCCAGCGTCCGGGCGGGCGAGCCACGCCCCCAAACGCGGCGGTCGGTCGCCGCGGGACGACGCGCGCAAGGGGCGAACAGCGTCGTGAAGAAGGTCAGCCTCACCGTCAACGCGCGACCCGTGCAGGTGGTGGCGCACGACAAGGACACCGTCCTGCTCGACCTCGTGCGCGAGGACCTGGGCCTCACCGGCACCAAGCAGTCGTGCGACCGCAAGGGCCAGTGCGGGACGTGCATGGTGCTCGTGGACGGCAAGGCCGTCCTGTCGTGCGTCACCAAGGTGGAGGGCCTCGAGGGCGCGCAGGTGACCACGATCGAGGGCCTCGGCACGCCTGAGCAGCCCAACCTCGTCCAGCAGGCCTTCGTGCTCGCGGGCGCGGTCCAGTGCGGGTTCTGCATCCCGGGCATGATCGTCACCGCGGAAGAGCTGCTCCGCCGGAACCCGGACCCGACCCGGGACGAGGTCAAGCGCGCCCTCCGCCGGAACCTCTGCCGGTGCACCGGCTACGTGAAGATCATCGACGGCGTCCAGCTGGCCGGGGCGTTCCTCCGCGGCGAGGCCAGACCCGCCGACTACCTGCCCGACCCCGACGCGCCCATGATCGGCACCTCCTTCCCCCGCCCGTCGGCCATGGCCAAGGCCACCGGCACCGCCACGTTCGGCGCCGACGTCCGGATGCCCGGCGCGCTCGAGATCGCGGTCGTCCGGAGCCCGCTCGCCCACGCGCTGATCCGGGGCATCGACACCAGCGTGGCCGAGGCCATGCCGGGGGTCGCGGGCGTGATGACCGCGAAGGACATCCGGGGCACGAACCGTCTCAAGTACCAGGTCGCCGACCGCCCCATCCTGTGCGACACCAAGGTCCGCCAGGTGGGTGACGCGGTGGCGATCGTCGCGGCCGAGACGAAGGCGCAGGCGCTGGCCGCCGCCGAGGCCGTCAAGGTCGACTACGAGGCGCTGCCGGTCCTCGACACGCCTGCCAAGGCGATGGCCGAGGACGCCCCGCGCGTCCACGACGACACGCCCAACCTGTGCTACCGCCAGCCGATCACGAAGGGCGACGCGGCAGCCGCGTTCGCGAGCGCCCACTGCGAGGTGAGCGCGTCGTTCAAGACCCAGCTCGTCCACCAGTCGCCGCTGGAGCCCGAGGTCAGCCTTGCCTGGATCGAGGGCGAGGGCGAGGACGCCGAGCTCGTCGTCGTGGGCCGGAGCATCAACATCCACCTCCACATGCAGACGCTCGGGGAGGCGCTCGGCTGGGAGAACATCCGCTACGAGGAGCCGTTCGCGGGCGGCCAGTTCGGCATCAAGGTGGAGATCATCACCGAGGGCATCGCCGGTGCGGCCGCGATCCACTTCAACCGGGCCGTGCGCTACGTGCCCAGCATCGCCGAGTCGATGCTCGCGACCTCGAAGCGCCACCCGTTCGAGGTCGAGACCCGCCTCGCCTGCGACGCCGACGGCCGGCTGACCGCGATGGCGATGGACATCGTCGTGGACAACGGCGCGTACATGAGCCTCGGGCGCGTGATCGTCAACCGGGCGCTGCACATGCTCACCAGCGCCTACAGCGTGCCCAACCTGGCCGTGACGTCGCGCCTCGTGTACACGAACAACCCGTGGGGATCCGCCGCCCGTGGGGCCGGGCCGCCCCAGACGCACTACGCGCTCGAGTGCGCGGTGGACCTGCTGGCCGAGAAGATGGGCATGGACCGGCTCGAGTTCCGCAAGCGCAACTCGCTCCGCCCGGGCGCGGGCACCACCGCCACCGGCCACGTCGTGCGCGAGTGGCCGTTCCCCGGGCTGTGCGACGCGATCGAGGCCCCGTACGAGCGGGCCCTGGCCGCCGCGCGGACGGCGAACAACGGCGGCCCGGTGCGCCGCGGCGTCGGCCTCGGCGCGGCGGCGTTCGGCATCGCGATGCCAGGCGACAAGTCGATCGGCTTCGTCGAGCTCGACCCCGACGATGGCGTCACGGTCTACATGGCCGCCGGCGACCCGGGCGAGGGCAACGATTCGATGATCAGCCAGCTCGTGGCATCGGTGCTCGAGCTGCCCTTGGCGAAGGTGCGCCTGCGCACGCGGAGCACGAGCGACACCGCGGCGTCCGGGCCCGTGTCGGGCTCGCGGGCGACGTACATGCTCGGCGGGGCAGCCGTCCACGCGGCCCAGCAGCTTCGCGCTGCCATGGACGAGTTGGGGTCGCGTTGCTACGCCGACTTCATGGCCTCTGGCACGCCGGTGCGCTACCAGGGCAAGCGGACGACGATCGAGACCGCGCCGCTCGACCCGGAGACCGGGCTCGGACCGTCCTTCGAGGTCAACGTGTTCAGCGTCCAGATGGCCGAGGTGGAGGTCAACACCGACACGGGCGAGATCCGTGTCGTGAAGCTCACGTCGGCGGCCGACCCGGGCCGGATCATCCACCCGGGCAACGTCGAGGGCCAGCTCCACGGCGGCATGGACATGGGCGCGGGCTTCGCGCTGCGCGAGGAGTACGTGCCGGGCAAGTCGAAGGACTGGATCTCCTTCAAGTTCCCGAACATCCGGTACGCGATGGACATGGACACGATCCTCGTGGAGACGTCGCGCGAGCTCGGCACATTGGGCTCGGTCGGGATCGGCGAGATGGCGATGGTGGCGACGGCGCCGGCGATCGTGAACGCGATCCGCGACGCGACGGGCGCGATGGTGTTCGAGCTGCCGGCCACGCCGGAGCGCGTCAAGGCGGCCCTGGCCGCCCGGTAGGGGACGAATGGCCGACACCCCGGCGTCTCGCTCCCGCGTCGCGCGCGTCGTGGCGGGCCGCTCGGTGTTCTTCGATGACGAGGGGTTCTTCTGGGATTCCGACGACTGGAGCGAGGCGGCAGCCGACGAGCTGGCGCGTGAGCGCGGGATGCTCGGGCTCGGTCAGGTCCAGTGGCGCGTGATCCGGTTCATGCGCGACTACTACGGCCACCACGGCAGGGCGCCGATGAACAAGGACCTCAAGGCCGGGACGGGGCTGACCCTGCTGGAGCTGGAGCGGCTCTTCCCCGACGGCATCAGGCTCGGCGCACGGGTGCTGGCCGGGCTGCCGAACCCCAAGACCTGCCTGGACTGACGTGATCTACCTCGACAACGCCGCCACCACGTTCCCGAAGGCCCCGGGCACGCTCGAGCGCTCGGTTGAGCTGTACCGTGAGCTGGGGGTGTCGCCAGGTCGCGGCAACCACGACCTGGCGATGCGGGCGAGCGACGCCGTGGACGAGGTCCGCACGAAGGTGGCCGCGTTCTTCGGGGCGCCCGATCCCGCCCGAGTCGCCTTCGGCGCCAATGCGACCGACGCGCTCAACACCGTCCTGCTCGGGCTGGTCCGGCCAGGCGACCACGTCGTGACGACCCGCCTCGACCACAACTCCGTGCTGCGCCCGCTCCACCACCTCGCGGACTCGGGCGCGATCATCTGGGACGCCGCAGGGTTCGACGAGCGCGGGCTGGTCTCGCCGGACGCGATCGATGCGATGCTCCGGCCGAACACGCGCCTCGTCGTGATGACGCATGCATCCAACGTGATCGGGTCCGTCCAGCCGGTGGCGGAGATTGCGCGGCGATGTGCGGCGCGAGGGGTGCCGGTCGTGCTCGACGCGGCGCAGTCGGCAGGCCAGGTGCCGATCGACCTGGCGGCGATGGGTGTCTCGGCGCTCGCGTTCACCGGGCACAAGTCGCTGTACGGGCCGTCGGGGATCGGCGGGCTCGTCGTGATGCCCGGGCTCGAGGTCGCGACCACGCGGTTCGGTGGCACCGGCATGGACTCGGCGAGCCTCGCCCACACGCCGACGTATCCGCTCCGGCTCGAGGCCGGGACCCTCAACCTGCTGGGCGTGCTGGGCCTCGGGCTTGGCCTCGACTTCGTCGTCGGGGAAGGCGTCGAGGCCATCCATGCCCGCGAGGCCGCGCTGCTCACGCGCCTCCGCGACGGGCTGGCGTTGGTCGACGGCGTCACCGTCTACCGAGCCGACGGCGACCTTGCCGACCGTGTCGCGGTCCTGGCGTGCAACGTGGCGGGCGTGCACCCGCAGGACGTGGGCGCCATCCTCGACGGCGACTTCGACATCGCCGTCCGCGTCGGGGTCCACTGCGCCCCCCTGGTCCATCGTGACCTCGGCACGATAGACCGCGGCGCTGTGCGCTTCTCGCTCGGCGCGTTCACGACAGAGGCTGACGTGGACGCGGCGATCGCCGCGATGCGCGCGATCGCCGGCATCTGATAGAGGGGGTCAGCCTCGAACGGATCCGGCGATCCGATGCAGCTTGGACCGCCACCAGGACCGTCGTGTCCGTCAGTCACCGACTTCGCGTCGGCCAAGCAGCGCTGGACGCTCGTGGTCGCGCTCAGCACGTCCAGCGTCCCAGGCGCACCACGACCTCGGGTTTCTGGCGCTGCAGCTGCATCTCGCGGCACTGCGATCGGCGTCGATGCTGCCGTAGGGCGCGAACGGCGCCGCTCCCGCACGGACCCCGGGCCGGCATTCCCGGCAGTGGAATGGTGCAAGGTGCTTCGAAACTCGCGGAAGCATCGAGGCGCAACGCGACCAGCGCACTGAGCGTGAACGGCCGGTCGGTCGCCGGGGAGGCCCTGCGAGTGCTCCCGCCCGGCCTAGCCGCGCACGACCTCACCCTGCAATCCGGCCCGATGCTTCCGTCAGGTTCGAAGCACCTCGCACCCCACGTCCGGCGGGACACCTTCCCCTGCAGGCGTGCGAGAAGCGGGGCGCTGGCCGGCGGAAGGATCGGGCCGGGCGAGGCGCTGACGGCTCGCGCAGCGCCGCGATCCGGGCGAAACTGACAGGACCGTTCGCCACGACCGCCGGAGGCCAAGCCTTGAGCTACCAGCCCGCATCCGATCGCTATGACCGCATGACCTACGCCTTCTGCGGCCGGAGCGGCCTCCAGCTGCCGCGCCTGTCGCTGGGGCTGTGGCACAACTACGGCGACACCACGCCCGCCTCGATCCAGCGCGAGATGGTGACCACAGCATTCGACCTGGGCATCACCCACTTCGACCTCGCCAACAACTACGGGCCGCCCTACGGCTCGGCCGAGGTCAACTTCGGCCGCATCCTGCGCGAGGATCTCGCCGCGCACCGCGACGAGCTGGTGATCTCGAGCAAGGCCGGCTGGGACATGTGGCCGGGCCCGTACGGCCAGGGCGGCGGGTCGCGCAAGTACGTCCTGGCCAGCCTCGACCAGAGCCTTCGGCGCGTCGGCGTCGAGTACTTCGACATCTTCTACAGTCACCGCTTCGACCCCGACACGCCGCTCGAGGAGACGATGGACGCGCTCGCCCACGCGGTCCGACAGGGCAAGGCGCTCTATGTGGGCATCTCGTCCTACTCGGCCGGCAAGACCCGCGAGGCGGCGGCGCTCCTGCGCGCCGAGGGGGTCCCGCTGCTGATCCACCAGCCCAGCTACAACATGTTCAACCGCTGGGTGGAGCCCGAGCTGCTCGACGCGCTCGAGGCGGTGGGCGCCGGGATGATCGCGTTCACAGCGCTCGCGCAGGGCCTCCTGACCGACAAGTACCTCGACGGGATCCCGGCCAACGCGAGGGTCAACCGGCCCGGCGGCGACTCGTTCCGGCGCTCCACGCTCTCGGACGAGAACCTCGCCCGCGTGCGCGCCCTCAACGCGATCGCACGCCGGCGCGGCCAGTCGCTCGCCCAGATGGCACTGGCCTGGGTGCTGCGCGACCTGCGTGTGACGACAACGCTGATCGGCGCCAGCTCGCCCGACCAGATCCGCGAGAACGTCGCCGCGCTGGCGAACCTCTCGTTCAGCGCCGAGGAGCTGGCCGAGATCGACCAGTACGCCGTCGAGAGTGGCGTGAACCTGTGGGCGAAGCCGAGCACGGACCAGCGGCCGTAGCGCCACGCCTGCCCGACTACAATCGGACGGCGTCCCGCAACAGTCAGCGAAGAGATCCTCGGGCACCCGCCCGACCACCTTGCGAGGCCTCACCATGACCGACGATCCCGAGCTCGCGCGCTCGCTTGCCGACGGCCGCGACCACTACCCGGTCCCGTTCCTTCAGAACCTCATCGACAACGGCGAGGGCTGGCAGTCCGAGAGCGAGCTGGGCCAGGCGATTGTCAAGGCGCTCGAGGACGGCACCTGCGTCCTGGGCCCGGTGGCGCACCGCGACTACCACGGCGGCCACGTGCCGGCGCGGAGCGAGGTTGCGGCCGGCGCGAAAGGCAGCCTTGACTACGCGAACCGGCTGCGCGCGGAGCGTGGCGCGCCGCAGCTTGTCGAGAACGGGGACGGGACGGTCTCCGAGGCGAAGTAGCGCCGGCGGTGGGGCGGCGGACAGCCCGGTACCATCCCTCCGACACGCCGCGCCGAACCAGGGAGCCGCCCCATGACCCGCACCAACGTGCTCACGCTCCGCCGATGGCACGAGCTCGACGCCGCCGAGCAGGCGCGCATCATGGGCCGCGCGACGGCGACGATCCTCGACCCCGGGCTGCTCGCGCAGATCGGCGAGATCTACGCTGACGTCGCGGCGCGCGGCGACCGGGCAGTGGCCGACGCGACGGCGAAGTGGGACAAGGCGACGGTCCGCGCCGATGATCTCCTGGTCAGCCAGGCGGCCATCGACGAGGCCCACGCCGGCATCGACCCCGCGCTCCTCGACGCCATCCGGGTCGCCATCGCGCAGGTCCGCGCGTTCAACGAGGCGCAGCTCGCCGCGTCGCCGGACTGGCGCCTCGAGACGCGGCCGGGCGTCGTGGTGGGGGAGCGCCACCACCCCATACCGTCGGCCGGCCTGTTCGTCCCGTGCGGCAAGGGCTCGTTCCCGAGCGTGCTGGTGATGATCGGCGTGCCCGCGATCGTGGCGGGGGTCAAGGAGATCACCGTCATCGTGCCGCCGGTGCCGGGGACGGACCGCGTGGACCCCGGCGTCCTGGCGACGGCGAAGGAGCTCGGGATCACCCGGATCGTTTGCGCCAACGGCCCGGCCGGGATCGCGGCGGTGGTGCTCGGGACCGAGACGATCGGCCGGGTCGCCAAGGTGGTCGGCCCCGGCTCGCCCGCGGTCACCGCGGCGCAGGTGCTCGCCCAGCTGCACGGCGTCGGGACGAACATGCTGTGCGGGCCCTCGGAGTCGCTGGTGCTGGCCGACGATTCGGCCGACGTCGTGCGCCTGACGGCCGACCTGCTCAACGAGGCCGAGCACGGCGCCGATTCGGCCGCGCTGCTGGTGACTGACTCCCTGGCGCTGGTCGAGGCCGTCGACGCCGAGATGGCCGAGCAGATCGCCGCCCTGCCCGAGCAGCGCGCCTCGTACGCCCGTTCGGCGCTGTCAAGCCTCGGCGGCGCGTTCCTGTTCGACACCATGGACGAGGCCACGGCGTTCGCCGGCGACTACGCGCCCGAGCACATGCAGGTCGCGACCCGCGACCCGGAGGCGACGCTGGCGAAGCTCACGTACGCGGGCGAGGTGCTGCTCGGCCAGGACTCCCCGGTGTCGGCCGCGAACTTCGTCATCGGCGTGCCGGCCACGCTGCCCACGGGCGCCTTCGCCAAGATCAACGGCGGCATCACGGCGCGCACCTTCATGACCACGGCGTCCGTGGCGAGGCTGACCGAGGACGGCCTCCGCTCGCTCGCCCCGGCGACGCTGGCGCTCGCGGACCACGAGGGCTTCCCCGCCCATGCGAACGCGCTCCGGATCCGAGGCATGGGGTGAGCGGGCCCGGAGGCTCGGTCGCGACCGGCGGCGCCAGCCGCGAGGGCTGGGAGCAGGCGGCCAAGCCCTCGGGGTCGGCCCCGATCCGCCTCGCCGACTTCGAGGCCCTGGCGCTCGCCAAGCTGCCGCCCGGATGGGGCGCCTACTACTCGGGCGCGGCCAACGACGAGGTCACGCTGGCGGACAACATCGCGGCCTTCGGGCGCCGGAGGTTCCTGCCCCGGATCGGCGTGAACGTCGAGGGGCGCGACCCGTCGGTCGAGGTGCTCGGGCGCCGCTGGCCGTCGCCGTTCATGGTGGCGCCGATGGCCCTGCACCGCCTCGCCGACCCCGACGGCGAACTGGCGGTCGCGCGGGCGTGCGCCGCCCGGGGGCTGGTGTTCAGCCTCTCGACCGTCGGCACCGCGAGCATCGAGGACGTCGCCGCCACCGGCGCGGCGTCCTGGTTCCAGCTGTACCTGCTCAAGGACCAGGGCCGAAGCCGCGAGCTGCTCGCCCGGGCCGAGGCCGCGGGCCACGAGGCGATCATCCTCACGATGGACGCGCCGATCCTCGGCCGCCGCGAGCGCGACATCCGGACCGGGTTCAGCCTCCCGCCCGGCGTCAGCTACGCGAACATCCGGCGCGGGGCCATCAAGCGCGACGACACCTACGGCGACGACGAGTTCAAGCCCGAGAACACCTGGGGCGACCTGGCGTGGGTGACGCAGACGACGCGCCTGCCGGTCGTGGTCAAGGGCGTCCTGCGCGCTGACGATGCCGTCCGGGCCCTGGACCTCGGCGCGGCGGCCGTGGACGTGTCGAACCACGGCGGCCGCCAGCTGGACCAGTCCATCGCGTCGATCGACGCGCTGCCCGCGGTGGCCGATGCCGTGGCCGGCCGGGCGCCGATCCTGCTCGACTCCGGCATCCGGCGCGGGACCGACGTGCTCACGGCTCTGGCGCTGGGCGCCCGGGCTGTGATGGTCGGCCGGCCCGTGCTGTGGTCGCTGGCGTGGGGTGGTGAGGCGGGTGTGGGACTGGCGTTCGACCTGCTGGCGGCCGAGGTCAACCTGGCGCTGGGGATCGCCGGGCTCCGGACGCCGGCCGAGGCCTCGCGCGACCTGCTGGTGTCCGTCACCGGCTGACCGGCCCGACGGCCGCCTACGTCCCGGTCAGGCCAGTCCGCGCCCCTTGAGGACGCCGTAGCGCCGCTCCCAGGCGCGGATGAGCGGTGCGCCGACGCCCGTCCGTGCCGAGGCCTCCTTGATGGTGTACATGGTATGTGCAAGGCCAGCCCGTCGTGCCTGCAGGACATGTACAAGCTCGCTTGATCCGCCGCGATCCCCCGCGATGCGGACCGCGACGCCCCTCCCCTGTACGCTTGCGGGCATGACCGAAGCCCGACAGGTGGCCCTGCGCGATGCCGCCGCGCTCCTCGCCGCGCGCGGGCTGTCGTGGACCGTCCGGCGGTTCGGCCGCGGCGCCACGTCGCTGCCCGGCCTCGCCGCCGCGAGGCTCGCGCCCGGCATCGACGCCCGCCTCGCCGCCAACCTCCGCGGCGCAGCGCTCGTGACGGGCACCAACGGCAAGACGTCGACCGCCAAGATGCTCGCGACCATCGTCTCGGGCATCGGGCACCCGGTGATCGCCAACGCGTCGGGCGCCAACCTCCGCCAGTCCATCGGCACCGTCTTCGTCAATGCGACCACCCTCCGGGGCCGCTTCCGCAAGCGCAACACGTATGCGGTCCTCGAGGTCGACGAGGCAGCGCTGCCCGCGGTCCGCCCGGCGGTCCCGGGTGCGGTCCTGGTGATGACCAACCTGTTTCGCGACCAGCTCGATCGCTTCGGCGAGACCGACCATCTCGTCCGCCTCTGGACGACCATGCTGAGCGAGGACCAGGCGGGCGCCACGATCGTCTTCTGCGCCGACGACCCGCGCGTGACGCGGCTGGCCCAGATCGCCGGAGAGCACGGCGCGAGGCTGATCCCGTACGGCTTCGCGGGCGCCCCCGACCGGACCAGCGCCGCGGAGCTCACGCCGGAGCCCGTCACCTGCCCGTCGTGCGGCGCCGAGCTCGGCCGTGCCTGGACCGCCATCGGCCACCTCGGCGACTACCTGTGCGCCGCCTGCGGCTTCGCGCGCCCGCAGCCCGCCGTGACGGTCGAGATCGTGGAGCGCAACGGGCTCACCGGCCAGCGACTGCGGTTCGCCTGGCAGGACGCCGCCGGGACGCAGATCGAGGAGGTGGACCTCCAGCTGCCGGGCCTCGGGAACGCGTACAACGCCGGAGGGGCCGTGGCCGCGGCGATCGGCCTCGGGCTCGACGCCCGCGCCGCCGTGGGGGCGCTCGCTGCCGCCGTCCCGCCGTTCGCCCGCTTCGAGCACTTCACGGTGGACGGCCGGACGATCGTCCTCTCGCTGCTCAAGAACCCGGCGACCATGGCCGAGCTCACGAGCGTGGCGCAGGGGGCACGGCTCGACCGCATGGTCGTCGCCCTCAACGACGCCTTCGCCGACGGGCGCGACGTCTCCTGGTACTGGGACTGCTCGCCGGCGGACCTCGTCGCCGGACGCCCGTATCGGCTGACCGGGCGGCGCGCCGCGGACTTCGCGGTCCGGCTCAAGTACGCGCTGGCCGACGATCCCGCGCAGGATCCCGCGGGCTATCTCGGCCTCGTGGACGACCCGACCGAGGCCGTTGACCGAACCATCGCCGAGGCGCCGCGCGACGGCACCGTCCTCGTCGTGGCCACGTACACGGCACTGCTCGGCATCCGAGCCGCGTTCGCCGCGCGGGGTGCGATCCCGCCGATGCCGCGATGAACTCGAACCCGGCCTCGGGCTCGACCAATAGCGCGCCCGACCGCGTCGTCATCGCGCACCTGTTCCCCGACGCGCTCAACCTCTACGGCGATCGGGGCAACATCGTCACGCTCGTCCGCCGGGCCGCGTGGCGCGGCATCGAGGCCGAGGTCCGGGGCATCGGTGCCGGTGACGGCGCGGCGCTGGCCGGCGTGGACGTGATCTTCATCGGGGGCGGCGCCGACCAGCACCAGCGGGCCGTGGCCGACGCCCTCCTCGGGCTGGTCGATCCGCTCCGCCGGGCCATCGACGACGGCGCGGCGCTGCTGGCGGTGTGCGCGGGCTACCAGAACCTCGGCCACGCCTTCCGCAGCCCGCTCGTGGGCGAGATCCCGGGCCCGGGGCTGCTCGACGTGGAGACCGAGATGCCCGTCGGGGCGGAGCGGTTCGTCGGCGGGATCGCGCTGGAGATGGACGCGGACTCGCCGATCGTCGCGGCCGATCCCCTCCGGCGACGGCGCGTCGTGGGCTTCGAGAACCATTCGGGCCGCACGACCATCGGCCCGACCATGCGCCCGCTGGGCCGCGTGGTCTTCGGGCGCGGGAACGATGGCTCGTCGGGCCTAGAGGGCGCCATTGCGCTGCCGGGCGAGGGCGGCATGCGCGGGCTCCGGATCGGCACGTACCTCCACGGGCCGCTGTTGCCGCGGAACCCGCACCTCGCGGACTTCGTGCTCGCGAGCGGCCTCGGGCGAGGGGCGCCAGTCCAGTTGCCGCCGCTCCCCGACCACCCGGAGTGGGACGCGCACGACCGCTTCGCCGCGGACTGGACGGCGATTCGCCCCGGCGTCTACCGCCGGTCTCGGATCGGTCGGCTGCGCGACCGCATGGGGGCGCTGATCGGCTTCTAGCCGACTCTGGCCGCGGACGCCACTGAGCCGGGGCGCCTCGCCCCATCGTGCCCGCGGCAACCGTGCCGGGCGCCACCGGCGTGACGTAGGTCACCCGCAAGCGGGCCATCCGGCCCGAAACCTCCCCCCACGGCCCGGATCCCAAGAAGGGTGAACCCGGCCGATCCCCGGCCGGACGAAGACGGAGGCAGACGATGTTCCTCAGTCGACATCGGACGACGCCCCACGGGCAATCGCGCGGCTTGCGCCCGCGCACCACCGCCGTGGTCGTGGCGGGCATGGCGCTCACCGCAGCGCTCGTCGCGGCTCCTGCCATCGCGGGCAGCATCGGGGTCTCGTCCTCGGCCGGCGCGACGGCAGCGGTCGTGGGGCCGGCATCGATCTCGAGCACCTCCGGGCGGCTCCTGGCGAGCAACTGCTACCAGTGCCACGGGACGTACGGGACTGGCGGCTTCGAGCGCCTCTCGGGCGAGTCAGCCACGGAGCTGTACGGCGAGCTCAAGGAGTTCGCCGCCTCCACGAGTTCCAACAACATCATGGCCGCGCACGCCGCGGGCTACACGGACGCCCAGCTGCGGGCCATCGCCGTGTACCTCTCCACGGCCGGGAGGTAGGGACGCATGCAGCGCAGAGACTTCTTGGGCCTCGTCGCGACCGGCACGCTCGGCGTCGTCACGCTTCCGGCGTGGCTGCGGTTCGTCGAGCCCGAGCCGGCCCGTGCCGCCTCGCTGATCCCCGTGCCCAACGACAGCACGCTCAAGGGCAAGCGTGTGATCGTGGTCGGCGGGGGGATGGCGGGCACGGCGGCCGCCAAGTACCTCCGCCTGTGGGGCGGGACGGGCCTGGCCGTGACGCTCATCGAGCAGGCGCCCGCCTACACCTCGAACATCATGAGCAACATGGTGCTCGTGGGGGAGCGGACCCTAAGCAGCCTCAACTACACGTACAACAGCCTCAAGAGCTGGTACGGCGTCACCGTCGTGCAGGGGAGGGTCGCCTCGGTCAACCCGTCCGCTCGCAGCGTCACGCTCGCCAACGGCGCCGTGTACGCCGGCGATGCCCTCGTCGTGGCCCCTGGCCTCGAGTTCACCGGGCTGCCCGGGCACTACGACGTGAACCTCACGCCTCACGCCTGGCAGGCCGGTCCGCAGACGGCGCAGCTCGCCAATCAGCTCGCGTCGATGCCCAACGGCGCCGACGTCGTCATCACGGTGCCGAGGGCGCCCTACCGATGCCCGCCGGGCCCGTACGAGCGGGCCTGCGTGATCGCCGACTGGCTCAAGGCCAATCGCCCCAGCAGCAGGCTGTACCTGCTCGACGCGAACCCAGGGATCCTCGTCGAGCAGACGAACTTCGCCAACGCGTTCGCCGGCAGGAACGCCAGCGGCTACACCGTGACGTATCGACACGATGTCGCGATCACCGATCTCGACAGCGTCGGCAAGGCCATCACCTACACCTACCGCGACGACGCGGGAGTCAGCAAGGCGGTGACCGCGCAGCGCGCAGGCGTCCTCAACCCCATCCCGCCGATGCAGGCGCCGGCCATCCTGCGCGATGCGGGCCTCTGCACGGTCAACACGGCGAACGGCATGCAATACGCGCCGGTCCAGGCCCTGACGTTCGAGTCCTCCGTCCCGACGTCGGCCACCAACCCCGCGCCGCGCTATCCGGGCGTCTACGTGGTCGGCGATTCGAGCGCCGTCCCCGCCGAGTGGTACCCGGGCTACACCGGCGTTCCGACGGTGGGCATCCCCGCCATTCCCAAGGCGGGCCACATCGGCAACCAGGAGGGCAAGACCGCGGCGAGCGCGATCGTGCGGCGGCTTCGGGGCGACACGACTCTCGGCGCCGAGACGGACCTCGTGCTCAATTCCGCGTGCTACACGCCGATCACGCGGGGCAACGCCACGACGCCTGGCACCGCGACATGGCTCTCGGCGGTGTACGAGTACAACCCTCTCGCCAAGAGCATGTACGCGGCACAGGGCCAGCCCAGGGCGGCAGCATCGGCCACCACCCGGAACTTCAGCGACATGCTCGTCTGGTTCAACACCGTGATGGGCGACACCTTCGCCTGAGGGCGGTGCCGTCGCGGTGCCGGCACCGCGACGGCGACGGCAGCGACGGCGGTCGGGCCCTCCCGTTCCGCCGTCGCTGCATGTTCGGCGGCTACGGGCTGCGCGAGAACCGAACGGCCATCCCGTTCGTCTGGACGGCTACGATGCGATCGACCGTATTGGCGCGTCGCTGGTGCGAGCTGGAGGGGGACCTGGACGGCGAGATCGGGGCGGATGCCAGGACGCGCTTCCTGCAGCTGGTGGGCGGCGAGCTTGACCGCGCCTACCGCCTCGCGGGTCTCCTGCTCGGCGACGGCCGCGACGCCGAGGACGCGACCCAGGAGGCCCTGATCCGCGCCTGGAACGGCCTCGCCGCGCTTCGCGACCCAGCGATGTTCCGCCCATGGTTCGACCGGATCCTCGTGAACATCTGCCGCGACCGCCTGCGGCGGACGGCTAGAGTCCGATTCCTGCCGCTCGATGCCGGCATCGGCGCCGTCTCGGCTGACCCGTTCCGCGACCTGCTCGCCCGTGACGAGGCGCTTCGCGCGCTGGATGCGCTCGACGCCGACGAGCGGACGGTCGTCGTCCTCCACTTCTGGGCCGACCTCTCGCTCGCCGACGTGGCCGATCGGACGGGCTGGCCCATCGGGACCGTGAAGTCGCGCTTGCACCGCGCGCTGGGAAAGGCCCGGGTACGGCTCGGCGGGGCACGGGAGGCGACCGATGGCTGACGACACCGAGCGGCGGCTGCGCGACGCCCTGCGCGACGCGAGCCTGCCGCAAGCCCCTGAGTCGCTCCGAGTCGCGGTCCAGGCCGTGGTGGCCCGCCCCCCGGTCGCCACCCCACACGGCCGCCTCTGGCCGCGCGTGCTTCCTGCGGTCGCCGCGGTGGCCGCCGTGGCGCTCGTCGTCGTCGTGGCCACCGGCGGCTTCGGGCGCCTCGCGACCACGGCGTCGTCGGCCTCGCCGTCGTCGGTCGCCCCGTCGGCGACGCCCGAACCGACCGAGCCGGTCGCGACGCAGGTGGTGGCCGGGCCGCCGGCGCCGCCGACCTCCGTCCGCGTCTTGACCGCCGTCCAGTTGTACGCGGAGATCACCGCCACGCGCGCCGGCACCATCGCCGCCCACGACGTCGTGGCGAACGTCGCTGCGATCCAGATGGAAGGGGGAGTGGAGGCGTGCGCCGAGCCCGCCGGGACGTGCACCCAGGTCGCCGTCCTCGACGGCTTCGGCCCCGCCGGCGTCATCACCGTCCGAACCGAGGACGCCGTGCTGCCGCCGCCGCTGGCCGCTGACGATCTCAAGGCGCCACTCGCGCTCCGCCTCGTGCCCGGTGGCGCGATCGAGCTGCTCGGCCATGTCGACCTCGCCGGCGGCAGCGGTGCCGTCGACCTCGAGCGGCTCCGCTCGCAGACGGCCGCGACCCCGGCCGGCCGCGTCGTCGCCGTTCTCGCCTGGCTGCAGGGCTCGGAGCTCGCCACGCTCTGCCCCGCTTCGGCCGGGGCCGTCGAGCCGTTCATCTGCCCGGGGACAGGCTCGTTCCTCACGCCCAACGGATCCTCCATCGCCACCTCGCTCCACGTGGGCGAGGCGGACGGCTACCGCCGGTTCGCGCCGTCGCCCCTCGTGGACGGCGCCGTCGGCGTGCCGCGGCTGGGGATGTACCTCGTCCGGATGGTCGCCGTCGACACCGCCGGCTGCCCGGCCTGCCGCGGCTGGCTGCTGGTCGGGCGACTGGACGCGACGGCCAGGGTCGCAGCGAGCGGCTCGCCGCTGCCGACTGGTGGCCCGCAGGTCTACACGACAGCGGACTTGGAGACCGTGCTCAGCGCCGACCGCGCCGCGTGGGTCGGGAGGGCGGTCATCGTCAGCGGCGGCGTCAGCGCCGCGCCGGTCGGCGACTCCTGCGACGTCATCGTCCCGACGTTGAGCCTGGCGCCCAGGTTGTGCGCCTTCGGGCGTCTCGATGGCACCATCGAGGACCTCTGGGCGAGCCCCTACACCATCACGCTCGCAAGCCTCGGATCCGGGCCGCCCTTCACTGGGACCTTCGCCCTGCGCGTGCTGCCCGCCGGGCTCGAGTACCTCGGCCCGATGGGCACGGGCGGCACCGGGGACGTCACCGCGACGCTCGACGACCTGACGACGCTCGCGGCGGGTCCGCCCCAAGGGCCGGTCGTCTTGGTCGTCAGCGCATGGCTCGGCACGTCGGGGCCGCTGCCCTGCCCATCGGCGCCAGGGTCGGCCCCGCCGCCGGACACGCCGTTCGGGACGGGCTGCCCCACCTCGTGGCTCGCGCCGAGCAACGAGGGTGCCGACTTCAGCGTTCCGACGGGCAGCGTGCCGGTCCAATACGGTGCGTACCACGACTTCGCGCCCGGCGCGACGGCCGACTCGCGCGACCCGAAGTTCGGCACGTACGTCGTGCGGCTGGTCACCGACACCCGGCAGGGTACGGACGGGCCGCTCGGCTGGCAGGTCGTCGGCCGCTTCTCACCGTAGGCGTCCGGGGCGGCGCTACCATCGCGGTCCACCTTCGTCCCCCGTTCACCGCAACCCGGAGGCGCGCCGTGCCCACCCTCGCCGACTACCCGCGCGAACCGCTGCTCTTCGGGCTATCGCCGATCCAGCGCCTGGACCGGCTCACGAGGCACCTCGGCGGGGCGACCGTGTGGGCCAAGCGCGAGGACTGCAACTCGGGGCTCGCCTTCGGCGGCAACAAGGTTCGCAAGCTCGAGTACCTGCTGGCTGACGCGCTGGCCCAGGGCCCGACACCCTCGTGTCGATCGGCGGCGTCCAGTCGAACCACACCCGGCAGGTCGCGGCGGTGGCCGCGCACGCGGGCCTGCGGTGCGTGCTCGTCCAGGAGCACTGGGTCGAGTGGCCCGACGTCACCTACGACCGCGTCGGCAACATCCTGATGAGCCGGCTGATGGGCGCCGATGTCCGGCTCAGCCCGGCGGGCTTCTCGATCGGGATCCGCGACAGCTGGAAGGACGCGCTCGCGTCGGTCGAGGCGGCGGGCGGCAAGCCATACGCAATCCCGGCCGGCGCGTCGGACCACCCGCTCGGCGGGCACGGCTTCGCGGGCTGGGCGTTCGAGGTCGCCGAGCAGGAGCGGGCGCTCGGCGTCTTCTTCGACCCGATCGTCGTGTGCTCCGTCACCGGTTCCACGCAGGCCGGGATGATCGCCGGCTTTGCGTCGCTGGCGGACGCGGGCGGCCGGCCGAGGCGGGTCATCGGGATCGACGGGTCCGCCACCGTGCCCGAGACGCGCGACCAGGTGACGCGGATCGCACGGCGCACCGCTCGCGCGATCGGCGTGGAGCGCGAGCTCCGCGAGGACGAGATCGTCCTCGACGACCGCTACCACGAGGGCGTGTACGGCCGCCCGGGCCAGTCCACGCTCGAGGCCATCCGCCTGACCGCCAGGCTCGAGGGCATGATCACCGACCCCGTCTACGAGGGGAAGTCGATGGCGGGCCTCATCGACCTCGTCGCCCGCGGCGAGATCGACCGCTCGTCGAACGTCCTCTACGCCCACCTGGGCGGCCAGCCCGCAATCAACGCGTACGCGTCGCTGTTCGCCAACGGCTGAACCCCGAGTCCTCGTCGACCGCTGCCGGGGTTGTCCTGGTAACGCCCCACAAGAGTGCTATGCAGGCCGGGTTTCCCGGCCACTCCCCAGGCGAGTGTCCAGGAACGCTGGATGCCCAGACACTCCTGGGGCGCGTGTTGCGACAGAACGTTCCGCGCAGCACTCCCTGGGGGAGTGTCCAGGGATCCGGCGGGCGGCCGGAGGTGACGCCCCGAGCCGGGGGCGGCGCCCTGAGCCGGGCGTGGTGGTCAGACGGCGCGGGGATTCGGCGGGGTGGGCCCAACCGGCACGGTTCAGACCGCGCAGGTCGCCCCGCTCGCGCGAAGTCGGAGGCGCCAGACGACGGTGCCCGTGAGCAGGGCCAGCGATGCCGCGCCCAGGATCGGCTGGATCGGCGCCCAGATGGAGAGCGCGCCGCTCGTCCCCAGGAGCAACAGGGCGAGCTTGTTGCAGACCGGGCAGCCGATGGCGAGGAAGGCCCCGAACGACGCGACGCCCCCGAGCCAGGTGGTGCGCTCGTCGTCAGCCTGGGCGGTCGTTGCTGGCTGGGCGGCCGCGGCGGTCCGTCCCGGCAGGCGGATCGGGACGCCGGCGCCATCGCCGTCGGGCGCGGCCGAAACCAGGGGCGAGGCCAGCCACGGCGACGAGTACGACGCACCCATGATCCCCATGAGCGGCGCCGAGAGCAGCCAGACCCAGATCGCGAACGGCTCAGGCGGGATCTGCCGAGCGAAGATCGGGTTCGGGATGATCGCCGCCACCAGCCCGTAGGCGAGCGCGGACAGCGCGGTCCAGAGCAGGACGTGGACGCGGAACTTCGCGTCGACCCAGGCCGGGCAGGTCATCGTCTCAGGTCCGGTTCTTCTGCACGAGGCTCCGCCCGCTCGCCGTCCACGCGTTCATCCCGCCGTCGAGGTTCTCGATGTTGGTGTACCCGAGGTCGAGCAGCGTCTGCGAGGCGATCGCGCTCTCGGCGCCGGACCGGCAGTACACGACGATCTTCGCCGCCTTGTTGGCTGGCAGCTCCGACGCGCGGGCGGCGAGCTGCGTGTACGGGATGTAGAGGTCGGTGCCGCTGATCTCGCCGATGTAGGGGGTCTTCACGTTGAGGAGCGTGAAGTCGTGGGTCTTGAGCTCCGACGCCAGGCGGTCGGCCGAGACGTTGGTCCACGCGCCGTTGCTGGACTGGACGAGCGTGCCGACGTTGCTGGCGCCGGTCGAGCCCGACCCGCCCCGCGTGGCCATGAAGATGCCGCCGAGCGCGATCGCGGCGACGACGATGATGCCGAGGATGATCGGCATCGGGCGCGACCGCCCGGACGAGGCGGCAGACGCGCGCCCCTTCGGCTTCTGGGCCGTTCGCCTGCCCTCAACAGGGGTGCCCGCGCGGTCGAACCCCTTGCGGGACTGGTTCGCCATCGGTCAGGCCTCCGCCGGGGTCGTGATCGCGTTGCCGGGGCCCTCGACCAGGACGTCTGCCGACGTCTCCGCGCCGGTCTCGGCGTCGATCAGCCGGTACCCGTGCCGGATCTCGACGATGCCGCTCGAGAGCGTGGAGCCCACGGAGCAGTACTTCGTCGCGGAGAGCTCGATCGCGCGCGTCAGGGCCGCCGGGTCCACGCCGACGCCGGTGACGATGTGGGTCACGTCGATCTGCGTGAAGGCGTTCGGGTGGGCCTCCATCTGCACGCCCGCCGTCTCGACGCGGTACCCGCGCACGTCCTGGCGCTTCTTGCGCAGGATCGAGATCACGTCCATGGCGGTGCACCCGGCCAGGGCGAGCGGGACGAGCTCGGACGGGCGGGGACCGGCGTCGCCATTGCCGTCGTCGAGGATGAGCGCGTGGCCGCTGCCGACGCTGGCGGCGAAGCGGAGTCCCTCGCCATCGAGGGTGACGGATGCGGTCTTGACGGCCATGTGGATCTCCGATCGCCGGGACTGCCGGCTGGGTGCGATGGGTGCGATGCGTGTGATGGGATGGGTCAGCCCGCGGGGCCGGCGGGCGAGGAGTTGGCGGCCGGTGCGCTCGCGGACTGGGTCGGAGCGCGTCGCGCGACTCGGCGCGCGACGATGCCGTCCACGATGTCACAGGCGTCGAGGATTGCCGGCTCCGCGATGCGGTAGCGCACGGCCGCGCCCTCTCGGCGCCCGTCAACCAGCCCGGCAGCGCGCAGGATCGCCAGGTGCTGGCTTGCGTTGGGCAGCGACGCGCCGATCGACGCCGCGAGGTCGCCCACTGTCCGGTCCCCGTCGCGCAGGGCAGCGAGGAGCAGCAGGCGCTTCGGGTCGGTCAGCACCTTGCAGATGTCCGCGTGGAGGCGGTATCGGTCGAGGGGGTCGCGATCGTCGGCCATGGCCTGACCCTACCACGTAGTTGCGCACTTGCGCAAGCACATCAGCGGGACGGCGGCGCAGCAACAGCCCTGGGCGTGCAGCTGATGTGCACCCGGCGGCCCTGCCGGCGCTTCCCCCGCCGCACGGTCCGGGCCGTGCCGCCGTGCGCCCCGCCGACCCGCGATCGGGCGCGCGGTCCGGCCCGTCCAGCGCTTCCTCCGCCAGCAGGGCCGCTGCGTGCACGGAGGCTCCGTGCGGCGCACGGAGGCTCCGTGCGGCGCACGGCAGAGCGGCACGGCGGCGCGATCCCTCGGGCGCCGCGCGCCGAACCGGGCTTCCGCTCCCGCGGAGGCCCCGCCCCGCACGAGGACCGGCCGTGAGACGCGTGCCGCGGACCGCCGGAGGTGGCACCATCCCCGCATGGACCCGACCGCCTTCCGCGAAGCCCTCGACGCCGGTGAGCCAATCGTGCTCGACGGCGGGTTCTCCACCCAGCTCGAGGCGCAGGGCGCCGACCTGTCGGATCGGCTGTGGTCCGCGCGCCTGCTCGCCGACGACCCCGCTGCGATCGTCCGGGCGCACCTCGCGTTCTACCGCGCCGGCGCCCGGGTGGCGACCACCGCCAGCTACCAGGCCACGTTCGAGGGGTTCGCGCGGCGGGGGATCGACCGCGCCGGCGCGGGAGCGCTCCTGCGCAAGAGCGTGGAGCTGGCCGCGGCCGCCCGCGCGCAGGCGGCCGCGGAGGACGAGGCGGCCGGCCGGGCGCCGGTCCGCAGGTTCGTCGCCGCGTCGGTCGGCCCGTACGGGGCGATGCTCGCGGACGGCTCGGAGTACCGCGGCAACTACGGCCGCACCCTCGCGCAGTTGGCGGACTTCCACCGCGAGCGGCTGCGCGTGCTCGCGTCCACCGACGCCGACATCCTCGCGGTCGAGACGATCCCAGAGGTGGAGGAGGCGGCGGCCGTGGCGGCGCTCCTGCCGGAGAATCCCGGCGCCGCCGCCTGGGTCAGCTTCTCGTGCCGCGACGGCGCGCGCCTCAACAGCGGCGCGCCCGTCGAGGAGGGCGTGGCCGCGGTGGACGGGGCGCCCGGGGTCGTGGCCATCGGCGTCAACTGCACGGCGCCCGAGCACCTCGACGAGCTGGTGGGCCGCATCCGCGCCGCCTGCTCGCTGCCCATCGTGGTGTACCCCAACAGCGGCGAGGGCTGGGACGCGGTCGGGCGGCGCTGGGTCGGCCACGGCCTCGACCGCGTGGACGGCGACGCCGCGCGACGCTGGAGAGGCCTTGGTGCCGAGCTGATCGGCGGCTGCTGCCGCGTCACGCCCGACCAGATCGCGGTGCTGGCCTCCGCGCTCACCGGGTCGGCGTGAACGGCGCCCAGTTCGCGTCTCCGGCGCGTCGCCCCCGTCCCACCGCGGTGGCGGCGCGACCGGCGCGTCGCGAAGCGCCTGACGACGAGGCCGCGCAGGCGACAATGGACGGCGACACCCAGCTCGCTCACGCTCCCGGAGGTCCCCCAGCTTGAACCGCGGCCTCGCGACCGTCGCTGTCGCCCTGCTCCTCGTCTCACTCGTGGCAGGGTGCAGCGCCGCACCCGGCACCAACGCAAGCGCCGGCCCGACGGCACCCCCGGTGCTCAGCGCAGGCCAGCACACGAGCGCCGTGTTCCAGCCCGCGGTCACGTACACGGTTCCCGCTGGCTGGACGAACCCGGTGGACGACCTCGCGTACTTCCAGCTGATCCCGACGAACGACCAGGTCAACGGCATCCACCTCTTCCACAACTGGCACGCGCTCTCGCAGGCGACCGACTGTCCGTACAGCCCAGAGCCGGGCGTGGGCACGAGCGCGTCGGACCTGGTGACGTGGATCCGGTCGAGGAAGGGCCTCTCGGTGACGCCTCCCACTCTGGTGACCGTCGCAGGGCTCCCCGCCACGATGATCAACCTCAGTGTCGCCCCGAACTGGAAGCAGTCCTGCTCGTTCGCGAACGGACTCCCCGCGGTGCCGCTCCTCATCGACGAGACGCAGCGGCTGCACTGGGTCGTCGCGGGCAGCGAGACCCTCCGCCTGTACCTGCTCGACCTTCCCGGCAACGGCACCATGATCGTCAACCTCGACTCGTTTGACGGCGTCGGCTTCCCGAACCTGCTCACCGCCGGCTCGCCGATCGTCAAGAGCCTCGTGTTCGCCACCAAGTGACCAGGCCCGGCGGCCGGCCGCGCGTCCTCGCTGTCATCCCCGGCTACGAGGAGGGGCCTCGGATCGGAGGGGTCGTCACGGCGGCCCGGCGCTACCTGCCGGTGCTCGTGGTCGACGACGGGTCCACCGACGACACCGCGGCGCGCGCCGAGGCAGCGGGTGCGATCGTCCTCCCGCAGCGGCCGAACCAGGGCAAGGGGGCGGCCCTCCGGATGGGCTTCCGGCGCGCCCTCGCCGAGGGCTACGACGCGGTCGTGACCCTTGACGCCGACGGCCAGCACGACCCCGACGAGATCCCCGCGTTCCTCGCCGCCTTCGGCGCGCCCGACCTGGGCGACGCCCCGCGGCAGCCGAACGTCGACTCCGGCGCCAGGCCCGAGCTCGTCATCGGTCGTCGGGACTTCGCCCGCATGCCGCCGGTGCGTCGCCTGTCCAACACGCTCGGCAGCGCCGCGTTCTCGTGGGCGGTCGGACGGCCCGTCCCCGACAACCAGTCCGGCTACCGCCTGCTCGGGCGGCGGCTGATGACGGCGATGATCGACAGCCGCGAGACCGGGTTCGAGTTCGAGGTCGAGATGATCGCGATCTGCCTCCGGCGCGGCTGGCCACTCGCGTGGGTGCCGATCTCGACGATCTACGCCGGGGCCCCGAGCCACGTCCAGCCGCTCCACCACCTGCGCCACTTCGTGCGGGCCACGCGTGCCGCCAGGCGCATCGTGCGTGCGCCCTGAGGGGCGGCTCGACCACTCCCGGGGCCGTCCTCGGCCCCGTCGACCCACGCTCCGGCGGATTGACGCATGCTTGACGCAGCCGACCCTGTCGCGGCCCCTCTCCGGAACCACGCATACCCATGACCGAACCCTCCATCCCGCCGTCTGCCGGGGAGCCCGCCACGCTCCTCGAGCCCTCTGCCCAGCACCCCGACGAAGCCGCCCTCCGCCCCGATACGACCGAGGTGACCGAGGCGACCGCATCGACCGAGTCGGCCGCACCGGCCGAATGGACCGAGCCGGCCGCACCGCCCGTCAGCCCGCCCAGCGCCGCAGACCCGCCCGGCGCCGACGACGGCTTTGCCCCGCCGCCCCCTCCCCGCCTGGCGCCGATCCCCGGCGGCGTGCCGAAGATCCTCGTGGCCGTCCTCGCGCCGATCCTCGCGATCGTCATGTTCGCGGCCGGCCTCGCGGTCGGGAACTCCGGCGGCCTGACGCTGGCCCCGGCGAGCCCTTCCACCGCGTCGTCGTCTGGGGGTCCTGGGCCGTCAGCCTCCCTCACCCCCGACCAGGAGCTCGCGCTCGTCGACCAAGCCTGGCACGACATCCAGAACAACTACGTCGACGCGCAGCAACTCGACAACCAGAAGCTCGCCTACGCCGCCATCCAGGGCATCGTCACCGCCGTGGGCGACGTCGGGCACACCTCGTTCATGACCGCCGCCCAGTCGAAGGCGATGGACCAGTCCCTCTCCGGGACGTTCGTCGGCATCGGCATCGAGGTCGCCCCGGACGACGGCAAGGGCGGCCTGGTGGTGGGCCAGGTGTTCGCCAACACCCCGGCCGAGGCGGCGGGCATCAAGCGCGGCGACCGGATCGTCGGCGTCGACGGCAAGGCCCTGACGGGCATGACCCAGGACCAGATCGTCCAGTTGATCCGCGGACCCGAGGGGACGCAGGTCACGATCACCATCCAGCGCGCGGGGGTGGCCAACTTCGACCTGACCATCACGCGTCGCAAGTACGACCTGCCGCTGGCGTCCTGGACGATGATCCCGGGCCGCACGATCGCCTTCATCCGGCTCGACTCGTTCGCCACCGGGGCCGGCAAGGCCATCGAGGCAGCGATCCAGGCGGCCAAGGGAGCGGGCGCCACGGCCATCGTGTTCGACCTGCGCAACAACGGCGGCGGCTACGTCAACGAGGCGGTGGCTGTGGCGAGCCAGTTCGTCGGCAACGGCACGGTGTACCAGTCCGTGGACCGCAGCGGCGTGGACAAGCTCGTCCCGATCACGCCGGGCGGCCTCGCCACGACGATCCCGCTGGTCGTGCTGGCCAACGGCAACACCGCGAGCGCCGCGGAGATCGTCAGCGGCTGCATCCAGGACGCCGGCCGTGGCGAGGTGGTGGGGCAGAAGACGTTCGGCACCGGCACCGTGCTGGGGCGCTTCGAGCTGGCCGACGGGTCGGTGCTGCGGATCGGGACGGAGCGGTGGCTCACGCGCAACGGCCGGCCCATCTGGCACGAGGGCCTCGACCCGAACGTCACGGTGGCGCTCGCCCAGAACGCGACGGCCGTCTACCCCAACGACGTCCGCGGCATGACCGCCGCCCAGCTGGCCGCGTCGGGCGACACGCAGCTGCTCAAGGCGCTGGACCTGCTCAAGGGCCAGGGCTGAGGAATCGACGAGGCCACCCGCGCTCGCGGGCGGCCCCGATCGAGGGGCTGAGGAATCGACGAGGCCGCCGGCGAATGCCGACGGCCTCGAGCGTGAGTGGCAGGGCGCATGACGCGGCCTGCCGCGGGCGTCAGGCCCGGCGCTGCTGGAAGCAGGAGCTGCAGTAGACCGGCTTGCCGGAGGTCGGGCGGAAGGGGACCTGGGTCTCCTGGCCGCACGCCGAGCAGGTGGCCGCGAACATCTCGCGCGGGCCGCGCGAGGCGCCGCCGCCGCCGTAGCCGCCGGAGCGGTCGCTGTAGCCGCCGCCGCTGCTGTAGCCGCCGCCGCTGCTGTAGCCGCTGTCGGAACCGCGGGCGGCCTTGCGGCTGGCGCGGCAGGAGGGACAGCGACGCGGCTCGGTGAAGCCGCGCTCAGCGAAGAAGTCCTGCTCGCTGGCAGTGAAGGTGAATGACTGGTTGCAGTCGGCGCAAGTGAGGGTCTTGTCGAGGGCCATTGGGTGCGATCCACTCCTGTGGGCTGTGCGTCGGGGTCCGCGATCTGCCTCGGCGGAGTCCGGGAGGGGTGGGATCGTGTGCGCCGCGCTGGGCTTCGCCCAAGATGGGCGAGTTGTGACCATACGCGATTTCTGGAAACGTGCAAGTGCTGTTCTTGCACGATGCGCGCGGAGAATCGCCCGGGCACCGCCGAAACATGACCACATGCGGAGCGATAGCTAGACAATAGGTCTGAATCTCTGCCATGATCCTATGGATGACGACTTCTTCAGATGATGCAACGTTCGTCCGTGTCGGGCAGGCCGCCGAGATGCTCGGGGTGTCCGTGGAAACCCTCCGGCGCTGGGAGGCGGACGGCCGCCTCGCAACCACGCGGTCCGAGGGCGGGCAGCGACTCGTCGACCTCGCTGTCGTGGGCCGTCTGCTCGCCGAGCGTCGGCAGTCGGCGAGCGGGCGGCCGATCGTCGCGCAGTCCGCGCGCAACAGGTTCGCCGGGATCGTGACGCGGGTCGAGCGCGACCGGGTGGCCGCCGTGGTCGAGGTCCAGGCCGGGCCGCACCGACTCGTGTCGCTGATGACCGCCGAGGCCGTGGACGACCTGGGGCTGGAGGTCGGCATGGTCGCCGTGTGCGTCGTCAAGGCCACCAACGTGATCGTCGAGATCCCGTCCTCCTGAAGAGGGCCCAGCCGCATGCGCCTTCGACTGCCGCTTCCGATCGTCCTGACCGCGCTGCTGGCCGCCGGCTGCTCGGGCGCCTCGACCGGCTCGGCCGCCTCGCAGTCAGCCGGCTCGGCAGCCGGCGCCTCGACCGACCTCCAGATCTACGCCGCCGCCTCGCTCAAGGCGGTGCTCGACCAAGTCAAGACCGCCTACGAGGCCGCCACGCCTGGCATCACCCTGACGATCTCGACCGATTCCTCGACCGCCCTCGAGACCAAGATCGAGCAGGGCGCGCCCGCCGACGTCTTCCTCTCGGCCGACACGGAGAATCCCAAGGCGCTGTTCGACAAGGGCCTCGCCTCGAGTCCGGTCGTTCACTTCGCGGGCAACCTGCTCACGGTCATCGTCCCCGCCGCCAATCCGGCGGGGATCGGCGCGCCCGTCGACCTCGCGCGGAGCGGTGTCAAGGTGATCGCCTGCGCCGTGGGCGTGCCCATCGAGAAGTACACCGCGCAATGGGTCGCCAAGGTGTCGTCGCTGCCCGCCTACGGCGCCGACTTCGCCACCCGGTTTGACGCCAACGTCGTCTCGCGCGAGGACAACGTGGGCGCCATCGTCACCAAGGTGGCCCTGGACGAGGGCGACGCCGGAGTCGTCTACGTCACCGACGCCAAGGCCTCCGACAAGGTGAAGACCATCGCCATCCCGGCGAACCAGAACGTGCCTGCGACCTACGGCGGCGTAGCCGTCAAGGCGTCGGCGCACGGCGAGGCCGCCGCCGCGTTCCTCGCCTGGCTGACGGGTCCCAAGGGCGAGGCGATCCTGGCCTCGTTCGGGTTCGCCCCGCCGTCGGGGTAGGGCGGCGTGAGCGCATCTGCGACTGCGGTCCCCAGAGCCTCTCGCCAGCGGTACGAGGTCGGCTGGCCCGTCTCCGCTGTTGCGCTGGTGGCGGCGCTGGTCCTCGGGCTCCCCGTCGCGGCGCTGGTGGCGCGGTCACTGCTCGACGGCTCGCTCGCGGGCGCCGCGGGCACCCCGGCCGTCCTGGACGCGCTCGTCCTGAGCCTCGTGACGACGACGGCGAGCCTCGTCCTGATGGTCCTGCTGGGGACGCCGCTGGCGCTCCTGCTCGCCCGTCGGCAGTTCCGCGGCTCGACGCTGCTCGAGAGCGTCATCGACCTGCCGATCGTCCTGCCGCCCTCGGTTGCGGGCCTCGCGCTCCTCCTGCTGCTGGGGCGCAGCGGCGTGCTCGGACCGCCCCTCACTGCGCTCGGTGTCGAGCTGCCGTTCACCACCGCGGCGGTCGTCGTCGCCCAGTGCTTCGTGGCCGCGCCGTTCTACGTGCGCTCGGCGCGGACGGGGTTCGCGTCGGTGGACCGCGACCTCGAGGATGCGGCCCGTGTCGACGGCGCGAGCGAGCGGGCGCTGTTCCTGCGGATCACCGTGCCCCTGGCCTCGAGCGCGCTGGCGGCGGGCCTGGTGATGAGCTGGGCGCGTGCGCTGGGCGAGTTCGGCGCGACGATCATGTTCGCGGGCAACGTCGAGGGCAGGACCCAGACGCTGCCGCTGATGGTCTATGGCGAGTTCCAGTCGGGCGGCCTCGACACGGCAGTGGCGGCGGCATCGATCCTGGTCCTCGCGGCGCTCGGGGTGCTGATCGCCGTGCGGCTCCTGCACTGGGGAAGAGTGCTCGACATCCGGTCCTCGACCGGCGGTTGAGCCGCGCCGTCAGCCCGTCGCCGGCAGCCGCCTGCGCCGCCGGGTGAACGCGGTGTCAACGTCCCGACCCGGGTCGGTGGGCGTCGCGTTCGGGTAGGCTCAACCGGTGACGCAGGACAGCGATCGGCTGCGCGCAGACCTCGCGCGCTACTACGACCAGAACGCGGCGGAGCGCGCGGTCCGCACGCTGCCGGACGAACGCGTGGCGCGCCGCAGACGGTTCATCGCCCGCCTGCAGGAGGAGGGCCGCCACAGCCTCGTCGAGATCGGGACCGGCCCGGGCATCGACGGCGCGGCATTCCGGGCAGCCGGGTTCGACGTCGCCGGTGTCGACCTGTCGACGGTGCATGTTGAGCTGGCGCGTGCGGCGGGGATCGACGCCCATGTCGCGGCGGCGCAGGAGCTCCCCGTCGCCCGGTTCGGGGACGCCCGGGCGGACGGTTCGCGCTAGCCCTTCGCCGGCAGCGACGCCGCGAACCTGATCGCGCGGCCGACCCAGTCGTCAAGCTGACGACGCCGCGAGCAGCTGCCTTGCTGGGGGTCCACAGGCACGGCGCACCGCCCCCGCCGGCCCTTGCCGCCGACGTCGCCCGACGCTGCGATGGCGCGCAGGCGTCGCGAGGGCCGAGAAGGGCTCGGGGTGCCTGGAACTGTGCCCGTGTCCGGCGCCGCGGGAACCAAGGGCCTTCCGCTGGCCGGCGTTCTTCCGGCTGCGGCTGGTGGCGTCCGAGGCGGCCCCGTCGTGCCGCCTGCCGGGACGCCGCTCTGGGCAGCGCTGCACGCGGACCACGGGGGCTGACATGATGAGGGGGCGGGGCGAGCCCCCATCGAGGACCGGAGCGGCGCGGGCCCGTCCCGTCGGCGCCGCCGACTATGAGGTGCAGGTCATGCGGATCCTGGTCATCGGCGCGGGCGGCGTTGGAACAGCGGCCGTGGCGATCGCGGCCCGGCGCGGCTTCTTCGAGCACATGGTGGTGGCCGACTACGACCCGGCCCGCGTGGAGCACGCACTGGCGCAGGTGGCAGGCGACGCCCGCTTCTCCGGCGCGCGCGTGGACGCCGGCAGCGTGGACTCCATCGTTGCGCTCATCCGCGAGCACCGGATCAGCCACGTGCTCAACGCGGTGGACCCGCGCTTCGTGATGCCCATCTTCGACGCCTGCTTCGCGGCCGGTGTCGACTACCTGGACATGGCGATGTCGCTGTCGAAGCCGCACCCCGAGCAGCCCCATGCGCTGCCCGGCCTCAAGCTGGGCGACGAGCAGTTCGCGAGGGCCGAGGCGTGGCAGGCTGCGGGCCGGCTCGCGCTCGTGGGCGTGGGCGTGGAGCCCGGGCTCTCGGACGTGTTCGCGCGCTACGCCCAGGACGAGCTGTTCAGCGAGATCGACGAGGCGGGCGTCCGCGACGGCGCCAACCTGGTCGTGGACGGCTACGACTTCGCCCCGTCGTTCTCCATCTGGACCACGATCGAGGAGTGCCTCAACCCGCCCGCCATCTGGGAGGCGGGCCGCGGCTGGTTCACCACGCGGCCGTTCTCCGAGCCAGAGGTGTTCGACTTCCCCGAGGGCATCGGTCCCGTGGAGTGCGTCAACGTGGAGCACGAGGAGGTGCTCCTCATCCCGCGCTGGGTGAAGGCCAAGCGCGTCACGTTCAAGTACGGCCTGGGCAACGAGTTCATCAACGTGCTCAAGGTGCTCCACACGCTGGGCCTCGACCGCACCGAGCCCGTGAGCGTCAAGGGCGTCAGGGTCTCGCCGCGCGACGTCGTGGCGGCCTGCCTGCCCGACCCGGCGGGGCTGGGCGCCAAGATGCACGGCAAGACGTGCGCCGGGACGTACGTCACCGGCAGGGGCAAGGACGGCAACCCGAGGGCGGTCTACCTGTACCACGTTGTGGACAGCGACTGGTCGTGGCGCGAGTACGGCAGCCAGGCCGTGGTCTGGCAGACCGCGATCAACCCGATCGTGGCCCTCGAGCTGCTGGCTGCCGGGACGTGGTCCGGCGCCGGCGTGCTGGGGCCCGAGGCGCTCGCGCCCCAGCCCTTCCTCGACCTGCTCGTCGCGTACGGTTCCCCGTGGAGTATGCGCGAGGATCCGGTCCCGGGCTGATCTCAGCGGTTTCCGGGCGGCGCGGGACGAGCGTACCTCGCCTCAGAGGCGCTCGATCCGCCGCGGCGCCATCCGCGGCCCGTATCGAGGCGCGCTGAGCCCGGTGGCCTCCAGCAGGCGGACCACCCGGCCCCGCTGACCCCGATACGGCTCGAGCAGCTCAAGCATCCGCTCGTTTGCGCCGCGCGGCTCGCCGGCCAGTGCCCAGGTGACCATGCTGGGCAGGTGGGCGTCGCCCACGCTGACCGCGTCGGGGTCGCCGAAGGCGCGGATGCCCACCTCGGCCGCGGTCCACGGGCCGATACCGGGGAACGATCGAAGCGCGCGGTAGGCCGGCTCCGGGTCGCCCCCCGGGCCCGCGGCCGTCTCCGCGAGCCGCTCCAGACGCGGCGCCTCCCGCGCCACCGCACGGATCAGCTCGGCGCGGCGCCGCTCGAGGCCCACTGGGTGGAACGCGTGGTAGGGGAGCGACGCCAGGGTGGCGGCCGCCGGCGGCACGCGCAGACCGGCCGGTCCCGGCGCGTCCTCGCCCCAGCTCGCGATGATCCCGCGGTAGGCGCGCGACGCCTCGCTGCCCGTCACCTTCTGCTCGAGGATCGCGGGCACGAGCGCCTCCATCACGTTGCCCGTGCGCCCGATCCGCAGGCCGCGCAGGCTTCGGACCGCGTCTGCGACGACCGGATGGCGGGGGACGAGCGCACTCGGGTCGTCGTCGAGGCCGAGGAGCGCGTCCAGACCCTCCAGGGCGCGCGCCGCGCCCGGGCCCCACGCGCGGGCCCGCACCCGCGCTCCGCCGCCCTCCAGCTCGACGAGCACCGTGGCCGTGCCATCAGGCGTCCGGGTGGCGCGCCAAACGGAGCCCGAGGCCTCGAACCGGAGGGCCAAATCGAACCGGCCGCGTGCGTGCAGGCCCAGGGTCAGCCGCAGGTTGAGCGGCCCAGTCAGGTCGATCCACCGCTCCAGGGGGTCGGCCGAGGGGACGTCGTGCTGGGGCATCCGTGCAGAGTATGCAACGCAGGTGTCACGAATGATCGCCTGCCTGCAATGAGCACGTATTCCCGGTCTCGGGTATGGTTGGCCGGCATCGTGCGAACCAGGCTCATCGCCGCGTTCGCGGCGCTCATCGCCGCGTTCGCCCTGGTCGCCGGCCCCGGAGCAGTGGGAGCTCGCCCTCCGAGCCCCCCTTCGTCGATCGACCCTGCACAATTCCGCGCAGTCACGATCGCGCTGGCTTCCGGATCGCCGGTGACGGCGGTCACACCACTCGACATCGCGAATCGCTCGGCTGGCTGGCTAGGGCCCGATACCCCGTTGGCAGAGTCAGGGGTTTCGCCCGGGGCCGCGGGGTCGCGACCGGCCAGGCCGCAGCCCGCCGTCGCCGCGATCCGCGTGCCCAGGAACCTCTGGCGCCTGGACCCGAACATCAGCTGGTATGGACCGGGGATGTACGGCCAGCGCACCGCGTGCGGGGTCACCCTCACCACGACCGTTCTAGGCGTTGCCAGCCGCACGCTTGCCTGCGGGACCCGGGTGACCTTCCGAAATCCGGTCAACGGGCGGACGGTGACGGTCCCGGTCATCGATCGAGGCCCCTACGTCTCCGGCCGGATCTGGGACATGACGGGCGGGCTCTGCCAGTACCTCAACCACTGCTACACGGGCTCGATGTACTGGAAGGTCGCGGGCTGACGGGAGCCTGGGCGTCGCCCGGGGCGCGCGGCGCCTCGATCTGCGTTCCGGCGCCGCCCAGTGAGCGCGGGGCGTAATCTGCGGCCGTGCAGCCCGAGCGACCCAGCGCCGCGACACCGCCCCTCCCCGCCCGCATCGCGCGGCGCGACGTGCTCCTCGGCCTCGCCTCGGGACTCACCGCGCTCATCGCCGCATGCGGGCCGGCACCCTCCACCTCGCCGGCATCGTCCGCGCCCGCGCCCATCGGCTCGGCGTCGGCTCCCGGGACCGCCGCGCCGCCGTCGTCGGGCGCGCCGTCCGCCTCGGCCGCCGCCCCGTCGTCCGCTCCGTCGATCACGCCCGCGCCGTCCCCCGTGGACGAGCTGGCGCACCGTGTGGCGGGCCTGCTGATCGTCGGGTTCCGCGGCATGCGCCTCGCCGACGCACCGTGGGTCCGCACCGCGATCGCCCGCGACGCCCTGGGCGGCGTGATCCTGTTCGACCGCGACCAGCTCACCGGCCGCGCCCGCAACGTGACGTCGCCGTCGCAGGTCGCCGCCCTGACTGCGGAGCTTCGCGCGACGGCGGCGGCGGGCCTGGGTCTGCTGATCGGCGTGGACCAGGAGGGCGGGATCGTCACCCGGCTCGGCCCGAGCCACGGGTTCCCGGCCGTCGCCTCCGAGGCGACCGTGGGCGCCGGGAGCGTTGCGGGCGCCCGAACCTGGGCTCGCACGATCGCGAGCACGCTCGCGAGCGCCGGGTGCAACCTCGACTTCGCGCCGGTCGTGGACCTCGACGTCAACCCGCAGAACCCGGCGATCGGCGCGCTCGGGCGGTCGTTCTCGGCCGATCCGGACGTCGTGGTCCGCATGGCGGGCATCGAGCTCGACGCGCTGCGGCTCGCGGGCGTGCGCGCCGCCGCGAAGCACTTCCCGGGAATCGGCAGCGCTACCGTGAACACCGACTTCGGCGTGGCCGACGTGACGAAGACCTGGACGCGGACCGAGCTCGACCCCTACCGGCGGTTGGCCGCGGCGGGCAAGCTCGACGCGGTGATGGTCGGCCACGTGCTGAACGGCCAGCTGGACACGAAGTACCCGGCATCGCTGAGCCGCGCGACGCTTGCTCTTCTGCGCGGCGATGTCGGCTTCGACGGCCCGGCGGTCACCGATGACCTCCAGGCTGCCGCGATCACCGAGCGCTTCGGCGCCGACGAGTCGGTGCTGCTGGCGCTCGAGGCGGGCAACGACCTGCTGCTGTTCGCCAACCAGCAGGTGTACGACCCGGGCATCGTGCGCCACGTCGTGGGCGTCGTGCTGGGCGCCGTTGCGCATGGGCGGCTGACGGCCGACCAGATCGACCGGGCCTGGGCGCGCCGCCAGGCGATGCTGGGCCTGCCGAACTGACGGGCTCCCGCGTCGGCAGGGCGCCGTTCGGTCTACGCCAGCGGCTCGAACCTCGCGGTGAAGTGGCGCAGCGCCGCCGGCTCGCGGACGATGCGGTAGCCGCGCAGGCTCGACGCCCGGGCCGCCACGTCGAGCGCCACCTCGATCACGTAGTCGATGTGGCTCTGGGTGTACGTGCGGCGGGGGATCGCCAGCCGCACGAGGTCCATCGCCGCGGGCGCCTCGGAACCGTCGGGGTGCCGTCCGAACATCACGGTCCCGATCTCGCAGCCGCGGATGCCGCCCGCGCGGTACAGCTCGACAGCGAGCGCCTGGCCCGGGTACTCGAGCGGCGGGATGTGCGGCAGCAGGCCCCGGGCATCGAGGTACACCGCGTGCCCCCCGAAGGGCTGGACGCACGGGATGCCCGCCTCGACCAGGGCGTCGCCGAGGTACGCGGTGGACCGGGCGCGGTAGCGCAGGTAGTCCTCGTCCACCACCTCGCGGAGGCCCTGGGCGATCGCCTCGAGGTCGCGGCCGGCCAGGCCGCCATAGGTGGGGAAGCCCTCGGTCAGGATCAGCAAAGTGCGGCACTGCTCCGCCAGCGCGTCGTCGTTGAGGGCCAGCCAGCCGCCGATGTTCGCGAGGCCGTCCTTCTTGGCGCTCATGGTCATCCCGTCCGCCAGCGACGCCACCTCGCGCACGATCTCCTTGACCGTGCGGTGCTCCTGGCCGGGCTCCCGCGACTTGATGAACCACGCGTTCTCGGCGAACCGGCAGGCGTCGAGGAACAGCGGCTTGCCGAAGCGGTCGCAGAGCGCGCGCACGGCGCGCAGGTTCTCGAGGCTGACCGGCTGGCCGCCGCCCGAGTTGTTGGTGATGGTGACCATGACGAGCGGCACGTCCGGCCCGCGCTCCTCGAGGAGCCGCTCGAGTGCCGCCACGTCCACGTTGCCCTTGAACGGGCGGATGGTCGACGGCTCGCTCCCCTCGGGGATGACCAGATCCACCGCCTCGGCGCCCGTGAACTCCACATTGGCGCGCGTCGTGTCGAAGTGCGTGTTGTTGGGGACGCACAAGCCCGGGCCGCCCACGACCGAGAACAGGATCCGCTCGGCTGCGCGGCCCTGGTGGGTGGGGATGACGTGCCGGAACGGGAACAGCTCCTGCACCGCCTCGAGGAACACGTACCACGACGGGCTGCCCGCGTAGCTCTCGTCGCCGTGCTGGATGGCCGCCCACTGGTCGCGGCTCATGGCGCCCGTGCCGGAATCGGTGAGCAGGTCGATCAGCACGTCTTCGGCGTGGATGCTGAACAGGTTCCAGCCGGCGTCTGCCAGGGCTCGCTCCCGCTCGCCTGCGGTGGTGAGCCTGATGGGCTCGACGGCGTGGATCCGGAACGGCTCGATGATCGTCTGCCAGCGGTCCATGGCCGCGAGTATGCGCGCGCCACGTCGACTGCCGCTGGGTGGCGTGCGTCGTGGGCGCCCGCTCGCGTGCCGATGGCGGATACGCTCCCTGCTGATGACCGGCAGGGCATGGGACCAGGGCAGGCCGAGCGAGGGCGTCGGGCGAGGTGCGGGGGCGCCGCGTCGGTGCCCGGGCGGGACCGGCGGCCGGGCGAGGAAGGCGAGGCTGGAGCGCCGGGCTGCATGAGCACGAGCGTGCCGGTCCAGCACGTGGCGGTCGTCGGCCTGATGGGCTCGGGCAAGACGACGGTCGGCTCGCGGCTGGCGGCCCTGCTCGGTTGGCCCCTGCGGGATTCGGACGCACAGATCGAGGCGCGCCAGGGCCGAACCGTGCGCCAGCTGCGTGACGAACTGGGCGTGGACGCCATGCACGAGCTCGAGGCGCAGCAGCTGCTCGACGCGCTCGCCGAGCCCGGCCCCTCAGTCGTCTGCCCGGCGGCATCGGTGGCGGATTCTGACGCGTGCCTCGCCGCGCTGGGGCGCCCGGGCGTGTTCGTCGTGTTCCTGACCGTCGAGCCGACTCTCGCCGCCAGGCGGTTCCTGGCCGGGGAGCACCGGCCGTGGTATGGCGACGACCCGGCGGTCTTCCTCGCTCGGCAGGCGTCGCTGCGCTACCCGCGCCTCCGGTCCCTTTACCCGCTCGAGATTGCCGCCGACGAGCGCACGCCCGAGGCGATCGTCCGGCTCGTCACCGCGTCCCTGTCGCGGCGCGGCGTCCCGGTGCCAGACCCGCCTTCCTGACGCCGCCGCCACGCTCGGGACCCGACGCGGTGGACGGCACGGTCGCAGCGCTCCACTCCCCGATCGGGGACTGCCCCGAACGCGGGATCGCGCCTAGAATCGGTACCATCCGGGACGCAGCCCGGCCCCGATCCGGCCGGCCTGCTGTTCACGAGCGTCTCGACGAAGCCTGCGGACGCGACGCTCCTCGCGGCTGACCACGTCATCAGCGAACGGGCCGCGGATCCGTCGCGTTCCATCCACTGGGCCGCCGCTGTCGCGCCGGCCAGCCCCTCGGCACCTGTGGCACACTGCCCGTCAAGAATCGCATTCGCTGCGAATGCACCTCGGCGCGACTTCACTGCGCCACTGACACACCGCGCTGACGGGGAGCCGCCGATGGGTGACACACGAGATGCCGCGGGCGCCAACGCCGCGCCGGCCATGCATGAATCGGGCCGTGGCCGTTGGATCGGCCTGGCGATGCTCAGCCTGGGCGTCGCGATGATCATCGTGGACGCGACGATCGTGAACGTCGCCGTCCCCTCGATCATCAAGGACCTCAAGCTCGACTCCACCACCGCCGAGTGGGTCAACACCGTCTACGCGCTCGTGTTCGCGGCGCTCCTGGTCACCGTCGGCCGCGTCGGCGACGTGTGGGGACGGCGCAGGCTCTACCTCGCGGGCCTCATGCTGTTCGGCGTCGCGTCGGTCCTGGCCGGGGCGGCGCCAACGGGCGAGCTCCTGATCGCCGCGCGCCTCCTCCAGGGCGTCGGCGGGGCCATGATCCTGCCCTCCACGCAGTCGATCCTCAACACGAACTTCCGGGGCCGCGATCGGGCGATCGCGTTCGGCATCTGGGGCGCCACCATCGGCGGGATGGCCGCCGTGGGCCCGCTCCTCGGCGGCTGGCTGACGACCTACCTCAGCTGGCGATGGGCGTTCTTCATCAACGTCCCGGTTGCGGTGGTCGCGGTGGTCGGCGTGCTGCGCTACATCGGCGAGTCGCGCGACGAGCACGCCAAGGCCGGCGTCGACCCGCTCGGCTTCCTGCTGATCACCTTCGGCCTCGGCTCGTTCGTGTTCGGCCTGATCGAGGGCCGCTCGTATGGCTGGTGGACGCCGAGGCACGCGTTCAGCGTGCTGGGCTGGGCCTGGCCCCTCGACACCGTGTCCGTGATCCCGTTCGCGATCGGCCTGGGCGCTGTCGGCCTCGTGCTGTTCGTCCTCGTCGAGCACCGCCGATCCCAGCGCGGGAGCTTCTTCCTGTTCGACCTGGACCTGTGGCGGTATCCCGCCTTCCGGTACGGCAACCTCGCGGGCACCATCGTGTCGCTCGGGGAGTTCGGGCTCCTGTTCGCCCTGCCGCTGTTCCTCCAGGGCGTCATCGGCTACTCGGCGTTCGAGACCGGCCTGGTCTTCCTGTCGCTCGCCGTCGGGTCGTTCTTCGCAGCGCCCCTCGCCGCCAAGATCGCCCACGCCTGGGGGCCGAGGCGGGCCGTCACGCTGGGCATGGGACTCGAGGCCGTGGGCATCGTCAGCACGGCGCTGCTCGTGTCCACGAGCGTCACCGGGCTCCAGCTCGCCGGTCCGCTATTCGTGTACGGGGTCGGCGTCGGGCTGGCCACGGCCCAGCTCACGAGCATCGTCCTCTCGGACGTCCCGGCGCATCGCTCCGGACTGGCCTCCGGCGCCAACTCGACCATGCGCCAAGTCGGCTCCGCCCTCGGGATCGCGATCCTCGGCACCGTGCTGTTCACAACGCTGGTGAACGGCGCGAGGTCGAACTTGAGCGCCGCCCTGCCCGCCACGAGCCCCGCCTGTGTCGAGCTCCTCACGACCCTCGTGGATGGGACGGCCGGGCAGATCCTGCCCGCCCTCAAGAACCCGAGCGCGGCCTCGGCGGCGGACTTCTCTGGCGCGGCTGGCTCGCTGCCGGCGGACCAGGCGGCCTGCTTCCGTGACCCGGCGTTCCTCGCCGCTCTGCCCCGCACCGTCGCCCCCATCGAGTCGGCGTTCGTGGACGCCACCCGGCTCGCAGGCTTCGTCGCCTCCGGCTTCGTCCTCGCGGGGGTCGTCCTGAGCCTGCTGCTGCCCGCGACGCCGGGCCGGCCGGAACAGGAGTGGGCGGCCGCCGACCGCCGCGAGCGGCCCTCGGGCACGACCGGCGAGGACGGCGAGAACGAGCCTGACGCCAGCGGCGCGGCGGCCTGAAATCCGTTGCGCCGGCGGGCGAAAGGCGCCGGCCGCCGGGGGCGGAGCCGCCGACGGTGACCTCGCGGGCCGTGCCCTGGGCTCGCCGCGACCGCCCTGCCGCTCCGTCGGCTACCCTGCGGCCATGTGCCGCAGCATCCGCCAGCTCCGCCGGTCCGAGGATGACGGGCCGGCCACCACCGGCGAGGCGCAAGCCGCCGCGCTCCAGTACGTGCGCAAGGTGTCCGGGTTCCGGACGCCGTCGGCGCGCCACCGTGCCGCGTTCGACGCCGCGGTGGACGAGGTGGCGGCCGCGACCGAACGCCTCCTCGCAGCCGTCGGCACGGGCGTGGCCGAGGGCCCGGACCCGTTCGCCGATCCCGTGAGGCGGCGGGCCATCCTCGACGCGAGACCGCGACGCGCCATGCGCGCGACGACAGCAGAGCGTCCTGCGTGAGCGCTCCCGCTCCCATCGCGCCGCCCGCCCTGCCGGCAGCGGCGCCCACCTGGTGGCGCCGCCCCGGCCTCGACGTCGTCGGCGACCGGCTCGCCCTCAACGGCCACGACCTCGACGCGCTCCTCCGCGAGCACGGCGCGCCGCTGTTCGCCTATGACCTCGCCCGCCCGGCCGAGAGCGTCCGTGCGCTCCAGGGCGCCCTTCGTCGCGCGGGACTGCGCTATGTGACCCGGTTCGCGCTCAAGTCGTGCCCCGACCCGCGCATCCTTGCGGTGCTCAGGGGCCTGGGCGAGCCGGGGACCCCGGAGGGCATCGGGATCGACGCCTGCTCGCCGGGCGAGGTGCTCCACGCGCTGGCCAACGGCTGGGCTCCCGACTCGATCAGCCACACAGGCACGAACGTGTCGGAGCGCGACCTCGACGTGCTGCTCGCCCACCCGATCCGGCTGAACCTCGACGGGGTCAGCCAGCTCGAGCGCGTGGGGCGCCGCGCGCCGGGCCGGACCGTGGGCATCCGCGTGAACCCGGGCGCGGGCGCCGGCTACACCGACCACCTCGCATACGCGGGCGAGCGGCCCACGAAGTTCGGCGTGATGCCGGACAGGCTCGACGACGCGATCGCCGCCGCGCGCCGCCACGGGCTGGTCGTGGACACGCTGCACTTCCACGCGGGGTCAGGCTGGCTGGGCGGGCAGCTGGGCGAGTTCGAGGCGGCGCTGGCGCGGGCGACGGTCATGCTCGAGCGGCTGCTCGACGCGGGCTTCGCGATCCGGGAGGTCAACGTCGGCGGCGGGCTGGGGCGGGTCGCCCGCGAGCCCGAGGTCCCCGTGGACCTCGACGCGTACGCGCAGTCGATCGCCGCCCACCTCGCCCCGTACGACGTCACCGCCGCGTTCGAGCCCGGGGACTTCGTGATGAAGGACGCGGCCGTGCTGCTGGCCGAGGTGGTCAGCGTGGAGCGCCGGGGCGATGTGACCTTCGTCGGACTCGACGTGGGCTGGAACGTCAACTGCGCGTACTTCATCTACGGGTACGCGCAGGAGGTGGTGCCGCTGGTCGCGCCCCTGCGCGAGCGCACGCAGCTCGTCACCGTGGCCGGCCACATCAACGAGGCGGGCGACGTGTTCGCGGAGGACTACCCGCTGCCCGAGCTCGCCGAGGGCGAGGGAGTCGCCATCCTCAATGCGGGCGGCTATCTTGCGGCGATGTCGATGACCCACTGCCTGCGGCCGACCGGCACCGCGCTGTACCTGGAGCGTCCGGGATGAACCCCGACGAGCCCGCCATGGAGCGCCGCGCAACGCGGGTCGCGGTGACGGCCGTGCGCGGCGGCGACGTCCAGACGCGCGACGACCGCCTCGCGGGCGAGGAGCCGATGGCGATCCGGGTCGCCGGGCCGGGGCAGGCGCCCATCGACGTCTCGATCACGATGCGCACGCCGGGCAGCGAGGCGGAGCTCGCCGTGGGGTTCCTCCACGCCGAGGGGCTCCTCCACGGCCGCGACGAGGTCGAGGGCGTGGAGCTGGGCGATCCAGGCGGGCTGTCGCGTCCCGACGACGAGGTGCTCGTCCGCCTCCGCCGCCGGTTCGACCCGGCACTCCTCGCACAGCGCCACTTCGCGATCACCTCGTCGTGCGGCATCTGCGGGAAGGCGGCCCTCGACGACATCCACGTCCGCGTCGCGCCGATCCCCGACGGCCCGATCATCAGGCCCGAGGTCCTGTGGTCGCTGCCGGGACGGCTGCGCGAGGCGCAGGCCGTGTTCGAGGCGACGGGCGGGCTCCACGCTGCGGGCCTGTTCGAGGCCGACGGCACGCTCCTCGCCGTGCGCGAGGACATCGGCCGGCACAACGCGCTCGACAAGCTGATCGGCAGCCGGCTCCTCGCCGGCGACCTCCCGCTCCACGGGCGGATCGTGCTGGTGAGCGGTCGGGCCGGCTTCGAGCTGGTGCAGAAGGCGGCGGTGGCGGGCGCGCCGATCCTGGCCGCGGTCTCGGCCCCGTCGGACCTCGCGGTCGACGCGGCCGAGCGCCTGGGGATGACGCTCGTCGGGTTCCTGCGCGGGGAGGGCTTCAACGTCTACACGCGCCCGGACCGGATCGCGGTCGGGCGGGCGTAGGGCGGCGCACGAAGCGGCGGCGGCAGGTGGGCCTTCGTTCGTGCCGGATCACCGCCGCCGTGCTGGCGCCAGGGCTACCCGAGCTCCCGGTCCAGCCGGCGCTTGAGCAGGACCAGGAACACGACGCACAAGGCGATCAGTGCGAGCACCACGGTCATGGCCTCGCGGCGGAAGTCGCTCTGCTGGATCTTCGCGTCGGCCAGGGCCTGGGCGGCCCGCGCCTTGGCGGTGGCATCGTTCGAGAGCTGGGAGATCGTCGCCAGCTTGGTGGTGTGCACCGCCGCCTGGGCCTGGATGAGGCTGGTCTTGGCGCCCGCCAGGGCCACCTCCGCGTCGGAGGTGATCATCCCCAGCCTCGAGGCCTGCTGGATCTGTTCGTCGGCGACGTTGTAGGCCGCCTCGGCTCCCTTGACGGCCTTGTTGATGCCCTCCGCCTGGGCGTAGATGTCCGAATCGGGGTGGTGGCAGGTGTCACACCGCCGATCGGCATCCTCAGTGAACCGGGCCACCTCGAGGCGCAGCTTGTGCGTCTGCAGGTCGTGACAGGTGACGCAGGTGTAGTTCGGCGTCAGCGGGTGGAAGAACCGGTCGGAGCTCGGCTGCGTGACGTCGTGCCAGCCGTGGCACGTCCAGCATTGTGGCGTGGCGGACGGGAGCTGGGCGTGCCGGCTCTCCTCGTACAGCTTCTGGGTGGCGGTGTGGCACTTGCCGCAGACCTCGACCACGGTGGCCGAGGTGGGCGGCTGGGCGTCGTGGGAGCCATGGCAGCTGGCGCAGCTGGGCGCCCGCGTGTCCTTGTTCTCGAGCAGCGCCACGCCGTGGACGCTCTTCGCGTAGATCTGGTACTGGTCGGTCGGGATGCCGTAGGGCTGCATCCGTGCGGCGTCCGAGTGGCAGCTCGAGCACAGCGCCGGAATGTTGAGGGGGAACACCTTGGCTGTCGGGTCGGTGGTCTTCTTGATGTCGTGGACGCCGTGGCAGTCCACGCAGATCGCCACTCGCACGTCGTTGTTCACGAGCAGCTGCTGTCCGTGGACGCTGGTCCAGTACTTCGCGTACTGGTCGGTCTCGAGGTTGTACGGCTTCATCCGGGTCGGGTCGGCGTGGCAGCTGCCGCACAGGCCGACGGTCTGGATCCGGGTGGGAACACCGACGAAGCCCTTGGCCGGATCCATCGCCACCGTGATCTGGTCCGAGGTCGGGTCGCCGCCGTGGCAGTCGGCACACGTGACGCCCACCCCGGCGTGCGCGCTGTCCTTCCAGTCCTTGGCGATGCCCGCCTGCTTGTTGTTGACTGCGCTGTGGCAGTCGTAGCAGCTGTTCTTGTCGCCGCTCGACGGGTGCGGGATCGGCGTGGGGAGCGGCGGCGCTGTAGCCGGCAGGGGGGTTGGCGGGGGCGGTGTCGGGATGAACAGCGGGTTCATCGATTCCGAAGCCGAGGGGCTGAAGTCGGGCGTCCAGGCCGGGGTCGCGGATGCGGAGCCCGCCGACGACGCGGGCGAGCCGGGGGCGTCGGACGGGGCGGGCGACGGCGCGGCCGAGATCGCGGAGGAGGGGCTGGCCGACGCTGCAGGATCAACGCTGCTGGCCGTGCCCGCGAAGGCCAGCCACGCGAGCGCGATCAGGCTCGTCGCGGCGGCGACCCGCAGGGCGCGACGCTGGGCCCGGCGGGCTGGGGAGCGACGGGCGCTAGCTGACATAGCCGAGCACCGTGAGGGCGATGAGGGAGACGAGGACGAGCGTCGCGCCGCCGACGGCCAATATTCGCCGTCTGGCGAGCACCTCGGGATTCCGGTCGAGGAAGGGCCAGACAACCAGCAGGCCCACGGCCACGATCGGCGTCATGATGCCGATCATCTTGACGGGGATCAGCTTGAGCAGCTGGTAGACGCCCAGGAAGTACCACTCGGGCTTGACGTGCTGGGGCGTCTGCAGCGGGTTCGCCGGGTCCTCGAGGCCGGCCGGGAAGATCGAAGCGAGGACCACCAGGACGGCCAGCAGGACGTACCACGCCACCAGCTCGTCCACCAGGTAGTTGGGGAAGAACGGGCGGACAGGCTCGTCGGCGAGCGCGGCCATCCCCTCCGGCGTTCGGGGCTCCGGGCGCTTGGGGCTCGCGAGGCCGAACTGGTGCACCAGGAGCAGGTGCAGCCCCAGCAGCCCGGCGAGCGAGATCGGCAGCACCAGCACGTGGATGCCGAAGAAGCGGCTCATCGTGTCGCCGGTCACGTCGGCGCCACCGCGCAGGAGCATGAGCAGCGTCTCGCCGATCACCGGCACGCTACCGGCGATCTCGGTGCCCACGACGGTGGCCCAGTAGGCCCGCTGGTCCCACGGCAGCAGGTAGCCGGTGAAGCCGAAGCCCATGGTGACCATGAGCAGGAGCATGCCCACCAGCCAGACCACCTGGCGCGGGTACTTGTAGGCGGCCTGGAAGAAGATTCGCAGCAGGTGCAGGACGACGAACAGGATCATCAGGTCCGCGCCCCAGTGGTGGATGCTGCGGATCAGCCAGCCGAAGTTCACCTCGCTGGTGATGAACTGCACGCTCTTGTAGGCGGCCTCGGGGGTTCCCTTGAAGTACAGCGAGAGCAGGGTGCCCGTCGTCGCCTGGATCATGAACAGGAACAGGGCGATGCCGCCGAAGTACATGGTGTTGGCGGATCGCGGCACGCGGACGTGGAGGCTCGCGCTGATGAGGGGCCCGAGGCGCGTGTGCTCGTCGAGCCAGCCCAGCGCCCCGCTCGGGGCGGCGTCGCTGCCGGTCTTGGGCATGGCGCTCATCTCAGGACTCCGTGAGGAAGATCTGGTTGCCCTCGACGGACACGTTGAGCGGCGGCAGCCCCGTCGGCGGGGGACCCGCCACCACCGCGCCGTTGGCCGGGTTGAAGATTCCGCCGTGGCACGGGCAGACGATCTGAGACTGGAGGTCGTTCCATGCCACCACGCAGCCGAGGTGCGTGCAGATGGCCGAGTAGGCTTTCACGCCGGAGTCGGTGTTGACGACGATGGCCGGCTTGCTGCCCATGGCAACGACCTTGCCGGCGCCGGGCGGGATGTCGTCGGTGGTCCCCACGAGCACCTTGCCGCCGTTGCCGTTGCCGCTCGAGGAGGTCGGGACCAGGAAGCCGACGATCGGGGTCAGAACCATCGACGCCGTGGAGAGGACCGTCAGCCCGCCGAGCCAGCCCAGGAACTTGCGACGACCGGAGGTGCCGGCGGGGGGCGTCACGGTCGTCGGCGGGGGCGGCGGGCCCGAGGCGCTCACCTCCGCGGCTTGCCTGCGGCGCTCGGCTGTCCAGTCCGGGCGTCACCGATCCAGGCGTCCATCCTCTCCTCCAACGCTTGGGCCGCGCGGGTCCCTGTCAGATGGATTGTCGGTTGGTCACGTTCTTGGACCAACGTATGGACCGGTACAGAAAGGATATATGCCCCCGCCATCCGGGCCAAAGGTCACCCAACGCGAGCGGGGTGAGGGGGCTCGGCACACGAAGTCGGACGCCGCCGAACCAAGTGGTCGCCCTCCCGGCGGGCCGGAAGGGCGACGATGGTTGCGCAAGCCGGGACGCGGGCCGCCGAGGGGCCGCCGCCTCGGCGCCGGCGCCGGCTAGGACGACCTAGGCGGGCTCAGGACGTGCCCCTCGAGCGGCCATGAAAGGCCGCTGGCGAGACCGTCAGGGCTGCCAACCGAGCCTTGGAGGAACGGCGTAGTCACGGGCAGCACCTGGTCCTTGCCGTGACAGGTGGCGCAGAAGACCGGCTGGTGGCAGTAGGCGCAGGCTTGGTTGCCCTGCTTTCGGATGACCGCTGCGTGGTTGGTCGCCATCTGGTCGTGGCCAACGGTGACGGCGCCGGTGGAGTGGCAGTTCTGGCAGTAGTCCACGGCGTGGCACTGGCCGCACTCCTGATTGCCGGGATTCACGCTCGTGGCGACGGACTTGTGCTTGAACACCCACAGGCCATCGTTGTGCGTCGCGGGCGGCTCGCCGAGCGGCAGGCTGGCGACCTTGGGCCCGATCTGCGGGAACGTGTGGCACGTGTCGCAAGTGGAGGGGATGACCTCCTTGGTGATCTGGCCGCCGACCACCTTGTAGTGACCGCCGTCGTGGCAGCGGAAGCAGCCGGGAAAGTCGAGGTGTCCCAGGTTGTTCGGGTAGGTCTTGGCGCTCACCTTCATCTCTGGCGTCGCGGTGAGCCGGTAGAGGGCCTTGATCTCGGACACTGCAGTGGCGATCTCGGCTGCCTTCGACTGGGCCAGCTGCGGGTAGTTGAGCGCGTAGAACTGCGGCAGCTTGTCGGCCTCCGCGTCCGCGGCGGCGACGTCTGGGTAGGAGCCGTACAGGATCCGCATGGACTCACGCTTCACGAACGGCAGCGTCCTGTCGACCGCGCCCGCCGCCAGCGCCTCGTCGATGCCGTTGCGCGGGTTCGCGATGTCGTGGCCAACGCGGTTGTGGCAGTCGTAGCACGACATCGTGGTCGGGCTCCCGCCCGCCTTGATGGAGTCCACATCCGGCGCCACATCGCCGCTGTCCTTGACCTTCGCCTGCGAGATGTAGGTCGCCACCGAGCCGTCGGTCTGGGTCGCCTCGACGTAGTCCACCGTCTGCGCCCGCGGGCCCGAGCTGTAGAACGTCACCCGGCGCAGCACGTGCCAGTGGACGCTCCGGCTCACGTCGAACGGGTTGCCCCCGCTGGGCCGGATCATCAGCCCCACGAACTGGGGCGTGTTGGCCTCGTCCTCGGTGTAGACCGTCTCGGTCTTGAGGGTGTTGACCGCCGTCCTGGTGACGCCGTGGCAGCCCTCGCAGGTCTCGCTTGCCGGAGGCATGTCCGCATGGTCGGGCGGCGGGATCGGGGTCGGGTAGGAGCCCAGCACCACCTCGATCAGCTGCTTGGTGCCGTTGATCTTGGCCTTGATCCAGCCCATGATCCCGGGCTCCACGTGGCACTCGGCGCAGGCCACGCTCTTGTGCGGGCCCGCCTCATAGGCCTGGAGTTCCGGCGACATCGTGTGGCAGCGGCCGCAGAAGTCTGCGGTCTCCGTCCAGTGGATCAGCGACACGGAGGAGAACGCGGCGACGGTGCCCAGACCGCCCAGCACGAGAAGCAGCGCGAATAGCCCCCGGCGGGAGCTGGGCAGCCGAAGGCGGCGGCCCCGCAGGTAGAAGGGGTGCCGGTGCTTGGTCGGGGCCGGCTCGTCACCTGCGGTCGCGGCCCTGTACCCCGCCTCCCACGCGGCCTCCCACGCGGCCTCGGCGGCGGCCTCGGTTGCAGCTTCGGACGCGACCGCCTCGGTCCCCGCGGTGTCGGCCGCAGCGTCCCGCGCCGTCTCGGGCTGGGGCGCGGCGGGCTCGACGGGGTCGCTCATGGTCGCCTCAGTGGCCTACTTGCCCAAAATCGCCTGAATCTCGCTGTCCATGGTGGCGGGGTCGAGGGCGCCGATCTTGACGTCCTTGATCCTCCCGTCGGCCCCGATGAAGAAGTGGGTGGGGATCCCCATCGTGCGGTACGTGCTCGCGATCATGGTGTTCTGGTCGACCGCGATCGGGAACGTCAGGCTCGCCCGTCCCGCATACGCGGCGACGTCGGACGACGACTCGCTGATGAACACCCCGAGGACGTTGAGGCCCTGCGCCTGGTACTTGGTGTACGCGGCCTCCAGGTCGGGCGCCTCGGCGCGGCAGTCCGGGCACCAGGAGGCGCCGAACGTCAGCCACAGCGGCTTGCCCGCGTAGTCCGAGAGTTTCACGGTCTTGCCGTCGAAGGTCAGCGCCGTGAAGCCCGGCGGGACCGCCCCCACCGTCGGAGCGGCGCCAGCCACGTCGCCAGTCAGGCTGACCTGCGTCACGCCGTTGCCCCCCTGGCCGGCGCCCCCGATCAGGAACGCGGCCAAGCCGATCACCGCCGCCGTGACCACGAGGACGAGGACTGTCTGCAGCCGCCCGGCGACCCGCCCCGCAGTCGGGGCCGAGGCCATCGCCTCTGCTCTGCTCATCGTCTCAGTGCTCCGTTCTTCCGACTACTGGAGGCCGGAGTAGCTGTGCAGCCCGCCGAAGAACAGGTTCCCGAAGTAGGTGAACAGAACTGCTGCGAAGCCCAGGATCAGCAGCCAGGCCGCCCGCTGGCCGCGCCAGCCGCGCACCACGCGGGCATGGAGGTAGGCGCCGTAGATCAGCCATGTCACCAGCGACGCGGTCTCCTTGGGGTCCCAGCTCCAGTAGGTGCCCCAGGCCGTGTTCGCCCAGACCGCGCCCAGGATGATCGTGAGGGTCAGGAACGGGTAGCCGACGACGACCGCGCGGTAGCCGATCTCGTCGAGGACCTGCGGCTTGGGCAGGCCCCAGCGGCCGCCCTCGGGCTGGATGGAATAGAGGAGTGCCGCGCCGAACGCGATGGCGAACGACCCGTAGGCGATGATCGCGACCGCGACGTGGACCGTGAGCAGCAGGTTGTTCTGGAGCGCCGGGACGAGCGGCTCGATGGTGCTCGGGATGGTCCACGCGTAGAGCATCATGACCAGCGCGACGGGCATGGCGATGAGGGCCAGGACCCGCTGGTGGTACTTGCGCTCGAAGTACATGTACGAGACGAGGACGCCCAGCGCGAACGCCAGCGAGAACTCGTACATGTTCTGGAACGGGCCGTGGCCGGTGGCGATCGCCCGGAAGAGCAGGGCGAAGAACAGGGTGGCAGTGGCGAGCCAGCCGACGATCGACGCGTAACTCCCGATCGCGGCCGTGCGCGGGCCAGAGGCGAACCCAAGGGACGATGTCGTCGTCTCCATGCCCGCGGTGCGCATGCGGGTGGCCCGGAGGCCCGACAGCGCGTACACCAGGTACAGCGCCGTGGCGATTGCGGTCCACAGCATGCTCGCGATCACGAAGTACCAGGACAGCTTTTCCATGTGAGACCTCCCTCAGGCCGGAGCCGGCGCCTGCAGCGCCGCGCGGATGTCGGTGATCAGATCTTCGAAGTCGGTGCCGAGGGCAACATCGCGCCGGCCGAGGCTCGCTACGGAGAGCACCGACATGGCGCCTCGTGTGGAGATCCGCGCCCACACCCGCCGCTGCGGGAGCAGGAACACCAGCGTGAAACCGCCGAACAGGAGCAGCGCGCCCAGCCAGACGAGGAGCTGGCCGGGGTCCTTGCTGATCGAGAGAACCGTGTACTTGGCCTCGCGGTCGAACGTGACCGAGTAGCTGCCGAGGGCCTGCGCCTTGCCCTGGTCGAACACCTTCGCGTCCGTCGCCGTGTTGGCGCCGCCCGCATACAGGATCACCTGCACCTGACCGGGCTGGATCGTGGTGTCGCTGGTGCCGTTCGTCGCGAAGACGTTGATCAGGTCGCCCGTGCCGGGGAGCGTGAGGCTCCCGGCGCTCCGGTTCGAACCGTCTGTGGACGAGCCGTCGAGGGGCATTCCCTCGCTGTAGACAGTCTTGCCGGCCGCATCCTTGATCGTCATCACGACGGCGGGGCCGAACGCCCGCTGGTAGTACGTGGCGCCGTCGTAGCTCAACGGCTCGTTGACGCGGATCGTCTGCGCCGCCACCTGCTGGCCGTTCTTGAGGAGCACCACCTGGCTCGTGTAGTCGCTCGGGGCGCCGTTCGTGACGTTGTAGCTGTCCGTGAAATCGATCAGCTTGAGCGACAGGCCGTCCTCGGTCCCCGTCAGCACCGTGCTGCCCTCGGGGACGACGAAGTACTGGTTCTTGAAGCCGAACGACGTGCCGATGATCGCGCCGAGAAGGATGAGCACCAGCGAGATGTGGCCAGCCAGCGACGCGAAGGCCATGAAGCGGTATCGATCACCGTACAGGTGGATCGTGCCGTCGTCCTCGGCCAGCACGCGGTAGCGCCGCTTCTTGAGCACGCTCCTGACCGTCGCCAGCGTGTCCGCGGCGGTCCCGTGCACCACGATCTGCTCGCGCTGCGGCGCGTGCTCGAAGAACCCGGGGCCGACGTCGACGCGCGGCTTGGTGGCCGTGCGCAGGGCGCCCGGGATCCGGTGCACCGAGCAGGCGATCAGGCTAATCGTCAGAGCGGCCACCAGGACGCGGAAGACGACCGAGTTGAAGATGTCGAACAGGCCCAGCGCGTCCATGACGGTCGTCCATCCGCCGAAGCGTGGGCGGATTCCGTCAAGCCACTGAGACTTGGCGAGCGGGTCGTCGCCCGTGCCCGTCGGGATCTGGATGACGAGCGACCCGATCACGCACAGCGCCGCGAGGACGATCATCAGCACCATGGCCACCCGCATCGAGGTGAGCAGGTGCCACAGGCCCTCCAGAGCCGCGTCGACGCGGTCCATGAGGCTGGGACTGACCACTGATTGGCCGGCCGCGACCGTCGCCGACTGGAGCGGCGGCGTGCGAACCTCGTGGGCCATCTCCGACGACCTCCTTACAGGCCCAGCGGCGAGGTGAACCGCGCCAGCTGGCCGAGCATGTTGGTGAACATCAGCGCGCCGAGCACGACGAGCAGCAGCCCGGTGACGGCATTGACGACAACGTGGTGGCGGCCGACCCAGGTCAGCCGCGTGGCAAGCGCGGACGCGCCCATCGCCACCGCCATGAACGGGACCGCAAGGCCCGCGGCGTAGGAGACCAGCAGCGCCGTGCCCGTGGAGACGGACCCGCTGACGGTGGCGAGGCCGAGGATCCCGCCGAGGATCGGGCCGATGCACGGGCTCCAGCCCGCAGCGAACAGCAGTCCGAACGCGAACGAGCGCCCGTAGCCGGGGCGGTCGCCCATGGCCACGACGGTCCCGCCGCCTGCGCGGGCCACCACGAGGCCCCCGCCCATCGAGCCGCCCATCGAGGGCATGACGCGGGTGTCGCGCCAGAGTGCGCGGACGTTGATCAGGCCCGCGACCTGCAGGCCCATGACGATCAGCAGCGCGCCGCCGATCGAGTTGAGGATCCTCCGGTCTAGGAACACGCCGAGGGCGCCGACGATCGCATAGAACGCGATGAACACCAGCGAGAACCCGAGCACGAACGCGAGGCCGTGCGCGGCGGCTGGACGGCGACCGGTGGTGCCCTCCCCGGTCGCGCCGACCATGTAGGTGACGTAGGCGGGCACCAGCGGCAGGCAGCAGGGCGAGGCGAAGGACACGACGCCGCCGACGAAGGCGATGCCGAGCCCGAGCGAGCTGCCGAGGTCGGTCACGGCCTCAGCTCCCCACCACCAAGGTGCCGTTCATGGTCGTCGGGTGGATCGAGCACGTGAACGTGTACGTGCCAGCCGCGAGGGCCGGCACCTGGTAGTCCACGGACGTCGGTCCAGTGATCATGTCGCCCTTGAAGGCCGTGTTGCCTGTCGCGTCCTTGATCAGGATGTCGTGCGGCAGGCCGCTGTCCTGGTTGTCGAAGCGGAGGATGAACGCGCTGTTGGCCGGGGCCGTCAGCTGGTTCGAGGTGAACGCCAGGTTCTGCGCGCCCTCGGTCACCACGCCGCTCACCGCCGAGGCGCTGGGCGCGGGCGACGCTGACGGCGTGGCGACGGACGGGGCAGCGGAGCCGGACGCGACGGGCGAGCCCGAGGCAGCGGGCGAACCCGGGGCCGCCGGGGACGCGGAGCCGCCGGGGATCATCGAGGCGGCGACGAGCGAGTCGAGGTGCTGCCTCACAACCTGAGCGATCTGGGTGGTCGCGTCGATCGCGATCACCTGGTTCCACTCGCTCTGGACGCTGGCCCAGTTGGGCGACGCCTCATTGAGGTACAGGAACCCCAGGTCGTAGTGGACTTCTTGGGCCTCGCTCTTGTCGGTCGGGCCGAGGGCGACCACCTGCTTCCAGACCTTCTCCGCGTTGGCGCTGTCACCGAGGTTGAAGTAGGTGGCACCGCGTGCCAGCAGGGTCGGGATGTCCTTGGGGGCGATGGCTAGCGACTTGTCGTAGAACGTGGCGGCTTGGTCGTACTGCTGGCCGTTGAAGTACGCATCGCCGAGCGCATTGAGGGTGGCGGCGTCCTGCGGGTTGGCCTGGAGCTTGGCCATGAGCTCGGCGACCCTCGTCATGTCGACCACCGGACCTGACGGCGTGGGCGTCGCGGCGTCGCTCGCCAGGCCTCCGCCGGCGTTCCCCAGGTTGAACACGAACGGGACCACCCCCAGGCCGACGACGGCGACCAGCAGACCGGCCGACGCTAGGATCGCCAGCGCCTTCCACGGCCGAGCGCTGACGGGGGCGGGAACCGCGGCCGGGGCGGCGGACTGGGCCGCTGCAGTCCGACCGCGCCTGCGGGCTGCCTGCGTCAGCGGCTTCCCGCTCGTCGCGCTCCCGGCGAGGACAGGCTGGTTGACCGGTGGCTGCTCGGCCGCGTGGTCTGCCTTCCCTCCGCTCGTCAGGTCTCGATGCGCCCCGGGCGTGACCGAGGCGAACAGCGCGTCGAGGTCGTCCGTGTCTGTGTCGTCAGTGCCCTCGCCGAGCGGCTCGCTCGCGGCCGACGGCTCCGCATTGAACTCGGCCGCCGGCGCCGGAGCGAGCTCGACCGCGTCCACCATCGCCGGGACGGGGCCCCGGCGGGCCGGAGGTGTCGCCGGCCCGCCGGGTACGACCGTCGGCGGCCTCGTCGGGCTCCTGAGGGCCGAGCCCTCGAGACCGACCGGGTCGGTAAGCGTGAGGTACGCCTCGTCGAGCGCCGCGGCCTGGGCGTGCGCCCAGCCCTTGATGCCCGAGGGCGCAGCCGCGAGGAACTGGCTCGCGGCGAGGTGGAGCTGGTCAACGTCCTCGGGCGACGCGCTGGGCGGGAGACCGAGCCGCGCCAGCAGCTCGCTCTCCGCCGCTGCGCGGCCGGACGAACTGGAGGCGCTCATGCGCGGCCTCCGGGGACGCGCGCGCGAATGGTGCAGCGCGCAGGCGTGCGAACCATGTGTTGCCCTCATTCCATGCGCCGTGGGGGACCACGGCTTGACACCTGACCTGAATTGTCCCGGTGCGGCGTCCCGTCGCCCATCCGTCAGGGCGCACATTTCGGGCGTGACCGAGGAGGGCCGGAGGGGGGAGTCTCAGCGGGACAGGTATACCGCTCGATATACCCGCGCCCGTCCCGACGCCGACCAGGAGACCGGCTCAGTACGAGTAGCTGAAGTGGTTCACGCCGTGGCAGGTCAGCGTGCAGGACTTGTTCGTCTGGTTCCAGGGGGTCGAGCCCGAGTACGTGACGTTCGGCGCGAAGTTGACCAGCCGCTGGGCGGCCGCCTGGGTGCCGGTCCGGTACGTGGTCGAGTGGATCCGGAAGTGGCACTCGGCGCACAGCGCGTATCCCCGCCCCGCGCCGGACGAGTCGATGTTGTAGGACGTGCTCGTGTTCCGCGGGAGGTTGCCAACGTGGTAGCCGTGGAAGCGGAAGTTGGTGTCCGATCGCGAGTTCCCGCTGGTGTCCGCGAAGGGCGCCTCACCGTGGCATAGGAAGCACAGGGCGAAGTTTGCCGTGTTCCAGCTGTCCGTGGCGCCGAGCAGCGTGCGGTCCCGGTAGTTCTGCAGCAGGATCCCGCGGTATTGGCTTGTGTGCGGGGCCAGATCCGAGCCGGCGGCGGGCGGCGTGGTCTTGTTGTACTTCCGGTAGTCGCCGTGGCAGTTCACGCAGCGGATGGTGCTGGTCGTCGTGAACGTCCACTGCTTGTAGGAGGACGTCTCCGAGAGCTGGGTGTTCATGGCGGTCGTGGTGTTCTTGCCCGCCGCCTCGATGGGGTGGTAGGACGCGTTCGCCGGGTTGAACTCGATCGCCTTGTCCAGGCGGTACTTCGAGTACGGGGTGGGCGTCCCGGTGGGGTTTGCGAGCAGCGTCGTGAAGCCCGAGTGGCACTTGAAGCACAGCTGGTACTCCCGCGTCAGCTGGCTCGTGACGCCGTTCACGAACGTGTAGGTGGGCGCCGCACCGGCCGTGGCGCTGTTGGCCACCGACACGCCCGACGTCTGCGCCTGCTGGCCCGCGGCCGTCCAGCCGGTCGTGGTCTGGGTGCTCAGCGTGGAGGTTGCGGCGTGCGAGTTGTGGCAGTCGCCGCACTCGTCGTGGCGGTTCAGCACCCCGCCGAACTCGTTGAGCTGCAGCATCGAGTGGTTGGTCGTCACGAGCGCGTCGTGCCGGTAGTAGTTGTCGGTGGAGTTCGCCGGGACCAGCGCGTCCGTGTACTGCAGCTGGGTCTTGTTGTTCGCCCCCGTGCCGGCGCTGTCGTGGCAGGTGAAGCACAGCGTGCTCTGCGGGGCGACGACCTTGAGCAGGTCCTTGTTCTGGCCAGTGTGCGTGCGGTGGCAGATGGCGCACGCGTCGGGCGTCGTGCCGTAGGGCCCGTGGGTCCCGACGACCGGAGCGGCCAGCAGCACGGGGCCGCTCGCCGGCGGGACGACGGCACGGGCGAGCGCCGCGTCGATGACGAGGCCGCTCGCGGCAGGCACGGACGCCGACGCCAGGAGCGCGCTCGGGCGGGTGGCCGACAAGGGGGCGGAGAGCGAGGCCGGAGCGAGGCCGACCGGAGAACCTACCACCACACCAGCGCGCTGCCCGGGCGAGAGGACGACCGGCGGGGCCGCGCCGATGCGCACCTCCGCGTTGACGGCGCCCTCCAGGGCCGTGGCCCCGTCGGCCAGTCGGAACTCGTATCCCTCGAGGTACGCCGCCGCAACGGTGCTCCTGACGGTGAACTCAACTTCGGTGTAGGACTGCCCCCCGACGATGGTCCAGCCGATCGGGTTGACGCCGCGGGAGTGCGTGCCGGGCGCCGGCTGCTGCCCGGCGTCGTCGGTGTCGGCCAGCTTGAGTTCGCCTGTGCGGATCGTCTCGGTCTCCGCGCCGGCGGAGATGTCAGGGAGCCGCGGATCGGCCTGGGGGCTGAGGCGGTCGGGGGAGGCGAAGAAGGCCACGCCGTTCACGTAGTTCCCACTGGGCACCGTCGTCCAGTCGGCACTGCCCAGGGCACGGTACTGGAGCGTCGGGTTCAGGCCCTCGTCCGTCGTGCCGGCGTTGCGGACCTGGAAGCGGACGCGAAACTTGCTCGGGACCGCGACGTTGTCGAGCGGCATGTCGGAGGCCTGGTACGGCCCGGCCGCACCCGTGTCGAGGTCCGCGCTGGCCATGACGTAGTGCTCGACAATCAGCCGCGGCGCCGAGACGAGGAGGAGATCCGCCCGCGTCGACACCCCACCGGCATAGTCGAGCCATCCAGCGAACACGCCCTCGATCGACGGCCGGCCGAGCGCGGGCGAGGCATCCGGCGCGGTGACGACCACGGTCTGGCGAGTCGCCGAGCCGCCGGACCCGCGGGCCGGCCAGACCAGCTGGCGGAGCCCGGAGTCCCAGGTGCCGCCACTCAGATCGACGACGGTCCAGCCGCCGGGCACCTGCAGCACCAGGTCGGCACCCGAGACGTCTCGCCCGGGCGTCGCACCGACCACGATGCGCACGGAGCGGCCGGGATCCGCACGCCGGCCACTGGCCTGGTCGCCCCTGGCCAGCTCAGTGGCCACCGGGACGGAACTTGCTGGCGCGTCGACGACGAGCGCGAGCTCGGCCGGGCCGGCGATCACCGCGGACACAGCGTTCGCCTCCAGCGTCGTGGGCAGGACACGCCACGCCCCGCCCGACGTCAGAGCCGCGATCCTGAGTGCGTCCGGACTGGCTGCGGACTCGGGAACGCGGACCCGGACCGTGACCGGCCGGGCGAAGGCGACCCACTCGAGGTCGCCGGAGGGGCCGATGCGGCGCACGGCAACCACCTTCAGCGGCTGGGCACCGCGATAGTCGGGGCCTATGGCCTGGACGACGTCGAGGTGCGTCCCGGGCGGCACGGCGGCATCAGGCGCAAACAGGGTGACATCAGCGGGGCCGATGGAGCCGCTGCCACTCCCGCCCGGCGAGGCGGACGGCGAGGCGGCGGGGTCGGGCGACGCGGACGCCGCCGGGCCGGCGGAGGGCGAGGCGGCGGGGTCGGGCGACGCGGCGGGGTCGGG
>JAJXUG010000020.1 GCA_021783095.1 Chloroflexota bacterium | reverse complement strand
GCGGACTCGATGTGGCCCGCCCCAGCGACGATCCACGGGGTCACCTTGGTGCCGCCGACCCCTGCTGCGACGGCCAGCCGCTCACCCTGCTCCACCGGGATGGTCTGGTCAGCGTCGCCGTGGACGATCGCGACCGGCCGCCCGGCCAGCCGCGTCCTGAAGACCTCCTCGGGCGTTTCGCCGAGGAGCGGATCGCCGCCCAAGACCTGCCCCATCACCATCGCCCCCGGAACGAGCACGCCCTTGAGCGGCCCGGCCACCTTCATCGACATCGACACGATGTCGGCATAGGGGCTGTCGAGCCACGCGGCCGCGGCCGTCGGCTCGTGGCCGAGCGCGTAGACGCTGGCTCCCGCGCCCATCGAGTACCCGGCGAGCCCGATGCTCGCGGCCGGGATGCCGCGGGCCCGCAGCCAGTCGAAGCCGCCGAGCACGTCCTGCCATTCGTCGGTACCGCCGGCCCAGTGCCCGTTGTCACGGTCAGATGTGCCGTGGTTGCGGAGGTCGATCATCAGGACGCCGAACCCGGCCTTGTGGAGCATGCCAGCCGGGAGCAGCACCGCCGGGTCGTGCCGGCATGACAGCTTCCCGTGGACGACGACCACCACCCTCGTCTCGGGCTTCTTGGGCGCGGCCCACCACCCGCCGAGTGAGATCCCCGCGGTCCGGCTCGGGATCTTCACCTCCTCGGCCGAGAACCGGTACGGCGCGGCGTCCACGGTCACGAGGTCCGGCACTTTGCCCCAAGTCGCCGTGAAGGTCGCTGGCGTCTGGTCGGCGTGCAAGTCCATGCAGCTGGTGTCGACCGCCAGCTCAGACGCCCACGCGATCCCTCCTGCCCCCAGGTAGGCACCGCCCCCCAGCACGACGACGAGGACAGGGACCAGAAGCCGCCGCATCGCCAGAACCTCCCATGGGGACGCCCGACGACGGCGCAGGTCGGCCTCCGTGCCGACCCGTGAGTCCGCCGTACCGAGGAGAGGACGGACAGCGGCGCAGAACGTGACAGTCGCGCCCCGTGGCTGCCCATGACGCCCGGGGCCGAAGCCATCTAGTGCCGGAAGTGGCGCGTCCCGGTGACCATCATCGCGGCGCCAGCCTGCTCGACCAGCACCAGCACTTGGGCGTCGCGGATCGAGCCGCCCGGCTGGACGATTGCCGTGACGCCTGCCTCGAGGAGCACCGTCGGCCCGTCCGCGAACGGGAAGAACGCGTCCGAGGCGGCGACGGCGCCCGCAGCACCGCCGTGCTCCGACTGGAACGTGCGCGCCTTGTCCACGGCCTGCCGGCACGCGTCGACCCGCGACACCTGCCCGGAGCCCAGCCCGACGAGCATCCCGTCACGGACGAGGACGATCGCGTTCGACACGACGCCGCGACACAGGCGCCATGCGAGGTCGAGGTCGGCGAGCTCGCGGTCGGTCGGCTGGCGTGACGTCGTGCAGGCCCACTCCGCCGGATCGTCGGGCAGCGTGTCGGGCGCCGTCACCAGCACCGCCCCGCCGGCCGTCCGGAACGAGCCCAGGTAGTCGACGCCCGCGACCCCGCGCGCCGTCGGCCCGGACCGGTCGGCCGAGGCGTCGATCGAGGGATCCAGCACCAGCCGCAGGTTGGGCTTGGCGGCCAGCACCTCGCGCGCCTCATCGTCGTACGCGGGCGCCACGACGACCTCGAGGAAGATCGACGTCAGCCTCTCGGCCAGCGCCCGGTCCACCATGCCAGTGACGGCCACGACGCCGCCGTACGCGGACACCGGATCGCCGGCGTACGCGTCCTCCCAGGCCTCGAGCAGCGTCGGCCGCTCCGCAGCGCCGCAGGGGTTCGTGTGCTTGACGATGACGACGGCCGGGCCCCGCATCAGGCGCGCGAGGTTCGCAGCGCCCGACGCGTCGAGCACGTTGTTGTAGCTGAGCGCCTTGCCCTGGAGCGGCGGCTCGCCGCCCGCGAACGGCCCCTCGCCCGGTCGCGGCTCGCGATCGGTCCGGCGGTAGCGAGCGGCCGGCTGGTGCGGGTTCTCGCCGTAACGCAGGGTCTCGACCTTCTCGAGCGAGATCGTGAGCGACGGCGGGTACGGGTCGGCGGAGGTGGGCAGCCCGGGCTCGTCGGGCAGGTCGATGCCGTCCTCGAGCATGCGGCCCGGCAGCTCGTTCGAGATGCGGGCGTCGTAGGCGGCCGTGTTGCGGAACGCCTCCACGGCGAGTGCCGAGCGGAGGCCCAGCGGGATCTCGCCGAACTCGTCGAGCGCGGCCAGCACCGCCTCGTACCGCGCCGGCGAGGTCACGATCGCCACCGAGGCGTGGTTCTTCGCCGCGGCCCGCACCATCGACGGCCCGCCGATGTCGATCTCCTCGACCAGCTCGTCGAACGTGATCCCCGGCCGGCGCGCCGCGGCGGCGAACGGGTAGAGGTTGCTCACGACCATGTCGAACGGCGCGATCCCGAACGCGGCAAGCGTCTCGCGGTGGTCGGCCCGACGGCGGTCCGCGAGCAGCCCGGCGTGGACCCGCGGGTGGAGCGTCTTGACGCGACCGTCGAGCATCTCGGGGGAGCCCGTGACGGCGGCGACGTCGGTCACCGGGAGACCAGCCTCGCGCAGGGCGCGCGCCGAGCCGCCGGTCGACACCAGCTCCCAGCCGCGCGCCACCAGCCCGCGGCCCAGGTCGGTCAGGCCGGTCTTGTCGTACACGGACAGGAGCGCCCGGCGCGGCTTCGGCGCGCGGGCGTCGAGCGCCGCAGGATCGATGATCGCCCGCCGCGCCCCGGCCGGCACGGACACCGCCCCCGCCAGCAGCGCCGCCACCGCCTGCGGCAGAAGCCGGTGCTCGACCGGGTGGATCCGCGCGAGGAGCGTCTCCTCCGTGTCGCCCGCCAGGACCGGAACGGCCTCCTGGCTGACGATCGGACCGCCGTCGAGCGTCGCGTCCACCAGGTGCACCGTGACGCCGGTCACCGCGACACCGGCCGCGAGCGCGTCGCGCGCGCCGTGGAGCCCCGGGAACGACGGCAGCAACGCGGGGTGCACGTTGAGGATCCGCCCGGCGAAGGCCGCCAGCACGCTGGGGCCGAGGAGTCGCAGGTAGCCGGCGAGCACCACCACGTCGGGGGCGACCGCCTCGAGGGTCTCCGCGAGCACGGTATCGTCGCCGCCCGGGATCAGGATGGCCTCGATCCCCTGCTCCGCGGCCCAGGCGAGACCCGGGCACGCACGGTCCGCGAACACCAGCACGACCTCGCCGCCCAGCTCGCCGCGGCCGGCCGCCGCCACCAGCGCCCGAAGGTTCGACCCCGTCCCGGAGACCCCCACCGCGATCCTGCCGCTCACGCGCCCCTCCCCTGCTCTGCGTACCGTCGACCGCCCAGGGCGGCCGCCTCGACCACGTTGCCGATGACCCAGGCGGGTACCCCTCGCGCGGTCGCCAGCTCGACCGTCGGGCCTGCTGCCGCCGCGGGAACCACCAGCACCATCCCGATCCCCCCGTTGAACGTGGCCCGGACCTGGGCCTCGTCGATCCCGCCCAGCGCGCCCAGCAGCCGCATCTCCGCGGGCATCGGCCAGGCGGTCGGGTCGACGCGCGCCGCCAGGTGCTGGGGCAGGGCGCGCGGGGCGTTGCCGGGCACGCCGCCGCCGGTGATGTGCGCGACGCCGCTGAGCTCGTGGCCAGCCGTCGCGAGCGCCGCGCGGATCGCGAGCACGTCACGCGCGTAGATGCGGGTGGGCGTCAGCAGGACCTCGCCGAGCGTCGAGCCGGCCGCGGCGTCATCGCCCGCGAGGGTGATGCCGGCGCGATAGGCCACCTCCGCGAACGGCGCGTCGAGCACCAGGTCGCCGTCGCGCACGACCTTGCGCACCAGCGAGTAGCCGTTCGAGTGGAGCCCCGACGCGGCGAGCCCGACGATCGCGTCGCCCGCCCGCGCCGCCGTCCCGTCGAGCAGCCTCGAGCGCTCCCCCACGCCCATGCAGAACCCGGCCAGGTCGAACTCGTCGGGGTCCATCAGCCCCGGGTGCTCGGCCGTCTCGCCGCCGATCAGCGCGGCTCCCGCCTGCCGGCAGCCCTCGGCGATCCCCGCCACCAGCGACGCCACGCGCTCCGGCACGAGCCTGCCGATCGCGATGTAGTCGAGGAACGCGACCGGCTCGGCACCCGAGCACACGACGTCGTCGGCGCACATCGCCACGAGGTCGATGCCGATCGTGTCGAGCCGGCCCATCGCGGCGGCGATGGCGGTCTTGGTCCCCACGCCGTCCGTGGACGAGACGATGACGGGCTCGCGGTAGCCGGCCGGGATCGTGAACGCGGCGCCGAAACCTCCGAGTCCGCCGAGGACCTCAGGGCGCATGGTGGACGCCACCGAGGCGCGCATCAGCTCGACCGCCCGGTCGCCCGCCGCCACGTCCACGCCGGACGCCGCGTACGCGCTCCGGTCGGCGGCCGTCTTGCCGATCACCGGCCGCTCACCGCTGGCCGGATCCCGCGGTCGCGGGCGCGGGCGTCGAATCGGGCGCGGGGATCGAGAGCGGCGCCAGCGAGCCGCTCGACGAAGGCGACACGACCGGCTCCTCGAGCAGGAACTTGCGCGCCTCCACGTCGTACGGGACCGGTTCCGGATACCGCCCGTCGAAGCAGGCGAAGCAGAACTGCTCGTACGGCAGCTCGAGCGCCTTGAGCACGCCGGGCACGGACAGGTACCCGAGCGAGTCCGCGCCGATGAACTCGCGGATCTCCTCGATCGAGTGGGTCGCCGCCAGCAGCTCCCTCGGGACCGCGGTGTCGATGCCGTAGAAGCAGGGGTGGTAGATCGGCGGGGCGCTGATCCGGACGTGGACCTCTGCGGCACCCGCGCGCCGGAGCAGGCCGACGATCTGGCGGGTCGTGGTGCCCCGCACGATCGAATCGTCCACCACGATCAGCCGTTGGCCGCGGATCGTCTCGCGCAGCGGGCTGAGCTTGACGTTCACGCCCCGCTGGCGCATCGCCTGGGAGGGCTGGATGAACGTCCGGCCGCTGTAGCGGTTGCGGACGAAGCCCTCGCGGTACGGGATCCCCGACTGCTCCGAGTAGCCCGCGGCGGCCGGGCCGCCCGTGTCCGGGACGGGCATCACGAGGTCCGCCTCGACCGGGTGCTCCCTGGCGAGCTCGACGCCCATGTGGCGGCGCGCCTCGTAGAGGCTCCGCCCCTCGAGGTACGAGTCCGGCCGCGCGAAGTAGATGAGCTCGAACACGCACATCGCGGGATCGGCCTTCGCGTAGCGGACCGACACCGGGTCGCGGCCCGGCTGGAGCACCACGATCTCGCCCGGCTCAACGTCGCGGACGTACTCGGCGCCCACGGTGTCGAGCGCGCAGGTCTCCGAGGCCAGGATCCAGCCCGCGGTGTCGTCGCCCCACAGCCCCGGCGCGGCCTCGTCGGTGTTCGGGATTCGGCCGAGCGCGAGCGGTCGGAACCCGTGGGGGTCGCGGACGCCGATCACGCGCTCGCCGTCGAGCACGACGAGGCTGAACGCGCCGCGGACGCGCGGCAGGACCTGCTTGAGCGCCTCGACCGTGTCGGTGGCGGGCTCGTCGGCGAGGAGCGCGGTCAGCAGCTCCGTGTCGGTGGTCGCCGGCAGGCGGGTTCGGCCGCCCTCGAGCTGGGCGAGCAGCTCGCGGGTGTTGACGAGGTTCCCGTTGTGGCCGATCGCGATCGCCCGCCGGGGGCCCAGGCGGAGCGTCGGCTGCGCGTTCTCCCACACCGTCGAGCCGGTGGTGGAGTACCGGCAGTGCGCCACGGCGAGGTCGCCGGTGAGCGACGGGATGCGCCGCTCGTCGAGGACCTGGGTCACCATCCCCAGGTCCTTGTAGATCATCAGGTGGCCCTGGTCGGAGACGCCCACGCCGGCTGACTCCTGCCCCCGGTGCTGGAGCGCGAACAGGGCTGTGGCGGCGACGGCCGCGGCCTCGTGGCCGCGGTCGGGGAGCACGACGCCGACGACACCGCACATCAGCCGGCAACCTCCAGGCCCGGCAGGGCCGCTCCATCCGGATCGTCGTCCCCCTCCCAGCCGAGCGCGCGCGGCAGCCCGTGCTCCCACGCGTGGCGGAGATCGTCCACAACGGCCTCGAGGGCATCGGCGATCCTCGAGCCGCGCTCCTCGGCGGCGCCCGTCGCGCCCTCGCCCGCGAGCTCGATGACCAGCCTCGGGCCGCCGGTCGACCCCAGGGCTTCGGTGTGGATCCCGTGGTGGAGCGCCAGCAGGCCGAACGCGGGCACGTGGCGGGGCACCACCTCGCACACGAGGCGCGACGGGCTCTCGCCGAACAGCCCGACCGCCGGCGAGTCCCCCACCCGCAGGCGGAGCTGCGCCCCCCGGCCGCCCCAGATGCACATCTCGGCCAGGGCCACCGCGAGCCCGCCCCCGGACACGTCCTGGCAGCTCTCGACGAGGCCGCGGGCGATCGCCTCGCGGATGAACGTCTGGAGGCGCGCCTCGAGCTCGAGATCGAGGGTCGGCGGCCCGTCCTCGACGGCGGCGCCGGCGAGGCGTGCGTACTCGCTCCCCGCCAGACCGCCGCCGGGCTGGCCGACGAGCACCACGGCGTTGCCGTCGGCGCGGAACGCCGGCCCCACGCGGGTCGAGACGTCGTCGAGCAGGCCCACGATCCCGATCTCCGGCGTCGGCGCGATGGCCGACCCAGGCGCCTCGTTGTAGAGCGAGACGTTGCCCCCGGTGACCGGCAGGCCCAGCGCGACGCATGCGTCGGCGAGGCCGCGGACGCCCTCGGCCAGCGCCCAGAAGGCCTCGGGCCGCGTCGGGTCGCCGTAGTTGAGGCAGTTGGTGACGCCCAGCGGCCGGGCGCCGGTGATCGACACGTTGCGCGCCGCCTCGGCCACCGAGAGCGCCGCGCCGAGCCAGGGATCGATCTTGCTGACCGACGCGTTGCCGTCGGTCGTCGCGACGAGCGCCTTGGTGGTGCCCTTGACGCGCAGCACGGCGGCGCCGCGGCCCGGCCCCGCGACCGTGTTCGCCTGGACGTTGTGGTCGTACTGCTCGAAGACCGGGCGCCGCGACGACAGGTTCGGCGAGCCGAGCAGCGCGGTCAGCACCGCCCCCGGGTCCTGCCCGCGGACCGGCAGCGCGTCCACGGCCTCGGCCGGAGAGCCGGGGGCCGGGGCCGGGCGACGCCGGGCCGGAGCCCGCGATTCCCGGTTGAACACGATCGCCTCGGACGCGAGCGCCGGGGCGGGGATGCGCGCGAGCTCGACAGCACCGGCGACGGGCCTGCCCTCCGCGTCGAGCGCCCCCGAGCCGTCGGGCGTGGTGAGCACCACGACATCGGGCTCGACGGTGACCCGGCCGATGACCGCCACGGGCAGCTCCCAGCGGTTGCAGACCTCGCGGACGGCCTCCCACTGCGCGGGCTCGACGATCGCGACCATGCGCTCCTGGGACTCGGAGATCATCACCTCGAAGGGCTCGAGGCCGGGCTCGCGGCGCGGGATCGCGTCGAGGTCGACCAGCATCCCGGTGCCGCCCCGGTCGGCGGTCTCGCAGGTGGCGCAGGTGATGCCCGCGGCGCCCAAGTCCTGGATCGACACGACCAGCTGGCGGGCGATGAGCTCTAGGGTCGCCTCGATCAGCAGCTTCTCCGCGAACGGGTCGCCAACCTGCACCGACGGGCGCTTGGACGGGTCCTGGTCGCCGAACGTCGCGCTGGCCAGCACGGAGGCGCCGCCGATGCCGTCGCGACCCGTGGCGGACCCGTAGAGCACGACCAGGTTGCCCGGGCCGTCGGCCGAGGCGCGGGTGAGCATCCCGTCCTCGAGCAGGCCGATCGCCATGACGTTGACCAGCGGGTTGCCCTGGTAGCTGGGGTCGAAGACGAGCTCGCCGCCGACGGTCGGCACGCCGACGCAGTTGCCGTAGCCGCCGACGCCGCGCACGACGCCGTCGACGAGGTGGCGCGTCCGCGGGTCGGCCGGGTCGCCGAAGCGCAGCGCGTCCAGCACCGCGATCGGCCGGGCGCCCATGGCGAACACGTCGCGCAGGATCCCGCCGACACCGGTCGCCGCGCCCTGGTACGGCTCCACCGCGGACGGGTGGTTGTGGCTCTCGATCTTGAACGCCACTGCGAGGCCGTCGCCGATCGCGATCACGCCGGCCTGCTCGCCAACGCCCGCGACCACGTCCTTGCCCTTCGTCGGGAGCGTCTTGAGCAGCGGCCGGCTGCTCTTGTAGGAGCAGTGCTCGGACCACATCACGCTGAACATCGCGAGCTCGAGCGCGTTGGGCTCGCGCGACAGCTTCTCGCGGATCGCGTCGAGCTCCTCGTCGGTGAGCCCCAGCACGCGGTGGAGCGGGACCTCGGCGGTCGTCACGCCGCACCTCCGGCCAGTGCCCGGGTCGTCGTTCCCGAGACCGCGCCCGTCGCCGCATACTCGGCCGCGCTCACGACCAGCGAGCGGATGATCCCCAGGCCGTCATCGCTGCCCAGGATCGCCTCCACGGCCGTTTCCGGATGCGGCATCAGTCCCGCCACATTGCCCGCGGCGTTGCGCACGCCCGCGATCCCGCGCAGGGAGCCGTTGGGGTTGCCCGGGTCGTCGGGCCCGGCGACGGAGCCGTCGGGGTTCGCGTACCGCCACAGGACACCGCCCTCGCGCTCGAGCGCGTCGAGCGTGGCGTCGTCGGCGTAGTAGCAGCCCTCGCCATGGGCGACAGGCATGCGCAGCGGGCGCCGCACGCCCAGCTCGCGCGTGAACGGCGTGTCGAGGTGCTCGGGGAGCAGCGCCACCTCGCGGCAGACGAAGCGCAGCCCTCGGTTGCGCAGCAATGCTCCTGGCACCAGCTTCGCCTCGGCGAGGACCTGGAAGCCGTTGCAGATGCCCAGGACCGGTCCGCCCGCCTCGGCGAACGCGGCCACCGCGCGCATGACCGGGCTGAACCGCGCGATCACCCCCGCCCGGAGGTAGTCGCCGTACGCGAAGCCGCCGGGGATGAGGATGGCGCTGACGCCCTCGAGGTCCACGGACTCGTGCCACAGGACCACGGGCTCCGCACCGGCGACCCGCAGCGCATTGACAGCGTCGATGTCCCGGTTGGAGCCCGGGAACAGCACGATGCCGACGCGAGCCGTCACCCGAGCGCCTCCACGTCGTAGAGCTCCATCAGCGGGTTGCTGAGCAGCTCGGAGGCCAGCCTGTCGACCACGCCCCGCGCAGCGGCCACATCGACCGCGCGGACGGTCAGCTCCACGCGCCGCCCGACGCGGACGCCCGACACGCCGGCGATGCCGAGGTGCGGCAGGCTCTTCTCCACGGCCCGGCCCTGGGGGTCGAGGATGCCGGGCTTGGGTGTGACGTTGACGGCGAAACGGTATGCGGGCTGCTCGCTCATCGGGCGATGACGTCCTCCGACAGATAGCGGGCGAAGCTCGCCCCGGTGATGCGCTCGTAGGCCTCGATGTAGCGGGCGCGGGTGCCCGCCGCCACGTCGTCGGGGAGCTCGGGGCCCGGCGGCGTCTTGGTCCACGCCCGGGCCTCGAGCCAGTCGCGGACGAACTGCTTGTCGTAGCTGGCCTGGGCGCGGCCGGGCTCGTACGTCCCGGCGTCCCAGAAGCGCGACGAATCGGGCGTCATGACCTCGTCGATGAGCAGCAGCTCGCCCGACGGCAGGACGCCGAACTCGAACTTGGTGTCGGCGAGGATGATCCCCGCCCGCTCGCAGATGTCCGCGCCGCGGGCGTACAGCGCCAGGGCCGCGTCGCGCATGCCCGCGGCCAGGCTGCGGTCCCCGGCCAGCTCCACGACGCGCTCGAAGTCGATGTTCTCGTCGTGATGCCCCGCGGGCGCCTTCCAGGCGGGCGTGAAGATCGGCTCGGGCAGGCGGTCGGACTCGCGCAGGCCGGACGGCAGCGCGTTGCCGCAGACCGAGCCCGTCGCCTGGTAGTCAGTCCAGCCCGACCCGCTCAGGTAGCCGCGGACCACGCACTCCACGGGGAGGACCTCGGCACGGCGCCCGAGCATCATCCGGCCGCGCAGGTCGGCCATCAGGACAAGGTCGCCTCCGGTGAGCGACGCCGGCACGTCCTCGGGGTCCGTGGACAGCAGGTGGTTGGCGACGATGTCGCTGGTCTCGCTGAACCAGAAGCGCGACAGGCCGGTGAGGATCCGGCCCTTGTCCGCGATGGCCGTGGGCAGGATGACGTCGAAGGCGGACAGGCGGTCCGACGCGACCAGGAGCAGCTTGTCGTCGCCGATCTGGTAGATGTCGCGGACCTTGCCCGACCGGACGAAGGCGCTAGCGAGCGGCATGCGGAGCCTCCTTGCGGGCGGCGATGGCGGTCTCGAGCGAGTGCAGCCGCGCGATGACCTCGGGCGCGTGCCGGAGGACGGCGGCATCATCGAAGCAGGCGTCGAGGTCGGCGAGCGAGAGACGCTCGGCCACGGCCGGGTCCGTGGCCAGCAGGTCGTGGAGCGGGCTGCGCTCGTCGGCCGCGCGCAGGGCGTTGCGCTGGACCACAGCGTACGCGTCCTCGCGCGACATGCTCCCCTTCTCGACCAGCGCCAGCAGCACGCGCGACGAGGCGTGGAGCCCGAGGCCCCGCTCGATGTTCTCGGCCATCCGCTCCGGCCGGACGACGAGCCCCTCCACGAGGCCCGCGGCCTTGGCGAGCATGTAGTCGAGCAGGATGGTCGCGTCGGGCAGGATCACGCGCTCGGCCGAGCTGTGGCTGATGTCGCGCTCGTGCCACAGCGGCTGGTCCTCCATCGCGGTGTGGGCATAGCCGCGCAGGAGGCGCGCCATGCCCGCGATCCGCTCGGACAGGATCGGGTTGCGCTTGTGGGGCATCGCCGAGCTGCCCTTCTGGCCCTGCTTGAACGGCTCCATGACCTCGGCGATCTCGGTGTGCTGGAGGTTGCGGACCTCGGTGGCCAGCCGCTCGAGGCTGCCGCCGAGGATCGCGATCGCGGCCAGGAACGCCGCGTGGCGGTCGCGCTGGACGATCTGGGTGCTGACCGGGTCGACGCGCAGCCCGAGCTCCGCGAGCACCTCCGCCTCGAGGTCCGGGGCGAGGTGGCTGTACGTGCCCACGGGGCCGCTGATCTTGCCGGTGGCGATCTCGGCCGTCGCCGTTGCCAGCCGCTCCCGGCCGCGGGCCACCTCGAAGGCCCAGCCGGCGCACTTGAGCCCGAACGTCGTGGGCTCCGCGTGGACCGAGTGCGTCCGGCCCATCATGATCGTGCCGGCCTCGGCGCGGGCGCGGGCGATGAGAACACCGGTGAGCGTGTCCGCGCGTGCCAGCAGGCGCTCCCCCGCTGCGCGGAGCTGGAGCGCGAGCGCTGTGTCCACGATGTCGCTGCTGGTCAGGCCCAGGTGCAGGTACCGGCCGTCCGACCCGACGGTCTCGGCGACTTGGCTCACGAACGCGATGACGTCGTGGTCGGTCGTCTGCTCGATCTCGTTGATCCGGTCCACGTCCACGCGGGCCTTCTTCTCGATCGCCGCCAATGCCCGGGCCGGCACGAGGCCCCGCCGGACCTGCGCCCGGCACACGGCCACCTCCACCTCGAGCATCCGCTCGAAGCGCGCCTGCTCGGACCAGACGGCGCCCATCTCGGGGAGCGTGTAGCGGCGGATCACGGCGACACCTCTGCCTGGGCCGGGACCTGGAGCGCGATGTCGCGCCGGCGGTGGACGCCGTCCCAGTGGATCGTGTCGGCGGCGCGCTCGGCCGCCCCGCGTGCCTGCGCCAGGTTGGCGCCGCGGCCCACCACCGCGAGCACGCGCCCGCCGCTCGTCCCCCAGCCGCCCGCGGCTCCCGGGCGGGCGACCGTCCCGGCGTGGAAGACGAGCGCCCCCTGCGCCACGGCCGCATCCACACCCACAATGGGGTCGCCGCGCTTGGGGCTCTGCGGATAGCCGTGCGCGGCGAGCACGATTCCCACCGCGGCGCCCGCGGTCGCCGGGAGGACTGCGGGCGTCTCGGCGGGCAGGGATCTCCGCGCTGCGGCGAGCAGCAGGGGCGCCAGCGGGACGGCCACGCGCGGCAGGATCACCTGCGTCTCGGGGTCGCCGCAGCGGACGTTGACCTCCAGGAGCACAGGCCCGTCGGGCGTGAGCATCAGCCCGGCGTAGAGGAAGCCCCGGAACGGCAGTCCGCGGCGGCGCATCTCGGCCAGGATCGGCGTGTGGAAGCGCTCGACGATCGCCGCCACGGCCGCGTCGTCGAGGTCCGGCAGCGGCGAGTAGGCGCCCATTCCGCCGGTGTTCGGCCCGCGGTCGTCGTCACACAGGCGCTTGTGGTCGCGCGCCGCCGGAAGCGCGGTGGCGCGCTCGCCGTCGCAGACGGCGATGACGCTGGCCTCCGGGCCGGTCAGGCGCTCCTCGATGACCAGCGCCGGCTGGTCCGACGGGCGCCCGGCGAGGAACGAGGGCGCGTACTCGAGCGCCATCGCGGTGGACTCGGTGACGATCACGCCCTTGCCGGCCGCCAGGCCGTCGGCCTTGAGCACGATGCCGGTGCCGTCGGCCGCGAGCTCGCGAATGAAGGCGAGCGCCACCTCGTCCTCGCCGCCGCAGAACGCCGCCGCGCGCGCCATGCGCACGCCCGCCGCCTCGGCCACGTCATGGCAGAACGCCTTCGAGGTCTCGAGCCGCGCGGCCTCCCGACCCGGGCCGAACACCGGCACCCCGGCCGCCTCGAGCGCGTCCGCCACTCCAGCGCCCAGCGGCGCCTCGGGACCGACGACCACGAGGTCGACGGCCTCCGCGGTCGCCAGCGCGGCCACGGCCGCCGGGCTCATGGGGTCGACGGCCACGCACCGGACGCCCGGCGTCGTGGCGATCCCCGCCGACCCGGGCGCGCAGACCACGTCCTCCACGCCTGCCTCGCCGGCCAGCCGCCAGGCCAGGGCGTGCTCGCGACCGCCCCCTCCCAGGACGAGGATCCGGCGCGGCACGTCGAGGTGCATGGGACGCTGGCCCTCCGCCGCTATGCCAGCGCGCCTGGACGGTGGCGCATCGGCCGCCACGCCCGCTCGATGGTCTGGGTCCGCTCCGGGCCCACCGAGACGAACACGATTGGAACCCCCGCGTGCTCCTCGAGCGCGGTCACGTAGCGCCGCGCGTTCTCGGGCAGGTCGGCGAGCGAGCGCACGTCGTGGATCGGCTGCTCCCAGCCCGGGAAGTCCTCGTAGATCGGCACGGCGTTGGCGAGCCTGGCGCCGCTGGACGGCCACTTGTCCACGCGCTGCCCGTCGATCTCGTAGGCCACGCACAGCTTGATCGTCTCGATCCCGGACAGGATGTCGAGCTTGTTGAGCACGATGGCCGATGCCGAGTTGACCGCCACCGCGTACCGGAGCGGCACGGTGTCGAACCAGCCGACGCGCCGGGCGCGACCGGTGACGGTGCCGAACTCGCGGCCGCGCTCGGCGATGCCGCGGCCGATGTCGTCGGACAGCTCGGTCGGGAACGGGCCGCTGCCGACGCGGGTCGCGTAGGCCTTCATGACGCCGATGACCTCGTCCACCTGGAGCGGGCCGATCCCGCCGCCGGTGCAGGCGCCGCCGGCGACCGGGTTGGACGAGGTGACGAACGGGTAGCTGCCGTGGTCGAGGTCCAGCAGTGCGCCCTGGGCGCCCTCGAGCAGGACGTGGTCGCCGCGCCGGAGCGCGTCCTGGACGATCCAGGTCGTGTCGTCGAGGTGGGGCCGGAGGCGCTCGCCCCAGGCCAGGCACTGCGCCACGAGCGGCTCGACCTCGAAGCGGTCGGCGCCCATCGACTCGAGCAGCAGGTTCTTGTCCTGCAGGGCCCGGGTGATTCGCTCGCGGAGGCGCTCCTCGACGACGAGGTCCTCCATGCGCAGGCCGAGGCGCCACGCGCGGTCGCCGTAGGCCGGGCCGATCCCGCGCCCCGTCGTGCCCACCTTGGACCCGGCGAGGCGGCGCTCGTTCGCCTGGTCGAGCGCCACGTGGTACGGCATGATCACGTGCGCCGAGCGGCTGACGCGGACCTTGCTGACATCGACGCCCTTGCCGATCAGCATGTCGAGCTCGCGGATCAGCGTGGCGGGATTGACCACGACCCCGTTGCCGATGACCGACGTGATGTGCGGGTAGAGCACGCCCGACGGGCACAGCTGGAGCTTGACCGTCTCCTCGCCCACCACCACGGTGTGACCCGCGTTGTCGCCGCCCTGGTAGCGGACAACCACCGCCACCTGCTCAGCGAGGAAATCGGTGGTCTTTCCCTTGCCCTCGTCGCCCCACTGGAGGCCGACGATCACGGTCGCGGGCATCGCACGCCTCCGGACATAAAAAGGCCCCGGTTCGCGCCGGGGTGGTGGATAGTCGTCTCCCGCGTCCGCCGGCCGAGCGTTCGGCAGGCCGCAGCGTCGAAGGTGCGCGCCCGGCTCACGGGGCGGACGCCGCGCCTTCCTCGAGCAATGCTCATCCCTCCTTCGCGGGTCAGGGGCCCCGCTCGGCCTCGAGGACGCGTGGAGCATACCAAACAGGAGGCGCCGCCTACATTGCATCGCGGTACCGATCGCGTCCGGGTCGCCACCGTCCACCGCTGACCGGCGATCGGCGACGGTCCGAAGGGCAGCCATAAGCACCCGCTAAGGCGCCCTCGCTAGGGTTCGCTCGTGCCCGTCGAGATGTCGGGCGCAGCCGCCGGTCCGTCCCGCCGCCACGACCGGCATCGGGTCCCGCCCCCGGATGTCGACGCCCGCCGCATGCAGCACAGGAGACACGGACCGATGAACAGGGTCCTCCTCACCGGGCGGCTCACGCGCGAGCCGGAGATGCGCACGACGGCTGCCGGCAAGGTGGTCGTCCAGTTCGCCGTCGCCACCCACGAGTACATCGGGGGCGGCAAGGAGAAGAGCGAGTTCCACGACATCGTGGCATGGGGGCGCTTGGCCGAAACCTGCGGCAAGTACCTCGGCAAGGGGCAGCAGGTCGGCATCGAGGGGCGGCTCCAAACCCGTTCGTGGGACGACGCCCAGAACCAGCGCCACTGGCGCACGGAGATCGTCGCCAACCACGTCGAGATGCTGGCCGGGCGTCGGCGCCGCGACTACTCGGCCGAAGCCGCGGCTGCCTCGCTCGAGGCGCAGGCGCTCGCTGCGGGGATCGAGCCGGATCCGCTCGAGCCTGCCGCGGAGTCGTTCGTCCCCGCCGGGCCCGCCGAGCCGGCCGACGACGAGGACGAGGAGGACGAACTGCTCGACGAGGCCGTCGCGGCCTGACGCTCGCCTTCACCCCGGCGGCGGTGCGGTCCTCCCCCCTCCGCGCCGCCGCCGAAGCCTCGCGGCAGAAACGACGGCGCCGCCCCGAGCGGGACGGCGCCTGTGCGCGGCCTGAACGTCGGAGCGGCGCTACGGCAGCGTGAACGTCATGGTGAAGGTGGCCTGGATGGGAACGGAGTCACTCACGTCGGAGCGGACGTTCTGCACGGCGACCGTGTAGGTCCCGCTCGGCAGGGGCGTGGATGGCGTCCACGTCAGAGAGGCTGTCGACCCGGCCGTCGGTGCCACAGATCCGGCGACGGGCGATCCAGCGGCAGTCACCACGACCGAGGTCGAGTAGTCCGCGCCCGTCGGCAAAACGGCGCGCTCGAAAGCCACCGCGACCGAGGATGCCGTGCCCGTCACGCCCTTCACCAGCGGGTCGCGCCAGTACTGGACGGCCTTGTCGTCGTCCACGCCCGGGCCGGCCCAGTCGGTTGACGTGTCGTCCACGAGCTGCGTGCCGGTCGTCCCGTACGAGATCGTGACGTGGCGGTTCACCGTGCCCGTGATTGAGCCCCACTCCTCGACGCGCTCCCAGGCGCCGCGCGCGAACTTGTACTGCACCGCCGTCCCGTCGAGGAGATCGGTGGTGTAGGTCCAGATCGTCGGGTCCCCGGCGTCGCGGGTCATCGGGACAAGGCCCGGGTTCCACGGCCCGAACACCGGCTGGTCGCCGCTGATGTACACGGTGCCGGTCGTCTCTGCGGGCACCTTCACCCGGAAGGTGACGTGGACCATCTTGGGCTCGGCCGTCTGCGTGACCGTATTGGATGCCGGGCTCTCGTTGAGCGAGGTGTCCACGGCCGTGACCCGGTACGAGTACGAGACTCCGGCGTCGACCGAGAGGTCGTCATAAGCAGTCGTCGTGGCGTTGGTCTGGTCGAGCAGCGCCCAGGGCCCGCCGTCGGCCGACCGGTAGACGTTGTACCCGTGGAGCGCGACGTCGTCCGTCGCCGCCGTCCAGCTGAGGCTGATGAAGCTGGCGCCCCAGTCCGTGACGGTCAGGTTGGTCGGGGTCGTCGGCGGGGTCGTGTCGGAACTCGGGTTCACGGTCAGAACGCCGCCCGCCGTGTCGGGACCGGTGAGCCCGGCGTACGTCCAGTGGAGCCCGTTGTCCGTCGAGTAGCGGGTGTTGTAGGCGAACGTGCCCACCGCCGTGGGCAGGAGGGCTGCCTTGTACTCGTAGTTGTTGCCGGAGCGCGTGTTGAACACCAACGGCGTCCAGGCCGTGAACGACGACGGCGCTCCGGTGCCATACCCGAGCTCCGCCCGGATCGCGCCCGTCGGGCCGTTGACGTCGGTGATGCCCGCGGCCCAGACCTGGCCGTAGACGGTGTCGGTGGTCTGGCCCAAGGTCACGGACAGGGTCGGCGGCCACTGGACGTTGGCCCAGCCGATCGTGAACGCCGGCGTCGCCGACGCCTCTGCCGACTGGCCGCCCACGTTGCCGCTGGCGTCGAGCGAGCGGACGACGTAGAAGTAGCGCTGGCCGTTGGTGACCGTGGTGTCCGTGTAGCTGGTCGAGGTCACGGTGTCGAGGGCGGCGTAGCCGCCGCCGGAGAGCGGCGAGCGGAGCACCTCGTATGCGGTCGCGCCGGCCGCGGCCGTCCAGGTGAGCCCGACCTGCGAGTTGCCGGCCGTGGCGTCGAGACCGCTCGGAGCCGCGGGGCCGGTCAGGTCCTGGCCGGAGGCCGAGACGAGCACCGCGCCGCCGAGGGCGGGCAGCGTGATCGACAGGTTGCCGCCGGCGGTGGTGTACGTTGCGCCGCCGATGGCGTCTGTGAGCGTCACGCCGTTGCGCAGGTAGGCCCCGAGCGGGATCTTCAGCGTCTGGGATGAACTGGGGTTCCGGTTCAGGGTGACGATGGCGACCTGGTCGCCCAGCCTCCGCCCGTATGCCAGCGTCCGGCTGGCGTCGTCGGCCAGGAGCACCGAGAGGTCCCCGCCGCGGAGTGCCGGCGTCGCGCTGCGCAGGCCCGTGAGCCGCTGGTACCAGGCCAGGAGGCCAAGGTCGCCGGCGGGCGCGGACCCGTTGCTCGGGTCGCTGCCACTCCACTGGAAGGAGCGGCGGTCGTCAGGATCGGTCGCGCCCGTCATCCCGACCTCGTCGCCGTAGTAGATGGTCGGGGCGCCGGGAACGGTCATCTGGACGAGCGTCGTGAGCTCGAGCAGCTGCTTGCCCACGGCGACGTTGGCAGCGTTCTTCTCGCGGGCGGTGGGATTGGCCTGGCCCGGGGTCAGGGACCACAGGATCCGCTCGGTGTCGTGCGAATCGAGCAGGTTCATGAGCGTGTAGTAGGTCGCGTCCGGGTAGTCCTCGCGGAGCGACATGAGCTGGGTCGCAAGCAGGCTGGGCGGCTGGTTGCTCTCGCCGTCGTCGGGGAACCCCTTGTTGTCCACGGTGCCGAAGAAGCCGAGCATGGCATCGCGGAAGCGATAGTCCATGGTGGTGTCGGCCGTGTCGCCGTGGACCATCGGCAGGACGTCGGACTTCTTCCACAGCTCCCCGATGATCGGGGCGTCCGGCTTGGTCGCCTTGACCGCGGCCCGGAAGGAGGTCCAGAACCCGGCCGGGAACGAGCCGTCGTTCATGACGTCCAAGCGCCAGCCCGAGGCGCCGGCGCGGAGCCAAGTCCTGGCCACGCTGTTCGAACCGGCGTAGACGAGCGACTGGACGTCGGGAGCCGCCTTGTTGAGGACCGGCAGCGAATCGAACCCGAACCACGCGTTGTAGGTCATCCTGTGCGGCCCCGACGGCCCGGCGCAGGGTCCATTGGCCAGTGCGGTGAACGTGAACCAGCTGCGATATGGGGAGTTCACGCTCTCACACGCGCCGACCGCGGCGAAGTGGCCGTACCGGTCGAAGTACGGGCTGTCCGAAGACACGTGGTTGAACACGCCGTCGAGGATGATGCGCATGCCGCGCTGGGCCGCGTGCTTCTGGAGGTTGTCCCAGTCCCGCTGGGTCCCGAAGCGCGGGTCGATCTTGAGGTAGTCGCGCGTGTCGTAGCCGTGGTTGGACGCCGCAGAGAAGATCGGGTTCAGGTACAGGACCGTGACCCCGAGCCCCTGCAGGTAGCCGAGGTGCTGGTCGATGCCCTTGAGGTCGCCCCCGTAGTAGTCACGGCCGCGCGACGAGGTGGTGCACGGGGTCGCGGGGTTGACATAGCTTGCGCAGCCACCCTCGGGAAGCGTGGTCCACGACGGGGTCGTGATCTGGTCCGTCGCCGACGGCGGGTACCCGTAGCGCGGATCGGCGGTGCTTGCCGCGTTGTCCTTGCGGCCATTGGCGAAGCGGTCTGGGAAGATCTGGTAGATGACCGCGTTCTGCATCCAGGGGATCGGCTTGAAGGCTGGGTCGTAGACCGTGATGTCGTAGCTGTTGTCGACCATCGACGAGGTGGCCTGGCCCCAGCCGCCGTTCATGTACTTGTCATCCGCGTAATACGCGGTCGCGGTGCCGTCCTGGACGATGAAGCGGTAGTAGAGGGTCGTGAGCTGGGTCGGGGTGACGGTGGCGACCCACCAGTCGCAGTTGGCGTGCTGTTCGAGCTTCGTGTCGAAGCAGGTCGTGTTCGAAGCCTCGAGGCTCATCTTCTTGATCGACTCGCGGCTGGTCGCCGTGTCGTAGAAGCGGACCTTCACGCCGGTCACGTCGTCGTGGAACGTGCGGAACCGGAGCTTGACCTGCGTCCCGGGATTGACGGCGCCGAAGGGCTCGCGGTAGACGAGGTCCTGGCTGTCGTGCCCGAGGCCGGCCCACTCGATGTTGTTGTCGTGGCTCGGCGCGCCGCTCTGGACCGAGATCGACGGGACGTGCGTGCTCGCGTTGTAGCTGAACGTCACCGTGTAGCCGGCGCCCGGGACCGTGAACGCGAGGTTCGCGCCGCCGGGGACACCGTCCTGGCCGTAGTTCTCCTTCCACGATTCGCCGATCGCGATCTTCGCCTCGTAGTTGCCGGCCGGGATGCCCGTGGTCGAGTACGTGTAGGTCCCGTTGTTGTCCTTGTCGCTCATCAGGGTCGCGAGGCAGCCGGGGTCCCAGTCGCCCGGGCAGCCGACCTCTGAGTCGAAGCTGCCGGGGACCGTCGCGATCACGTAGCCCGCACTGCCGGCGCTGTCGGCCAGCCACTTGGTCTTGTCGTCGAAGTAGAACTTGACGCTTGTGCGGGCGTTGAGGCTGAGGACGATGTTGGCCCCGCCGCTGACGCTGTCGGCGCCGTAGGACTCATCCCAGGTGCCGTTGAGCGCGACCTTCCACTGCCAGTCGCCGGCAGGGACGCTGAAGGTGCCGGACCAGACGCCGTTGGGGCCGGCGGTGAGCGCCGTCTCCGTGCAGGCCGGTGCCCAGTCCCCGGAACAGCCGAGCGCTGTCTGGAGGTTGCCGACGAGGGCGACCGATGTGGTCGACCCGCGGACGACCGATGGAGCGAGCGGCCCCGTGAGCGCCGACGGGGCCGGCAGCAGCGACCCGAGAAACAGGGCAATGGTCGCCACGAACAGAATCCTGCGGCGTGGCGATGCGGCCGGGCGCGGCGACGGGAAGAACACCAGGGCACCTCCGGGGTGGGCGAGACCAGGGCGCGATTCGGTTGTCCGCAGCGCCCGGCGGTGGTGGCCCCCGGGAGTTGGCGGACACAGCGGGCGGCTGCGCCGGTCGCGACGGGGCCAACCTGGCCGAGCCGACTGTTCGGCGTCGGCGCTCTCCTCAGCCCGTCGTGTAAACCGGTTTAGCTGGCCGTTCGACGCGAAGGATGCGACGGCCCCTGGCGAAAGTCAAGCCCGGGAGCGGGTTCTGCTGACGTCCGATGGTCACACCGCTCCCGTCCTCGCAGCCGTCGGTGGCGGGGTTCTCCCCCAACGCCAGCAAAACGGCCGCCGTCCCGTGACTGGTGCTCGGCGGACCGCTGCTCCAGGCGTCACGTCGAGGTTCGCGGCCCGCCGTACAGGGCGCGGCGCGGGAGGCCGGACGTCCCTGCCACGCGCTTGGCGGCGTCGCCGCGCGCCACGCCGTCGGCCACGAGACGCTCCACCTCGGCGCGGGCCGCTTCGAGGGCCGAAGCCGGGTCCGCGGCACTCGCGGCGGCCCTTCCCCTGCCCCAGCCCACAACGATGACCACCTCACCGCGGGCGGGGATCGTGCCGTCGGCGACCCGCGCGGCCAGTTCACCGAGGGGACCGCGGAGGACCTGCTCGTGGAGCTTGGTGAGCTCGCGGCACACGGCGCCGGGGCGGTCGCCGCCGCAGGCAGCCGCGAGGTCGCGCAGCGTGGCGGCGGTGCGGCCCGGCGCCTCGAACACCACGCTCCCCCGCTCGTCGGCGGCGATCGCGGCGAGGCGCTCCTTGCGGTCACGGCCAGAGCGCGGCAGGAACCCCTCGAACGACCAGCGCGGCCCGGCCACGCCCGACGAGGCGATGGCCGCGAGCACCGACGAGGCGCCCGGGATCGCGACGACCGAGCCGCCGGACGCCCCCCACGCCGCCACCAAGCCCTCACCCGGGTCGGACACGACCGGCGTGCCGGCGTCGGTCACAAGCGCGAGGTCCGCGCCGCCGGCGAGGTGCTCGAGCAGCTCGCGCTCACGAGGCGGGCCGCTCTGCGCGTGGTACGACACGGCGCGGGTCGGGATCTCGTAGCGGCCGAGGAGGCGGCGCGTGATCCGCGTGTCCTCGGCGGCGATCAGCGGGACGGCCCGCAGGACCTCCAGCGCCCGGAGCGTGACGTCGCCTAGGTTCCCGATCGGGGTCGCGACGACGTAGAGCGTGCCCCCCGCCGCCGAGGCCGGACGCCCGCCCACCTCTAGGGCCGCGCCGATCCGGGCCGCCGACGCGGGTAGAGGTAGTCCACGCCCGCGGTCCGCGGCCCGAGCTTCGCGATCGGCGGCACCTGGCGCTTGAACTCTGCCCCCGCGACCATCTTGTCCACCCGCTCGACGAGGGCTCGCTCGAACCCGATCGCGACCATCTCGTCTACGCTCCGCCGCCGGTCGACGCGCCAGAACAGGACGCGGTCGAGCACGGGATACGTGAAGCCGGCCTCGGTCTCGTCGGTCTGGCCCGGCCACAGGTCAGCTGACGGCGCCTTGCGGATGATCCTCTCGGGCACGCCGATGGCCGCGGACAGCTGGCGCACCTGACTCTTGTACAGGTCGCCGATTGGGTTGAACGCGCAGGCGGAGTCGCCGAACAGCGTGGTGTATCCGATCAACGACTCGGTCTTGTTGCCGGTCCCGACCGGCAGCCCGCGCCAGGTCACCGAGCGGTCGTACAGGGTCGCCATCCGCATGCGGGCCATGAAGTTGCCGCGTCGCAGCGCGGACGCCTCGAGCGCCTCGGCGCCGCCCTCGCCCACAACGCCGTCTGCACCGAAGTAGCCGTCCACCATCGCGGTGATCTCGACCAGGTCCGACGCGCAGCCCAGCGCGGTCACGACCGTCTCGGCGTCGCCCCGCGAGTCCGGCGAGGATGTCCGGTACGGCATCATCACGCACAGCAGCTGCTCGGGCCCGATCGCCTCGGCCACGAGATAGGCCACCAGCGCAGAGTCGATCCCGCCCGACAGGGCGAGCACCGCCCGCTCGAAGCCCGCCTGGCGCAGCTGGCCGCGGATGAACTGGGCGATCACGCGGCGGGCGACGCCGGTGTCGATGGCAAGTTCCGGGGGCAGCTCGAACATGGGCTCCTCGGCCGGCGTGCCGGCCTCGACCTCGCTCACGATGCGCCATCCTCGGCCAGCCCTGCCCGCCCCGCGACGATCCGGCCCCATTCGCGCGCCACCAGCTCGGGCCGCTCGTCGCGCAGCAGCGGCAGCGTGATCCGCTCGCGACGCACGTCGCCAAGCTCGATGTCTGCCGTGAACAGGCCCTCCTCGAACATCGGGGCGCCGAAGACGGTGGCGCCCGTGGGGCCGATCACCTCTGACCCGCCCCAGAACGAGAGCGACTCGTCCACGCCCACGCGGTTGCAGAACACCACGAACGATGTGGTCAGCTGGGCGTAGGTGCGCATCAGCGTCCGCCAGGATGCGGCCGTCCCCAGCCCCACCTCGTGAGTGCTCGCGAGGTCGCGGCCTGGCGACGAGCTCACGTTGATCAGCAGGTGCGCCCCGTCCATCGCGAGCAGGTGCGGCGTGGACATGTGCCAGAAGTCCTCGCACACGGCGAGCCCGATCCCCACGCCCAGCCGCGATGGCGTCGCCCGCACCACGTCGCCGGCCGCGAAGAACCGCCGCTCGTCGAACAGGCCGTAGGTGGGGAGGAACACCTTGCGGTGGACGTGACGGACCTCGCCGTCCTCGAGCAGCGCTGCCGCGATGAACAGCCGGTGGTCCGCCGACTCCTCCACGAACGACACCACCGCGGACATGCCGCGCGCAGCCTCGGCCAGCCCGGCCAGCCGCGCATCGTCGAGGCGCATCGCCACGTCTGCCGCGAGGTCCTGGAGCTGGTACCCGGTCAGCCCGAGCTCGGGGAAGATGACGAGTCCGGTGCCTCGGCGGCGGGCCTCGGCGATCAGCTCGTGGTGGCGCGTGAGGTTCGCCTCGAGGTCTCCGAGGCGGGGCGCGATCTGGGCGAGGGCGATGCGGAGCGGCTGCACGCCCCCGAGTCTATTGCCCACGGGCCGAGGACGCGGGCGCGCCGGTGCGGGTGGCCGCCGGCGGGCCGGGCGCCAGGGCCGCGTCGTGGTCCGAGGCCGAGGCGCGGCGCGGCTCGGCCGAGGTCGGCGACGCCGTCCGCGACGCGGTTCGGGACGGGGCCAGAACGACCGCCGCGGCAACCCGGATGGAGTCCGATGCTAGGCTGTCGGCGGCCCCGGCCCGGCCGGGCCGCCGAGGTCGATCCGTCTCACGAGCGTCACGACGCATGACCAACACCCGCCGACTGTTCGCCGTCCTGGCGCTCCTGGCCCTCGCCGCGAGCGCCTGCGGGCCGGCACCCGCCGAGACGCCCCTCGCTCCCGCGAGCGGTGGCGCCAGTTCCCAGCCCAGCCCGACCGCCGCCCCGAGCGACGTTCCGTTCGCGCCCGTCGCGTGGCCCGCGAGCGGCTCGGCCTGTGGTTCCGGCGGATCGTCGGTCGCCGGCTCGCGCCTCGGGCGGGTCCAGGCCGTCGACGCGAGGACCGTCGTGTTCACGCTGTGCGTGTCCGACGGCGCGTTCCTCGCCCGCCTCGCCCACCCGTCCATGGGCATCGTGGATGCGGCCGACCTGGCGCGCATCGCGGCGGATCCGTCGGCGATCCGCGACGTGTCCGGTCACGGCAGCTACCGGGTGGCGCAGTGGGGCACCGACAACGTGGAGCTCGCGCGCGTCGGCGCGGCTTCCTCGAGCGCGGCCGCGCCAACGCTGATCCTGCGCTGGGCCGCCGATCCGGCCACACGAACCGCAGACCTGGTCAAGGCGAACGTCGACGGCATCGACGCGCCCACGCCGGACGGCCTGGACTCGGCGGCCACGATGCCCTCCCTCGCCGTCGTCGGCCGTTCGCTGCTGGCGACGACCGTGCTCGGCTTCGGCAAGGGCGCAGCCTTCGCCGACGTGCGGGTCCGGCGGGCGATCGCCTCGGGCATCGACACGGGGGCACTCGCCCAAGCCTTCCCGGCCGGCGCCGCGGCCGCGGACCACCTCGTCCCCTGCGACGTCCCGGCAGGCTGCGCGGGCAGCGCCTTCCGGGCGTTCAACGGCCCGGCATCGGTGGCGGCCCTCCAGGGGGTCAAGTTCAACTTCGGCGCCAGCTACCCGCTGACCATTCCCGACGCGCCCATCCCGGGCCTCCCCGACCCGGCCGGCGTCGCTGCCGCGCTGCGGGACCAGATGGCCGCGAACCTGGGGCTTGCGGTCCAGGTCCAGACGATGCCCGCGGACCAGTTCCGGGCCGCCGTCGACGGGGGCACGATCGTTGGGCTCTTCCTCGATGGCGTCGCGGCCGGCTTGGCCGACCCCTCGGCGTTCTACGGCCCGCTGTTCCTCGACCACCCCAAGAGCCTCGCCGCGCAGCGGGCCAGCAGCGCGGTCCGCGGCCTGCTGACGGCGGCCGCGACGTCGGGCACCGCGGCGCGCCAGGCTGCGTACGCCGCGGCCGCGACCAGGCTCCGCGACAGCGTGCCGGTGGCCCCGCTCGTCCACCCGGGCGCCGAGACCATCTTCCGTGCCGACGTCGTGAACGCTGCCACATCGCCGCTGGGTGCGGATCCGCTCGGGGTGATGACCGCGGGCGACCGGGGCCAGGTCGTCTTCGAGCAGGCCACCGCGCCGGCCGGCGGGTGGTGCGGCGCCCTTCCCTCCGCGGACGCCTACCGCCTCTGCGGACTGGTCACCGACGGGCTCTACGGCTATGCAGCAGGCTCCCTCGAGCCGACGCCGCGCCTGGCAACCGCCTGCACGGCCAACGCGGACGCCACGGTCTGGACGTGCCGCCTCCGCCAGGCGCGGACGGGCAGCGGGCTCCTCCTCGACGCGGCGGACGTGGTGGCCACCATCCGCGCGATGGCCGACCCCACCGACCCGGTCCACGAGGCGCTGGGCGACGCGGCGTTCACGGCCTGGACAGACCTCTTCGGCCTCGTGCCCGGGTCCCTGCTCCACCCCGCGCCGACGCCGACGCCGACGCCGGGCGCCACCCCAGCCGCATCCGCTCCTGCGAGCACGACACCCGCGAGCGGCTCACCGGCACCCGGCGCAACACCGGGACCGTCGAGATCCGCGGCCAGCAATTCGGCGCCCTGACGGAATCGGGCAGGGCGACCCCGAGTGGCGCCCGGGACCGGCGATCAGCTCGCGCGTGTGCGGCAGGCGCCCCGATCAGGCGGGGAGGACTCGATCCGGTGCCGCCGGCGGCAGCGGCACGCCGCTGACCGGCATGAGCTCGTGGGCCTGGTGCTCGGTCACCACGCTCTTGGGCACGCTCGCGACCGGGAAGTGGCAGGCCACCTTGTGGCCCGGCGCCACCTCCACCAGCGGCGGGATCTCCTGCGCGCACCGCTCCTGCGCCTGGAAGCAGCGCGTCCGGAAGACGCAGCCGCTGGGCGGGTTGATCGGGCTGGGCAGGTCGCCCTCGAGGAGGATCCGGTTCCGCTCGCGCTGGCGCGCCGGGTCCGGGATCGGCACGGCCGACAGCAGCGAGTGCGTGTACGGGTGGAGCGGCTTGGAGTAGATGACCTGCCGCGACGCCGTCTCCATCACGTGGCCGAGGTACATCACGGCCACGCGGTGCGAGATCTGGCGGACCACCGCGAGATCGTGCGCCACGAACAGGTAGGACATGCCGAACTCGTGCTGGAGGTCGCGCAGCAGATTGAGGATCTGCGCCTGGATCGAGACGTCGAGCGCCGACACGGGCTCGTCGCACACGACCAGGTTGGGCCGCAGCGCGATCGCGCGGGCGATTCCGATCCGCTGACGCTGCCCGCCCGAGAACTCGTTGGGGTAGCGGTTGTAGTGCTCCGGGTTGAGGCCGACGCGCTCCATGAGCTCCTGGACGGCGCGCCGCACGCCACCATCTGGGGTGACGCCCTGGATGCGGAACGGGGCGCTGATGATCCCGCCGACCGTGTGTCGCGGGTTGAGCGCGTTGTAGGGATCCTGGAAGATCATCGCGGCCTTGCGTCGCACCGGAACCAGTTCTCGCTGCGAGAGCCGCGTGACCTCCTTCCCTTCGATCTGGATCGACCCGGAGGTCGGGCGCACGAGCATCAGCACCGACCGGGCGACCGTCGTCTTGCCCGAGCCGCTCTCGCCGACGAGGCCGAGCGTCTCCCCCGCGCCGACCGCCAAGTCCACGCCGTCGACGGCCTTGACGTGGCCGACCGTGCGCGGGATGAGGCCGCGCGAGCGGACCGGGAAGTAGGTCTTGAGGTCGGAGACCCGGAGGACCTCCTTGTTCATGTCGATCATGAGGGGACTCCGGCCAGCTCGCTGAGCACCTTCGCCGTGATCTCGCGCCGGACGTCGGGCGCCAGATGGCAGCGGACCAGGTGGTCCGGGCCGGTGCTCAGCAGCTCGGGGCGAGTGGTCTTGCACAGGTCGTCGGGAACCTGGCTCCAGTAGAAGCAGCGGGGCTGGAAGACGCACCCGGCTGGCAGGTTGATCGGCGAGGGCGGGTTGCCCGGGATCGGGTCGAGCCGGTCCATCTCCTTGTCCATGCGCGGGATGGAGGACAAAAGCCCGAGCGTGTACGGCATCTCGGGCTTGAGGTACAGGACCGACGTCGGCGCCCGCTCCACGACGCGGCCGCCGTACATCACCGCCACCTCGTCAGCGACGTCGGCGACGACACCCAGGTCGTGGGTGATGAGGATGACCGTGATCTTGAACTCGTCCTGGATGCTCGCGATCAACTCCATGATCTGCGCCTGGACCGTCACGTCGAGGGCGGTGGTGGGCTCGTCCGCGATCAGGAGGCTGGGCGAGTTGATCAGCGCCATGGCGATCATGACGCGCTGTCGCATCCCGCCTGAGAGCTGGTGCGGGTAGTCGTCGACTCGCCGCTCGACGGCCGGGATCCCCACCCGTCGGAGCATGTCGATGGTTTCCCTGCGCGCCTGCTTCTTGCTGACGTTGCGGTGGACCTGGACGGCCTCGATGATCTGGTCCCCGATCCGGTAGAACGGGTGCAGGCTCGACATCGGGTCCTGGAAGATCATCGCCATCTGGTCGCCGCGCAACGCCTGGACGTCGGAGGCCGGCAGCCTCACGAGCTCCTGGTCGTCAAGCCAGATCTCCCCTGTGATCTTCGCCGACTTGCGGTTGATCAGGCCCATGATCGCCTGTGCGGTCACGCTCTTCCCCGAGCCCGACTCGCCAACCACGGCGAGCGTCTGGCCCTTCTCGACCGAGAACGAGACGCCATCAACGGCGCGCACGAGGCCGTCCTCGGTGGGGAAGGCGACCGAGAGATTGTTGACGGACAGGAACGGCCGCTGGGCGGCGGCGGGCGTTGTCATGAACCAAGCCTCACGCGCGGGTCGATCACCGCGTAGAGCAGGTCGACAACCAGGTTCGCGACGATGATGAAGGTGGCCGTGCACAACGTGATCCCTGCGAGCAGCGGCAGGTCAGAGTCGGTCACCGCGTTCAGCGAGAGCGAGCCAAGCCCGGGCAGGCTGAAGATGTTCTCCGAGATGATGGCGCCGCCCAGGAGGCCGGCCAGGTCGAGGCCGGCGGCGGTCACGATGGGCGCCAGGCCGGCACGCAGGGCGTGCTTCACGACAACCGTGCGCTCCGGCAGGCCCTTGGCGCGTGCGGTCCGCACGTAGTCCTCGCCGAAGGTCTCGAGCACCTGGTTGCGGGTGAGCCGCATGTAGAACGCCGTGTACAGCACCGCGAGCACGATCCACGGCAGGAGCATCGTCTGGAGGAACTGCCCGAGGTTGTCGAACGGCGACACGTACGACGGGAACGGCAGCCATCTCCATTTGATGATCACGAAGAACATGAGCACGAGGCCGATGAAGAACGCTGGCAAGGAGTAGCCGATCAGCGACAGCGTCATCACCAGCCGATCTGGCCATCTGCCGTGTGTCAGCGCCGCCAGGATGCCGAGCGAGATGCCGGTCGTGATCCACAGGATGAATGCGCCGGTCGCGAGCCAGAAGGTCACCGGGAAGGCGTTGACGATGAGCCCCAGCACCTGCGCGTGCCGGTTGTAGGAGTAGCCCAGGCAGGGCGCGTTGCAGATGACGGGCTGCGGAGAGTCCTCGGAGAACTCTCGGCCGAAGAAGATGCCGCCGATGAACGCCTCGTACTGCTCGAGGGGCGGCTTGTCGAGGCCCAGTCGATGCCGGTTCGCCTCGATGATGTCCGGGGTGCACGACTTGCCGCAGGTGAGCCTCGCGGGGTCGCCTGGAAGGATGCTGAACAGCAGGAAGACGGCGACAGTCAGGAGGAACAGCAGCAGGATCATCCCGAGTATGCGCCGTACGAGGTATCCGACCAAGCGGCCTGCCGTCCCTTCCGAGTTAAGGCCTCCCCTCCCGCGCGCCGGGCGCGGGAGGGGAGGAGGTGTTCGCTACCTACAGGTCTCTGGAGACTTGTCGGTCTACTGCTTCACGTACATGTCGCCGTACGGCCAGGAGCTGTACGGACCCCAGAGGTACACGCCGCCGACCTTGTCGCCGGCGAGGCGCTGGGTCAGGCCGAAGAACGTGGGGATGATCCACATGTTCTGGACGGCCTCGACGTTGAGGGCCTGCCAGTCGGCAGACTGCTTGGTGCGGTCGGTCTCGGCGAGCGCCGCGGCGACCTTCGCGTTGAAGGCGGCGTCGTCGACGCGCGACAGGTCCCAGCCACCCTTCTTGGTGAGGAGCGGCGGGATGACCGTGGACGCGTTCGGCCAGTCGGCGCCCCAGCCGGCGGGGCCGAACTCGTGAGCGCCGGCTCCGAAGACGACGCTGTAGTACTTGCCGGGCTCGATCGGGTTGAGCTTGATCGTGAAGCCGACAGCCTGCAGCGAGGACTGGACGAGCGCGGCGTTCTTGGCGTTGGTCGGGGTGTTCGGGAAGTCGTAGGTCAGGCTCGGGGCGGCCACGCCGGACTGCTGGATCAGCGTCTTGGCGAAGGCGGCGTCACCGTTGTCGGGGATCGGCTGGCCCAGGAGCGAGGTCCACAGGTTCGTCGGGGCGTAGTCCAGGCCCACGGTCGGCTTGATGAGGCCGTCCGCGTAGTCGCCGTAGAAGTCGCCGCCGAGGTTCTTGCGCATGGCGGACCGGTCGAGCGCCACCGCCATGGCCTGGCGGATCTTGACGTTCGGGATCTTGGTCGTGTCGATCCAGAGGTAGCGGGCGTACACGTCCATGCCGGAGAGTGCGCGGCCGACGAACTGGTCGTTAGGAGTGCTCGCGTCCTTGAACACGATGGACAGGTTCTCGGGCTGGACGGCCGGGTAGTCCATCGCGAACTCGTCATTGCCGGAGCTCTGGATGAGCCGCTGGTCGATGACCTTGGGATCGAGGCCGAAGTCGACCTCCCACTTGTCGACGTACGCGTGATGGTACGGGTCGCTCGAAGCGTTCCACTTCGGGTTGCGGACGAGGACCATCTTGCCGCCGTTGCCGGTCTGGTAGCTGTCGACCATGTACGGGCCGGAGGACACGGCGAGGTGGCCGGGCTGGCCGTAGGTCTCGCCGGTGTCGGCGGCCTTCGGGACCGGCGACATGCCCAGGGTGGTGGCGTAGTTCCAGTCGCCCAGCGGCTGGTTCAGGTGGAAGGTGATCGTCTTGTTGTCAGGCGAGCAGGTGACCGCCTTGTCGTACAGGTCCTGGCCGGTGCCCTTGTAGGGGCCCTTGTACATCGACGACCCGTCCTTCGGGTCGGTCGGGATGTCCAGGTACTGGATCGCGTAGGTCGGGCCCTGGTTGATGACGTCGGTCGCGAACGTGCGCGAGATGCCGTACTTGACGTCGGCGCACGTGACCGGCGAGCCGTCCTGGAACGTGGCGCCGTCACGCAGCGTGAAGGCCCACGTCTTGCCGCCGTCGGTGGCCGTGCCGGTGTCGGTGGCCAGGTCGGGCGTCAGCTTGGCTGCGGTCGAGAAGTCCGAGGAGAAGGTGAACTGCTCCAGCGACCGATAAATCGTGCCGTTGAAGAACGCCATGTCCTCGCCGGTGTACGCGCGTTGCGGGTCCACCTGGTCGAACTGCTGAGCGTTGGTGAGCAGGTAGAGCGTGCCGCCCGTCGGCGGGGTGCTTGCTGCCGTCGACGCGCTCGGGGCGGTCGATGTGCTGGCGCTGGTGCTCGCTGCCGGTGCGGATGACGGGGCCCCGGTGCTGGCGGACGGAGCCGCCGGGCTGGGGGTTGTCGTCGCGCCGCCGCAGGCGGTGACCAGCATGGCGGCTGCCATGCCGGCGGTCAGGACACGTCGTGTGCCCATACTTGCCATGTCTCTCCTCCACGCTGCCGGAAAAGTCCGGCCTTTGCTGGATGGTACACGCGCACACGCGCAGCGCGCACGCCGTGTGCCCCGGCACGAAGTTCTAGTGGACGGCCTTGGGATCCAGGGCGTCACGCAGCGCATCGCCAAGCAGGTTGAACGACACGACCAGGATCACCAGCACCGTCCCGGGAATGAACAGGTACAGCGGGACGACGTTGAAGTAGGTCACCGACTGGGCGAGCATCGAGCCGAACGTCACGTCCGGCGGCAGGACGCCCACGCCGAGGAACGAGAGGACGGCCTCGAAGCCGATGTACGACGGCAGTGTCAGCGTCGCGTACACGAGGATCGGCGCCCACAGGTTGGGCAGGATCTCGGTGAACAGGATGCGCCGACGGCCGGCACCCATGGACAGGGCCGCCTCGACGAACTCCCGCTCGCGCAGGCTGAGGACCTGGCCGCGCACGATGCGCGCGAGGTACGGCCAGCCGAAGACGCTCATGACGAGGATCAGGTAGAGGATCCGCGAGGCGTTGCCCTGCGGCACTCCGAGAGCCGTCAGCCGGTCCGTGAGGACGCCCGACAGGGCCATCACGATCAGCAGGAACGGGAAGGCGAGGATGAGGTCCATGAACCGGCCGAGGATCGTGTCGGTCTTGCCGCCGGTGTAGCCCGCGACGATGCCGAAGAACACGCCGAACACGACCGTCAGGAACGTGGCGCAGGTGGAGATGACGAGCGAGATGCGCAGGCCGAACAGCAGCTGGGCGAAGATGTCGCGCCCCGTGCCCCACTCGACGCCCAGCGGGTGCTGCCAGCTGATGCCCCCGTTGGGGAGGACCGGCTTGCCACCGAGGTCGCTGATGGCGGAGGAATCGAACTTGTAGGGGTCGATGCCCACGAAGCCGGCGACGAAGGGCCCGAAGATCGCGATCGTGTAGTACGCGGCCAGGATCACCAGGCACACCATCGCCACGCGATCTTTGCGCAGGCGTCCCCAGATGATCTGGGGGATGCTCCTTCCTACCATGTCTTCCACAATAGCAGGTCGCGTCCGGAGGGCGCGGGCTCGATGATGCGCACGCCGAGGGGACTGGCGACCCCCGCACGCGGGGTGTTGGTCGCACCTCTGGCGAGGTCGTCCGTCAATCCGGACATGGCATCTCCGAGCCGGTCATGCCCCGCCAGCGGAGGTTCGGCTGGCGCGCGGCGCTCGCCTCGTCGAGGCGCCGGACGGGCGCGTCGTGCGGGGCGCTCGTCACGAGCTCGGGGTCCGTCTCCGCCTCGCGTGCGATCTCGATCAAGGCCGCCGCGAACCCGTCGAGGGTCTCGAGCGACTCGGTCTCGGTGGGCTCGATGAGCATCGCCTCCTCCACGGTGAGCGGGAAGTAGATCGTGGGCGGGTGGTACCCCTTGTCGATCAGCCGCTTCGCGACGTCGAGGGTGCGCACGCCGGTCCGGTGCTTGAGGTCGGCGGCCGAGGCCACGAACTCGTGCATGCACGGCCGGTCGAACGGCACCTGGTAGGCCTGCCCGACAAGCGCCTTGAGGTAGTTGGCCGCGAGGACTGCGTCGTCACTGACCTCCCGCAGCCCCGTGCCGCCGTGGGACCTCAGGTAGGCGTAGGCGCGCACGAGGACCCCGGTGCTGCCGAAGAAGCTCCGGACGCGGCCGATCGAGGTGGGCCGCTCCCCGCTGCGCTCGAGCCGGAAGCTGCCGTCCGCCTCGCGGATGACGCGCGGACCGGGCAGGAAGGGCTCGAGCGCGTCGCGCACGCCGACGGGTCCCGCGCCCGGTCCCCCGCCCCCGTGCGGGGTGCTGAACGTCTTGTGCGTGTTGATGTGCATCACGTCGAAGCCAGCCTCGCCTGGGCGGAACCGGCCGAGGATCGCATTCAGGTTCGCGCCGTCCATGTAGGCCAGCGCGCCCACCGCGTGGGTCGCCTCGAGCAGCTCGCCGATCCGGGCCTCGAACAGCCCGAGTGTCGAGGGGTTCGTGATCATGATCGCGGCGGTTCTCGGCCCCAGCGCGGCACGGAAGGCGTCGAGGTCGACACCGCCGTCGGGCGCGGACGGGATCGTGATCGTCTTGAAGCCCGCCATCGACGCCGTCGCCGGGTTGGTCCCGTGCGAGGAGTCGGGGACGAGGACCTCGGTGCGCTCGAGATCGCCCCGCGAGGCGTGGTAAGCGCGGACCATCAGGATGCCGGTGAGCTCGCCCTGGGCGCCCGCAGCGGGCTGGAGCGTGACGGCGGTCATGCCGCTGATCTCGGCTAGCATGGCCTCGAGCTCCCAGAGGAGCTGGAGCGTGCCCTGGGCAGCCGCGTCGGGGGCCAGCGGGTGGAGGGCCGCGAAGCCGGGCAGCCGTGCAGCCCACTCGTTGAGCTTGGGGTTGTACTTCATGGTGCACGAGCCGAGCGGGTAGAAGCCCGTGTCCACCGCGTAGTTGAGCGTGGAGAGGTTGACGTAGTGGCGCACGACCTCGGGCTCGGCGATCTCGGGCAGGGCCGGCGGCGTGGCGCGCCGCGCACTGGCCGGGATGCGGTCGAGCGCGCCCGCGGGCGGGTGCGGGATCTTGCCGCCGCCGCGGCCGGGCCGCGAGAGCTCGAAGATGGTGGGCTGGAGCTGCTCGCCGACGACGCTCACGCCGCACCTCCCGTCAGGCCGGCGGCCATGGTCAGCTCGGCCGCCAGGGCCGATGCGAACCGCGAGATCTCGGCCGGGGTGGTCACCTCGGTCGCGCACACCAGGAGGCCGTCGTCGAGCGCGGGCTCGCCCGGCAGCAGGTCCGCCGTCGGGATGCCCGCCAGGACGCCGAGCTCGAGGAGCCGGGCGTGGACCCTGGGCGCGTCCGGCACGCGGACGACGAACTCGTTGAGGTACGGCCCGTCGTGGATCCTGGGCGCGCCGGCGGCGGCGAGGGCCGCCTCCAGCTCGGACGCCCGGGCCGCGCCCAGCGCCGCCACGTCGCGCAGCCCGTGCGGGCCGATCGCGGTCAGGTAGATCCCGGCCGCCAGCGCGAGCAGGGCCTGGTTGGTGCAGATGTTCGAGGCCGCCTTCTCGCGGCGGATGTCCTGCTCGCGGGCGCGCATCGTCATGACGAACGCGCGCTTCCCGTCGAGGTCCCGGGTGAGGCCCACGAGGCGGCCCGGGATCTGGCGGACGAGGGCGTTGCGGCACGCGACGATTCCGAGGTACGGGCCGCCGTACTGCAGCGGGATGCCCAGCGGCTGGCCCTCGCCGCACGCGATGTCGGCGCCCGTCTCGCCAGGCGTGGCGAGGACGGCCAGCGACACCGGCTCGATGACATGCACGAACAGGGCGCCGGCGCCATGGGCGAGCTCGCCCACCCGCGGCATGTCCTCGAGCAGCCCGAGCACGTTGGGATTGGCCGCGACCACCCCGGCGACGGGGATGCCGTCCGCGAGCAGCCGCTCGAGCGCCGCGAAGTCGGTGGTGCCGGCAGAGGGGCCCTGGGCGACCAGCGGGATGTCCTCCACCGTCAGCCCGGCGCCGGCTGCGTAGGTGGCGAGCGTGCCGCGGTAGTGCGGGTGGACGCCACGCGACACCAGCACTCGCTTGCGACCTGTTGCCCGGCTGGTCATGAGCGCCGCCTCGGCCGTCGCCGCGCCGCCGTCGTAGTGCGAGGCCGACACGACGTCCATCGCGGTCAACTCCGCGAGCAGGCTCTGGTACTCGTAGATCGACTGGAGCGTGCCCTGGCTGACCTCGGGCTGGTACGGCGTGTAGGCGGTGTACCACTCGCTCCGCAGGAGCATCTGGTCCACGGCCGCGGGCGTCCAGTGGCGGTAGGCGCCGGCGCCGAGGAAGCCGGCGAGGTCCGTGAGGTTCCGCCCGGCCAGCGCCTGCAGGCGGGCCGACAGCTCCAGCTCGGGCTCGGGCGGGTCGAGGCGGAGCGGGCCGGAGCGCAGGGCCTCGGGGATGTCGTCGAACAGGCGGTCGACCGAGTCGACGCCGACAACCTCGAGCATCCGCGCCCGGTCCCCGGCGGCATGGGGGCCGTACGGCATCTCAGCCCTCGGAGGTGAGCTGCTCGTAGGCCGCGGCGTCGAGCAGGCCGTCCACCTGCGCGGCGTCAGCGACCTTCAACCGGAGCATCCAGCCGCCGGCGTAGGGGTCCGAGTTGACCAGCTCCGGCTGGCCGGCGAGCGCGTCGTTGATGGCCACGACCTCGCCGCCGAGCGGCGTGAACAGGTCCGAGACGGCCTTCACCGACTCGACGACGCCGAACGTCGCGTGCTGCGCCAGGGCGCGCCCGACGGCGGGCAGCTCCACGAACACCACGTCGCCGAGCTGGTCGGCCGCGAACGCTGTGATGCCCACGACGGCCTCGTCGCCGTCGAGGCGGACCCATTCGTGCTCTTTCGTGTAGCGCAGATCGACGGGGACCATCGGGGTGGCTCCTACATGGTGTCGCAGGCCCGGGCGTCGGCGTGGCGCGCGGGGTCGAGCGGTGGCTGGGTCGCGACCGGCGTCAGGCCGGGCGCTTGTAGAACGGGAGCGGCACGACCTCGGCTGCGACCGGGGTGCCGCGGATCTCGACTGCCAGCATCGTACCGGGTTCGGCATGCGCCGTTGGCACGTATGCCATCGCGATCGGGGCGCCCAGCGTGGGCGACATGGTGCCCGACGTGACCACGCCGGCGGGCGCGCCGCCGACGAGCACCGGATAGCCGTGGCGGGCGATCCCGCGCTCGCGCAGGACGAGACCGACGAGCCGCCTCGTCGTGCCGTCACGGGCCACCTTCTCGAGGGCCTCGCGGCCGACGAACGGCCCGCGCTTGCCGAGCTTCACGACGCGGCCCAACGCAGCCTCGTAGGGGTTCGTGCGCCGGTCGAGCTCATTGCCGTAGAGCGGCATGCCGGCCTCGAGGCGCAGCGTGTCGCGGGCGCCGAGGCCCACCGGGACCAGCCCGTGCGGGCGGCCGGCCCCGAGCATCACGTCCCAGACCTGGCCCACGTGCCGGGTCTCGACGAACACCTCGAACCCGTCCTCGCCCGTGTACCCGGTCCGCGCGACCAGGGCCGCGACGCCGGCGACCGTGCCCTCGGCGATCCCGTAGTAGTGGATCGCCGCGAGGTCGAGGTCGGTGAGCGGGCCGAGGACGTCAAGCGACCGCGGGCCCTGCACGGCCACCAGGCCGGTGGCCAGCGAGCGGTCGTCGAGGACCGCCTTGAACTTCTCGAGGCGGGCGGCGAGCGCATCCGAGACAACCCGGGCGTTGCCCGCGTTGGCGACCACCATGAACCGCTCGTCCGCGAGGCGGTAGACGATGAGGTCGTCGAGGATCCCCCCGTCCTCGGCGCAGATCATCGAGTAGTGGGCGCGGCCGATCGCGAGCGACGGCGGGTCGGTGACGAGCGCGGCGGCCAGCGCAACGCCCGCCTCGGGGCCCTCGACCACCAGCTCGCCCATGTGCGAGAGGTCGAACAGGCCGGCGGCGTTGCGCGTGGCCCGATGCTCCTCGAGGATGCCGGCGTACTGGATCGGCATCAGCCAGCCGGCGAAGTCGACGATCTTGGCGCCCAGCGCCTCGTGCCGATCAAGGAGCGGCGTGGGGTGCGGCGCGGGAACGGGGCTCGCGGTCATGCGTCGGGGCTCTCCAAGGGGGTGGATCGGGCACCGGGGAACGGCCCCCCAGCCGCGGCGGCGCCGGCGCGGGCGACGAGCGACCGCTCGGTTTCGAAGGTCAGCAGGGACGACGCATCATCGAAGCCGATCCAGCGCACCTCGTCGAACTCGTGGTCATGGCTCGCGAAGTCGCCGCCGGTGGGCGCCATCAGGTAGTAGTGCACGGTCTTGTGGATGCGCGTCCGTCCCTGGACGAACGTGTAGGCGATCGAGTCGAACGGCTCGACGATCGCCACGGTGAGCCCGGTCTCCTCGGTCACCTCTCGCGTGGCGGTCTGCTCGGTGGTCTCCCCGGCATTCGGCGTGCCCTTGGGGAGGGTCCACGTCACGCCGTCCCGCTCACGTCGACGCCGACCGACCACGAGCTGGGGGGCGTCCCCGACAAACCGGATGACGATCCCGCCCGCCGAAGTGGCGGTGCCCTGCTTCAGGCGCGCCACGCGGTGGCCACGGAGGCGCGGCGCGGGCCGGCGCCACGGTCCGTTCGGGTCCAGGACATGGTTGCGGGCTGCGAGGGCCGGAGGAGCCCCCCGGCGCGGTCTGCCTCGATCACCGGGCTCCGCCATGCCGCGCGCAGCTCGGTCAGCGGTGCCATCTCCGGGCGGCGCAGCACCGTGTGGCGCGATGGCGCGGGCACGAAGCGCGGCCCGGCGCCCAGGCCGAGGCGGCGCTCGCGGGCTCGAGCTGACGGGTGGACGTACCGTGCGGGCCACGCCCCGCGGAGGGCGCCCAGGCTGTGCTGCATGTCCGCATCGTACCGCGTCAGGGTTGCCCCGCAAGTGCGGTCCGGAGCCGTTCTGTCGCTTCCGGTGACAGCGCGCCACGCCGCGTCGCCACGGCAAGGTCGCGGGCGAGCAGCGCGCGGTAGACGGGCAGCGCGTCCGGCGCCGCTGCGTCGAGCGCGGCGAGGTGCGCGGCGACCGTCCCGGCGTCCCCCCGAGTCGCGGGGCCGGTCAGGGCTGCGTCGATGCCCAGAATGCGGGCGTTCGCGATCGTCTGCTCCACGAGCGGCAGGTAGATCCCCATGGCGCCCGCCTCGTCGAGCCCGAGCGCCGAGGCGACCTCGCGGATCGTGTCGAGGAGCGCGACGACACCTCCGGCCGAAAGGACCGCGGCCGCGTGATAGGAGGCCTTCGCGCCGGGCGCCAGCCGGACGGGCGACCCGCCGATCGCCTCGGCCATGTCGGCGAGGTGCGCGACCAGGTCGTCATCGCCCTCGATCGCGATGGTCGCGCCGTGGAGCGCCGCCAGGGCGAGGTCGAGGTCGGCGAAGGCGACCAGCGGGTGGAACGCCCCGGCCTGCGTGCCGGCCGCCATCGCGGGCGCCAGGGCCTCGGCGCCGAGCAGGCCGCTGGTGTGGATGATCGCCTGCCCCGCGTACAGCCGCAGGGTCTCGGCCAGGGGCGCGACGGCATCGTCGGGCACGGCGAGGATCACGAGCTCCACGTCGTCCACGAGGGCGTTCGCCTCGACGAAGGCCCGCACGCTGGGCACGTGCTCGCGGAAGCGGGCCCGGCGGCCGGGGTCGCGCGAGGCCACCGCGCGCACGGGCCAGCCCGCCCGCGAGAGCGCCACGCCGAGGGCGAGGCCGACCGGGCCTGCCCCGACGATTCCCGTCACGGGCCGCTCGCCGGGCTCCGAGTGGGCGTGCGGATGGGTGTGGTCCGAGGCGTGCTCGAGGTCTCCGTGGCGGTGCGTGCCCGGGCCGATGCCCGCGATGGTGCCCTCCGGGTCGAGGTCGATGCCCTCGGCTGCGAGCTGGTCCAGCGTCTCCCCGTGCTCGGCCATCCGCCGCTCCCGGGCGCGGCGCTCGGCGGCCTCCATCTCGTCCCAGGCCTTCACTGCGCTGCTCCGACTGGCCGTTTGCGTGCGAGGTACACTTCCACGCGTCGAGTGTAGCGAGCGGTTCGAGGGCGCACCCTCATCGCCCGGTCCCCACAGCGGAGATCTGAGCATGCCCGTGCACAACGCCTTCGGCGCCCGCGCCTCCCTCGGCCCGGGCCTGCCCGACCTGTATCGCCTCGACGCCCTGGCCCATGCCGGGCTGACGTTCGGGGTGAGCCTCGACCGGGCGCCCATGACCCTCAAGATCCTGCTCGAGAACGCGCTGCGGCACGCGGGCGGGGGCATCGTCCGCGAGGAGGACGTCAGGACCCTCGCCGCCTGGCGGCCGGGCCTGTCGGTCGAGGCCGAGGTGCCGTTCATGCCCTCGCGCGTGATCCTCCAGGACTTCACCGGCGTCCCGGCGGTGGTCGACCTGGCTGCGATGCGCGATGCGATGGCGGCCCTGGGCGGCGACCCGTCGCGCGTCAACCCGCTCGTCCCCGCGGACCTCGTCATCGACCACTCCGTCCAGATCGACGCGTGGGGCGGCGCAGGCGCCTTCGCGTTCAACGTCGAGCGCGAGTACGAGCGCAACGTCGAGCGGTACCAGCTGCTGCGCTGGGCCCAGACCGCGTTCCGCGACCTGCGCGTGGTGCCGCCCGGCACGGGCATCATCCACCAGGTCAACCTCGAGTACCTCGCCACGGTGGTCGCGGACCGAGCCGACGGCGGCGGCCGCGTGGCGTTCCCGGACACGGTGGTCGGGACCGATTCGCACACCACGATGGTCGATGGCCTCGGGGTGCTCGGGTTCGGCGTCGGCGGGATCGAGGCCGAGGCGGTCCTCCTGGGCCAGCCGATCTACCAGCAGATGCCCCGCATCGTGGGCGTGCGCCTGTCGGGCCAGCTGCCCACCGCCACCACGGCCACCGACCTCGTGCTGGTCATCACCGAGATGCTGCGCAGGTTCGGCGTGGTGGGCGCGTTCGTCGAGTTCACGGGTGACGGACTGGCGAACCTGCCGCTCGCCGACCGCGCGACCATCGCGAACATGAGCCCCGAGTTCGGGGCCACCGCGACCCTGTTCCCCATCGACGCGGAGACGCTCACCTACCTGCGGCTGACCGGGCGGCCGGCCGAGCGTGTGGACCTGGTGGAGCGCTACGCCAAGGAGCAGGGCATGTGGCGCGAGCCGGGCGCGGTGCCCGAGTTCGACGCGCATCTCGAGCTGGACCTCGGCACGGTGGAGCCCTCGCTGGCGGGGCCGCGCCGGCCGCAGGACCGCGTGGCCCTCTCCGGGTTGGGCGACAACTTCCGGGCCGCCTACCCGGACACCGTGGGCGTGCCGCGCAAGGTGGTCGAGGCGCGCGGCGCCAGCGCCGAGATCGGCCATGGGTCGGTGGCGATCGCCGCCATCACCTCGTGCACCAACACCTCGAACCCGATGGTGATGGTCGGGGCGGGGCTCGTGGCCAAGAACGCGGTGGCGAAGGGCCTGAAGGTCAACCCCACGGTGAAGACGTCGCTCGCGCCCGGCTCGAGGGCGGTCACCGGTTACCTGGAGCGGGCCGGCTTGATCGAGCCCCTCGCGGACCTCGGGTTCGTGCTCGCCGGCTACGGCTGCACCACCTGCATCGGCAACTCGGGACCGCTCGACGAGCCGGTGGCCAAGGTTGTCGAAGAGGACCACCTGGTGGTGGCCGCGGTCCTGTCGGGCAACCGCAACTTCGAGGGCCGGGTGCATCCGCTGGTCCGCGCCGCCTACCTCGCCTCGCCGCCGCTGGTGGTGGCGTTCGCGCTGGCCGGCCGCGTGGACGTGGACCTCAGCACCGAGCCCATCGGGACCGGCGCGGACGGCGCGCCCGTGATGCTCGCCGACATCTGGCCCACACCCGACCAGGTGCGCAAGGTCGTGGGCGAGACGCTCGACGCGGAGTTGTTCCGCCAGACCTACGCGACGGTGTTCGAGGGCGATGAGCGCTGGCGCGCGATCGCGATCCCCGAGGGCGAGCGCTACGCCTGGGACGACGCGTCGACCTACATCGCCAACCCGCCGTTCTTCCGGGGCCTGACCCTCGAGCCGGTGCCGCTGGGCGACATCGTGGGCGCCCGCGCGCTGGCCGTGCTCGGCGACTCCGTGACCACGGACCACATCAGCCCCGCCGGCTCGATCCCTGCGTGGTCGCCCGCCGGACAGTGGCTCCAGGCCCAGGGCGTTGCGCCGGTCGACTTCAACCAGTACGGCACGCGGCGCGGTCACCACGAGGTGATGATGCGCGGCACGTTCGGCAACATCCGCCTCAAGAACCGGCTGGCGGACGGCAAGGAGGGCCCGTACACGGTCCACCTGCCCGACGGCGCCGAGAGGTTCATCTACGACGCCGCCATGGCCTACAAGGCGGATGGCGTGCCGTGCGTCGTGATCGCCGGCAAGGAGTACGGCTCCGGGTCGTCGCGCGACTGGGCCGCCAAGGGCACGACGCTGCTCGGCGTCCGGGCCGTGATCGCCGAGAGCTACGAGCGGATCCACCGCTCCAACCTCGTGGGCATGGGCGTGCTGCCGCTCCAGTTCCTGCCGGGCGAGAGCGCAGCCAGCCTCGGGCTCACGGGCCGCGAGTCGTTCACGATCCGCGGGCTGGGCGACCTTGCGCCGCGCCAGGTGGTCACCGTGGTGGCGCGCTCCGACGCGGACGGCAGCGAGCGGTCCTTCCAGGCCATCGCGCGGCTCGATGGGCCGATCGACGTTGACTACCTGCGCCAGGGCGGCATCCTGCCCGCGGTGCTGCGCCGGCTCGCCGTCGACTGACCCTCCACCGCCCGCACGGGGCGGCCGGCTCCCATGACACGACGAAGCCCCCCGGGACCGGGGGGCTTCGCGCTGCGCGTGCCCAGAGCGACGGGGAGGAGACCGCCGCACCGGGTTGTTCGGTCCTGCGACGAGCGGATCTCACGGGGTGTGACGTGGCCCGGGCGATGTTTCGGGCATTTCGATCGCTGCGTCGAACGTTCTGGACGCGGGCGCCCGGCTCCGCCGGCTTGAACGTCAGGATGGTGGGCGATACTGGACTCGAACCAGTGACCTCACGGATGTGAACCGTGCGCTCTAACCAACTGAGCTAATCGCCCGTGTCCCCGAGGGGTCTCGCATTCTAGCGCGACCGGACGATTTCGCGAGCGCCACCGCGACCGCCACATGACCTCCGGCGAGACGCGCGGCTCAGCCTCCGAGGCCAGGCCAGCGGGCCGCAACCGCAGCTGCGTCCACCCCGTCGACTTCGACCACCTTCGCTCGGCTGGTCTCGCCGGTCGCGAGCCGGACCGCGCCGCGCGCCACGCCCAGCTGATCGGCCAGCAGCCGCAGCAGCGCCTTGTTGGCCGCCCCGTCGACCGCCGGCGCGGCGACCCTGACGCGCAGGACGCCCTCGACCACGCCGTCCACCCGGTCGGCCCCGCCTCGGGGCGTGAGCCGCACGGGGATCTTGACCGTGCTGCGGCCAACGGCCATCAGCGTGGGTCTGCCGCCGTCGAGGCGTCCCGCCTGCCCGGATCGGCCGGCCTGGCCTGGACGTCCCTCCCGGACGAGTCCTCCCGCCCCATCGGACTGGGCCGCTCGCCGAACAGCGCCCGGCCCACCCGGACGATCGTGGCGCCCTCCTCCACGGCGACCTCGTAGTCGTCGCTCATCCCCATCGACAACTCCGGCCCCAGGCGCGGCTCGCGCGCACGGAGCCGGGCCGACAGCGCGTGGAGGGCCCGGAACGTGGGGCGCGCCTCCTCGGCCGTCGCGACGAGGCGCCCGATCGTCATCAGCCCGTCCAGCCGCAGGTTCGGCAGGCCCGCAAGCTCGGCCAGCGCGGCCTCGGCGGCAGCCTCGTCGAACCCCGACTTCGCCGGGTCTCCAGCCACATTGACCTGGAGGAGCACCGGCAGCGGCCGGCCGGGCCGCACCTCGCCGGCGATCCGGTCCAGCCGGTGCGCCAGCTCGAGGGAGCCCACCGCCTCGAGCTCGTCGAAGACCTCGACGGCGCGCCGCGCCTTGTTCGCCTGGAGCGGGCCCAGCAGGTGCCAGGTGGCGCCGGGGACCTCGGACGCCTTCGCCGCGCCCTCCTGCACGCGGTTCTCGCCGAGCACCGTCAGCCCGGCAGCGACCGCCGCGCGCACCCGCTCGGCGGGCACCGTCTTGGATACTGCCACCAGCGTGACGATCGCCGGGTCGCGACCCGCGCGCCTGGCGCCGTCCGCGATCCGTCCGAGGACCGCCTCCCGGGCACGCCGAAACCCCTCGACCTCGTCCGGGTCGAGGGTCGCGGCGGTGGTACCCGGCGACGTGGCCCTAGCGCCCCTTGCGCAGAAAGCTCGGGATCTCGAGGTCTTCGGCGTCGTAGCTGGTGGCGCGGCGCGGCGGCTCGGCGCCCACGGAGCGCTCCGGGCGGGCCGGCACCGGAACTGCCTCGTCGCGGCGGGACTCGGTCTCCGTGGCCGTGCGCTGGCGCTCCAGCTCCTCGAGGAAGTCGCGGGCCGGCGGGATCGGGGCAGTCGCCGACTGGCTCGACGACCGGAGGCTCGAGGTGGAGCCGTGGCGCTCCGCGGCAACCGCGCGCGACGACTCGGTGCGCCGGCGACCGTCGAAGCCCGTGGCGATGACCGTGATCATCACCTCGTCGCCCAGCCGCTCGTTGAAGCTGGTCCCGAAGATGATGTTCGCCTCCGGGTCCGCGGCGGCGCGGATCTCCTCGGCAGCCTCGGTGACCTCCCAGAGGGTCAGGTTCGACGAGCCCGTGATGTTGAACAGGATGCCCTGGGCGCCCGAAATGTTGACCTCGAGCAGCGGGCTGGCGACCGCCTGGCGCGCGGCCTCGAGCGCGCGGTTGTCGCCGGCCGCGCGGCCGATGCCCATGAGCGCGGAGCCCGCGTCCTTCATGATCGTCCGGACGTCCGCGAAGTCGAGGTTGATGAGGCCGGGCTCGGTGATGATGTCGCTGATCCCGGCGACGCCCTGGCGGAGCACGTCGTCCACGACGCGGAACGCGTCGACGATCGAGGTGTTCTTCTGGACCACGTCGCGCAGCCGGTCGTTCGGGATCGTGATCAGCGTGTCGACCTTCGCCTTGAGCTCCTCGGCGGCCTTCTCCGCGACGAGCTTGCGGCGCTGGCCCTCGAAGCTGAACGGCTTGGTGACGACGCCGATCGTCAGCGCGCCCTGCTCCTTGGCGATCTCGGCCACGACCGGGGCGGCCCCCGAGCCCGTGCCGCCGCCCAGGCCCGCGGTGATGAACACCATGTCCGAGTCCGCGATCGCGTCGGCGATCTTGTCGCGGTCCTCCTCGGCGGCCCGCTGGCCGATCGTGGCGTCGCCGCCCGCGCCGAGGCCCCGCGTGATCTTGTCGCCGATGCGGATCTTGTGCGGGGCGTCCGACTGCAGCAGCGCCTGCGCGTCGGTGTTGCAGGCGATGAACTCCACGCCCATCATCTCGGCCCGGATCATGCGGTTGACGGCATTGCTGCCGCCCCCGCCCACGCCGACGACGCGGATGAGCGCGAAGTTCTCGGAATCGGATCGCAGCGGCATCAGGGCTCTCCCGGCTTCGAGCGAAGGCTGGCGTCTGGAGTGTCGGTTTCGGACCCTACCCTGTGGCACCGTGCGAAGGCTCGGCCCGCGACGGGTATGGCTGGGCGTCTGGGGAGTATACGCGCGCGGCACTGGTTGCGGTCAGGCGTGGTCTCCGCCGATCGGGACACGGATGGCGCGGGCCCGCAACGTGGGCCGCAGGCCTCCACGGATGGCGCGCGACCCGGGTGCCGGGGCGTCGAGCCGGTCGGACGCGCGGCGCCGCTCGCCTATCCGGCGAGGAAGCTCAGCCGCACCCGGCGCGTCTCGTTGTCCGCGTTGGGGTCCAGGAGCGCGATCGACTGCCAGGTGCCGAGCTCCAGGCGCCCGCCCAGGACGGGCACGGTGATCGAGGGCGACGCGAACAGCGGCAGGACGTGGTCCGCGCCGTGGCCCCGGCCGCCGTGGCGGTGGACATAGCGGTCGTCGCGCGGGAGCAGCCGATCGAGCGCGGCGAGCGCGTCCTCGTCCGAGCCGGAGCCCAGCTCGAGGATCACGAGGCCCGCCGTGGCGTGCGGCGCGAACACCGAGAGCAGCCCGTCGGCGCCCTGGGAGGCGTCCGATGCGAAGCGCGCACAGGCGGGCGTGAGGTCGGTGAAGCCGCGGGCGCTGCCGGTCCTGACCTCGATCTCGAGCGAGCGCATCGCCAGGCCCTACGGGAAGAGGTTGCGGATCCCGTTGCGGATGCGGCCGAGGAAGCTCGTGCCGTCGTCCGCGGACTCGTACTGCAGCGGCTCGCCGGCCACGACCTGGTTGGCTCCCCAGCGGAGCAGCCCGACCGAGGTGGCGTAGGACGGGTCCGAGATCGTGTCGGTGAGCCCGCCCATGCCGGTGGGGCCGGAGACGCGGACCTGCATCGCGAGGACCTCGCGGCCGAGCTCGGCGGCACCGGCGAGCTGCGCACCACCGCCGGTGATGATCAGGCCGGCCGGGAGCATGCCCTGGCCCGCCTTCCTCATCTCCGCCTTGAGCAGCTCGTAGGTCTCGCGCATGCGGGCCTCGATTATCTGCGCCAGCTCCAGGCGGCTGATGGTCCGGCCCCCGTCATCGCCGGGGTCGTTGATCGTGATCTCCTCGTCCTCGACGTTGCGCAGGTCGCAGGTGCCGTGCCGGAGCTTGAGCTCCTCGGCAACCGGAAGGTGCGTCCGCAGGCCGATGGCGATGTCGTTGGTCACGTTGTTGCCGCCCACCGGCAGGACCGCCGTGTGGAACGGCGACCCCTCCGAGAACATCGTGAGATTGATCGTCCCCGCGCCGATGTCCGCGACCGCGACGCCGTGCTCCTTCTCGGCCTCGATCAGCACCGCCTCGGCCGACGCGAGCCCGTTGACCACCAGCTCGTCGATCTTGACGCCCGCGAGCTGCACGCACTTGGTGAGGTTCTGGACGGCCGTGGCCGACGCGGACACGATGTGCGTCTCGACCTCGAGCCGCAGGGCGCTCATGCCCAGCGGGTCCTTGACGCCCTCCTGGCCGTCCACCGTGAACCCGCGGCGCTCGACGTGCAGGACATCGCGGTTGGACGGGATCGACACGGCGCGGGCGACCTCGATCGCGCGGTCGATGTCGGCGCGGGTGACCTCGCGGTGGTGCGCGGTGACCGCGACCTGGCCCGTCGAGTTGAGACTCTCCACGTGGGACCCGCCGACGCCCACGAACGCCCGGTCGATCTTCCAGCCCGACAGCCGCTCCGCGCGCTCGACGGCGTCCGCGATGCTGCGAACCGTGAGGTCGATATTGACGATCGCGCCCTTCTTCAGCCCGGTGGCGGGCACGGTGCCATGGCCCATGATCGTCAGGCGCCCCTCACGGCTGACCTCGCCGATGAGCGCCACGACCTTCGACGTGCCCACGTCGATGCCGACCAGGACCGCTTCCCGTTCCACGTGCCTTGCTTCCCCTCGCTCCTTGGGGGCCCGAACCGCCGGGACCGATGCTAGATGAAGTGCCGCCGGATCAGTGCGACGTTGTTGAAGATGCGGAACCCGAAGTTGATGAGCGCCACCAGGTACAAGTCGAGGCTGAGGCGGTCGCCGATGAACACGAGCAGGACCGCGACGATCGCGTTGACCAGGAAGCCGCTGATGAAGATCCGATTGTCGTAGACGCCATCCAGCTCTGCTCGCACCGCACCGAGGACGGAGTCGAGCGCGGCGAGGATCGCCACGGCCGAGTACCGCGAGAGCTCGACACTGACGTTGACGTTGAGGAGCCAACCGGCAGCCAAGCCGATGAACAGACCCACGAGGGGCAGAAGCACGGGCGGGCAGCCTCCGTCCGGGTGACTTTCGTGCCTACGCTACCAGACGACCGCCACGCGGGGCGCCCACCGGCGTCGAGGCGCACGCGGATGCGGTCGTCGAGCGGCGTGCGCGGCGCGATCACGGCTTGGCGGACGCGCTCGGGCGCGGCGTCGGCGAGGGCTTGGGCGTCGCGGTCGGCCTGGGGGTCGGCTTCGGCGTCGGCTTCGGCGTGACGGACGGCTTGGGGGTCGTCGTGGGCGTGGCCGAGCCGCGCGGGAGGTAGGTGCCGCTGCGGTCGTCGGCCAGGATCACGCGGCCCACGTTGGCCTCGCGGCCGTACAGCAGGCTGCGGAGCAGGCGCACCTGCCCCGGGATCAGGTCCGTGGTCCGCAGGGTCGGCGTGTAGAACCCGAACACGGCGCTCCAGCCGTCGGGGACCGACGAGACCGTGAAGCCGTCGGTGTCGTCCAGGCGGATCGCGAGCGTGCTCGCGCTGCTGCCGATGTCCGCGGGCGTGAGGGAGCCCAGGCGGAGCGCCGCGTCGAGCGTCACCGGGTCCAGCGTGGCGCCCACGGCGAGGGTGGCCGAGGTCGCTCGGGCGTCGTCCACGACCGGCAGACTGCCCGCGGCGGACGGCGGCGCGTCGCCCAGCTCCCCGAACAGGAGCCCGGTCTCGTCGACGAGGAACCGGTGGTCGCCCGACTGCCACACGACCAGCGCCTGGCGCTCGGTGACGGCGACCGTGACCGTGTCCGGGAGGGACACCGTGACCTTGACGCCGCGCACGGCGGGGATCCCCTCGAGCCGCCGGGCCAGCTGCGCGGAGCTCACGCCGAACACGTTCTGGCCCGACGGGATGACGAGGGCCGCGAGGATCTGGTCCTGCGGGGTCCACGTCGCGCCCGTGACCTGGGTGTGCCGGACCGTGAACGCGCTCGAGGTCGAGAGCCCGTACAGGCCAGCCAGCCCCGCGAGCACCGCGAGCAGGGCGCCGGCGCGCAACGGCGTGATCCCGGCCGAGGCTCGCCGGATCGGGGGCGTCCGCCGACCGGTGCCTCGCCGGATCGCCGGGCGCGCAGCCCCGGGACGGATCGGGCGGGCCGCGGGCGGCGTGCTTCGACGACCGGTCATCGCGGCAGGTCCGCCGTCGTGGGCCGGTGCCGGATCCGGGACGCCTCGCGCGCGAGCGCGAGGTCCACGACGCGCGAGCAGACCGCCGCGAAGTCGTACCCCGCCGAAGCGGGGAGCGCCGGGAACAGGCTGATCGGCGTGAAGCCCGGGATCGTGTTGATCTCGGACACGATCAGCTGGCGCTCGGCGAGCAGGAAGTCCACGCGGGCGAACCCCTCGCAGCCCAGCGCGGCGTACGTGGCGCGGGCGAGGTCGAGGAGCCGCGCCCTCTCGTCCGCGGTCACCTCCGCCGTGAGCGAGGATTCCGACAGGCCCGGCGTGTACTTCGCCTGGTAGTCGTAGAACTCGCGGCCCGACATGATCTCGCCCGGGCCGTAGACCTCGAGCGCGCCGGGCTCGTTGCCGATGACCGCGACCTCCAGGTCCCGGGCGCCGGCGAGGTACCGCTCCGCGAGGACGAGGTCGTCGAAGCGGAACGCCTCGGCGAGCGCCGCCGACCGCTCCCCCGCCCCGTGGGCCAGGGTCATGCCGAGCGAGCTGCCGAGGCGCGCCGGCTTGACCATGAGCCTCGCGTCGCCGCCCGCCGTCGCGAACGCGTCGAGCTGGGCCAGGACGGCCTCGTGATCGGTGGCCCAGCGGGAGGCGCGGACCTCGAGCCAGTCCGCCACCGGGAGCCCGAGACCGCGGGCCAGCCGCTTGAACACGGCCTTGTCCATGCCGATCGCGCTGGCCGTGACGCCGGAGCCGGTGTAGACGAGCCCCGCCGCCTCGCACAGCGCCTGGACGGTGCCGTCCTCGCCGAACGGGCCGTGGAGCGCGATGAAGGCGAGCGGCGGAACGTCGCGGTCGGCCAGCAGGTCGAGCGCCTCCGCGGCCCCGAGCGGGCCCTCCGCGCCGAGCGATGCCGGCTGGTCGTAGACCGCCTGCGGGCGGCCCTCGCGACGGTGGCCGTCGGGCAGCCGCCACCAGGCGCCGTCGAGCTCGATGTACCAGAGCTCCACCGGATAGCCCGACCCGGACAGCGCCTCGGCGATCGCCGTGCCCGACACGATCGACACGTCGTGCTCGGCCGACGGCCCGCCGAAGACGACGGCGACGGGCGTCTGCGCGGGCACGTGGCCAAGCGGCGGCACGGGCATCTAGGCGGCCTCCTCGGGCGTCCAGGCGGACCAGTCGCCGGCGAGCTCGATCTCGAGCGCGAGCTCGATCCCGAGCCGGTCGCGCACCTCGGCGCGCACCACCTCGACGAGGCGGCGAACGTCGGACGCGGTCCCCTGCCGGTCGTTGACGATGAAATTGGCGTGCTTCTCGGACACCACCGCCCCGCCGATCCGCCGTCCCTTCAGCCCGAGGCTGTCGATGAGCCGCCCGGCCGAGTCGCCCGGCGGGTTGCGGAAGACCGAACCTGCCGACGGGAGGCCCAGCGGCTGGTGCTCGCGCCGCCACCGGCGGATCTCGTCGAGGCGGCCTGCGATCGTGGCGGCGTCGGCCCGGACCAGCCGGAACGCCGCCCCGAGCACGAGCTCGGACGGGTTGTCCTTGAGACGGCTGTGACGGTACCCGAAGCCGAGCTCCGACGTCGGGACGACGGCCTCCGAGCCGTCCGCCAGGAGCAGCGTGGCCGACTCGAGGATCGCCGCGGTGTCGCCGCCGTGCGCCCCGGCGTTGGCCCACACCGCCCCGCCCACGGTCCCGGGGATCGCGAGCCCGTACTCAAGACCGGACAGCCCGGCCTTCTGCGCCTCGGTCGCCGCGCGCGCCATGGGCACGCCAGCGTCGGCGGTGTACCGGTCACCCTCCAGCCGGGACGCCTCCGCGCGGACCGCGATCACGAGGCCGCGCACCCCTGCATCCGAGACCACGAGGTCGCTCCCCCGCCCCAGCAGCAGGTACGGAATCCCGCGAGCGCGCGCGAAGCGGACGAGACCCCGCAGCTCGAAGGCGTTGTGCGCCGTGGCGAACAGGTCCGCGGGCCCCCCGACGCGCATCGTGGTGTGCTTCGCCATGGGTTCGCCCGGCGTCGCGCGTACGCCCACGCGGCGGGCCAGGTCGGCGGCGATGCGGACGGCATCGAGGGCGGCGACGGGGCCGGGACCGGGGCCCGTCACGGCCGGCATCGCCCGGGGCCGGGTTCGGGCGCCCCCAACCGCGCGCACCTGACGCCGCGGGTCATCGGCCGGCGCCCCGGGCGACGGCTTCGACCGCCTCCTGGGTCGGCAGCGGACGACCCGTCGCGACCGCCAGCACCAGGTGGGCCACCGCATCGGCGGCACGGGGACGGGCTGCGTCGCGCGCCGCGGCCGACATCATCGCGTGGGCGGCGGGATCGGCCAGCAGGCCCGCCACCTCGACCAGCCGGTCCGCGTCGAAGTCCTCGTCCTCGACCAGCAGGGCCGCGCCCCCGGCCGCGTACGACTCCGCGTTGCGCCGCTGGTGGCCGGCGGCGTGGGGGTACGGGACGATCGCCATCGGCAGCGCGAAGGCGGCCGCCTCGGCGAGCGTCGAGGAGCCCGCCCGGCCCACCGCCAGATCGGCCGCGACCAGCGCTGCGGTCATGTCCTCGTGCAGGAACGCGAACGGCCGGTAGCGGTCGCGGAGCTCGGCCGGGAGCGCCTCGCGGGCGGCGAGCGCGGCCGCGTACCCGTCCTCGCCGGTCACGTGGACGACGCGCACGCGCTCGGTCAGCCGCGGCAGCGCCCCCCAGACCGCCGCGTTGATCCGGCGCACGGCCTGCGAGCCGCCGAACACGAGCAGGATCCGCTCGCCGGGCCTCCCGCCGAACCGCGCGCGGGCCTCGTCGGGGTCGGCGTCGAGCGCCCGGATCGGCGTCCCGGTCACGAAGGCTCGGGGGTGGGCCAGCGCCTCGGCCGTCTCGGGGAAGCTCACGGCGAGCACGGTCGCCCGCCGCGCCACGAACCGGACGCTCCTGCCGGGCACCACGTTGCCCTCCCACAGCACGCTCGGGATGCGCAGGACGGCGGCCGCGAGCAGCGTGGGAATGGCGACGTAGCCGCCCGTGGTCATGATCGCCGCAGGCCGGCGCAGGGCCAGCAGCAGGAACGCCTGCGGGACCGAGATCACGAGCCGGATCGGGTCCAGGACCAGGTGGACGTCCCGTCCCGCCGAGCGCAGCGAGCGCAACACCAGTCGCTGGAGCTGGATCCCGGCCTGGGGCACGATGGCCTTCTCCAGGCCCCGGTGCCCGCCCAGCCAGGCCAGGTCCGGAGCGACGGCGTCGGCCCCCTCAGCCGAGCCGGGCCGAGCGCGAAGCGACCGGGCGACGGCCAGCGCGGGGTAGATGTGCCCGCCCGTTCCGCCGCCCGCGATCAGCAGGCGCATCGTTCCACGTGCCTTTCTCGACCGTCTCCCTCGAGACGGACAGCAGGACCCCCACGGCGGCGAACGAGATGACCAGCGACGACCCGCCGGCCGACACGAACGGCAGCGGGATGCCCGTCACCGGGAGGAGCCCCACCACGACGCCGATGTTGATGAACGCCTGGGCGCAGATCCAGCCCGTGATCCCGGCCGCCAGGAGGGCGCCGAAGGTGTCCGGGGCGCCGAGCGATGTCCGGATGCCGAGGTACGCGAAGGCGAGGAACAGCACGATCACCAGCCCCGCGCCGATCAGGCCGAACTCCTCGCCCACGATCGCGAAGATGAAGTCGTTCGAGGCGTTGGGGACGAACAGGCCGCCGGCGAGGCGGCTCTCCCCCAGTCCGGCTCCGAGGATCCCGCCGAGGGCGAGCGCGAGGAACCCCTGGACACTGTGGTACCCGGCCACGGGGTTCGAGAACGGGTCCAGCCAGGCGTTGATGCGGTCCATCTGGTAACCGTGCATGAACTTGAAGAACACGACCGGCACCGCGGCCGCGCCGAGGGCCAGGAGGTGCAGCACGTTCGCGCCGGCCAGGAAGAACAGCAGGAGCGCCGTGAAGCCCAGCACGGAAGCGGTCCCGAGGTCCGGCTCCAGCAGGACCAGCACGATCGCGGGGGCCACGAGCAGCAGGAACGGTACGGTCCCCGACCAGAACCTGCGGACGCCGGTCCCCTTCCTCTCGAACCAGTAGGCGAGGTACACCACCAGGGCGAGCTTCATGATCTCGGCCGGGTGGAATGCCGGCAGCGGCCCGACGACCAGCCAGCGCGCGGACCCGCCGACCACCTTGTTGATCCCGGGCACGAAGACGAGGACCAGCGCCGCCAGCGCGGCGACGAACAGCGGCAGCGCGACCAGCCGGAGCAGGCGGTAGTCCACCCGCATCATCACCGCCATGGCCACGAGGCCCAGGGCGGCCCAGGTGATCTGCGGCCCGACGATCGCGAACGTGTCGTCCGTCTGGAGGTAGGCCTTGATGGCGGACGACGAGTAGACCATCAGGATGCCGATCGCGGCCAGGGCGACGATGGCGACGAGGATCCCGTACTCGGGGTCGTGGCGCTCGCGCTGGAGCGTCTGCTCGATCCGGGGCGTCGGGCGGGGGCGTGTGGTGGTCCGCGTCAGCGGCACGACGGCGCTCATCCTGGCCTCCCATCACTTCTGCCTGCTGGTCGCGCCCCCGGCGCGGCCAGCCGGGCGACCGCATCGATGAACGCCCGGCCGCGGGCGGCGTAGTCCACGAACATGTCGAACGAGGCGGCGGCCGGACTGAGCACCACGGTCGCCGTCGTCCCCTCGGGCAGGTCGTCGAGGCGCGAGCGCGCGATGCGGGCGGCGGCCGTGACCGCCTCCTCGAGCGTGGCCGCCTGCGAGGTGCGCGTCAGGCCCGCCGCGTTGAACAGCGACTCCAGGCGGGGCCCGCTCTCGCCGATCAGCACGGCGGCGTACGCGCGCGAGGCGGCGACCTGCGCCAGGTCGCCGAGGTCGTTGCCCTTGTCGCGGCCCCCCGCGATCAGCACCACGGGCGCCGGGAACGCGCGCAGGGCGGCGATCACCGCGTCGGGCTGCGTGCCCTGCGAGTCGTTCACGAAGCGCACGCCGTCGATCATCCCGACCGTCTGGAGGCGGTGCTCCACGCCGGTGAAGGCCGTTGCCGCCCGGCGGATGGCGTCGGGCGCCACGCCGAACAGCAGGCCCACCGCGATCGCCGCGAGCGCGTTCGAGACATTGTGCGCGCCCGGGATCTGCAGCTCCTCGACGGGCATGATCGCGCCGCCGAGCCCGCTCTGGGCCGCACCCCCGCCGGCGAGCGGCAGCCGCTCCACGCCCGCCGAGAGGATCCAGCCGTCCACCACGCCCAGCCCGCCCGGCACCGGCCGCTCGTTGCGGTACAGCACCGCGGGCGCCGTGCCGAGCCCGGCGTACCCGCCGACCACCGGGTCCTCCAGGTTGAGCACCAGCGCGCCGTCGGGATCGACCAGCTCGGCCAGGCGCCGCTTGACGCGCCGGTACGCCTCGAGCGTCCCGTGCCGGTCGAGGTGGTCCGAGGTGACGTTGGTGTAGACCGCGACCGTCGTGCCGCGGGACAGCTTCGGCAGCTGAAGCTCCGAGAGCTCGATCACCACGCGGTGGGCCGGCGTCAGCTCGGGCAGGCGCTCAACCAGGGGCGTGCCGATGTTGCCGCCCAGGACCGCGGGGTGGAGCGGGTCGGCAGCGAGGATCGCGTGGGCGAGCGATGAGGTGGTCGTCTTGCCCTTCGTCCCGGTGACGCCGATCGTCGGCGACGGGCAGAGGCGCAGGAACAGGTCGGCCTCGGTCACGAGCTGGGGCGCCGTGCGGTCCCCGGCCGCCCGGGCGTCGACCAGGGCCTGCAGCTGGCCCCGAAGGCGCGGCTCGGTCGTCGGGAAGTCGTTCGTGATCGAGGGTGACGTCGCGACCAGGGCCGCGTCCGTCCAGGTCGAGGCGGGATCCACGTCGGGCCCCAGCCGCAGCACCACGGCACGGGCGCCGAGCTGCCCGATCGCCGCCTCGAGCTCGCTGGCGGCTCGGCCGTCGTAGACCGTCACCCGGGCCCCGGCGTCGTGGAGGAAGCGGGCGAGCGCCACGCCGCTGCGGGCGAGGCCGAGCACGGTGACCGGCCGCCCGTCCAGGGCGCCACGCCGCACGTCGTCGACAGTGAGCGCGTCGAGGTCGATCGTCGCCATCGCGGGCTCCTAGTGGATGGCCCTGATCGACGCCGAGAAGAGCGTCACGCCGAGGAGCCCGGCCAGGATCCCGATGATCCAGAACCGCAGGGCGATCTTCTCCTCGTCCCAGCCGCCCAGCTCGAAGTGGTGGTGCAGCGGGGCCATCCGGAAGATGCGCTTGCCGCCGGACAGCTTGAAGTAGCCGATCTGGATGATGTCCGACACGGTCTCCATGACGAACACGAAGCCCACGATGGGCAGCACCAGGATCTGGCCGCTGATGAGCGCGATCACGGCCAGCGTCGCGCCCAGGCTGAGGGACCCGGAGTCCCCCATGAACACCTGCGCGGGGTGGACGTTGAACCACAGGAAGCCCAGCAGCGCGCCGATGATGAGCGCGCACAGCAGGGCGATGTTGGGCTGCTCGGGCTGGTTGAGGAGCCCGATGATCATGAACGAGACGAATGCGAAGGCGAGGGTGCCGCCCGCCAGGCCGTCGAGGCCGTCGGTGATGTTGACGCCGTTGGAGGCGGCGACGATGGCGAACGCCGCGAACGGCACGTAGATCCCCGGGTCCACGGGCACTTCCCCGACGAACGGGACGCGGATGGCGGTGATCTGGTACGTGCTCTGGATCTGCCACGCGACCGCCACGCCCACGACGATCTGCCAGAGCAGCTTCTGGCGGGCCCGGATGCCCTCGCCGGTCCGGGCATTGAGGTAGTCGTCGAAGGCGCCGAGGAGGCCGACGCCGGCCAGGGTCGCCAGCGGCGCGATGATTCCGCCCTGCACGGGCCGCAGCATCGCGAACACCGTCAGCACGACGGCGATCAGCAGGAGGCCGCCCATCGTGGGCGTCCCCCACTTGACCATGTGGCTCTGGGGGCCCTCCTCGCGGATCTGCTTGGCGAACCCGAAGTGCCGCAGGAGCCGGATGTACGGCGGCATCAGGATCACCACGATGAAGAACGCCAGGAGCAGACCCTGGATCAGCTCGATCGTCACGGGACGGCCTCGCCGCCGAGGCGGTCGACCAGGTCGGCGATGAGCACCTCGAGCCCGACCCCGAGGCGGTCCCGCACGGACTCCTCGAGGCCGATCCCCTGCGACGCCTTGACGAGTACGACGTCGCCGGCCCGCAGCCGTCGCACGGCCTCGTCGGCCGCGTCCCGGCGACTCGCGGCGCGCACGACCGCTTGGGGCGCCATGCCGGCCGCCAGCGCCGCCGCGGCGATCCCCGACGCCTCGCCCCCCGGCCCGCCGGCCGCGACGATGAGCAGGTCCGCCGTCCGGGCGGCGGCAGCGCCCACCGCCGCGTGGCCGGACTCGGAGACCGCGCCGAGCTCCATCATGTGGCCGAGGAGGGCCACGCGTCGGCCGGGCAGCCCGGCCAGCAGGTCGAGTGCGGCGAGCATCGACCCCGGCGACGCGTTGTAGCTGTCGTCGACGATGGTGACGCCGCCGGCGCGGATCAGCGTCGAGCGGTGCGGCGCGGATCCGCCAGCCGCCAGGCCGGGCACGATCTCGCCCGGTGTCATCCCCGCGGCCAGGCCAGCCGCGGCTGCCGCCAGCGCGTTGTGCACCCCGATCCGGCCGGGCCGGGCGATGGCGACCTCGCGCTCCCCGTCGGGGGTGACCAGCCGGAACCGCATCCCCTCGAGGCCGAGCGAGGCGACGTCGTCGGCCCGGACGTCCGCCTCGGGACTGAAGCCGTAGGTCAGGACCCGCGCCGTGGTGCGAGCCGCCATGCGGCGCACCCGCGGGTCGTCGGCGTTGAGCACGGCGACCCCGCCGTCGGCCGCCCCCGGGAGCGCCTCGACCAGCTCCGCCTTCGCGTCCTCGATCGCCTCGATCGACCCGAGGCGCGAGAGGTGCACCGGCTGCACCGCGGTCACGATGCCGATCGACGGGCGCGCGACCGCGGCCAGGTCGCGGATCTCGCCGCGCGCGTACATCCCCATCTCGAGGACCGCCGCCCCGTGCTCGGGGCCCAGCTCGAGGACCGTCAGCGGCAGGCCGACCTCGTTGTTGCGGTTGCCCTCGGAACGCAGGGTCTCGAAGCGTCCGGCCAGCACTGCGGCGGCCGCCTCCTTGGTCGAGGTCTTCGCGATCGAGCCCGTGACGCCCACCACAACGAGCGAGAAGCGGGCGCGCCAGGCTGCCGCGATCGCGTGGAGGGCGCGCAGGGGGTCGGGCACGAGCACGACGGTGACGTCGCCCAGTGCATCGAGCCGCGGCTCGCCCGAGGCGACATCCGGCTCCCGGCCCACGATGAGCGCGGTCGCGCCGGCGCGGACCGCGTCGGCGAGGAAGCGGTGGCCGTCGGTGCGCTCGCCCGGGAGCGCCACGAACACCATGCCGGGCGACACCACGCGCGAGTCCACCGCGCCCCTGCGGCACGGCCGGGACCCACGGCGGAGCAGGCGGCCGCCCGTGGCCGCCACGAGGTCGTCGGCGGTGAGGCCGAGCTCGCCGGACGACGGAACGGCAGCAGGAGTGGTCGGCCGGACGCGGTCAGTCACGGCCGTGAGTGTCGCACGGGACGTCACGGAGCGGCCGGGGGCGGAGGCGGCACAACCTGCGTCTCCGGCACGAGGTAGGGCGTGGTGATCGAATCGTGGGCGATCCGGCGGAAGAGCTCGAACGACATGACCGGCATCTCGAGCTGGCCCTGGCGGATCACCTTCGGGGTGCCCTGGTCGATCCGCACCGCCACCACGAGGTCCGGGTGGCCCGGGGTTCGCGCGATGTAGCCGACGAACGAGTAGTTGAACAGGTCCTTCTTCCAGTCGTTCTTGGTGGTGTCCCAGATCTGCGCCGTCCCCGTCTTGCCGCCCACCTCAAAGCCCGGGATCAGCGTCCGGTTCCGGTAGAACGGCACCGTGGAGATGACGCCCTTCATCATCTGCATCAGGGTCTGCGAGAGCTGCGGGGTCATGACGCGGCCCTTCGACACCGCCACCGTGTCCTGGTTGCCGATGGACTTCACGATCCGGGGCTGGACCAGCGTGCCGCCGTTGAGCATGGCGCTGAAGCCCTGGGCCAGCTGGATCGGCGTCACGGCCATGCCCTGCCCGAACGAGGCGTTGGCGAGGTCGATCTGGCGCCACGGCGTCTGCGATGGGTCGTGGAGGATGCCCGGCACCTCGTTCGCCACGTCGATGCCCGTCTTCTGGCCGAAGCCCAGCCGCAGCCACGTGCTGTACAGGATCTTCGCCGCCTGGTTCGTATTGGGGGCCAGCCGGAGCGCGGCCTGCGATGCCACCACGTTGCGCGAGAACGCGACCCCGTTGGCGAAGGTCATCCGCGGCATCGGCTTCTTGTCGGCGTCGTCCACGTGGGTGAGGTGGTTGTCGAGCCACAGGCGGCCAGGGTCGTTGAACTTGGTCGTCGGCTGCACCGCGCCCGTGCCGATCACGGCGGTGGCGGTGAGCATCTTGAACACGGAGCCCGGCTCGTAGACCGTGGACACGTTGGGGTCGAGGAAGGCGCCCGGATTGGTGTTCGCGATCTGCTGGTAGTCGTTGGCGTTGTACGAGGGGTAGCTCGCGTAGGCGTAGACCTCGCCGCTGTACGGGTCCATGACGACGGCCGACACCCGCTTCGCCCGGTCCGCGATCCACGTCGCGAGCAGCTCCTGCTCCACCGCGACCTGCAGCGAGGCGTCGATCGTGAGCTCCAGGTCCTCGCCGGGGTAGCCCTGCTCCATCACGGTCGAGGTGTCCGGGATCAGGTTGCCGCTGCCGTCCTGCTGCGCCGCCACCACGGTGTCCTTGCCGGCCAGCTGCGTCTGGTAGTACTGCTCGACGCCGTACTGGCCCAGGCCCTGCTGGTTCACGAAGCCCAGCAACTGGGCGGCGAGCGTCGTGCCGGGAGCGCCGCCGGCCTGCGGGTACTGGCGCAACTCCTCCGGCTCGAGGATCAGATCGAAGGCCGTGGGGTGGGCGGCCCCGACCGCCGCCCGGACGGCGTCGGACTGGGCGGGCGTCAGGTCGTGCGCGAGCACCGCGTAGGGGCGCCCGGAGTTGACGAGGTCCGTCACGGTCGTGGCGGCGTCGCCGGACAAGCCCAGGATCTGCACCGCCGTCGCGGCGGTCTGCGCGCGCTCGTCGGGCGTCTGGTCCTTGGAGTCCACGGCCAGCCGATCGCGATTGACGCTCGTGGCGAGGAGCACGGTGCCGGTCCGGTCGTAGATCGAGCCTCGATGGGTGGGGATGGAGTACGTGGTCGAGGACTGTCGGACGGCCATCGCGGCGAGGTCGCTGCGGCGCGCGACCTGCCAGTACGCGAGTCGCGTGCCGAGCGCGCCCGCGACGATCACGAACAGGAGCAGGACGACAAGCGCGCGAACCCTGGAGTCCGTTCGGCCGAGCATGGTCGCTGGTGCCCTCGCCTACCGGGCCTGGACGACGAGCGGCTCGCGGAGCGGGCCGAGCCCGTAGTCCACGGCGAGCGTCTTGATGGCGGGTGCCTCGCCGAGGCGGTTGAGGTCGTTGCGCAGGTCTGCGGCCCGGTCCCCGAGCTGGCGGGCCTGGGTGGCCAGGTGGTCGGTCTCATAGCCCGTCGCCGAGACGCGGATGTCCTGCGAGAGCGAGAAGAAGGCGGCCGCAAACGCGACCACGATGGCGGCGAGCAGCAGCGCCAGCCGTGACGGGCCGCGGCGGGCGCGGACGGCCGCGCGGGGGCGGCGGCGCGAGAGGGCGGGCGCGCCGATGCCGGCGCCGACCCCGATGCTGATCCGCGGCGCCCGCGGCAGGACGATGACGCGCTGGCGCGCGCCCTGGTAGACGGCCATGGCTTCAGTCGCCCAGGGCGAAGCGGAGGCGTGGCGTCCGCGGGTCGAGGAACGCGAAGCGGTCGGCGAGCGCGATGGGACCCATGTCGTCCAGGGCGGCCTCGAAGGGCTCCTGAACGAGTTCGCGACCGCGGCGCTCGGTGAGCTCGTGCTGGCGGCGGCCGTAGGTCTTGCGGCGGGACGACTGGTGGCGCTTGCTCACGGGACTCCTCCTCCGTGGGCGGGACCGGCAGGTGCCGGATGAACGGGGTCGCGGGGTTCCGTCGCCTTGACGGGCGTCTGGTCCTGTTCTGGCGGGTCGGTCCTCCTTGGGCTAGCGGGCCAGGTCAAGCGGCGAGCCGCTCAGCGGCCCTGAGGCGGGCGCTGCGCGCCCGCGGGTTGGCGTCGATCTCCGCCTCGCTGGGCGTCAGGGAGGGGCGCGTGACGAGACGCAGGCGGGGCGAGTGCCCGCACACGCAGACGGGCGCCTCAGGCGGGCAGATGCAGCCCCGCCGCTCGGCATTGAGGAACTGCTTGACGATCCGGTCCTCGAGCGAGTGGTAGGACAGCACGACCAGGCGCCCGCCGGGCCGAAGCAGGTCCACGGCTGCGGCGAGGCCGGCCACCAGGGCGTCGAGCTCGCCGTTGACCGCAATCCGCAGCGCCTGGAACACACGCGTCGCGGGGTGGGTGCGGCGCCGCAGGCGCGGGTTGGCGGGCACGACGCGCTCGACCAGCGCCGCCAGCTCCTCCGCCGTTCCGACCGCGGTGGTGGAGCGCGCAGCCACGATGGCCTTCGCGATGCGCCACGACGCGGGCTCCTCGCCGTACCGGCGGAACAGCGCGGCAAGTTCGTCCGCGTTGAGCGTCGCGAGGAGCTCGGCCGCGGGCACGCCTCGGGAGGTGTCAAAGCGCATGTCGAGCGGGCCGCCGGCGCGGAACCCGAAGCCGCGGTCGGTGTCGGCGAGCTGGAACGAGGACAGCCCGAGGTCGAACAGCATCCCGTCCACAGCGCCGAAGCCGGCGGCCGGGGCCACCTCGGCAAGCTCGCTGAAGTTCGCCTGGCGCAGGACCAGGCGGTCGCCGAAGCGGGAGAGCCGCCGGCCGACGCGCTCGACCGCGGCCCCGTCGGCATCAAGCCCGAGGACACGGCCGTCAGGGCTGGCGGCCTCCAGGATCCGCTCGGTGTGCCCACCGCCGCCGACCGTGGCATCGATCTGGAGGCTGCCGGGCTGCGGGGCGAGCGTCCCGAGGACCTCGTCCGGCATCACCGGCTGGTGCCCTACCTCCATCATTCCTCCAACGGCTTGGCAACGGATCCCGGGCGGACCCTGGAAGCGCATGTGGTGCGACGTCAGATCCTCAGACCGCTGATGGCGGCGCCGAACGCGGCGTCGTCATCGAGCATTGCGATCTGTGCATCCCAGCGGGCGGGGGCCCAGATCTCCAGGTGGCTCCTGGAGCCCACCACGATGACCTCGCCCGCGAGGCCGGCGAACTGGCGCAGGTTCTCCGGGATCAGGATCCGGCCCTGCCGGTCCAGCTCCGCCTCCACTGCGCCCCCGAAGAGCCGGCGCTCCAGCGCGCGGGCCGCCGGATCGGTCATCGGGAGGCCCGCGACCTTCTCCGTGATGGCGTCCCACTCGCTGCCCGGCAGGATGGCGAGACAGGCGTCGAGCCAGCGGCTGACGAAGATCGGCCCGGCCAGCAGGGCACGCATCTTCGACGGGACGGCGATCCGTCCCTTGTCGTCGATCTGGTGCCGGTACTCGCCGGTGAAACCCTGGCCGCTGACCACGCGCTGAGGCGCTCCTGACGTCGATTGGGGTTCGGGAGGTGGTCAATACGCTGGGTCACCGGGGCTCCGGTTCCCCACTTTCCTCCACTTCGCCCCACTGACGCGATGATAGCGCGCGGATTCGCAGAGTCAACGCCGATTTGCGGGGTTTGGACCGAGCGATCGCGTCGCATTGGGCGACGGCGGCCATGGGAATCTGGACGCAGGCGGACACGAAGCTGGACGTTCGCTTCCGGTCCAGCCGTCGTGAAGCTTCCCGGTGGTGGAGCGGGCCTGGCTGCGCCTCGCGGCCGGCTACCGGGTCGGGGTTGGGATCTTGAGCGGCGTTCCTGGCTGGATCCCGACCTGCCTCACGGTCGGGTTCCAGGCGTAGATGGTGTCGAGCGGCACGCCGAACCAGTGGGCGATGCTCCAGAGGTTGTCGCCAGACCGGACGTTGTAGATCCAGCAGCCGGCCTGACCCGGACAGGGCTTGATCACGGCGAGCCTGTCGGCGGAGGGCACGCCGCCCGAAGCGGTTGACGTGGGCGTGGGCTTCGGCACGGGACTCCCGGTGGCCGCGGGGACAGGGGTCGCGGTGACAGCCGGGGTGGCCGGTGGGCTGGACGGCGAGGCGGGGTTCGAGGCCAGGCTGGTGGGCAGCGGGCTGGCTTCGGGGGTGGCCGCTGCGGTAGTGGGGCCAGGACGCGCGGAACCAACAACCCCTGAGGCGACGGCGACAACGCCGCCCGACGACAACGCAGCGCTGGGCAGGTCGATGCCGCCGCGCTGGAGGACGAAGCCGAGGGAGACGCCGGCCGAGAGCGCCAGGACGACCAGCGCAGCCGCGGTGGCGCGGGGCATCGTCGGGATGCGGATACGGCCCCGCACGGCTGAGGAGTTCGCAGCGGTGGCGCGACGGTAGCGCGGGCAGTCGACGTGGGCCGCCCTCAAGCAGACCAGCTCCTGCTGCTGACGTGACAGGACCCGGGGCCCGGCGATGGCCACACAGCGGTGGTCCTCATTGGGCGCATCACCGGGTTCGAGGAGCACCCCCGTGGAATCGAGGCGGAGGAGCGGACAGGTGACGCTGCGCGCGGATCGGTGGGAATCGGGGTGGCCGGATGCCGCCGCGCCGAGGTCGCGGGCCTCTTGTGAGGGTGCCCACCACTGCGGCTCGCTCAGGGTCGAATGCCTCCTGTGCGCGGTGTCTGGCGCCCACGACCCCGCTCCACGGGAGTCTAGTACGTCCGGCCGCTTGTCCGGGTTGATTCGCAGATGTTAGGCTCCCCCCCAGCCGATTGATTCGGGGGTCGGCGAAGGTCATTGCCGCGTCCCTGAAGCATGAGGCCAGCGCAGTCCGAATGGCGCTCCCGCTGCCGTCCGTCCCCGCCTCTCCGGAGGTCGAGGCCACGCGACTCGCGCCCCATCGAATCCGTCGCTGCAACTATCGGCGCCTGATCTCCCTCGAGCGCCCGAAGGAGCGTGTGTACGAGGCCGAGTGCCTCTACCCGGATCGCAGACTGCCCATCCCGCTCGGCGACCTGGACTCCTGCCTCCCGATCTGCAACGCGTGCACGGCGCCGCACATTTTCCGGGCGGACGAGGACTAGCGACCCTATCGACAGGGCGCCAGCGAGGCGGCCTGTAAGCCGAGTTGAGTCCAGACGCCCGTTTGAGCGTGGCTGGACCATCAGCCGCACGTACGACTTGTTGCATGCCCCACCGATCGTGGCCGAGGCCACCTCGATCTGCCTGGGCCTCCTCCAGCCCGCCCGTCGACCGACGCGGCAGGAGGCCGATCTCATCGTCCGGATCGCCGCCGTCGACCGAGAGCTGAACGAGCTGGAGGTCTGCTGGCTCGCGGTGTGGGCAGCCCGAGGGAAGGCCCAGCGTCGCCACGTCGAGGACCTGCTTGGGCCATTCCGGCATCGTCTAAACAGCGAGAGCGACGACTTCATCTATCAGCGGCTGGTGGAGAACGGCGTGATCGACGCGAATCTTCGGACGCTCCCGTATGTGCAGACGCTGGACCCCATCGGGTCAGCGGAAACCCCCAGCGCTCTCGAGCGGGAGGACGCCGAGGAAGCGGAGGCAGCAATGCCGTGGCTGAAGAACCTGCCGGGGCCGAAGATCCGGGGGGTGCGGCCGAGTGAAGGGCGGCGGCCGGCGCGCCAACGGCGAGGGCTCCGAGCCGCGACTCCGCGGCGACGAACGCTGGCAGGTCACCTACACGGGCGCCGACGGCCGGCGGCATGCGATCACCATGCCGAAGGGCTCGATCAAGCAGGCGTGCCGCGACGCGGTCAGGGCGGCCATCCGGGCGGCCGAGGACGGCCACGCGCCGGCAGACCGGCGCCTCTCGGGGCTCACGCCCGGCCAGGTCGAGGACGCGCTCGCGGGCATGCGGGCCTCGGGGCTCGCGGCCTCGAGCACGGTGCACGTCTTCCACGTCCTCCGGATCGCGCTTAACGAGGCCATCCGCGTCGGGCGGGCGCGTCTGGACTCAGCCGGGTGATTACTTCACGCGACCTGAAGCTCCGGTAATAGTCTCGGGCATTACCGGAGCCCGCCCCACCACCCCGTCTTCGCCCGCCGCGGCAATAGCCTCGTGGGCCGTTTCAGCGGGTGTTTGAGCGGGCGATTGCGCTCCGCAGGCCCGTCTCGGTGACCGATCGCAACCGTGGGCTCTCGATGCGCGACAGCCACGGCTCGAACTGCTCGACGGAGTGGAGTTCGGGCACGTCCAGCTCGGGCAGGCGGCGAGCGCGACCCCGGTGGGCTGCGGAGACGTAGCACAGGTCGAAGATGGCCTTGACCGGTGTCGCCACCGGGCCGTTGCGCGTTTCCTCCCAGCCGCCGAACAGCGCGGGGGGCAGGTGGTGGACGGCGTAGGTCCCGACCGCCGTCTCGATCGTCCGGGCCCGGTCGAGCGAGGCGACGCTGATCGTCCTGGGGCGCTGGTCGATGGCGCCGGCGATGTTGAGCGCCGAGAGAAACGAGATGTAGGCGAGGTGGGGCCGCAGGACGTCGCGCACGATCGCCGTCGCCGTGGGGCGGCCGGGCCCGATGTGCCACAGCCCGGTCCGCAGGCGGGTGGCGCGGCCCTCGGCCTCGAGCGCCCTCAGGGTCCGGCTTGCAGCCGACGCGCTGACGCGGAGCGTCGCCGCCGCCTCGGCGGTCGTCACAGCACCGCCGAGCCCTTCCAGGCGGCCGTAGGCTGCGAGGGCGGTCACCGCAGCGCCTCCAGCCGCTCAACGACTTTGAGGACCATGTCCGACCACACGTCCTCGCGCTCGTAGACCGGCACCTGGTCGTCCTCGATGAACTCGACCACGAGCTCGCGGTAGTCGTCGTAGCCGATCGAGAACGCAGCCGCCACCGCGGCGTCGATCTCGGCCCCGGGGACGTCGCCTGGACCGACGGCTGCGGGGTGCCGCGCGAACAGGAGGTCGAGGTCGAACACGTCGCGGGGCTCGGTCTCGCTCCGCTGCCCGAGGGCGCGGACCTTCTGGCGGATGGCGGCGGGCGGCAGGTAGCGGTCCGCCCGCACCACGCGCAGGCCAAGCCCGCGGCCGATGTCGTCGCGCGCGGTCTCGAAGGCGTGCTCAGGGTCAGCGACGCCGCGGTTGCTGAACTCGATCTTGGAGTTGAGAAAGGCGCCCTCGCCCTCGACGCTGAACTTCCAGCGGCGCGTCGTGTCGGTCTGCTTGGGCTTGGTCGGCTCGCTCATGGCGACGCCGGCGAGCCGCAGGACGTTCTGGAAGACGGGCGACCGCAGGGTCGCGTCGACCTGCTCCTCGACCTGGTCGAAGCGGTCGGGCCGGCCCGCGTAGTCGAGGTCGATGTCCTGTGACCGGCGGGCGCTCTGCTCGAAGAGCCGCAGGCTGGCGCCGCCCTTCACGATGTAGCCGCCGACGGGCATGCGCGACGGCAGCGCCTGCAGGAGGGCCAGGTGCACGACCTCGATCAGCTTGGCGCCTTCGCGCGTCTCGCTCATGGGCTAAGACTACGCACACCATCCCATTTATGTCAATCTTACGTAGTCTCATGACCCGTCCGCTCGAGGGCAGACCTCGAGCGGACGCCACCAGCCGGACAAGTCGCCCTCTGAGCGCGTCCAGATACGCCCGTGACACCAGGGCTGGGCGCGGGGTGAGGCACGACCGGGTCTGAGGACGCAGCGAGAGCCCTCGCTACGCTGGGAGTGTCAGCAACCAGCAGCGCGAGGACTCTCGGTGCCCAAGTCTAGACGCCAGCGCGCCCACCCCCAGGGGACGAGCGCCCGCAACCGGGTCATCCACCTGCCCCGGCGGCTCGCCCGCGAGGCGGCCCCCGCCCTCTCGCGCCGGGCGCAGGCCCGCCTCGCCATGCTCGACTGGCACGAGCGCCACGGCCGCAGCGTCAGCCGCACCGCCCGCCACTTCGGGTACAGCCGCCCCACCGTGTACCGCTGGCTCGGGCGGTTCGACCGGCTCCGCCTCGAGACGCTCGAGGACCGGCCGTCGCGCCCGGTGCGGCGGCGCCGGCCGACCTGGACGCTGGGCGAGCTCGCCGCGGTCCGCCGGGTGCGGCTCCTCTACCCGCGGTGGGGCAAGGACAAGCTCCGGGTCCTGCTCCGGCGCGAGGGGCTCGCGCTCTCCGCATCCATGGTCGGGCGGATCCTCGAGCGCCTCCGGCGCACGGGCGAGCTGCGGGAGCCGCCCGCCCGGCGGATCAGCGCCCGGCACCCCGGCTGGCGGCGGCCCCACGCGGTGCGCAAGCCGCGCGGCCTCGCCCCCGCCCGCCCGGGCGACCTCGTCCAGGTCGACACGCTCGACGTGCGCCCCGTCGCGGGCCTGGTGCTCAAGCAGTTCACCGCCCGCGACGTCGTGTCCCGCTGGGACGTGCTCGAGCTGCGCTCGACCGCCAGCGCCCGGGCGGCGGTCGCGATCCTCGACGCCCTGGCCGCGCGGATGCCGTTCCCGGTCCGGGCGATCAGCATCGACAACGGCCCCGAGTTCATGGCCGAGTTCGAGGCGGCGTGCGCCGCCCGCGGCATCGCCCTCTACACCCTGCCGCCCCGCAGCCCCAAGCTCAACGGCTGCGTCGAGCGGGCGAACCGCACGCACACCGAGGAGTTCTACGAGGTCACCGACGCCGAGCCCGACCTCGCCGGCCTGCGGCCGGCGCTGCTGGAGTGGGAGGCCACGTACAACACCGTCCGGCCCCACCAATCGCTGGGGTACCTCACCCCGGCCGAGTTCCTCGCCTCGCTCCATGCCGACGTGTAACGGAGG
>JAJXUG010000065.1 GCA_021783095.1 Chloroflexota bacterium | reverse complement strand
ACGGGATCTACATCCCGGCCGACGCCGCCCGCCCGAGCGATCCCGAGGAGGAGGTGACAGCAGCCTGATCGTCGTCATCGCGGAAGGGTGATTTCCACTCAACTTGACGAGGGCTCCGCAGCCCGCGCGGGGAGAGTTGAGTTCGTTCACCCGCTGCTGCGCTCAGTTGCCTACCACCTCGCCGATCCTGTTGATCGGCGAGCCATCCACCGGGCGCTGGCCAGCGCCGTGGGGCCCACCGCGGTCGACACCGTCGCCTGGCATCTGGCTGCGGCAGTCCAGGGGCCGGACGAGGAGGTGGCACGCCTCCTCGAGGAGTCCGCGACAGCCGCGCTCGGGCGACGCGGGTACGCGAGTGCGGCGATCGCTCTCGCCGCTGCCGCCCGCCTGAGCCCGGCGGATCCCGATCGCGTCCGCCGGACGATCGGGGCGGCCGGCGCCTTCCGACTCGGTGGGGAGGCGCAGCAGGCCGCCGACATCCTTGCCGAGGCGCTCCACCTGGCGTCGGACCCGCTCGTCCGGGCGGACATGCAGCAGCTGCGCGCAGCGGCCCTCATGTACGTCAGCCCCATGATGGACACGTTCGCGCTGCTCGTCGACGAGGCCGATCGCGTCGAGCCGCACGACCCGGCGCGGGCCGCCGTGCTGCTCGCGGTCGCCACCAACGCCGGCGGCGCCGCGGCCGAGATCGATCTCGTCGTTGAGACCGGGCGACGGGCCGTACGACTCTCCCGGGCGGTCGGTGGCCCGGTGAAGATGCTGGCAGCGCTCGCACTGGGCAACGGGCTGATCCTCGCAGGGCGGATCGACGAAGCCCGGGCGATCTTCGAGCCGCTGGTCCCCGCGCTCGAGACGATCGACCCCTTGGGCGAGGCGGGGGCCGTGCTCGTGACGACACCCGCCGCTTTCACCTGGATCGGGGACCTGGTAACCGCGAGGCGGATGCTCGATCGCGTCGTCAGCGCGGCGCGCGGCGCGAGCGCTGCCGCCATGCTGCCGTACCCGCTCGCGATTCTCTCCGACCTCGAGTTGCGGTGCGGGCGGCTGGCGCCCGCATACGCGGCAGCCACTGAGTCGGTGCGCCTCGCGGCAGAGACCGGACAGGCCGGCCTGTCCTCGTTCGCGGTCGTGACGGTTGCCCGGGTCGAAGCACTGCGAGGCCTCGAGGAGGAGTGCACGGGCCACGTGGCGGCCGCGCTCGAGGGGTCGCGCCGGCTCGGTGCCGCATCGATCGAGACCTATGCGGCCTCAGTGCTCGGCCTGCTCGAGCTCTCGCTGAGCCGTCCGGAGCGAGCGACGGCTCACCTCGAGGAGTGCGCCCGTCTCGGCGTCAAGCACGGGCTCGGGCTACCCGACGTCGTGCCGTGGCGCGCCGATCTCATCGAGGCCTATGCCCGGCTCGGCCGCGCCGAAGATGCCGAGCTTCAGCTGGGGACGCTCGAGGAGGAGGCGCGCGCGACCGGCAGCCGGTGGGCGATGGCGGTGGCCGCGCGGTCTCGGGGCCTGCTGGCGAACGACGACGGATACGAGGTGCCAATGGGCCTTGCCTTGGCGCTTCACGGCGACCGCGAGCCGTTCGAGCGTGCCAGGACGGAGCTGTGCCTTGGCAGGCGACGCCGCCACTCACGTCATCGAGCGGCGGCCCGCGACGTGCTTCGCCAGGCGCTCGCGACGTTCGACGCGCTCGGCGCGGAGCCATGGGCCGAGCAGGCGAGGGCCGAGCTGCGAGGGACCGGCGAATCTCCAGCGCCGGGGCGTGGCAGATCTCTGATGGCGCTGACGCCGCAGGAGCTCCAGGTCGCGCTCGTTGTCGCCGGCGGTGCGACGAACAGGGAGGCTGGGGCGGCCCTGTTCATCAGTCCGAAGACGGTCGAATACCACCTCGGCAACGTCTACAGCAAGCTCGGCGTACGCTCCAGAACCGAGCTCGTGCCGAAGGTTGCGGCCCTTGCCTGATGCCCACACAATGCATCGGGACAGGTCGTGGCGGTCAGGTACCCGCCCCGAGATCTCCGGGCGACGGCCTCACGGCATACGCTGGAAAGCAGGACGATTGAGGGCGCTTCCGGATGCGGGAGCTGGTCGAGGTGATCCTCACCCGCGACACCTGGACGCACCGCGTCGACATCGCGCGGGCCACCGGGCGTGGAATGGCCCTGACGGCGGATCACGACGGGCGCATCGTCGAGGACTGCGTGCTGGACTGGGCCGGCAAGCACGGCCGCCCCTTCCGCCTGGCCCTCACGAGGCTGGCCGGCGGGCGCTTCAGGGCGGGCACGGGCGGCCCTGACATGGAGGTCGACGTCGTCGAGTTCGTGCGCGCCGTCAGCGGCCGCGGCGCGCGAGAGGAGGCCCTCGGGACACGCGTCGTCTTCTGAAGGACACGGCTTTGAGCGTCGGTCTCGGCTCGACGCCATGGGCCCCGCGGCTGGTGCGGCCTCCGCGGCGCGACTCGTCGGCCATACCATGCGTCCATGGATCCCACCCCCACGCTCGTCATGTCGTTCGCCAGTCTCGACGAGGCGGAATCCGCGCTCGACTGGATCGGGCTGGACTTCGGGGAGGCCGAGGGCGCATTCGAGGGCTTCCTGACTGCCGACGACCGCGAGCTGCTCGACCAGGCCGATGACGATCCCGAGACGCCGGCGCCGGTCCGTGAGCTCGCCCGCGCCTTCCGCCGTTTGCTCGACGCGGCTGGTCCCGATGCGCAGGTGGCCTGGCGCGTCACCTTCGCGGCCTGACGCCTCCCGCTCGGGGGGCTGGTCGCGGCCGGGTGCCGGGTGGACCATGGGCCCAGCGCCTTCATCGGCGTCCCGTCGTGACGCCGCGCCCACCCTGACCCAACCGGCCGCGAATGCGGTTGGACGAGAGCCCTGCCCCACGGAATGACGGAAGTTCCCACGCCGGTCGGCCCCAGCCGCCGCATCTTCCACGCCGCCGGCCTCCCGATGCTCCTCGTGGACCCTGAGAGCGGGCTGATCGAGGACGTCAACGAGGCGCTCTGCCGGTTCTATGGCCGCGCCCGCGAGGATCTGGTCGGCCACACGCTGACCGCGATCAGCCGCTCAACCCCGGATCGCCTGCGCGACGCCCTGTCCGTGGCGGCTGGCAGCGGCGCCTCCTTCGCCGTCAGCCACGTCACGGCATCGGGACGGGAGATCCCGGTGACCGTCACCGCGTCGCCCGTGGAGATCGACGGGCGGCGCCGCCTGGTCGAGGTGATCACCGAGCGCGGCTCACGTCCCGCGGCTGCATCGTGCTCCTGGCGTCATGCGGCGAGGAGGCCCTCGCGGTGGCGTCCGCGCACGAGGGCAGGATCGACCTGCTGTTCTCGGACGTGGTGATGCCCGGACTCCGCGGTCCGGGGCTGGCCGCCGCACTCCAGCGGAGCCGGCCCGACATGCGCGTGCTTCTGACCTCAGGCTACGCCGCGGACGTGGTCGGACAGCGGACCATCGCGTCGGCCCCCGGCCAGTTCCTCGCCAAGCCCTACACGCCGTCGATGCTCGCGGCTGCGGTCGCGCGGCTGCTGGAGGAGGACGGGGGCTAGGCGGACGAGCCGGGGCGGATCACGACGCCGGCTCTGAAGTCAAGCGCCGCCGAATCGCGACGCCGGCACGGCGGTCGGCCGAGCCGGCGTCCTCGTGTTGCGGCACCGCCCGCGCTGGGCTGCCGCTGCGGCGCGGCGGGCTAGACGGCCAGCGTCGCCAGCAGTTCGTCTCCGTGGTCCTCGAAGGTGAAGCCCTCGTCCGCGAGGATTTCGCGCATGCCGGCGTTGTCGGGCGCCAGCTCAGAGATGACGTGGTCGACGGCCTCGCCCTGCGCCACCCGAACGGCGCTCCGCACCAGGTGGGCGCCGACCCCCTGCCGCTGCCAGGCGTCGGCGACCGTGAGCGTGAGCATCCGGTCGTTCGTCGCATGGATGCGCGAGAGCCGCGCGACGCCGGCGATCTCCGTGGCGCCGCCAAGGACGGGCGCCTCGGCCACGAGCGCGAACTCGCGGTCGTAGTCGACGAAGCAGATCCGCGCGAGCCGCTCATGCGCCGTCCGCTCGGAGAGCGGACGGTCCTTGCGGTAGCGGGCGCGGACCGTCCGCTTTGAGAGCCGGGCGTGGAACGTGGCCATGGCCGGCTCGTCCTCGGGGCGGATCGGCCGGATCACGATCGCGGCGCCGTCGTCGGTGGTCGCCGGGCGCTCGTACTCGTGGGGGTATGGGCGGATGGCCAGCCGGGGCAGCTCCGCGTCCGAGAGCGACAGCGGGTGGAGGACCACGCGCGCATCGAGCGCGATGACGCGCTCCGGTGAGGCGAGGAGCGGGTTGATGTCGATCTCCGCGATCCGCGGCTGCTCTGCCACGAGCTCGCTGAACCGGACCAGCAGCGCGGCCAGCGCGTCCTCGTCGATCGGCTTGCGCCCGCGGACACCCTTGAGCGCCTGGCTGATCTTCGTCTCGTGGATCAGCTTGCAGGCTAGATTGGTGTTGAGCGGCGGCAGCGCCAGCGCCCGGTCCTTGAACACCTCGACCAGCTGGCCGCCCATGCCGAACAGCAGCACGGGGCCGAACTGCGGGTCGGGCGAGGACCCGACGATCAGCTCGTAACCGGACCAGTTGATCATCGGCTGGATGGTCACGCCCTCGAAGTGCTCGGCGCCGACCTTCTCGGCCACGGACTTCTGGATCCGGTCGAAGGCCTCGCGGACCGCGTCGGAGTTGCGCAGGTTGAGGGCGACGCCGCCGACGTCGGTCTTGTGGGTGACCGTCCGCGACAGGAGCTTGGCCACCACCGGGTAGCCGATCTGGGCGGCGGCGCTGACCGCCTGGTCGGGCGTCGTGGCGATCTCGGTGTCGGTGATCGGGATTCCGTAGGCGGCGAGGACCTTCTTGCTCTCGTACTCGGTGAGCAGCGTCCGGCCCTCGGCCGAGACGTCCGCGATGATCCGGTCCGCCTCCTCGCGGAACTCGCCGCGCTCGGGCGCGATGGGCAGGCGCGGGGTCTCGTAGAGGCTGTGCAGGTTCTCGGCGTACCGCCACAGGTGGTTGAACAGCTGGCAGGCGGTGTCCGGATAGGCGAAGGTGGGGATCCCGGCCTCGCGCAGGACCGCGGCGCCCTCCTCCACCTCGGCGCCGCCCATCCAGGACGCGAGCACCGGCTTGCCCTCGATGTGGGCGTGCTTGACGAGCGCCTTCGCGGTCGCGGTGGGGTCGGTCATCGCCTGGGGCGTGAGGACGACGAGCAGGCCGTCGGTCTCGGGGTCGGCTGCGGCGATCTCGAGCGCCTTCGCGTATCGCTCCGGCGGCGCGTCGCCGATGATGTCGATCGGGTTGTTGTGGCTCCACACGGCGGGCAGCACCGCGTTGAGCGACGTCATCGTGGCCGCGGTGATGTCGGAGAGCTCGCCGCCGCCGCCGATGAGGGCGTCGGTCGCGAGGACGCCGGGGCCGCCCGCGTTGGTGACGATCGACAGGCGCCGGCCCCTCGGCCGCGGCTGCTTGGCCAGGATCTCGCTGATCTGGAACAGCTCGCTGATCTTCTCGACGCGCAGCACGCCGGCACGGCGGAAGGCGGCGTCGAGGACGTCGTCAGAGCCGGTGAGCGAACCCGTGTGCGATGCTGCCGCCTTCGCCGCCTGGGCGGTTCGGCCCGGCTTGATGACGATGATCGGCTTGGTCAGGGCCACCTCGCGGGCCGCGGACAGGAAGGCCCGCGCGTCGCCGATGGTCTCCATGTAGATGACGATCGAATCGGTGTTGGGGTCGTCGCCGAGGTAGTCGATCGCGTCGCCCCAGCCCACGTCGAGCATCGACCCGAGCGAGATGATGGAGCTGAAGCCGACGTCCTCGTGCGCCGCCCAGTCGAGGATGGCCGTGAGCAGCGCGCCGGACTGGCTGATGAAGCCGACGCGGCCCGGGTTGGCGATGCCCGCGGCGAAGGTGGCGTTCATCCGGTCGATCGGGTTCATGACGCCCAGGCAGTTGGGCCCGATGACGCGGATGCTGTGCTTGCGGGCGACCTCGAGCACCCGTCGCTCGAGCTCCACGCCCTCGGGGCCGACCTCCTTGAACCCGGCGCTGATGATGATCACGCCCTTGATTCCGGCTTGGCCGCACTCCTCGACCAGGCCGGGGGCCGACTTGGCTGGGGTCACGATGACCGCCAGGTCCACGGTCTCGCCGATCGCGCTGATGCTCGGGTAGGCCTTGACGCCCAGGATCGCCGGGCGGGTTGGGTTGACCGGGTAGACGGTCCCGCCGAACGGCGACGAGAGCAGGTTCCAGAGGATGGTGCGGCCGACCGAGCCCTCCTTCTCCGTCGCTCCCACCACAGCGATGGAGCGGGGGTGGAAGATCGCGTCAAGCGGGTGGCGTTCCTGAAGGGATCCGGCCACGGGGGCCTGCGTGTCGAGCGTGGGGGTCATCGGTGCCTCGGTGTGCTGGGGCATGTCGGGACGCGAAGCGGCGGATCTTGCCGTCCGATGGCCGTAGGTTGCACCTACGGCGCTGTCGGTGACAGGGGCCACGTGGCGCACGCACCGGGCGGACGGGGCGCATTGGAGGGGACCCATGGCCCCGCGCGTCCGGGCCGGTCGGCGCGCTCGGCCTCTTGTCGCGGAGGCTCTAGACTCTGTGGCGAAGCCGTCACGTCCAGAGCCGCCACAGGTCAGCACGCAGATGTCCAGCATCGCCGCCCGCACCAGTCGAATCCGCCCCGGCTGGGCCTTCGCCGCCCTCGACCTCGTGGGCCTCGCGATGGCCGTCTGGCTGTTCTCGCTCGACGCCCAGGACAAGATCCCCGTCCCACAGTTCGGCATCGTTCTCGCGGTGCTGCTGGTGGTGCTGGCCGCCGGCTGGGCGCTCACCGACCGCGACGTGCTCGCCGACGTGCACTACGCGGGCGCGCTCGCCGGCCTGGTGTTCGGTGTCGTGTTCCAGGTGTACTCGCAGACGGCCGACACGCTGGTCCCGGTCATCGTGTGGTGCGCCGCCATGCTGGTCACGCTGGTCCAGACGCACCGAAACAAGACGATCCACCCTGGTCTGATCCTCGCGAGCCTCGACGTGGTGGGCCTGCTGATCGCCAGCTACCTCTCGTACGTGGAGCTGGGCGGCGGCACGCCGTCGTGCGGGGTCCTGCACGGCTGCGAGGCCGTGGCCCTGTCCAAGTACGCGAAGATCGGCCCCGTCCCGGTGGCCGTGTTCGGGGTGTTCCTGTCGCTGATCCTGCTGTCGCTCGCGATCGCCTGGATCCGGAGCAACAACCCGAGCCTGCTCGATCTGCACTACGGGCTGTCGCTGGTCGGCGTCATCTTCGAGATCTACTTCATCAGCGTGCAGGCGTTCATCCTCCACGCGGTCTGCATCTGGTGCGCCTCGTACGGGCTCTCGCTGATCGCCCGGTTCCTGGTGGCGCTCGTGATCTGGGTCCGGGCGGGGCGATTCCAGGCGCACTTCGGACGTCGAGCGCTCGAGTAGGTCCTGCGGCCGGGGCGAACCGCGCCCGCCGCGCCACCGGGACGCCCGCGACCGGCCCCGGGCCGCAGACCAGCCAGCCGAGGGGACCGCGCGTCCCGCTAGTGGCGAGGCGGTCCGGCGTTGATCCGGGCGCTGAGCGTGTCGAGGTCCGCGTGCTCCCAGTCGGCCTCGATCCACCAGGTCGCCCCGGCCTCGGCCATCGCTCGCGTGATCGAGGCGGCGCCGGCTGGATCGGCACCCGGGGTCACGCCGTCCACCACCACCTCGTACGGCCGCTCGAGGGTCGGGCCCGGGTTCGCGCCAGCCTCGACCACGAGCCGCTTGGCCGTGATCCACGCTGTGACCTCGCGCAGCACGGCGGGGTTGGCCGCGGCGCCCTCGGGCGCCTGCACCACCACCCCGTCCCATGCGAGCGCGCGGTGCATCGACCTCGCGTGCGGCCAGGCGCCGACCGGCCACACTGGGATCCGGGGCTGCTGCACCCGCGGCGGCCGCAGCGTCATCGCGCCGAACTGGTAGTGCTCGCCGGTGAACGCGAACGGATCGCCGCCCGACAGCCCCTCGATGATCGCCAGCGTCTCGTCGAGGCGTGCGGCCCGCTCGCGCGCCGCCACGGGCTCGCCGACATTGCCGAACCCCGCGTCGTCGAGCGTGCCCAGGCCCACGGGCAGGACCAGCCGGCCGCCCGAGAGGCGGTCGATCGTCGTCGCGGCCTTCGCGAACAGCCAGGGCCGGCGCCGCGCCGGCGCGAACACCATCGCCCCCAGGGTGACCCGCTCGGTCCGAAGCGCCATCGCCGCGAGGACGATCCAGGGATCGTCGAGCTCCATGGAGCCGATCGCGACCGCGTCGAACGTGAACACCCCGTCCCAGCCGGCCGCCTCGGCCGCGGCGGCGAGGTCGCCCGCCGTCTGTGCGTCGCCGACGCTGAGCACGATCCCGTAGCGCATGGCGGCATCCTCGCACGAAGCCGGCCGTGGCATGCTCCAGGGCCCCTGCCCGCGCCCGAGGTCTCCCGTTCCGTGCCGTCCGGCCCGACAACTTCGGGACGCCCGGGCGGAGGGGATCGGCCGCCCGCCATGCGAGACTGCCCGCGGCTCGCCGGAAGGAGGCGCGGCGCCTTCGGCACCACGTCCTACGTCGTCGGGGTGCCTGTGCGCCCCCCGGCACGGCAGCGCCGCCCGGAGATCGCGGCGGGACCGTGCAGCTCGCCCGGAGGCAGAACACCATGACGTGCGCAGTCGCGCTGCTCGTCGCCCCCAACCCCGTCGTCGCCGGGCCGGCGTTCGGGCGAGCTGACGCGTGAGCCAGCCCGCCGCCCCTGCGCCGCTCGACCCGTTCCGCCCGCCCGCCGCGATCGACGCGGGCACGACGGCGGACGCGGTCGTCGATGATCTCCCGGCGACGCCCAGCCGGCCCGTCCGCGTCATCGTCAGCCTTGCCATCCTCGCCGTGGCCGCCGCGTTCCTGGTCCTGGTGGGCCTGGCCGCGACTGCCCCCAGGCCCATCGCCCTGGCCCCCAGCCTGCGGACCGCCCAGCCCGCGCCGGCTCTCCGGCTCACTGACCAGGACGGTCGCCCGTTCAGCCTCACCGACTTCCGCGGCCGGCCCGTCCTGGTGTTCTTCGGCTACACCCACTGCCCGGACGTGTGCCCCGCGACCATCGGCACCGTCAACGAGGCGCTCGCCAAGGTGGGCCCGGGCGTGCGGGTGGTGTTCGTCTCGATCGACCCCGAGCGCGACACCGTGGCCGCGATGAAGGCGTACCTGAAGTACCTGCCCAGCGCCTACACGGGTCTCACCGGGACGCCGTCCGAGGTGCGCGCGAACGCCGACGCCTGGCACGTGCAGTACGCCAAGCAGCTGAACACGACCGGCGCCTATGCGATGGCCCACACCGCGGACCTGTTCCTCGTGGACGCGCAGGGCCGCATCCGGACGACCTTCCCCTTCGGGACGAAGCCGGAGCCGATCGCCGACGCGCTCAGCGGCCTGCTGGCGGAGACCCCGCCTCCGAGCGATGCACCAGCGACACCACCGGTCGCGACGGTTTCGGCCTCGCCGTTCTCGCCCGCCTCGCCGTTCTCGCCCGCCTCGCCCTCGCCCGCGGCGCCGTCGCCCCAGCCCGCCACGGGCGCCGCGCTGGTGCCGCTCGTCATCTCGTCGGAGATCTGGGCTGGCGGGCCCGACCCGGTCATCCTCACCGTCACCGACACCCGCGGCGTGCCCATCGACGGCACCACGCCCATCGACGTCACGGTCACCGGCGCTGGCAACGCCGCGGCCGGCTCGCCCGTGCGCGCGGTCGCGGTCCAGCCCTGGGGCGAGAAGACCGTCTACTTCGTCGCCACGGTCACCATCCCATCGCCGGGCGGGTGGCGGCTCGCGCTGTCGACCCCGTCCGGGGCGAGCGGTTCGGTTGACGTGACCGCGCTGGACCAGGGCGCCACGACCCCGCTGGGCGCGCAGGCGCCGAACATCCACACGCCCACCCTCGCCGACGTCGGGGGCGTCGTCCGGGCCGTGACCACCCAGCCGAACCCGGACCTGCGGCTGTCGCAGACGTCCACCTCCGACGCGCGGGCGCAGGGCAAGCCGTACGTGGTCATCATCGACTCCACGCGGTTCCGGGTGTCGCCGCTGTGCGGGCGGGCGATCGTGATGGTCCGCTACCTGCTCGACCGCTGGCAGGACCAGGTGGCGTTCATCGGGCTCGAGCCGTTCGTGTACACGATCGTCACCGAGGAGCCCGTGCTGTCGGGCGACATCTCGAACCCGCCGCTCAACCAGTGGGCCGCCGCGTGGGGCCTCGGCCCCGAGCCGTGGCCCGCGAACACGGTGCCGTGGGCATTCGTCGTGGACGGCCAGGGCGTGGTGCGGGCGAAGTACACCGGGATCATCGGCAGCGCGGACCTCGACGTCATCATTTCGATGATCGAGGGCAGCGCGGTGCTCGCCGGCAGTTGATCGAGCGCATCGTTCCTCGCGTCGCCGCATGCGCTACCGTCGCGCGATGATCCCCCGACAGCCCGGCCGCCCTCTCGGGGTCGGCATCCAGCTTCCCGAGGTTGAGCGCGAGGTCCGCTGGCCGGAGCTGCGCGCCATTGCCCGCACGGCCGAGCAGGCCGGCTTCGACTCCGTCTGGGTCGGCGACCACCTGCTGTACCGCTACCTCGACGGCTCCACCCGCGGGCCGTGGGAGGCGTGGACCACCCTCGCAGGGCTGGCCGAGGCCACCGAGCGCGTGACGATCGGACCGCTCGTCGCGTCGACCGCGTTCCACGAGCCGTTCATGCTCGCCAAGCTGGCCGCGGCCGTGGACGAGATCTCCGGCGGGCGGCTGGTGCTGGGGCTGGGCGCGGGCTGGAACGACGTCGAGTTCGCGGCGCTGGGCGTCCCGTTCGACCGCCGCATCTCGCGGTTCGAGGAGGCGTTCACCATCGTCCGGACGCTGCTGGCCGACGGCGCGATCGACTTCGAGGGCGAGTTCCACACGGCCCGCGACGTTGAGCTCCTGCCCCGTCCGGCGCGGGCCGGCGGCCCGCCGCTGCTGGTCGGGTCCATCGGCCCCCGCATGCTCGCGGCCACGCTGCCGCACGTCGCCGCGTGGAACGCGTGGTATGCGGACACGCGCAACACGCCCGCAGGCGTGCCGCGTCTCCGCGCGCTCGTGGACGAGGCGTGCACCGCGGCGGGGCGCGACCCGGCCGAGGTGGAGCGCACGGTGGCCGTCCAGGTTCGGATGCCCGGCGGCACCGGCCGGATCATGGGCGACACGGACCCGCGCATGGCCGTCGCCCCGCTCGAGGGCTCGCCGGAGGAGATCGCCGCCGGCCTGCGCGCCTACGCCGCCGAGGGGATCGGGCACGTGCAGCTTGTGGTGGACCCGATCACCGAGGCCTCGGCCGCCGGGCTGGCGCCGGCGCTGGAACTGCTGGACCGGGGATAGCCCCGCCGGCGAGTCGTGGCGGACTCACCATCGGCGTCGCAGAGCGTGCGTCGCCACCCGAAGTCCCGGTTCGGGGCCCGTCCCACGCACGAGCGCGGCGCGGCTCACTCGCGCGGCTCACTGGCGCGGCTCACTGGCGCAAGCCGCCTCGTGCCGCTCGATCGGTCGATCCTCCCCGTATCGCGGCATCGGCCGAGGCCGCTGCGAGGCCGTTGTGGACTCCTCTCGAACCGCCCTGTGGGACCTTGCGGCGGAGGGGATTGCCCGTGCTAGCATCCGCCGCCACCGTACGCATGCGGGGCCCTTCGATGCGGGAGACGCATCGACCCGCAACACGCGCGAAGGAGCCCGCATGAACGAGGCGCGAAGTCGCAGCGCCCGCGCGCACGAGGTCTCCGGTCTCGACAAGCGCATCATCGAGCAGCTCCAGGAGGACGGTCGGCGGCCGTTCACGCAGATCGCGACCGACCTCGGCGTCTCCGAGGCGGCGGTCCGAGCGCGCACCGGGCGCATGATCAGCCAGGGCATCCTCCAGGTTGTGGGCGTCACCGACCCGCTCAAGCTGGGCTTCCAGCAGATGGCGATGATCGGGGTCAAGGTCCAGGCGGACCGGCTGATCGAGGTGGCGGAGGAGATCGCGGCGTTCCCCGAGACCGACTACGTGGTGGTCACGGCCGGGACGTACGACATCCTCGTCGAGTGCGTGTCGGAGGACAACGACGCGCTGCTCGTGTTCCTGTCGAGCAAGCTGCGCAAGATCCCGGGCGTCCGCGAGACCGAGACCTTCGTCTACCTGCGGCTGCTCAAGCAGAGCTACCAGTGGGGCACCCGGTAGGCCGCGCTTGTGCCGCGCCCCTGCCCAGCAACAGGGCCGTGACGCGCCACCGGTGTAGCATCGGCCGGTGAGCGAGCAGCGCCCGTCCCCGCGCCAGCCGATCTCTCCTGTCGGTCCTGCAGCGCACGCCCTTCGCGCCGCCTCGAGCGTGATGCGCGCCGCCCTCCGCCCTGCCAGCGCCGCCGGCGAGACCGCGGCGACTGCGGCCCGGGACCGCTAGGAGCACGCTCATCGCAACGCTCGCCGCCCGCCGTCCCGCTGCCCGCCCGATCGCCGGGCTCCCGTCCCGCCTGGGGAACGCGGTCTGGGGGCTGCTCACCTCGGTCGACTTCGCGGTCCTCCAGATCATCGTGCTCGCGCTGTTCGCGGTCGTGGGCATGACGCTCAAGCAGCTGCCCAGCTTCGCGTTCCGCTCGGCGACGGACTACGCCAACGAGATGGGCAAGCTCCACACCCAGTACGACCCGGTGCTGGGCGTGGGCGTCGTGAACCTGCTCGAGCGCCTGCAGCTGTTCCACGTGTTCACCTCGACTTGGTTCAGCGTGGGGCTCGTGGTGCTGATCCTCTCGATCGTCGCGTGCACCATCGACCGCACGCCGCGCCTGTGGCGCGCCAGCGCCGACATCCGGGTCGTCCAGCCCGAGCCGTTCTTCGACCAGCGCCTGCCGGACCGGGCCTCGCTCGGGGGCGTGGACGCGGCGGCCGTCACGCGAACGCTGCGCCGGCACCGGTACGCCGTCCGCCAGACGGAGGTGGACGGTGTCACCTACCTCTACGGCGACCGGAACCGGTGGGTGAAGATGGCGACGCTGCTCACGCACACCGGCCTTGTGCTGTTCCTGCTGGCCGCCGCGGCGACCAGCGCGCTCGGCGATGAGCAGCCGATGGTCGTCGCCAACGGCGATTCGCTGACCGTCCAGCCCATCGGCACGCCGGGCCTGCTGCTGGTCAAGAACCTCGGCTTCTCAGCGCCCGGGCTCGACACCGGGCATCCCACCGACTACACCACCCACCTCGCCGTGTTCCAGGACGGCAAGCAGATCGCCGACAAGGTGATCCGCGTGAACGACCCCCTCACGGTGGCGGGCTACACGTTCCACCAGAACGGCTTCGGCCCGGCGCCCGTCATCGTCGTCCGCGACGCCTCGGGCCAGCCGCTGTGGTCCGGCGCCGTGCCGATGACCGACCAGGCGGCGGGCCTGCCCTTCGCCCAGTTCGCCGTGCCCGGCCGCGACGTGGCGCTCCAGATGGTCCTCCAGAAGGACAGCAGCGGCACCGGGATCCTGCTGGTCCTGCCGTTCCGGGGCGTCGTGAACAACGACGGCTCCACGTCCGCGGTGGGCCTGGGCCCCCTGGCCCTGGCGCAGGGCGAGTCCGGGGTGGCCGCCGGCACCGACTTCTCGGTCGAGTTCACGGGCGTCTCGCAGTACACCCTGCTGATCGCGAAGAAGGACCCCGGGGCGGACCTCGCCTGGGCGGCGTTCGGGTTCCTGATTGTGGGGCTGCTGATCACGTTCTGGATGCCACGGCGGCGGATCTGGGGCCGGCTCGGGGCCGACGGGCGACTGGCGCTGGCCGTGAAGGCCGACCGGTACGTCGATGTGGGACGCGAGTTCGGGCGGTTCCTCGATGACCTGGTGGCGGCCCGCAGCGCCGAGGCACCGCCCGTCTGAGGCGGCCCTGCGTCGTCCTCGCACGTCGCCAACTCGACACCCGGCCATTCCCCATTCGCAACCGCGCTCCACGCGTCGGCCGGCAGATGGCGGTCTAGACTCCGGGCAAGCACGCGGCCGGCGGGGCCCATCGTCCACCGGGATGCGACTGGCCAGGGAGGCTCCTCAGGGTGACGAACGGGATGGACGGACTCGACCCCAGGGCGCAGATCGAGGCGGCGCAGGCGCGCGGCATCCGCTTCGTGCAGCTCCAGTTCAGCGACATCCTCGGCCTGGTCAAGGCGGTCACCATCCCGATCGGCAGGCTCGAGGACGCGGTCCTCCACGGGACGTGGTTCGACGGCAGCTCGGTCGAGGGCTTCACGCGGATCGCGGAATCGGACCAGTACCTCGCGCCCGACATGGCCACGTTCAACGAGATCCCGTGGCAGCCGGGGTCGGGGCCCCGCGGCACCGCTCGCGTCATCTGCGACGTGTACACGCCCCGCGGCGAGCCGTTCGCCGGCGACCCGCGCTACGTCCTGCGCCGGCAGGTGGAGCGGGCGCGCGCGATGGGGTACATCGTGAACACCGGCCCCGAGCTCGAGTTCTTCCTGCTCCGGCGCGGCGAGGACGGCTCGATCCAGCCCCTGCCCCACGACCAGGCCGGCTACTTCGACTACTCGACCGACCTCGCGCAGGAGGTCCGCCAGGACATGGTCGATGCCCTCGAGGCCTTCGGCATCCGGGTCGAGGCGGCCCACCACGAGGTCGCGGCCGGCCAGCACGAGATCGACTTCGAGTACGCCGACGCGCTCAAGACCGCCGACAACGCCGTGACCTTCAAGTTCGCGCTCAAGGCGATCGCCCAGCAGCACGGCCTGTACGCCACCTTCATGCCCAAGCCGATCCACGGCATCAACGGCTCGGGCATGCACACGCACCAGAGCCTGTACTCGATCGAGGAGGGCCGCAACGCCTTCGCCGACGCCAGCGCGCCATACGGGCTGTCGGACCTCGCGAAGTCGTACATGGCGGGGATCCTCGCCCACGCCCGCGGCATGTCGGCCATCCTGGCGCCGCTCGTGAACTCGTACAAGCGGCTCGTCCCGGGCTACGAGGCGCCCACGTACATCACATGGGGCCGCACCAACCGCTCGGCGCTCATCCGCGTGCCGATGATCTCGCCCGGCAAGTCCATCGAGGGCACCCGCGCCGAGGTGCGCTGCCCCGACCCGTCGTCGAACACGTACCTCGCCTTCGCGGCGATGATCGCGGCCGGGCTCGACGGCGTGGAGCGCGGGCTCGAGATCGCCGAGCCGATCGAGGAATCGCTGTTCGAGATGGACGCCTCGCGGATCGCGGAGAAGGGGATCCGCGAGCTGCCGGGCACGCTGGGGGAGGCGATCGACGAGCTGGAGAGCGACCCGGTCATCGGCGAGGCGCTGGGCGACCACGTGCTCACGCACTACGTCGCTGCAAAGCGTGCGGAGTGGGACGAGTACCGGACGCAGGTCACCGGCTGGGAGATCGACCGCTACCTCGAGGCCTACTAGCCGCTGCCTAGCCGGAACTTGTCAGACTCGTGCTTTCCAGCCCGCCAGCCCTTCGTCGGCTGGCAGGCACTGTGGACGAAAATACTTTCGTGAGTGCGACATTCGTCCATATTCGAACCGTCGGGCGCAGGGTAGGCTGAGCGCACCCGCCGGGGGGCGGGAGATGATCCGTGGGGCGCCGGGGGGTTGGCGCCCGCTCCATCGGGGAGAAGCAGTCGAGCCTACCGTCGCCCGCGGTGGGCTCGCATGCTGTCCGGGACCGGGCGGCGCGCGATGCGCGTCTGCCGATGACCGCGCCCGAGCCGCGCATGGCCTGTCATGCCATGGATTCCGGCCCGGGCCGTCGATTCGTGGCCTCGTGGGCGACGGAGCGACCGGATTCCGGCGCCGCAAACCGCTCTCCACGTCGGTCCGTGGCCTTCCAGGCCAACATCCGACCGCGTCCTAGGGATTCCATGGCCTGCCATGCCAACCTCGGTCCGTGATTCGGCCGGCCGTCAGCCATGGGGTATCATCTCCCAGCCCTACACGGGCATTGCGGTCGGGGCGTGGCGCAGCTTGGTAGCGCGCATCGTTCGGGACGATGAGGTCGGAGGTTCAAATCCTCTCGCCCCGACCATTTCGACCTCATCGGGTCCGAACGCCTCGGCCAGGCCGTGGTGCCGGGCCTCTTGCGTCGGCTCCACCCAGACGCGGTCGACCCCCAGCACCCGGATCCGCTCGAACAGCGTGGTCGCGAGCGCGCGCCGGTCGTCCGGCTCCGCGTCGCGCCACCAGTCGGGCAGGCGCTCGAGGTACCCGCGCACCTCGTCCGGCGACAGCGCCGGGCGCACCCGGTCGCCCTGGGCCGCCTGCTCCGCCGCGTCGAGCTCGCGCATCGTCCGCTCCAGAGCCGCCGGGTCGCGGTCGCGCCTGTAGGCGGCGAGCGCCCGCTCGCGCCCCTCCTCGATCCGGGCCAGGCGCAGCCGGTCGGGCTCTTCGCCGCCGTCGCTAGCGTAGGCGGCCGACGCTGCCGCCACGTCGGCGGCTCCCAGGCGGACGCGCTCGAGGATGAGCGGCACGACCGCCTCGTACTCGTCGCGGCCGTAGCTCTGGCCCGGGATCCGGCTGTGCCTCCCCCGGGCGCCGCCACCGGCGGGCCGGGCGGCGGTGAAGGCGTCACAGGCGTCGAGGTGGCGGTATCGGTCCTTGTCGCCCACCAGACGCCGGCCGCAGGCGGCGCAGCTGAGCATCGGCAAGGCGTACGCGCGGCGGGTCTCGGGCCGCCCCGGAGAGCGCCGGCTGCGCGCCGCGCGCAGGTCGGCCACCCGGTCCCAGAGCGCCTCGTCGACCTGCGGCGGCCAGTTGGCGACGGCGCCGTCGCGCAGGCGGCCCCGGTACAGCGGCGAGGTCAGGACGCCGCGCACGGTGTGGATCCCGATCCCCAGGCGCCCCGCGACCTCGCGATCGGTCAGCCCGGCCGCTGCGAGCTCGTACGCCCGGACCGCAGCCCCGATGCGCTCCGGGTCCACCTCGACCACGCTGGCCTCGCCCGCGCGCCGGAAGCCGAACGGCGGGTGCCCGCCCGGGTCGCCCCGGGTCTCGCGCTTGGCGGCGTACCCGGCGCGCACGTTGCGGCTCTGCTCGCGGGAGTTGATCTCGGCCGCCTTGGCCTTGTCGACCAGGCGCTCCCAGTCGGCGGCGTTGGAGGACAGGATCCGGTCGTCGCAGACGTACACCACGACGCCCTGGCGGTGGAACCAGCGCCGGTAGGACAGGGCGAGCGCGAGGTCGCGCATGTAGCGAGCGGTGTAGCCGACGAGGAGGACGTCGAAGGCGCCCGCCCCGGCCGCCGCGAGCATCGCCCGGAACTCCGGGGTCCGGGTCGCCGGCGGCTCGTCCATCGAGTCAGGGCCCGACCAGCCCGAGCGGCCGACCGTCCAGGCGAGCCACGTGTCGGCGAGCCCGAGGGCCTCGATCGCGGAGTCCTGCATCCGCCGCTGCGACGGCGGCCCGAACCGGTCGAGCTGGCCCGGCGTGCTCTCGCGGACCCAGCGCGCCGCCCGCAGGCCGCGCAGCTC
>JAJXUG010000064.1 GCA_021783095.1 Chloroflexota bacterium | reverse complement strand
GGTGGCGCCGCGCCAACGATCTGGGGGCGGAGCGGCGCTCCGGCGGCGATTTGGTGGCGCCGCGCCAACGATCTGGGGGCGGAGCGGCGCTCCGGCGGCGATTTGGTGGCGCCGCGCCAACGGCGCCGGGGGCGGAGCGGCGCCAACGGCGCTGGGGCGGAGCGGCGCCTGGCTGGGCGCCTCGCACGCGGGGCAGTGCGTCCGCCGAGCGCGATCAGCCCCGCAGGGCGAGCACCCCGACAGCGGGCAGTCCCGTCAGGCTGCCCGTCACCTCATGCCGCACCAGGTGCGGCGTGATCTGGTTCGCTGTGCGGTGGCCGGCGAACCAGATCGGCTTGGGGAACGCCCGGAACCACGAGCGCACGACCGTCTTCTCGACCCGGTCGAACATCAGCGGGTTGTGGACGAAGCCGACCCCCGAGCCGATGTCGGTGCGGGTGTGGCCGGGGTAGGCGCCCCACGGGGTGATGCCCAGGCCGTACCCGATCGCCGACCAGTGGTTGAGCGAGACCGTCCCGTACCGAAGGTCGGCGACGGCCCGGGCGAGGGCGGGGCGGAGCGCCGGATCGCGGGCCGTGCACGGGTGCACGATCAGCGTCGCGTTGAGCGTGCCCCACAGGCGCTCGTTCGCGAAGGCGACGGCGCGGTCGAGGAAGTCGCCCGTGTCGGCGGCGTCGATCGCGGTCTCCGCGGTGACCGGGCAGAAGGCCTCGAAGCGATAGGCGGGCTCGTCCGAGGCGTCGGGCGAGAGCCCCGGGATCAGCATCCACGGCAGCTGGCCGTCCCCGTGAGCGCCATAGGTCTCGGCGCCCGGGTAGTGCTCGCGGAACGCGGCGAAGCGGGCTGCGGCGCCGGGGTAGAACGCCGCGCGCGACGGGAGCGCGTCGAGGCGGGCTCGGACGCGGTCCATCAGCGCCGCCCGGAGCGGCCAGTCCCGCGCCGTCACGATCACGCGCGGCGTGGTGCAGTTGAACCCCGCGTTGTTGACCAGCATGGTGGCGATGTTGGTCGCGTGGTACTCGAGGTCGGACGGGCTCCAGCGCCCGGGCACCACGATGATCGGCGTCAGGTTGCCCAGCTCGGCGGTGAACGGCTTGGCGAGGATCGGCTCGTCGCGTCGTTTGCGCGCTTCCCCCTCGGGCCCGCTGCCGAAGACGATCGCCTCGTACGTGCGGTCCGAGCCCGTGACGTGGAGAGTGTCCACGAGCGGGTGGTTGACCAGGTGCGCGCCCTCGGCGGCGTCCCCGTAGACGATGCGAAGGACGCCGGCGCGGACCAGCGGCGCGAGCAGGTCCTCCTGGACGGGCCCGAGGTGGGCCATGACCGGGTGGACCTTGAGCACGACCACCTGGAGCTCGACGAACAGCTTGTGGAGCACGTCGAGCGGCCCGATCGAGGACACGTTGCCGGCGCCCAGGACGAGGCAGACGCGCGGCTCGGGTTGCGTCCGGTAGTGGCCGGCCATCGTGGCGGGCAGCTCGTCGAGCGTGACGCTGCGGTCCATCCACACATCGGCCGTGGTGCCCAGGTAGAGCGGCCGGTCGGAAAGGCCCGCCGGCATGACCCTCGCTGCGACGCGGCCGTCGGCGAGGCGCCGGGCGCCGCCGGGGATCGCGGGCCGGCCGTGGCGGTCGATGTCCCGGATGGCGTCTCGAAGCAGGCGGGCACCGCGCGCGAAGACGTAGGGCCCCACGATCGCCTCCTCTGCCGCGTCCGGCGAAGCGGGGTCGAGGCCCTCGTGGCGGCTTGCCGTCTCCGTCCAGCGGCCGGCCACCGGCAGCGTGGCGCGGAGCACCTCGTCGAGGAGGCGCACGCGGAAGTCGGGCGTCGCGCGGGCCCACGACGCGGCGTTGGCGCGGACCTCGGCTACCGCGGTGTCGAGGCCCGCGAGGGCGGTTGCCGCGGGACCCGGGACGCGCGGCGCGAACGGGTAGGGGCCCGGGGCGACCGCGAACGTCCTGGGCCTGGGATCGTCAGATGGGGACGCAGCGGTCACGAGCGGCCTCGGGCGAGCAGTCGGTGTGTGGGCGGCGATGGTAGCGCGGTCGTGAAGGAGCCGGCGTAATGGAGGCGAAAGGTTGGCCGGGGATCCTGTGTGCAACGACCCAGCCACGAACGGAGGCGCAGACCAGTGTCCCGAGCCATGACCGCCTTCGCCGCCCCCTCCTCGCCCGCCATCGCCGAGCTCATCGCCCGGCTGCCGTCGGCCGCTACCGTCGTTGCGATCACCGACGACGGGTCGGATCCCCGCTACGCGCCGGTGCGCGAGCTGGGGGCGCAGGCTGCGGTGCGCATCGGCGGGACGCTGCTGTTCTGCGTCGCCGGTACCCGCGACGACGGGCCTCCCCGAGCACGACCGCGACTGTTCTTCCCGCCGGTCGACATTGCCCTCGATCGCGCCCACACGGGCACCCGGGACCGCGACCTGCTCCTCGAGGAGGCCCGTGCCGTGGCCGCGCCGGGCCTGATCGTCGGCGTGTGGCTGCCGAGTCGGCATGGGCCGTCGGGAGTCGCCGAGGCGGTGGCCGCGACGGGCGCCGCGCTCGTGCTGGTGCCGGCGAGGGGGAGCCGACGCGCGGTCCTGGACCGCACGCTCGAGTACCTGGCAGCGCGCGTGCCGGCGCCCCTGGTCGCGGTGGCGCTCGACGGGTCGTGGGCGCGGGTTCGCGCGCTCGGCACCCAGGGCGCCTGGCTCGAGCGGGCCGGTCGGACGGGGAGGGTGCCGCTCCTGTCGACGCCGACACCCTGATAGCGCGCGGTCGAGAACGCCTGCCGCCGCACGGGCCGGGGCCCAACGAGTCGAAAGTCAGGGCAGGCGCCAGACGCACACCGGCTCGCTCCCCCACGGGGAGCAGAGCACCTGCTGCCGCGCGTCCCAGGCCGCTCGATGCAGCTCGGCCCAGACGGGGGCGTCTTGCGCATGGCCCACGAACCAGCGGACGCCGCGGCTCGCATAGAGGTCCCCGGGTGAGATGTGCGTGGCGGGCCGGCTCACGATCGTGATGGCGCGCGCGCGCATCGCGAACGCCGGCGCGTAGTCCCCCTGCGTCACGCTCCCGGCGGGGATCTCGGCCGCCAACTGCGCCTGGACAGCCGGCAGGCGATACGTCGCCCTCCCCATCCATGACGCGTAGGAGACCATGCCCGGGACGACGAGCACGAGCGCCAGGGCGACGCCGACCACCCACGCGCGGCCCGGGGCGCGCCGCGTGATGACGCCTGACGCCGAACGGGCGCCGATCCCGACCAGGATCGCGAGCGCCGGCAGCAGGGGCACCTCATAGCGGTTGGGCCGATAGGGCGCCACGGCGAGCAGGCCGAAGCCGAGGACCAGCCAGCCGCAGGCAGCCGTGAGCAGCAGGCGCAGCTCCGGGCCCAGCGTTCGCCAGCGGGCGGCCGCAATCCCCCAGCCGACGGCGCCGGCAGCCAGGAGCGGGACCGAGAGCGCCACGAACCCGTCGGAGGCGGCATATGTCGCGATCCGGTGGAGGACCGTCCCGAGCGGGGCGATGATCGGCTCGGAGGCCCAGATGCGGAGCACATCGCTGATGGCCGACCGGTTCGGCAGCCAGATCAGCACCGCCCAGGCGAGTCCGAGCACCACGACCGAGAGGCCGGCACCGGCGACCCAGCGCCGGACGGGCCGCTCCCTCCAGCCCGCGATCGCGACGGCGGCCAGGATGCCGACCACCGCGGCGAGCGCCGAGGGCTTGGTGCCGACGCCCAGCGCGAGCAGCACGCCCGCCAGGATCCCCAGCCGGAGGGAGGAGTCCCCCTGCGCGCCAAGGACGGTCAGCGCCCCGAGCGTCAGCCACATTGCGACCATCGGCTCGAGGAACGCGAGCCTGCCGTAGAACAGGACGAGCGTCGCCCCCCCGTAGGCCACAGCAGCGAGGGCGGCCGGCCCCGCGCCGATCCAGCGCCGGAGCCCGAGTCCGAGCGCCGCGACGGTCACGCCGGTAGCGGCGATCGACACCAGCCTGGCCTGCTCGATGCCCACGCCGAAGACGCTGAACACGGCGGCCGCGCTGAGGCTGAACGGCAGGTTCACCAGGTGAAGCGTCCAGTCATCGGTCGCCCACGTGCCCAGGAGCACGAAGTTCCGGGCGTTCATGACATCCCAGGACTCGTCGGTGAACGGCCCGTTGCTCGCCGTCACGCCGAACGCGGGGTCCGCGCCGAGGAAGGCGAGCATGACCGCCACGACCGCGACGGCGATGCCGATGAGCGCGACAGCCTCGCGGCTGGGCCACTGGACCCTGGACCGGTGCAGCGTCACCGCCGCCCCCTCGGGTGCGACCATTGGGCTATCGGGTCCTCCCCTCGTCATGCTGGAGCACCGATGGTAGGTGACGCGGGCGGGAGCGTGCCGGACACGCCCCCCAGGAACGGGCGGGTCGCCACAGGCGGTCGGGCAGAGCGCCTCGGCCACGGCGCGCAGCAGCGCCTCGGAGGTGAGCGTCACCTCCGAGCCGGGCTGGACGGCCTTCCGGGTGCGCTCCCCGGCGTCGAGCGCGGGCTGGCGCCCCGCACCGGATCGCGGGTCCGCCGCGTCGAGCGGGGGCCCGAAGCTACCCGCCCGACACCGCCGGGATCACGTGCACCACGGAGCCGGGCGCGACCGGCGTGGCCAGCTCCGCCTGCCGCCCGTCGACGAACACCTTGATGTGCTCCCGGATCTCGGGGCCCGCGGACAGCAGCCGGTCGTGCATGCCGGGGACGCGCGCGTCGAGCGAGGCCAGCACCTCGCGCACGGTGCCGCCGGGCAACTCCAGCCGCCGCGGCGTGCCCGGGAACAGGTCCACGAGGTTGCCGGGCAGCCGGACATCGGCCATCGCTTCGCCCGCTCCCGCCACTCAGTCCGCCAGGACCGCGACGTCGACCGACGCGATCTGCGGCAGGTAGGAGGCGATCTCGCGCCAGGTGTCCCCCTCGTCTGCCGACGCGAACAGCTGCCCCGACTGGGCGCCGAAGTAGACGCCCGGGCGCTCCATCGAGTCGACGCCCATGGCCTCGCGCAGGACGGACAGCCATGCGTTCTCCTGCGGCAGGCCATTCGCGAGCCGCTGCCAGGACCCGCCGCCGTCGCGGGTCCGCCAGACCGCGGCCTTCGCGTCCGGCGTGAGGCGGCCGTGCTCAGGCGTGGTGAGCGGGATCACCCACGCAGTCCGCGGGTCGCGGGGGTGGGCGCCCATGACGAAGCCGAAGTCGGTCGGGAGACTGCCGGTGATCTCCTGCCAGTTCGCGCCGCCGTCGTCCGAGCGGTACACGCCGCAGTGGTTCTGCTGGAACAGCGTCTGCTCCGTGCCGGCCGCCAGCGCGAACTTGTGGACGCAGCTGCCGACCTCGGCCGGCGGCCCCGGGTTGTAGTCCTGGCGGACGCCGTGGTTGCGGGCGGCCCACGTCTCCCCGCCGTCGGTGGTCTCGAACACGCCCACCGAGCTCGCCCCGACCCACATCCGCTGGGGGTCGTCGGGCTGGGGCACGATGGTGTGGAGGATCAGCCCGCCGTTGCCCGGCATCCAGTTCGGCGTGGACGGGTGCCGTCGCAGCCCCTCCACGTGCCGCCAGCTCGCGCCGTGGTCGTCGCTCCGGAACAGGCCCGCCGGCTCCACGCCCGCGTACAGGGCGCCGTGGCCCGGCGTGAGGCTCCAGACGCGCGTCAGCTTCGGCCCGTCGTCACCATACGTCAGGCCCTCCGACGAGTGGGTCCAGGTCTCGCCCAAGTCCGGCGAGCGGAAGACCGCGGGGCCGAACCAGGGCGAGGTGGCCGCGGCGTAGATCGCGCCGTCCGCTGGGTCGTAGCTGACGTCGCGGATCTCGAAGCCGTCGCAGAACGGGCCGCGGACCCGCCAGTCGCGACGGGCCTCGTCGGACTCGAGCAGGAAGGCGCCCTTCTTGGTGCCGACCATCAGCAGGACGCGGGTCATCGGGAACCTCCGTGGTGCGGCAGGTGGGGCTGCGGGACGCTGGCTGGCGGGGGTGTTGGCTGTCTAGCCTAGTGGCGCGGGACCGAATCGAGAAGAGGCGGCTTTGACCCGCCCAGCGGAAACGCAACACAGCTCAGGCGCGGTCGGCGAACAGCCCGGCCAGCGCATCGCGCGTGATCTGCCGGGTGTCGTCCACGGCCCAGACGGCCTCCGTGAGGCCCGCCCCGGCGCCCACCGACACCATCCCGGCGGCGTTGATCGCCTCGATCCCGGCCCGCGCGTCCTCGACACCCACGCAGTCCTCCGGCCGAACGCCGAGCCGCTCCGCGGCGGCCAGGAAGATCTCCGGGTCGGGCTTGCCCTTCACGATCGCCGAGGGGTCCACCATTGCGTCCACGAGGCCCTCGATCTCCAGCCTCCGGACCACCTCGGTCGCGTTGTGGCTGGCCGACGCGATCGCCGTCCGGATGCCCGCAGCCCGGAGGTCGGCGAGGAGCTCCGCCATGCCGGGCAGCAGGTCCGCCGGGGTGATGTGCGCGATCAGCTCGCCGAAGTAGGCGTTCTTGCGCTCAGTCAGGGCCGTCTTCGCCGCACCGTCGAGGTCGGTCCGTCCGGCCGCGTCGAGGATGATCTCGAGGCTCTCGAGGCGACCGATCCCCTTGAGCCGCTCATTGAGCTCCCGGCTGAACGGGAGCCCCTCCTCGGCGGCCATCCGCGCCCAGGCCCGGAAGTGGAGCTCGGCCGTGTCGGTGAGGACGCCGTCGAGGTCGAAGACCACCGCGCGCAGCCTGGGGCGCAGGTCGAAGACTGCCGGCTCCCCGGCCACGACCGACACCAGCTCGCCGAAGTGGCGCAGCCCGACCTGCGGGCCGGACTCCACCGTGTACTTCGCCTCGTCGGGTGTGATCTCGATGTGCAGCCGGGAGGCGCCCACGCGCAGCCGGAACGCCAGCCGCTGCCAGGCGTCCGGCAGCCGGGGCGCGAAGGACAGCCCGCCGTCGTCGTCTCGCAGACCGGCGAAGCCGTTGACCACCGAGACCCACGTGCCGGCCATGGCCGCGATGTGCACACCGTCGCGGGTGTTGCCGTTCACGTCGTCGAGGTCCATCCGGGCCGTCGAGGCGAAGTAGCGCCGTGCGGCCTCGGCCTGGCCCAGCTCCGCCGCCGCCACGCTCTGGATGCACGGGGCGAGCGACGAGTCGCCGGTCGTGAGCGGGTCGTAGAAGGCGAAGTTGCGCCGCTTCTCGGCGGTGGTGAACTCGTGGCCGAGCAGCACCTGGGCCAGGACCACGTCGGGCTGCTTGAGCACCTGGTGGCGGTAGATGACCAGCGGGTGGTAGTGGAGCAGCAGCGGGTAGCGGTCCGCCGGGGTGGCGGCGAAGTCCCACGGCTCGCGGTCCAGGAAGGCGTCGTCCTGGAGGTGGATGCCCAGCGCCGCGTCGCGCGGGACCCGCATGCGCTCGGCCGCGTGCCGCCATTCGTCCACCTCCGCCAGGGTCAGCCCGATCGCGCCCGACAGCCTGGCCCACGCCATCGGCTCGTCCCGCGCGACCTCGTCGGCGACCCGGATCGCGTGGCGCAGGTGCGCGCGGGCCATCAGGTTCGTGTAGAGGTTGTTGTTCACCAGGGCGGTGTACTCGTCGGGCCCGGTGACCTCGTTGAGGCAGAACTCGCCGTCCTGAGCGGGGATGTAGGCGCCCAGCCCGAGCCACATCCGGGCGGTCTCGAACAGGAGCTCGGCGCCGCCGTCGAGCAGCAGCGACCGGTCGCCGGTCACGCCCACGTAGCGCACGAGGGCCAGCGCGATGTCGGCGTTGATGTGGTACTGCGCCGTGCCCGCGGGGAAGTACGCGGACGCCTCGCGCCCGTTGATGGTCCGCCACGGGAAGAGCGCGCCGCGCTCGTTCATCTCCGCGGCGCGCTCGCAGGCCTGGGGCAGCGTCCCGATGCGGAACTCGAGCAGCGCCCGGGCGAGGGCCGGCTGGGTGTAGACGAAGAACGGGTGGGCGAACACCTCGGTGTCCCAGAAGACGTGGCCCTCGTACCCCTCCCCGGTGAGACCCTTCGCGGCGAGGTTCGTCCTCCCGTCGCGGCCGGCCGACCCGAAGATCGTGAACAGGTTGAACCGCAGGCCCTGCTGCAGGGCGTCGTCGCCCTCGAGCTCGACGTCCGAGTCATGCCAGAACGCGGCGAGCACCCGGGCCTGCTCGTCGGCGAGGCGGTCGAAGCCGTCCTCCAGCGCCTCGGCGGCGAGCGCGCACGCCTCGTCGGCCAGCTCGTCATCGACCAGCAGCCCGTCGGCGACGGACTCGTCGGCGAGGGCATCGTCGGCGACCCGCTCCTCCTCGGCAAGCCGGCTCCCGGCAAGGCCGTCCTGGGCCATCCCGAGCGAGCTGCAGTACGCGAGGGCCTTCGTCAGCCGGACCCCGTCGCCCGCCTCCAGCCGGGCCCGGAACGTGCACGCGATGCCGTCGTCGAGCAGCGAGGTCTCCGGCACGAGATCGCCGCGGGGCCCCTGCGGGCCGGGCGCGACGCTCCGCCCGTCGTCGGCATCCGACACGGTGCGCGGCGTCTCGGGGTCGAGGACCGGGCCGCGGAGCCACACCGCCGAGTGGCGCACGGCAGCCGCGACGGCGAGCCTCGTGGCCCGTGTGCGCTGGACCAGGTGGCCGCCCGCGTCGTCAGTCTCGTGGCGCTCGAGCACGAGCGACCCCGGGCGCACGTGGGAGCCAACCCGCGGGTCGTGCGACGCGACCATGTTGCCGGGCCCCTCGACCAGCGTGGACACCAGGCGGACCTCCGCCTCGCCGCGCGGCGCCTCGAGCAGCGTCACGCGGTAGTCGACGAGCGCGACCGCTGGCCGCGTGAACGACACCAGCCGCCTCGTCGTGAGCTCGATCCGCCGCCCCCCGGGCGACCGCCAGCGGAGCCGCCGGTGCAGGATGCCCGCCCGCAGGTCCAGCGAGCGCTCCTGGTACTCCACCTCGCCCGTCGAGAGGTCCAGCGGCTCGCCGTCCACCTCGAGCCGGATCCGCTTGCCGTCGGCGATGTTGAGCTGGACCTGGTGGCTCCGGGCGAAGCCGTAGGCGCTCTCGGGGTAGACGATCGGCGCCTCGTCGTGGAACCCGTTGAGGTACGTGCCGTGGACGGCGTTGCCGGCATCCTCCTCGAGGTTGCCGCGCAGCCCGAGGTGTCCGTTGCCGAGCGCGAACACGGACTCGCTCCGGGCCGCGTTCGCCGGGTCGAACCTCTGCTCCCGCACGCGCCACGGCTCGACCGGATAGAGCGAGAGGAGCGGGGCGCGGGGCTTCGGCAGGTCGGCCGAGGACGTCATCCCGCGGGTGGGCACGTTCCTCGCCCCTGGCCTGCCGCCCGTCCCGCGCGCAACGCGTGCCCTGCGGTCATCCCTTCACCGACCCGCCGACGATCCCGCGGACGAAGTAGCGCTGGAGCGTGAAGAACACCAGCAGCGGGACCGCCATCGAGATGAAGGAGGCCGCCGCCAGATACCACCATCCCTGGCCGAAGTTGCCCACCAGGGACGCGATGGAGATCGTGAGCGGGTCGTTCTCGGGGTTCGCCGCGCCGATGTAGATCAGGGAGACCAGGAGGTCGTTCCAGACGAACAGGAACTGGAAGATGACCAGGGCCGCGATGGCGGGCACGCTCATCGGGATGGCCAGTCGGAAGAACGACGTGACTGGGCTGGCGCCGTCGATCGCCGCGGACTCGAACACCTCGCGCGGCAGCTCCCCCATGAAGTTGCGCAGCAGGTACACCGCGAATGGCAGCCCGTAGCCTGTGTGGGCGAGCCACACGGCCAGGAACTGGCCCTCGATGCCAATCTGCCCGTAGAGCCGCAGAATGGGGATGAAGGTGGTCTGCAGCGGCACGACGAGCAGCCCGACAACCACGACGAACAGGATGTTCCGCCCCGGGAAGCTCATCCACGCGAATGCGTACGCAGCGAAGGCGGCCACGAACACGGGGATGACCGTGGCGGGGATCGAGATGAACAGACTGTTGATGAAGCCCGTCCCGATCCCGGCCTGGGCGAGCACGTAGGTGTAGTTCTCCAGGGTTGCCTGGGCCGGCTGGAAGAAGAAGGTCCACCAGCCGCTCGACTGGACGTCCGCCGAGGGCCGGAACGAGCTGATGAGCAGGCCGATGGTTGGGATCAGCCAGATCGCCATCAGGAGGATGACCACGACGTGGGTGGCAAGGTGCTCGAGGCGCCCGCGCCACGCAGATCCGCCCTCCTTGCGGCGGACGGCCGGGACCGCGAGCTCGCTCATCGGATGGCCTCCTGAGCCTGGAAGCGCCGGATGTTGAAGGCCATGACCGGGATCACCGCGATCATCAGCACGATCGCCAGCACGGCGCCGCGCCCGAAGTTGCCGTTGGTGAACATCCACGTGTACATCGAGTTGGCGATGACCTGCGTGTCGAAGTTGCCGTTGGTCATGACGTAGACGATGTCGAACGCCTTGAGGGCGGTGATGATCATCACGGTCGCCACCACGGTGAGCGTCGGGAGCAGCAGCGGGAAGGTGATGTGGCGAAAGACCTCGAGCTCGTTGGCGCCGTCGACGCGCGCTGCTTCGAGGAGCTCGGGGCTGATCCCCTTGAGCGCGGCCGAGATGATCACCATCCCGAACCCGGTCCACATCCAGGACATCACGACGATCAGCATCAGGGTGTTGAACTTGAACGTGCTGTTGGCGATGAATGCCACCGGCGCGCCGCCGAGACCGCTGATGATGGCGTTGAGCGTGCCCGTCTGGGCGGCTCCGGGCGGCTGGTAGGCGAACATGAACAGCCAGATCACGCTCGCGGCCGTGGCGCTGATCGCCAGCGGCAGGAAGATCACCGACTTGGCGATGGTCTCGTAGCGCACCCGGTCGACCAGCACCGCGAACAGCAGGCCCACGCCGACCGTGATGGCGGGCAGCAGCACCAGCCAGATGATGTTGTTGAACAGCGACCCGATCCCGTCGCTGCTGTTGAGGAACCAGCTGTAGTTGTTGAAGCCGACGAACTTGCCGGCGTTGTTCTCGAAGCTCTGGATCAGCGTCCCGATGGTCGGGTAGACGAGGTAGACGAGCAGGAAGGCGAGCGCCGGGAAGAGCCACAGCCACGGTCGCACCGTCGCCCGGCGTCGTTCAGGCACCAGCCGGAGGGCCTGCTCAGTCCCCACGATGTAGCCGACCAAGACCGCCGGGACGCCGATGACGACGATGATCGCCGTCACCAGTCGAGGGTCCATGCCGTTCCTCCGCTGCGGCGAAGGCGGGCGCCGCGGACCGCGGCCGCCCGCCTCTGGGACTCGTGCCTACTGCGAATAGGCTGACGACTGGACGCTGTCGAGGTGCGAGAGGATCGAGTCGAGCTGGCTCGGGTTCTGGATGTAGTTGACGAGGCCCTTGTAGAACTCGTTCTGCATCGAAGTCGGCATCTGGTCGGACGCGTCGAAGACAAACGACGACGCGCCTGACAGGATCTGGGCCAGCCGCTGGTTCATCGGGTTGGGGTAGTTGGCCACGCCCTTGTTGGCGGACAGGAACTCGCCGGGGGCGACGAACAGGGCCTGCGCCTGCGCGCTGACCAGGTACTTCATGAGGGCCGCGGACTGCGGGGTGTTCTTGAACATGCCGAACAGGTCGCCGGCACCCTCAACGGCGTTCTGGTACTGCGAGTTGATCGCCGGGAAGGGAATGAAGTTGTAGTCGGTGATTTTGGTCTGGTTGGCGAACGCGCCCAGGCCGGTGATGAAGCTCGCCTCGTGGAGGAACAGGCAGCCGGGCGGCGTGCTGAACAGCGGATCGCCTGCGTTCGCGAAGTTGGTGGTCACGATGCGGTTGGCGCCGCCGTAGCTCTCGGACACCATCTGGCCGAGGTCCTGGAACGCGGTCTTGACCTGGCTGCTCGTCCACTTGAGCTTGCCCTGCCACCACTGGTTGTAGACGTCCGGGCCGTAGGTCTTGAGCATGAACGTCTCGACGACGTCGGTCGCCGGCCAGCCGGTCGCCGCGCCGGACTCGACTGCGAGGCACCATGGCGCCTGCGCCTTGCTCGTGTCCTGCTTGATCAGGTTCTGGAAGTCGGTCCAGCTCGCGGGGGGATTGCTGGCCAGGTCGCCGACGATCTTCGGGTCGTACCAGATCTGACCCTTGGCCGAGACGTCCAGGAAGACGCCCACGAGCTTGCCGTTGACGGTTCCGAGCTGGACCAGCGACGCCGGCGCCTGCGACTGGTACGTGTTCATGTCGATGACCGACGAGAGGTCCTGCAGCGTGCCGCTGCTCGCGAACTGCTGCATCTGGGCCGGGCCGGGGATGCCCGCGATGTCGGGCAGCGACGCGCCGCCGGCGGCGATCGCCGTCTGCAGCACGGTCGGCTCGTCACGCGTGCCGGTGTACTTGATCTGGACGCCCGTGGCGTCGATGAACGGCTGCACCATCTGCAGGAACTGCTGCTGTTCGCTGCCGCTCCACTGGGCGAGGACAGTGACCGACCCGCCGATGTTCGTGCCCAGCGTCGAGGCGTACTGCTTTGCCGCAGCGATCTCGCTCGACCCCGGCGAGGGGAGCGGAGCAGGGGTTGCCGAGGCGCCGGCGGCGGCTGATGACGACGCGGACGGTGCCGCCGAGCCGGACGGCGCCGTGGACGCGGCCGCAGACGAGGCGGCCGGGCTAGGGGTCGAGGATGCCGCGCACGCGCTCGCGACAAGCGCGAAGGAGGCCATGAACACGCCGGCACGCGCCAGCGTGGCACGCATAACGAGAGACAACGTTCCGTCTCCTCGAGGCACGCGCTAACGCGCGTTAGTAACGCGCATTATCACCAAGCGGGCGAGACAGTCAAGTTGCAGGAGTGCCTGGAGATGCGGAGAAGTCGTGACGAATCTGCCGTGGAGGCCGCGATGCGCCTGCGCGCCGGCGATGACACGCGATGACACGCCAGGCGGAGCGGGCTCAGACGGCGGGAGGTGCCGTCGACTCCCGGACGATGAGCTCCGTGTCGAGCAGCAGGCGGTGCGTCCCGGGCAGGCCCGCGAGTCGCTCCACCAGGGCACGGCCCGCCGCCTCGCCCAGCGCCCGCGCCGGCAGGTGGACGGTGGTCAGCGGCGGGTCGAAGTGGCGCGCGAGCGGGATGTCGTCGAAGCCGGCCACGGACACGTCGCCCGGCACGTGCCGCCCGGCCTCGCGGAGCGCCCGGAGGGCCCCGAACGCCACGACGTCGTTGCCCACGAAGACCGCGGTGAACGGCTCGCCGCGCGCGAGCAGCGTCCGCATCGCCACCCAGCCGCTCGTGGCGTCGAAGCCGCCCTCGACCACCAAGCCCTCGTCGTAGCCGATCCCGCCCGCCTCCATCGCGTCGCGGTACCCCGCCAGCCGCTCCTCGGCCGCGGTGTAGGCGCGAGGCGCATTGGTGATGCACGCGATCCGCCGGTGCCCCAGGCCGATGAGGTGGCGCACGACCGCCGCCGCCCCTGCCCGGTTGTCCACGTCGACGCTGGGGGCGTCCAGGCCCGGCAGGGAGCCCTGGAGGATGATCGGGAACTCGTCCGCGACCAGCGCCGCAAGCTCGGTGTCGTCGCTGCGCGGACCGGAGACGATCAGCCCGTCCACGCGCTGGGAGTGGAGGAGCCCCGCGTACGAGCCGCCCTCGGGCGGGAGGGGCTCGACCAGCACGCGGTAGCCATGCTTGTGGACCTCGTGCCCGATTCCCCACAGCGTGTCCGCCAGGAGCGCGTCGGCGGCCGCCTGGTCGGGCTGCTGGCGCAGGACCAGCCCGATCGTCTGCGAGGCGCCGCCGGCCAGGGCGCGCGCCGCGCCGTGCACGTGGTAGCCGAGCTCGAGCGCCGCCGCCCGCACCCGCTGCCGCGTCTCCTCGGCGATGTTCGTGGCAGGGCGGTCGTTGAGGACGAACGAAACCGTCGTCCGCGACACGCCGGCGAGGCGTGCCACGTCCGCGCTGGTCGCCCGCCGCTTGCCGGCCACGTGGCCTCCCCGAGCTCATTCCGGATCGACCCCCGGTAACTCGCGTTAGCGTAGCCGAAACACGCCGGGCGGCCCCTGCGGCGTGGGCCGCCTCGGCTTCGCACGCTCGCGGGCGGGTGGCGGCAGCCGGGTCAGCGCGCCGCCGCCCGCCCAGCGCGGGGTTCGCCAGGCCGTCAGTGGATGGCCGCTGCGCCCTCGAGGCCCTCGAACGTGATCGCCCCGTCAACCGGGCAGACGTACTGGCACAGGCGGCAGCCCACGCAGTACTCCGGGTCCACGCCAATCGCAGACGACCCGTTCGACCCGGTCATCCGGATCGCCTGGTGCGCCCCGTCGTTGCAGGCGGCGTAGCACAGGTTGCAGCGGATGCACTTGGCCTGGTCGATATGCGCGAGCAGCCGCCACTCCTGGTCCAGGTGCCCCCAGTCGGTGATCCCCGGCAGCGCCCTGCCCACCAGCTCGGACGGGCTGCGGAGCCCCTTCGAGCGCAGGTAGGTCGAGAGCCCGTCGACGAGGTCGTCCACGAGCCGGTAGCCGTAGTGCATCACGCTCGTGCCCACCTGGACGGTGGTCGCGCCGCACAGCAGGAAGTCCACGGCGTCGCGCCACGTCTCCACCCCGCCGATGCCCGAGACCGGGATGCCCACCTCTGGGTCGGCGGCCACCTGCGAGACCATGTTGAGCGCGATGGGCTTGACCGCCGGGCCGGCGTACCCGCCGTGCGACCCCTTGCCGCGGACATCCGGGTTAGGGGCCCAGGTGTCGAGGTTGACCCCGATCAGGGAGCTGATCGTGTTGATCAGGGCGACGCCGTCGGCGTTGGCCTTGCGGGCAGCGCGAGCCGGGGGGCGGATGTCGGTGACGTTGGGCGTGAGCTTGACCAAGACGGGCATCTCGGCCTTCTCCATCACCCACTCGGTGATCATCTGGACGTAGTCGGGGACCTGGCCCACGGCAGCGCCCATGCCGCGCTCGCTCATCCCGTGCGGGCAGCCGAAGTTGAGCTCGTAGCCGTCTGCGCCGGTGTCGTTGCACTTGGCCAGGATCTCGTGCCAGGCCTCGCGCTTCGCCTCGACCATGAGGCTGATCACCACCGCGTTGTCCGGGTACCGCTTCTTCGTCTCGCGGATCTCGGCAATGTTGACGTCGGTCGGGCGGTCGCTGATGAGCTCGATGTTGTTGATCCCGACGATCTGCCGGCCCGAGTAGTCGAACGTGCCAAGGCGCGCGGTGACGTTGCGGATGGGCTCGCCGATGGTCTTCCAGACGGCGCCGCCCCAGCCGGCGTCGAACGCGCGCGCCACCATCTCGCCCGAGTTGCTGATCGGGCAGCTGGCGAGCCAGAACGGGTTGGGGCTCTTGATGCCGGCGAAGTTGGTGGACAGGTCGACGCCGGGCACCGTGGCGTCCGTCAGGCGGCGAACCGGCTCGATGCGGGTCCGCAGGCCGAGGGCGTCGGCGATGGAGCGGGCGGCGAGCTTGCCAGCCTGGACCGCGTTCACCACCTCCTTGCCGCCCGACGCGATGTCGCCGATCGCCCACACCTTGGCGTTCGTCGTGCGGCCCGTGGCCGGGTCGACCGCGGCCGCGCCGTCGCGGAGCGGAACGCCCAGCGCGTCGAGCACCGCCGAGGCTCCGCTCGGCGCGCCCTGCCCGACCGCCCGGACCACGGTGTCGAGCTGGACGTCGAAGGTGGACCCCTCAAGCGGGATGGGCCCTCGCCGGCCGGAGGCGTCGGGATCGCCCAGCGCCATGCGCATGAAGCTGACGCGCTCGACCTTCCCGTCGCCCCTGATCGCGGTGGGCGCCGTGAGCCAGCGCAGCGTCACGCCCAGCTCGCGCGCGAGGTCGATCGCGTGCGGGTAGGCCGGCGCCTCGGCCTGGGTCCGGCGGTAGAACAACGTCACCTCGTCGGCGCCCAGCTTCACCGCGGCCGCTGCCGCGTCGAACGCGGTCGAGCCGCCGCCGATGACGCCGACGCGCCGCCCGACGACGGGCTCTGCGCCGGGCACGGGGTCGATCGCGGCGCGGATCACGACCAGCGCGTCCACCACGCCCGCCAGGCCCTCGCCCGTGATCCCGAGCGGCTGGCAGCGGCCGAGCCCGACCGCCACCACCACCGCGTCGTGCTTGTCAAGCAGGTCGGCGGCCGCGACGCGAGTCACGCTGGCGCCGAGCGCGAACCTCACGCCTGCACGCTCGACCTCGGCCGCCTCCTTCGCGATGCCGGCGCGGGCCATCCGCCAGGGCACGATCCCGTGGTCCGCCAGACCGCCTGCCCGGACCCCCTCGTCGTAGACGGTCACCCCAACGCCGGCCTTGCGCAGCTCGGCGGCACAGGCGAGCCCCGCCGGGCCGCCGCCCACGATCGCCGCGCTCACGCCCGCGTCAGGGCCGGGCGTGAAGAACGGCTCGCCGGTGGCCGCGTACGCCTCGACGGCGCCCTGCTGGAGCCGGCCGATCGCGATCGGCCGGTCGAGGCCGCTGCGCACGCAGGCGCCCTCGCACAGCCGCTCCACCGGGCAGACCGCGCCGCACGTCCCGCCCAGCGGGTTGGCGGCCAGGATGGTGCGCGCGGCGCCGACCACGTTGCCGGTGGCGATCTTGCGGATGAAGCCCGGGACGTCGATCCCGGTCGGGCAGGCGCGCGCACAGGCGGCATCGAAGCAGTAGAGGCAGCGGTCGGCCTCGATCCTGGCGGCGGCAGCGGCAAGGGGCTCCACGCGGCGGAACGGGTCGGTCGGGGCGACGGTCATCGCAACACCCTCGGTTGTCGCCGGTCGGCGGCGACGGCGGGGACGCCTCGAAGCCGCCAGTATCCGCGTCGGGTGCCGGTTCCTCGATGGCCGAAGGGACCCCCAGAGGCGGGCCGAGTTACGCTGCGGTGCCGCGGGGGAGGCGGAGCGGCGCCATCGGCCTCCGGCCGTAGACGCCGCTCGCACGGGCGCGTAGGCTGCGGGCCGAGGGCGGCCCACCGGGTGCCGAGGGCGGAGGTTGCGGGGATGGCGATTGATCTCAGGGTCCGGCTCCCCAATCGCCCCGGGACGCTGCTCCGGGTTGCCGACGCACTCGGCCGCGGCGGCGTGAACATCGAGGCCGCCTGCGGCTACGACACCGGCGAGGCCGGTGTCCTCCATGTCCTGGTGGTCGACGCCGAGCGCGGGCGGCGGACGCTGCTCAACGCGGGCGTGGAGATCGAGGCGGAGCGGCCGGTGGTGGTGGTCGACGTGCAGAACCGGCCCGGGGGCGGCGCCGCCGTGCTGCGGCTGGTCGCCGACGCCGGGGTGAACATCGACCTGCTCTACACCGCGCTCGACGGGCGGCTGGTCCTGGGCAGCGACGACCCTCCCCGGCTGCGGACCGCGCTCGCCGCTGCCGGCAAGGCGTAGCCGCCATGTCCACCGTGGTCGTCAGCGGCGCCCAGATCACGTGCACGTTCGGCACCATGCCCTCGGCGCTCACCGTCGTCCCGGCCGGGCAGCCGGTCCAGGGTGGCGGTCAGCTCGTGGCGCGCATCAGCGACCAGGCGCCCAACGTGAACATCGCGCCGTTCGGGATGTGCACCACGCTGTCCAATCCGCAGGTCGCCTCGGCCACGTCGGCCGCACAGGGCGTCCTCACGCCCCAGCCGTGCATCCCGGTGACGACGGCCCCCTGGGCGCCGGGCTCCCCCACCGTGTCGGTCGGCGGCACGCCGGCGTTGACCAGCGACAGCCGTTGCATGTGCGCCTGGGGCGGCTCGATCTCGATTGTCTCGCCCGGCCAGGGGACGGTCTCCACCGGCTGATATGCCGGGCGCCCCTCACGCCGCGAAGCGCCCTACGCCGCGCGCCGGAGCGGGGTGGGCGCGGGCGCCCCGGCCGACCGCCGCTCCCCGCGGCCCGGGCGGAGACGCGCGCCG
>JAJXUG010000019.1 GCA_021783095.1 Chloroflexota bacterium | reverse complement strand
GGCGAGCGCGGCCGCGCCCAGCACGTCGTCGCCGACCGCGACGCCGGCGCCCACGCGGTACGCCGCGCCGGCCCGGGCGAGGTCGGCCCAGAGCGCCGCCACCTGGCTCCCGTCGAGCGGCCGGGCCGCAGTCCCCTGCTCCTCCGCCATCCGCCCGACGACGCCCGTCGCGCGCTCGAGCTCGGGCGCTGACGGCGCGTCGAGCAGCAGGTACGCCCGGCGCAGCGGCCGCCGTGGCGCCGCGGTGAGCTCGCGGTACAGGGCGGCGTACGGGCGGTACCAGTCGCGCGCCTTCCGCGACGCGAGGCGCTCCTCGACCGCGCCCAGGTGCTCGTGCGGCGGCCGGTCGGCCGGCACTGAGAGCAGCGTGAACGGGCGGGGCACCGCGTCGTACAGGGCGGCCAGCGACTCGAGCGCGGCTTCACGCTCGCCCTCGGCGATCAGCTCGAGGCTGACCGGCGCCAGCTCGAACCCGCCGACCGCGCGCCCTGCGACCCGGAAGGCGGCGTCCTCGAGCGTCGCGCCCGGCCAGGGCGCGGCCGGCAGTCGCTCGGGTTGGCGGCGGCGTGGGCGCAAGATCGCCATATGGAGATGCTGGCGACTGGCGGTACGCCAGTCAACATATATTGTGTACGTGTCGAGCCCAGTCGACTACGAGCGCGTCCACCCGCCAAGGGACCTGTGACGACCCCACGGACCTTCTGCGGCGATCGCTTCGATCGCCCGCGATCTCCTTGCTACAGTTGCAGGTGCATGGCTCTGTGAGGGGAAAGAATGTCGCTAGCCGACTGTCCAGTGGCGCGATGACGCGAGGCGGCACGATCCTGGACTGGTCCGCGATACCGGTGTGCGACGGCAAGGTCTGGGGTCCGGACCTGTTCGCCTGGGCCTACGACCTACTGGCCTCGTCGGGACTCTGGCGCGATCAGCGGCGGCCCGGAACCATCGCGAGCGATCCACTTGTTCAGGATTGGATTGGGCCGCTACGAGCGGGCTACGGCTGGGTCCTGCCGGATGTGGTCCGCAGCGTCCAAGCTAGCTCGACGCATCGTCGGCCAGGGTACGTACTCCTACGCCTTCTGGTTGCGCTGGACCGCGCGTATCACGGCATGTCGATTGTCCGCCCTCAGATCACGCCGGAACTCGAGCAGCTAGAGGAGTTGTGGCTGCGCACTGGCAGCCTCGGACGCGCAGTTGGCGGCTCCGTACTGAGGAAGGGCACTTCATGGCAGCAGGGTGCAGCCCTCGCCCAGTACTGCGAGAACCTCGCCCGCGTTCGGGCTGATCAGGGACTCGGCTTCAAGGCAGTACCGCACTGTCCACCTTGGCGAGTCGGAAGTCTTCTCGGGCGCCGGTCTAGGGGGCGGGAGATCCGTGTGGCCTTCGTGCCCATGCTGTACGAGTGCACGGATGTCGAATTCACGCCGCACGGCAGCGATGGTTTTCGCCTCACACTCGATTCCGGTAAACAGCGGCTCTTATCCGCGGAGATGCCCAGGATCGTGGCCGAGCTCGAAACCGAGCGCGTGAATGTCGCCCTGTTGCCAGAGGCATGTGCATCGTCAGACGTTGTTGCGGCACTCCGCGCTGCGATGCGGAGCAACTTCTCCGACGCCCTCGCGGCGGGCCGCATGCCAGAGCTCAGACTCGTCGCCGTCGGAGAGGTGGCTTCGAGCGGAACCAACGCGGCGGTACTGCTTGATGCCGCAGGCGACCCTCTGTTTCGCCAGCGCAAGGTCGCTCCGTGGTACCTGAACGCCGATCAGCAGCGCCGCTATGGGATGTCTGCACTCTCCCCGTTTGTCGACCGGCACGAGTCGGTACTCGGGGCCTCGGCTCTCAACTGCTTGGATGATCCAGGGTTTGGCAGGCTCGTCATCCTGATCTGCGAGGACCTTGCGAGCCCCGACCCTGCTCGGACTATCGTGGTCGACGCTGCGCCGACACTCGTGGTCGGCCTAGTCATGGATGGCTCCCTCGAAACCGGCCGATGGGCCTTCGAGGCGGCAAAGGCAATCGCTGCCGAACCTGCTGCCCTAGTCCTGGTAGCCAATTCCTGGATGCTGTCCGAGCGCCAGCGAGCTAGCGGTGGACTGCCAACACCGCCCGCGGACCCGGGCGTCGGCATCGTCTGCCACCCGTCTGACTACGCTCAGTCCAGAGTGCACTCGGCCCCGCCAGGATGCGGCTCGCATCTTCGCGTTGATGTGTCGTGGGATCGGTGGGCCTAACAGGGAGCGACCCACCCACCAGCGGTTGGCCTGTTCGGGCGATCGACGCCCCTGAGCGGACAGGCGATAGTATGGGCGAATTACAAGGAATTCCAACGAGACTGGACCTACTATCATGGCGCAGATCTCAAGCGAGTCAAAGGCGGAAGTCCTCGTACTTGGCAGGGTTGTCGCAGCAGCGAGCCAGGCCATCGACACGTCGGCCCTCGACGACGTTGGCGTTCGTGTCGCGAAGCTGCGCCTTTCCGCGGGTGGGCTGCCCGACTGCGACAGCGCCTTCCTAGAGGGAGCCTCGGCCGCGCTTGTGGGTGTCCTGAGCGGGCTCGAGGAACGTCTTGCTCCGTCCGATACCGTTGCTCTTCTCTTGCGGCCGCAGCGTTCTCGGATCCTGTGTGCGATTGCCGCGACGCGCGGCCTTTCTCAGATGCGGCTTGCGGCGATCCTTAGGATGCCACCGAGCAATGTGTCCGGATACCTGAAGGACCTGGCATCCGCTGGCCTTGTGGAGCCTTCCATTCCATCCGCGGGGATAGGCAAGTCGTGGAGGCTCACTCCGTGGACCACGCGGAATCTCGGGCGCCTATTGGCGGGCGAGATCGGCCAGACCGTGCCGTCGGACGAAATGTCTCGCGCGCTTTCGGCCGTGGGACTGGGTGGGGCGCCCGCCTCAGCCGCAAGCAACGCCGCGCCCTCGGCCGCATCCGCTGATCGCCAAGACCTCGGGATTCCCCTCGAAGGAGTTGCCGCACGGTCTGGGAATGAGACGAAGCTGAACCGGTATTTCGAGTCGAAGCTCTTCGTGGTGAATACGAAGTCCCCCTCGTGGCTCCCGCTCCGAGGGATCCCGGACGAGAATAAAGAACTATCTCCCGCCGATAGCGGCACACGCACTCAACTGGCGCCAGAGGCGGTCACTCGCGAAGCCGACGACTGGATCACTGGGAATCTCGCCAGCAGGTCCAGTCGTGTCGGGCGACGCGTAGCCGGAATGTCCGTCTCAGCCGGAACGCTGGGCGGCTAGGGAATGAGGGCTCCGAGCCGCGGTGGCGAACCCGTGGCCAATATCGCCGGCGAGATCGTGTTCGCCAGAGCGCACCAGCACGACTTCAAGGCACTGCTGGCGAAGTCGGGAGACCTCTCAACCGCGGCTGAGGCAGCTTGGCAAGCCCGCGACGCAGACGGTCTCCATGAGTTGTGGCGTGCGCTTGACGACTGGCTGACCGCGACGGGACAGTGGACTTGGCTCGCGGCCCTCCTCGACCGGGTTGTAGCGCTCGACCGCGAGGCAGCAAAGTCCGATCAACTCAGCGCTGCTCTCGCCGCGCGAGCGGGCCTCAGGTCCGAAATGGGCGAGGCACATGAGGCGCTTGCCGATGCAGACGAGGCAGTCAGCCTCGCGCGAACGGGCGCTGATGCCAAGACACTTGGCGACGCTCTCATGCAGCAGGCCGCAATCGTCGACGAGACGACCAACGGCGGCCCGCGCTTGGCAATGGAGATGGAGCAGGAAGCACTTCGGTGCTACGAACTCGCCAACGAGCCGGCAGAACAGGCGTACGCCATCTACCGAATAGCCGGCGCTTCGTCGGGACCGGATTCCGAACGCGGTCTGCTCCGGGCTCTCACCCTCGTTTCGAGCATTCGCCCAAGCACGTTCTTGGCGAGGAGGTACCGCGGCTACATCTTGACCGCGCTCGGGATCCGGCGAATACAGACCAAGAAGCGGGACGGCTTCCGCCTCCTGGAGGAAGGCCTTCGAGTAAAGCGCGAGATGGGTGACATGCGCGCCATCGCGCACTCGCTCAAGCTCATGGCTCAGGTCGAGGTCGAGGCAGGACATGAATCATCGGCAGTCGCGCTGTTGCGCGAAGCCGACGGGATCCTGAGCCGGTTGGGTGCGGATCCTGCTCGCAGCCGTTGCCTGTCGTCACTAGCAAGGGCGTTAGCGGCTTGTCGCGCCTTCCAAGAGGCGCTCGAGACAGCAGAACAGGCGCTGGAGCTGGTGTCGCCCGAGGCCGAGCCCGGCTTCTACGGGGTGGTGCTCCACGACCGGGCGGACGTCCTCCGCGCCCAGGGCCAGCTCGGCGAGGCCATCGACGCCTACCGGTCCGCGGCCGAGCACAAGGCCCGCGGCGACAACCGCGCCGACGAGGTGGTCACCCTGCTCGCCCTCGCCGCGGCGGAGGACGAGGCCGGCCACCGCGCCGAGGCCGTCGCCGTGGCCCGCGGGGCGCTCGCCAAGCTGCGCGACAACGGCGTCGAGCGGGCCACGACCTGGCACAGCGCCGGCCGGCTCCTCGAGAGCCTCGGCGAGCGGGCCGAGGCGCTCTCGGCCTACGGGCGCGTGCTGGAGCTGGTGTCGCCCGAGGCCGAGCCCGGCTTCTACGGGGTGGTGCTCCACGACCGGGCGGACGTCCTCCGCGCCCAGGGCCAGCTCGGCGAGGCCATCGACGCCTACCGGTCCGCGGCCGAGCACAAGGCCCGCGGCGACAACCGCGCCGACGAGGTGGTCACCCTGCTCGCCCTCGCCGCGGCGGAGGACGAGGCCGGCCACCGCGCCGAGGCCGTCGCCGTGGCCCGCGGGGCGCTCGCCAAGCTGCGCGACAACGGCGTCGAGCGGGCCACGCCGGGCGAGGTCTACGCAGCCCTTGACACGCTGATTGAGCTCGGCGAATTCGCCACGGCGGTGACTCTCGGCCGAGAGACCTTGCCCGGCCTCCGGCGTCGGTACGGCAGTGACGAAGCAGAAGTCCTCGTGATCGCTTCCGCGCTTTCGTACGCACTTGATCAGACAGCTCAGTTTCGGAGTGCGCGCCGACTTTCTGCGGACGTCTTTAGGGAGACACGGGGAAGGGCTGACGGCTCGGGGATCCGCATCGCACTACTGCCCGAGGGCGAGGCGATCGCGCGAAACCTCTCTCACGTGCCAGGAGCCAGGGAATTCGCGGAGGCAATCGCAGCCGCTCGGATACGTGCCTACCCGGCGACGCATTCGATTGTCTATTCGGGCAACGCGACCCAGGCCATCGTGCGACTTGACACGTGCGACTATCGAGGCGCCCTTGACATTGCACGTCCGCTCGCGCGCAGCTGCCAACGTGCCATGGGGCGTTCCGTCGCCGAAACGCTAAGTGCCTACGACCTTCTTTCGTTGGTTCTGTTTCGGATGGCTGACTATCGCGCAGCCGTTCGAATCGATGAGGCCAATGCCCACATCCGATCGCGACTGCTGGGCCGTTTCGCGATCCCTGCCCTCGTTTCCAAGGCTGGCGTCGCTTCATGCCTCTTCGCGCTGGGACGGTACCGCCGCGCCATCGCCATTGAGGAAGAGGTGCTCCAGGACCTTCGCACCCATGCCCCGAGCGGCGAGGACCTGATCTGGGTCGGGGGAAACCTCGCGATCGCTCTTTCTGAGACTGGGCAGCGCGAGCGATCTGAGGAGCTCGCGGTCGAACTGCTCGATCTCGCACGATCGTCCTACGGCCCACTGAGCACAGTCGCGACGGATGCAGCGGTGACCGTGGGACAGGTGATGACCGAAACAAGGCCCGAACTGTCGGCGGGTCTATTGAGGCAAGCGCTTGATACGAGTGCGCGTCGCTACGGAACGCAGCATCACGAGACTTATCGCGTAGGTGTCGCCCTTGCCTACGCCATGCTCAAGCTTGGCCAGTACGATGATGCGGCGCACCTCGCCAGCCGCGTCTCGGCGGGCGCATCCAAGCTCATTGGGCCGGACCATCCGGACACGCTCCGCTGCCGCGTGCTGGTGGCACTAGCCGCCCGAGAGCGAGGGAGAATCGCTCAGTTCGAAGACGTTGCAGCCGATGCCTTGACTAGGATGTCGACAGTCCTCGGGATCAGACACCCTCGGTACGTCGAAGCCAAGGCCCAGCTGCGTAGTGCACATTCCTTGCGGACCTAGGAACATCGCCTACCCGCTCAGGGTCGGGAATGGTCGCGTGGAGCCGCGCCGCCCACCTAAGTGTGATGTCGTGGTGTAAGGCCGCCCCGAGCTGGTGCGGACCCCGCTGGATCGATGGCACGTCAAACGTCATGGGCGGATCCCCGGCTGCGAGAGGGCGAGGTAGAAGGTCGACGCGAGCGCCTGGGTTGCGAACTCGGCCTCGGAGGCGGCCGCGATCGCGATGACGACGCTGCCGAGCTTGGGCGCGACGAGGGCGCCCGTGCCGCTCCCGTTTGAACCGCCCGGTGTGAGGGGCTGGCCGTCCGCCGTCCGCAGGGCCAGGATGAGGTAGCCCTGGCCCATGACCGTAGTCGCTGGCGCGCTCGCCGAGGCGCCGGTCGAGCCGCCCGTCTTGAGCGCGTTGGGCACGGCGATGACGTCGACCCTGGCGCCGGGCGCCAGCGCCGCGCCGACCGCCTGCGACGGGTCGACCGGGAGCGCGAAGGCGACCTGGCCCGCGGCGAGCGGGGCGCCGAATCCGAGCGCGCGCTCGCCGGGCGTGCGCTCGAGCGCGCGGCGGTCAACAGCCTCCCCGGCGAGGAGCGGCACGGCCGCGTACGACCCGACGACCTCGTCGGCCGAGCGCGCGGCGTCGGCGGGGACATCGGCCGGGCTGACCCGGATCGTCTCGACCATGTCGGCCGTGATCTGGGTCAGGACCGGCACGTCGACCCTGGCCCGCACGATCTCCGTCCGCGGCTGGGCGAACAGGTACACGCCGCCCGCGACCAGACCTGCGAGCAGGAACACGACGATGTACGGGGCGCGGCGGACGCGCATCGCTTCCCTCCCCTAGTGGCTCACCGCGGCGTAGACGACGGTGACCGCGACGTCGCCCGCGACCTCGGAGTCGCGGACGGTGCCGTCGGCGTAGGTGGTCTCAAGAGCCAGGACGAGGTGGACCGGGTACGTGCCGGCGCCCGCGAGCGGCACGTCCCACTGGATCGCGACCGGCGTGGCGGCGGCGTAGGACCCGGTCGGCGTGGCGTCTGCCGCGTCGTTCGCGCCCCGCTCGTAGCGGTACGAGAGGAGCACCGTCTTGGCGCCCCCGATGACGACCCCACCCGAGCGCATCACGCCCTCCGTGACGATGACCGGCCGCACGTAGAGCGAGCAGTGGAGCCCGCGCGGCCACCACAGGGCGTCGTGCCCGGCGGCGTCGGGCGGCACCGCCGTGCCGCCGGGCAGCGCCCCCGACGGGCTCGCGCCGACGGTCACCACGGGCGGCACGTAGTCGATCGGCAGCGCCGACACGCCGGTCGCGCTGTTGCTGATGTCGAGCGCGAACGGCACGACCCGCTCGAGCGGCACGCCGTCCGGCGTGAAGAAGGCGCCGTACGCCTGGCCCGTGACGTGGGCGGTCGCGACCACGTCGAAGGTGCCGGCATCGTAGCGGTGGGTGGTCGAGAGGCTATCCGTCCCGTCACCCGGAAAGGTCCGGCTGGTGCCGTCGCCGAAGTCGGCGGTCCACCGCTCCACCCGGACGGAGCTCGGGATCACGTAGGCCGAGATCGCCTTGCCCAGGTAGGCGCGCCACCCTGTCGTCAGCTCGGCGGTGACGGCCCGGTCGGTCCTGGCCGGGGCCGTGACCGGGTCGACCGCGACCGCGAGGTACAGGCTCATGTCGGCGAAGCCGGACGGCGCGACGCCGATCGCTGACTGCGGCCCGCAGACGGTGGTTGCCTCCGGGTTGGCGGAGTTGACCGCAGTGCCGTCGCTGGTGCGGTGGACGATGACCCAGAAGGCGTGGCAGAAGGGGCTCGGGTTGCCCTGGCTCTGCCACTCGGACCAGAACTCGGTCCTGACGGGCTGGCCGCCCTGCTCCGGCGGCGCCCAGCGCCCGTTGACTTGCACGCCGATGTAGCCGTTGCCCTTGTCCGACGACCAGGTCTGGAGGGAGACGGACACCTTGGGGTCGAACGCCATGACGGCGGGCGCCAGGAGGAGCAGCGCGCCGAGCGCGAGCCCGAAGCCGACGAGGAGTCGCAGCGCGGTCATTGCGTCTGCGCCTGGTAGGCGTCGACCAGCCACCGCCCGCCGAGCTGGCGGACGGTGACCGCGACCTTGGTCGTCGGCAGCACCATGGGGCTTTCGAGCGGCGAGCCGGTCGCGGGGTCGATGTTGTAGCCGCCCTCGGTGTAGTCGAACGTCACCGTGGCCGCGCCGGCGGTCGAGGCGCTGGTCGTGATGTTGTCGAGGCGCAGCACGGTCGTGACCGACGCCTTGCCCTTCTCCTTCTGCCCCTGGAGGAACCCGGCGGCGGAAAGGTAAGCCGACGACGTCTTGCCGGTGACGAACGGCTCGATGCCGGCCGGGTCGTCGGTCTGGCCTGCCTTCGCGTACGCCTCGAAGAACGCGCGCACGGCACCCTCGGGCGTCGCGCCCGGGTCGGTCGAGGCCGAGGCGGAGGCTGACGCACCAGGCGAGGTAACCGGGTTTGCGCTGCCGCTGTTCGCGATCAGGACCACCACGAGGACGACTGCCACTACGGCGATGCTGGCCAGGATCGCGATCGGCAGACGGTACCGCGGCGGGACGTTCATCTTCACGTCCTCGCTGCCGCCGAGCCTGCGATATCGAGCGTCACGACCGGGCCGAGGCCGGCGAGGCCGAGCAGCGGCACCCGCACCGGCGCCCGGATCTCGATCGAGACCGTCGGGGCAGTGTTGGCGAGACCCGTGATCGGGTCGGTGCCCGGCGTGTTCGTCACGCTCACGCGGGCCCCCGCCGCGATGTCGCCCGGCGAGCCGGCGAGCAGGCTCGACGACGCGGCGAGGTTCGCCGCGAGGTACTGGCGGGCAAGGGCGTCGGCCTGGTCGGGGACGAGGCGCGGCGCGCCACCCGCTGCGAGAGCCGGGACGTCGAGCGCCTGGGTGGCGGTGAGCGCGGCCATGTCGACCTGGGCCCGGAGCCTCGAGCGCATCCCCTCGAGCGTCCCGACCGCCAGCACCAGCGAGAGCACGAGCATGAGCAGCGGGAAAAGCAGGACGGCGTAGACGGCGACCTGGCCGCGCTCGCCCGCGCGCCGCGCGGACATTAGTGGGTCACCTCGCTGCGGGTCACGAACTCGCTGCGCAGCGGCACGGGCCAGCTGCCGAGGAACGGGATCGAGGCCTGGGCGTCCACGCTGACCGTCACCCGGATCGGGTCGCCCCAGGAGGCGACCGGGGGCTCGACGCTGACCATCGCCCGGGCCGGGTCGACGCCGCCGTCCCGCAGCTCGGCCGCGATCCGGTCGCGGACCGCGGCGCCGTCCTCGCCCGCGACCGCCGCCTGCCGGGCGCCCGCCGCGGCAGCCGCGTCGACGACCAGGCGGGTGTGCTCCAGGCCCCCGAACACGACGACCCCGAGCAGCACCGGCACCAGCACGAGCGGGACGACCAGTACGGCCTCGACCGTCGCCACGCCGCGCTCGCCGCGCCGCGGGTCGGGCCGCGAGCCGATCCCCTGCCGCCTCATCAGCCGCCCGTGAGCTGCCGCACGAGCTCGCCGATCTTGGCCGCGAGGCCGTTGTTCCAGGCGAGGATCGCGGCCGACAGGACGACCAGGATGATCCCGGCGGCGATCACGTACTCGAGGGTCGTGAGGCCGCTCTCGTCGGCGGTGAGCAGGGCCCAGCCCCGCCTGAGCAGGAGCCGGCCCCGCCGGGCCAGGCCGTCCACCTTGTCGCGCATGGTCTCGCCTCCCTTCTAGAGTCGCCCGAGCGTGGAGAGGAACAGGGGCACCACGATCAGCAGCACGAACTCGGGCAGGTAGACGCCCGCGAGGATCGCCGCGAGCTTGGGCTGGACGGTCGACGCGGCGCCCAGGAGCCGGTTGCGCTCGCCGTCGCGCAGCCCGCGCTCGTGCTCGGCGAGCACCTCGCCCACCCCCTTGCCCAGGTGCCGGGCCTGGGCGAGCGACCCCGCGAGCTCGTCGAGGTCCTCGAGGTCGGCGGCCGCGGCGACGTCGCGCAGCGCGGCGTAGAGGTCGACGCCGGTGCCGTACGCGGCGACCGCGCCGCGGACCTGCCCGGCGAGCAGGTTCCGGCCGCCGGTCGCGCGGTGGAGCGCGTCGGCCACGTCGGAGAACGCGCGCTCGAGGGCGTGGCGCTCGGCGAGCGGCCGGACGAGCGCGAGGAGGTCCGGCAGCTCGCGCCGAAGGCGGCCCTGCCGCCGGCGGCCCAGCCAGCCGAGGTACTCCGTCGGGAACACGTACCCGGCGAAGGCGACCGGCAGGGCGGCGACGAGCGCGAACGGCAGGAACGGGCTGAGCGCGAGGCCTACAGCGAGGACCGCGACGCCCAGCACCAGCTTGGCGGCGTACACCTCGGCCGGCGGGAGGGCGGCGGGGTCGAGGCCCGCCCGGACGATGTCCCGCTCGGACACCTGGCTCGCGAGCGCCGGCACGCGCGCCCCGACCCAGCCCGCGACCGGCGCCAGCAGGCGCTCCCAGGCCGGGCGCTCGGCCGACACGAGCCGCTCGTACCGCTCGCGCGGCAGCCCCGCCGCCCGCACGACGTCGTCGCGCGCGGGCACGGCCAGCCATGGCGCGAAGACAGCCACGAGCAGGCTGAACGCGGCGGTCCCGGTGGCGGCGGCGCCGAGCCAGCTCAGGTCCATCGCCCCTACGCCTCCAGGCGGGTCGCCCGCCAGGACAGCACGACGCCCGCGACCTCGAGCAGCGCGGCGGCGGGCAGCAGCACCAGGCGCCCGAGGGTCGTGTCCACGACCGGCGCGACGAGCTCCCGGTTCGCGACCAGCAGGTAGACGAACAGGCCCGGGATGACGACCGCCAGGATCAGCGCCTGGACCCGCAGCCCGCGGCTCTCCGCCGCCGCCGAACGGGCGATCGCCTGGTTGCTGCGGGCCGCCTCGTTGAGCGCGCCGAGCACGCCCGCCGCGGCGGACGCCGGCTGGTGGGTGACCGCGAGGACCGTGAGGGCGTCGAACACGAGCGCGAGGTTGCGCCCCGCCTGGCGCGGCCGGATCGCGGCCAGCGCGTCGGCGAGCGGCTCGTTCGCGTAGTAGCGCCCGAGGATCTCCTCGAAGTCGGCCTTCACCCAGCGGTGGCGGGCGACCTCCGAGGCGGCGGCGAACAGGTCGGGGTACGTGCCGCCGGCCGCGACCCGGTTGACCATCGCGCGCAGGACCCGCGGCGCCTCGTCGTCCGCGGCGCGCGCCTCGCCGCCGACGAGCCAGCGGACGTAGACGCGGGGCACGAAGACGCCTGCGATCGCGCCCAGGACCGCCATCGGCGGCGACAGCGCGAGGCCGGCCAGGCCGAGCGCCGCGGGCGCCGCGACCGAGACCGCGAGGTACGCGCCGGGCCTCAGGTCCAGGCGCGCCCGGGCCAGCTCCTCCCGCGCCGCGCCGATCCGCGCCTCGCGCCACGCCGCCACGCGGTCGCCGAGAGCCGTCTCGGCCCGGGCGGCGCCGGGCCGAAGCGCCATGAGCGCGGAGAACACCGCGATCCCGGCGGCCACGGCGCCGATGGCCGTCAGGTCCACCGCTCGCCCTCCGCCTCGAGCCGCGCCCGGAGGCGCTCCGACGGCTGCCACTTGAGGTCACGGACGAAGCGCACCTCGTCGGGGACAGACGCGAGGTCGGCCCTGAAGACGTCGGCGAGCCGGTACCCGTCGGCGTCGACGCCCTCGAGCGCGGCGACCTGGCGCACGACCCGGCGGCCCGACCGCAGCCGCCGCAGGACGACGACGAGGTCGAACACCCGGGCGATGTAGGTCCGCAGGTCGGCCACGGTGAGGTCCCGCATGCTCTGGCGCGCGAGCAGTTCCAGGCGGAACAGCGCGTCCTCGGCGGAGCTGGCGTGGATCGTCGTCGCGGAGCCGTCGTGCCCGGTGTGGAGCGCCTGGAGCGTGTAGAAGGCCTCGCGAGGCAGCCGGATCTCGCCCACGATCAGCCGGTCGGGCCGCATCCGGAGGGCGTTCGCCACGAGGTCGCCGACGTCGAGCAGCCGGCTCTCCGCCTCGCCCGCGCCGAGGTCGTGCGGGTGCACGGTCTCGAGGCTGAAGCGGTTCGGGCTCTCGAGCGCGAGCTCGGCCGTGTCCTCGACGACGCCGACCCGCTCGGCCGGGTCGAACTCGTCGGTGAGGCTGCGGAGGAACGTCGTCTTGCCGGCGCCCGTCTCGCCGGCCACGAGGACGTTCGCCCGCGCGCGGACGAGGCGGGCGAGGACGTCTGCCACCTCCGCCGAGAGGCCGCCCTCGGACACCCAGTCGCGCCCGTGCCGGCCGCCCGGCGCGAGGTCGAGGCGCAGGCGGTTGAACTTGCGGACCGCGAGGTACGGCCCGCCGACCGGCGGCAGGACCGCGTTGACCCGCGAGCCGTCGGCCATCCGGGCGTCGACGATCGGGTGGGCGACGGAGAGCTCGCGCCCCGCGAGCGCGGCGATCCGCTCGGCGATCTCGACGAGCTCGGCGTCCGAGCCCAGGCGCACGCCGGCGGGCTCGAGCCGCCCGGCCCGCTCGACGAACACCGCGTCGTGCCCGTTGACGAGGATGTCCGAGACCTCGGGGTCCTCGACCAGGGGCTGCAGCGGGCCGAGGCCGCAGACCGCCGCCTCGACCGCGGCGACCAGGGCGGGCGCCGCCGAGAGCTCGAGCTCGGGGTCCTCGAGGATCGCGGCGATCGTCGTCCGGACCAGCTGCTCGCGCTCCGGCGTGCGGTCGAAGGGGTTGAGCACCTCGGGGGCGAGGCGCGCCACGAGCATCCGGCGCACCCTGCCAAGGGTCGCCGCGGACAGCGGCGGTGCCACGGCGCGGAGCGGCTGCGGCGCCGTCACCGCGCGTTCCCGCGGCGCAGGCCAGCGAGGCGGCGCGCGGGGCCGCGCAGCCCTCGGGGCCGTGCGCCCTCGTCGGCGAGCAGCGGCCAGACCGCGGACGCGACGCCCCGGACCGCGGGCTCGAGGGCGGGCTCGAGCGCCCACGCGGGCTCGCCCCGCTCACAGGCCGCGGTGAACGCGGGGTGGGACGGCACGACGCCCGCGACCGGCACCCCGGCGTCGTGGGCGTGGGCGCGGACCAGCCCGTCGTCGTCCGCCTGGCTGGCGACGAGCTCGAGCCTGCGGCCGGCGCCCATCGTGCGCAGGACGGTCGCGAGGCGGTGCACGTCAGGGAGGGACTCCAGCGTGGGCCGGACGACCCCGAGCACCAGGTCGGCGCGGTCGAGCACGTGCCGGTGGCCGTCCTCGAGGTGCGAGCCGAGGTCGACGACGAGGAGCTGGTACCCCTCCGCCCTCGCGCCCTCGATGAGGTCGTCGACGTGGTCCGCCCGGAACAGGTCGCGCTCGGGCTCCGGCTGCAGCTCCGGGCCAAGGGTCGTCGGGTGGGCGGGCGCGATGGCGACGTCGAGCCCCGACCGGGTCGCGACGACGAGGTCCTCGACCGCGCGCGGGTGCCGCCAGGCGACCGGGCTCGAGGCCCGCAGCAGCGCCCCGCCGTCGAGCCCCAGGCGGATGCCCGCCGCCCCCGCCGTCACCCGGCTGGCGTCGAGCAGGAGGACCCGGAGCGCGCGCTCCTCGCCGTCGAGCGTGAGGTACCGGGCGTGCGCCGCGACGTGGGTCGCGACCTCGACCGCGAGGGTCGTCTTGCCCACCCCGCCCGCGAACGAGACCACGCACGCGATCCGCAGGCCCGGCAGCAGGTGCGGGACCGGGGCGCCCGACGCGGGGCGCCTGGCCGGCGCGGCGGCTGCGGTCTCGTCTGATGGCTCGTCCTCCGGCCGCACGAGGTGCGGCCGGGACAGCGGAGGCTCGGTCATCTCTTCGTGCCCGTCGGCCCGTCCGGACGGGAGCGGCGCCGTGTCCGGCTCCGCACCGCCCCGCGGCGACGGGGCCCCCTTTGCAGTTGTGCCGGTATTGTCCCCCGCCCGCCAACCCCCTCCAGCCTCGGGGCCGGCGACGGGCGAGCCAGCAGCATGGCCCTCGCCGCTTATCTGCGGCTTATGCGCCGCTTCACCAACGGTTGCGCTGAGGGCCTCGGCACTCGCCAGCTCAGCACGCCACGCCTTGCGGCTGCGGAGGTACCGGAGGGCGCGGACCAGCCAGCGGTACGCGGGATCGCCCTGGATCGGCAGGACGGCTGCGAGGAGGACCGGCGCGACGACTGCCCCCATGAGGACGAGCTTCGCCGGCGCCCACAGCGGCAGCAGGTTGAGGGCGGCGCCGGCCATCACGCCCGCGCCGCAGATGAGCAGCTGGACGCCAGAGAGCCCGAACGCGATCGGCTCCGGGCCGACCGCGTTCTCGGGCACCTCGACCCGGCCGCGCCCGTTCACGCCGCGTACCGCTCGATCACCAGGCGCCCGGCCTCGACCGTCCGCTGGGCCACCGCGCCGACGGTCCCGAGGGCGAGGGGCACGAGCACGAGCGGCGTGAACAGCATCATCGCCAGGGCGCCCGTCGCGAGCCCGAGCAGCAGGTTCGTGTCGCCGAGCGTCGGCGGGGCGCCCGAGGCCCCGACGTGGGGCAGCGCCATGAGGCTGAACAGCGCGAACGCGATCGTCCAGGCGAAGCGCACCAGGTACGTCGCGGCCAGCGCCCGCAGCCACAGCCGGGTGACCCGCTCGGTCGCGGTCAGGGCGTACGCCGCGAGGCACAGGGGCCCGACCAGCACCAGCAGCAGCTCGACGCCGGCGAGGGCCCAGGCCCCCATCGCGAGGAGGGTGGAGAGCATGCCGGCGAGCAGTCCCACCGACAGCCAGGCCCCGTCGTTCCAGTTGCCCGGGCCCTGGGCCACGCTCGGGTCGAAGCCGCCCTTCGCGAGCACCTCGAACACCCCGCCGCCCGCCGGCCAGGCGTCCGGCCCGCCGACGGCGCCCGCCGGCAGCGAGACCCCGACCATGGCCGCGTCGAGCGCCCCCGTGAACTGGGCGAGCGCGCTGACCAGGAAGACGCCGAGCAGGGCGACGACGGCGCCCGAGACGAACCGAGGGGTCACCGAGCGGACCTCGTACGCCCTATCGCCGCTCGCCTGGCCGGTCATGATCAGGAAGCCCAGGGCGAGGCCGCCGAGCGTGAGGATCGGGATGGTGATCGCGACCATCGTGCCGTACAGGCGCATCACCGGGCCGTCGGCGAGCGGGTCGACCGGGGTCAGGAGGCGGCCCCGCAGGTTCGCGAGCGCGGCGCGGTTGGCGTCGCTGACGCGATCGGCGTACCAGGCCGTGAGGTCGCGGATGGGATCGCCCAGGATCGGGATCGAGCCCACCGCTGCGCCGGGCGCCGCCGTGGCCGATGGCGCCGTTGCCGCCGTGTCCGGCGCCGTCGCGGCGGGACGGACGAGCGCCCAGGCGACGCCGCCTGCCGCGAGCACGAGCAGCGCGACTGCGAGCGGCGACACGCCGGCCGCGCGGGCCAGCCGGGCGAGGGTCGCGGGAACGGCGGAGCGGCGACCCACCTGCCCGTCCATCGGGTCATCGCCGGCTCAGAACGGCTTCTCGATCAGGCCGTAGGCGACCGCGATCGCCGCGATCACCGACACCACGACCGACGCCACGATCATCCAGAGGAGGCCCGTGATCCCGTTGCTGATGCGGCGCTGCGCCTTGTGCTCCGCCTCCGAGTTCGAGCCCGCGAGCATCTTCTCGATGCCGCCCCACACGATGACCGCGGTGCAGACGGCGATCCCGAGGCCGACGGCGATCGCGACCAGCGTCCCGATCATGGCGGTCACGGGGGCGAGGGCCTGCTGGGCGCCCTTGGGGACGGTGTTCGCGGCCAGGGCGGGCGACGCCGCCGCCAGCCACGCGGCGGCCGGGCCCAGCGCCGTCGGGAGCCAGCGGCGTCGGGGCGGGCGTCTGGGGCGCAGTCCGGCCATCGCCATCCTCTCCGGGTCAGCCGGCGGCCGAGGCCGCCCCCGCGCTGCCGCGGCGGTACTCACGGACGAACGCCGCGACCCCGGCCTCGTCGGCCGAGGCGAGGTCCAGGCCCGCCGCGGAGAACCAGGACACCGCGCGGCCGAGCGCCCGGAGGCGGTCGAACTCGCGCGGGCTGATCAGCGTCGCCGCGAACCGGCCGCTCGACACAACCGTCAGGGCGCGGCCGCCGGCAACCTCCTCGAGACGCGCCGCCAGGCTCTCGCGCAGGTCGGTGATCTGGACAGTCTGGAGCGGCCCCAGGATCTCGCGCGGCGCTTCGTCGAGGCCCCGGACCGCGCTGCGCGTGGGCTTGAGCTCGCCGCGGACGGCGGCGCCCATCTGCCCGGTCCCCCGCACGAGCTCCGGGTACACCTCAAGCGCGTGGAGCGCCGCGAGTGAGCGCTCGACCCTGCCCCAGCGCTCCGCCTCGTCGAACCGGATCAGGACCGCGGCCGGCTCCCCGTGCTGCATGACCACCAGCGGACCCCCGTCGCTCACGCGGGCGACCACGGCCCGGATCCGCTCGCGGACCTCGCGCATGCCCAGGGCTTCGAGATCGCGGCCGATGGTCACAGGAGCTCCCCTTCCTCGATCAGGACGTCCGACGGCGCGGCGCACACCACCACCTCGAGCGGCTCGCCGCGCCAGGTCAGCCGGATCGGCGCCCGGCGCGCCCGCAGCAGCCCGCGCCGGAGGTCGTCGCGGAACGCGGTCACCGACAGGGCCCTGCAGCGCTCGCCCGGGAGGGGCGGGCGGAGCAGGGCCCATGGATGGCCGTGGCGGAGGACCACGATGCTCTCGCCGCGAGCGGCGCGGTCCGCGAAGTCCGCGAGGTTGCGCCGAAGGGTCCGAACCGTCACGACCATGCCGTCAGGCTGCCACCATGGCGTCCGGTTGTCAACAGGTATTGTGTACGTCCAATTCTGCTTCGCAAGACAGCTGGTACCTGGATGAAGTTGACGTGGTCTGCGGGGGCAGCGCTTCACCGTCGGCCTCGAGCGCGGCGGCGTCCGGCGCCCCCGAGGGGGGCCTTGATTGAAATCCTAGTGTCGGCTCACACGACACGCACGAAATGGCCGCTGGTAGAGTCCCTCTCGGGCCCCGGGCGGCCGTTTCGGTAGTGACGGGTGTAGCCACGCGTCCCAGGAGCGCCCGTGAAGGCCCCTGCTCGGCCGGGGCTTGGTATTCCCTGCCGCCATAGGAGATCGCCCAATGGGAGAGCTGCCGAGCGCCCGGCGCTCGGGCGGCGCCCGGCAGCATGGGCCGAGGCCAAGGCGCCGCGTGTCGCGACTGAGGCGTCGGACAGGTTAAGGCCTCAGCCGGAACCAGGAAGTCGCGCGCGCCCGCAGCCCAGGGGGCGGAGGAGGGGTCAGCTCATCGGTTCCCGACGTCTCTCCGGCCGAGGCGCCACCGTCAGGCATCGCCGGGGCGCGCCTTGGAAGGGGCTGTCGTGATCCCGATAAGTTGCCGCAGGACCCAGACGGACCTGGCGAGCACCGCGCCCGATGCGAAGAGGCCGATCACGACGAGGTAGAAGAGCGGGGGACGTGGTGCTGCGTCACGGTCAGCGAGCAGCGCGACGACCGCGAGAGCAGTCGTGCCGCCGAGCCACAGGGTCGCCGCCGTGAACACGTCCACCAGGGCGCCGACGAGGCCAGACTGCCGCAGCCCCTGCAGCCGGCGACTATCGAGCGCGGCGAGCGCGATGGCCAGGGCTGCGATGGCGAAGCCGAGGAGCGAGCCTGCGACCGAGGCGACGGCGCCGTAGAAGGCGGCGCGGTTCTGGTCGAGCGCGGCTGCCAGCGTCGCCCACCCGCCCCACCAGCTCCCCCATGCGGCGACGGCGAGTCCGCCGCCGCATGCCGCGAGGGTCTCCAGCGCTAGGAAGTGCCGGCCCCAGGCGCGCCCGACCGAGACCATCTAGCTTTCGCCCTCGGTGCCAGCCGGTAGGATCTGGACGGAGGCGGCCGTCAGGAGCTCATCCCGGAGGTCGTCGTAGGCCTCGTCGATCGCCTCGAACGCCGAGGCGCTGTTCAGCGCGCGGCCAGCCTCGTCCTCCCGGAGGATCGGGCGGCGCGCGATCAGCTTGTCGCTCAGGAGGTCGATCGATTCCACCTGTCCCGTCACCCTGTCATGGCCGCGGACCTGGAATGAGGACGCCGAGGTTCGGACGTCCTCGCTCGCGTTGAGCCGCCGCGCGAGCCCAAGGAAGGACTCCCCGATCCGGTGCCGGCTGCGGGCCCTGGGGCGCGCCACGATCTCGTACTCGTCCGCCACCCCGAGGGCGGCCGCGGCGCGGAGCGCCTCGCCGACCGTCGCGCTCACCGCACTGACCTCGGCGAGGTGTGCCGGCTGCACACGGAGCAGGAACAGCCGGATGTCGTCCAGCCGCGCCAGCGCCGCTGCCGCGTCGCGGCGGACGACGGGCCGGAAGGTGATCACGGGGAGCGTGCCGGCCGACTGCCGAACGAGATAGTGGGCGAGCCGCGACACGCGAGGCCCGTACGCGTTGAACTCCGCCCCCGCGATCGTGCTCGGGACGCCGTCAACGGTTTCTCGGAACAGGACGACGTGGGACTGCTCCGCCACCCCCTCGTCAGGCCCGACGAGCAGGGGCCGCAGATTGCCGGTCCTCTCGAGCTGGGGCAGGCCGGACCGGCGGATCGTGGCGATCCGCAGCCTCGGCCGGGCGCCAGCCGCGTCGACCCAGCACGTCGTGACGGCGTCCCCGTCGGCGGGGACGTACCGGCCGCCGCGAGCGAACGGCAGCCCCTCGATTCGCGCGAGCACCGGGCCGAGGTCGACCTCCACCGGCACCCCGTCATCGTCAAGCCCGGCATCGAGGCGATAGAAGAAGATGCGCCGCTCGGCTGTCGGGATGGTCCCCTGCTGCGCCATGCCTCCCCCTCGCTTCGATGAACATGCCCGGGACGATGCCCTGCGCGTGGCCGATGCTGCCAGACCTGCCACCTTGAGCATAGTGTGCCGGCTCAGTGCCAGCTGCCTGTCACGGTCGGGCGCAGGACCCGCCCGGACACTGTGCCACGCGGCCTCCCGGCTGCGGTCTAGCGGTCGGTTGAGGCCGAGGCGGGCGGCAGCGAGCGCTCACGCGCGGTGACCCGCGCGATCGCGAGCGCGTCGCCAGGGTCGCTCTTGCCGGCGCGGCGGGTGCGGATCCGCTCGCGCCGCGACAGCTGCGGGGGCACCTCCCGGACCGCGAGGCCCGCCGCCCCGAGCGCCCGCGCGGCCGCGGGCCTGTACGACGAGGAGCCCTCGAAGCCCAGCACCGCCCCGGCCCGCGACCGCCCGCGCCCAGGCGGCCAGGGCGGAGTGGCCCGCCGGGTCGTTGTCGAACGTCTCCTCGGCGAGCTCCGAGCCCAGGTCGTCGACAGCGCACGCCGCCATGTGGGTGTCGATCCCGATCGCCCTCATCGTTCCTCCCGGCCGCGCGGGCCGCTTACGATGGGCGCGGGCCGGCCAGGCAGATGTGCGTTGAGTCGAAGCCACGCCCCCTATGAAGCTATGGCCGGCCCGCTCGTCCGTCGCGACGGGGGCACTTGACTAGCCGGGCCAGACCGTCACCGGTCGGCGAGTACTTCCATGAGCCACTCGTCGCGTCAGCCGAACCCTCGCGCCTGACGCACGGTGCTTTGACGAACGGCGGATCCCGCTGCTCTCCAACGGGCAAGCTGGCGGCCGGCCGCCGCGGTGTTCTCTGCCGAGGTGTGCGGCATGCCATGGCTGGAGGAGCGTCTCCGAGGCTAACCTGCGTTCTCGCCCACCCATGCTGCGAAGGTCTCCGCGGTGCGAAGGACCTCCGACCTGTCGGCGGAGCCGTGGGCCGCGTGCAGACGGATCGCCATCTCCAGGGCCGCCAAGCGGACGGTCCGGGGCGTTTGCGGGAACCTGCCGGTCTCCATCTCGACATTGGTGACCGCGAACCCGAGCTTGGTCAGCAGATCCTGAGCCCGCGTCGAGACGAAGGCCGTGACGGGGACCTGCAGCGCGGAGGCGAGCACCTGCTTGACCGGGTAGGAGACGCCGTCAACCTCGACCGCATACGTCTGGATCCGACCGGGAGCCTGCCTCTGCATCGCCAAGATCACTGCCTGACGGGTCAGATGGTGGCGCTCGCCATTGAGCGTGAAGTCGATCTCGTCCATGTCTCCCTCGCGTCCTCGACCTGTAGATATCATGAACTGTATATACAGTGTCAAGACGAACGTGGGGGCCTGCCCACGAGTTGGCGGGGCTCCGATGGCCATGACTCGCTTTGACCACCTCTGCTGCCTCCCCTGGGCCTCGCCTTTCGTCGACAGCAGGTCGAAGGTTCACCGAGTGTCGGCTCCAGCGATCTGAACGTCAGACCCGGTCCCGATGGGCCGGGTCTCGGTTCGTGCACGGGCCGATGACGCCCGATCTGACGCCCACGATTGCCTTGGGGCATCCCCCACGCGGAGGCCCAAGACCATCATCACGACGCTCCCGTAGACTGAGGCAGAGAGCCCGGTCACGCGGACCGGGCTCTCGTGATTCCGGAGGAGCCGTGCCCAAGATCCCGATGTTGGCCTTCGCGGGGGGCGTCTGGCCGTTACAGTTCCAGAATGACGATTGGGGACAGTAGGGCTCACGACTCCGAGCAGGTACACAACATCGAGCGCCTCGAGCTTCGACAAATGCTCCTCGAGACCCTGCGAGACCGTGGTTTCAGCTGGTCCGGAACGAGGCTACTGCCGCCTGCCCCTTCCACGAAGGAGGAGATCCGGGCGCTCCACTCAGCGGCGACAGCTCAGTCTCGGCTGGAGGCGGCGCGGAACCTCGCGGCGCACGAGCCACGGCTGCTCAGGCGCATCGCCAATGGCATCGAGGTCCGGCCGGAGCATTTCCGTCCGCGCCTTGTTCAGGTCGCGCGCAGGTCAGAGGAGGAGCTGCTCTTCCGGTACGCAAGGCTTCACTGGAGCATCCCGACGTCCAGGGGATACGGCCGACGACTTCGCTTCGTTGTCATCGACCAGGCGAATGACAAGCTGGTCGGGGTCATTGGATTGGCCGATCCGGTCTTTGCCATGCGAGACCGAGACAACTGGATCGGCTGGACTGACGAGGATCGCCGCCTGCGCCTGAGCCGTGTCATGGATGCCTTCGTGCTCGGAGCCGTTCCTCCCTACTCCTTCTTGCTCGCTGGGAAGCTGATGGCCCTCCTGGTTGCAAGCAACGAGGTTCGGCGGTCGCTTGAAGAGAAGTACTTGGGGGCGACAGCTCTCATTTCGGGACGGAGCACTGGCGGGCCCGTGCTCGTGACTACGGTCTCGGCGCTGGGTCGTTCGTCGATCTACAACCGACTCACCCTTGAAGGCGAGAGAGTCTTCATCTCCGTCGGCGCCACCCAAGGGACTGGCGAGCTCTTCTTCAGTGACGCTGCGTACGACCGCATCCGCAGATACGCCGGACGATGGTGCACGCCAACAGCTCGTCACGAGCGCTGGGGTGGCGGCACTGGCTTCAGGAACCGACGCGAAGTCATCAAGAAGTGCCTCGCCGATGTTGGGCTATCGCCAGATTGGAACGTGCACGGGATCAGGCGGGAGGTGTTTGCCGTGCCGCTCGCGCGCAACGCCCGCTCGGTCCTCAAAGGCGTCGATCCCCGTCCGGACTTCTTCGACCGACCAGCCGACGACCTCGCGGAGTGGTTCAAGCAGCGTTGGATGCTCCCCCGGGCGCACCGGGACCAGGGCTATCGTGCGTTTCACCGCGACTCCTACGAGCTCTGGGGGAACCACGACCGCCCAGTCTTGCTTGGGTCCGATTGGCGCGGGACCGCGATCGCAAGTGAGACGCCAGCCGCATGATGTTGCGTGCTGCGACGGGGGGTGAGCAATGACCGGCAGCCACGAGGGCTATGCGCGTCTCCCAGAAGATCTCCTCCGGGATCTGCTGGATGGGGCGGACGATGTGGTGAACACCGTAACGTCCTTGCTGGCACCTGCGATTGAACGGCGCGACGAACTTCGCACTGGGCTCGCTTCGGCTGGCCTCATTCGCCGCATGAACCCGCTTGTCGAGCCAGTTCAGGTGGCTGGAGTCGACGGTGGATTCGCCGTCGAGCGCACGGCAGCCGTCGACATTGCCCTTGCCGTTGCCGTGGGGGTGGAGGGGCTGTCGGACAGCACAACGACGTGGGATGCTCCTCAGTACCTCTGGTGGGCCCTCCCGTCTCGCCACGACATGGATGTGGAGCGACTCGCGCGGGGCGTGATGGTGGCGGAGGAGCTCGCGATCATTACGGACGCGCCGCATCCCCTCCGAATCCTTGATGGGTCACACCTCACGCTGGTTATCCAGCTCAATTCGGCCCTGACCGCCTTGTCACAGGCAGTGCGCGACGAGGCAAAGCGTAAGTGGGAGCAGCTCGAGACCGCGCGGGCCTTAGGCATCGCATGCACAGATCCGACAATCGTCGCGATGCCGAAGTACGACTCGTCGCGCACCCTCAGCGAGCGACTGGCAGCCCATGTTGGTACGGACATCCCGGGAGATGACAAGCACCTCATGGGTTTGGTCCTGGAGCCAGGAGAACTCACTGTTCCCCAGCAAGTCCCGCCTGAGCCCTGGTCGTCGCTCCATTTCAACGCCAGAGACAAAGGAGACCAGGCGGTCGCCGATGCGTTCACCCGTGCCACAGCTCCGCTGAGAGCGCGTGCGATCGAGTTCACCTACTTCAAGCCGGACGCCGCATCCCCCGCGTTTCGAATCGAGCTCAAGCAGGGCACCTCCGTCGAGGCGCTCGACAAGATCTGTGCCACCATCGCGGCCCAGATCACCGGTCCGTTCGTTCGCGAGCCCTACCCTCAGTACCTAGCTGACGTCATGGCTAAGTCCGTCGGGCTCGGTCTGAGCGCGATGCAGTCGGCAGTGCAGTTGGCGCTCAGCGGGCAAGGCCGCCCCGAGATAGCAGAATTCTTGATCCGCTCATACAGGACGGAGGGGGTGTAGTGGACGACTCCGCTGCTCAGATTGGTCTCGTCGGATCTCCAAGCACGACAGGCAAGGTCACGGTCGACATCCTCGAGGTTGCGACCAGTTCCTCGCTCCATGGAGCGCTCGTGTACTTGTCGCATCCCATGGAGACGCAGTGCCTCATCGCACTCGGAACTGTCACTGAGATCAAGACGGCCAATCGCTGGCACGAGGACCCCAACATGCGTGGGGTACTGAAGCGGCATGGGAGTCTGCCGCACCTGAGCGGTGTCGGAGACGTCCGCACGGCGGACGTGTTGATCCAAGCGGCGTACGCAGCGTCCGACCCCGATCCCGGCAAGGGTGAGGCACCGATTGAGGCCGGGGCTGCGCTGACGATGTCGCCGACGACGGGTGCGAGTGTGGGCCGTGTGTCGGATGCGTTTCTTACCCAACTGCTGCGGCGGCACGAATCTGAGATCGTGTATCTCGGTCACATCTACAGGAGCGACGTCCGCCTGCCAATGACGGTCAAGCATTTCGGCGAGGCCGCCTCCGGAGGCGCGGGCGAGGCCTATCACACGGGCGTATTTGGCATGACCGGCAGCGGCAAGTCTGGCTTTGGCGCCTATCTTCTTGCCGCCCAGTGCATCCACCCTGAACTTGCCATTCTCGTCATCGATCCGCAGGGGCAGTTCACGACCGAGCAGGGCCTGCCGTTTTCACTTCAGGAGTGGGCCGAAACGCAAGGTCGCGCGGTGATGACCCTCTCGATCGCCAACGACATCCGACTCCAGCAAGATGCTGGACTGCTGTGCGACCTCATCGAACCAACACGGCTCCTGCGCGACATTCTGACCATCAAGAGCGAGGAGAACCGCACATCCGCCATCGCTGAACTCGCCAGGATTCTGCGGACCTCGCTGCCGAAATGGGATGAGCGCGACGGCGATGATGTGCTCCGGGACCTCCTGCAGAACCTCGCGAGCGATCAGAACGCCCTAACGCGGATCTACTCGTCCCAGCAGTCGCGAGCGCGGCTCCAGGGCGCGCTCAACGCGTTGCTGACCACGCCGTCTGAATTCGCAGAAGCATCGGCCATATTCAAACCGCTGCACTCTCTCTTTGCGCCCTTCAGCCTTCGTGGCGGCAGGAGACGCTCTTTGTGGGCGATCTTCGATGACCTCCTCGCAGAGGCGAAGGGTCCCCGCCCCTTGTGCCTCCTCGACTTCACCACAGGTGCCCTCACCGACGACGTCCTGGACACAACTGAGGTCAAGGCACGTATTCTCCGGCAGGTCTGCCAGACGCTCTCGAAGAAGGCAGAGCAGGCCTACGGAAGCAACCGGAATCTGAACGCCCTCGTGGTTTTCGACGAGGCGCATCGGTTCGCGGCCGAGTCCCCCGAAGGTGACGAGGCGGGCCGATTAGCGGCCTATCTCGTTGACGCCGTCCGGACGACGCGCAAGTACGGCCTTGGGTGGATGTTCATCACCCAGGAGATTGGGTCGCTGAAGCGCGCCATCTACAACCAGCTCAGGGTGCGGGCGTTTGGCTACGGCTTGACGGCCGGCTCGGAGCTCCAGCGCCTGCGAGAGACCATCGGCAGCGATGACGCGCTGAGCCTCTACCGGTCCTTCGTGGACCCCCAAGCCATTAGCCCGCGCGAATACCCGTTCATGGTCACGGGACCCGTATCGCCACTGTCGTTTACCGGGGCGCCCGTCTTCTTGTCTGTCTTCACCTCCTTCGACGATTTCCGGAAGTCGAACGGATGACCTTGAGCCAGGACGAGGGGTCGGAGCTTGAGTTGGCGGTTGGGAGCGCCGTCGCTCGCGCACGAGGATCCGGTCGGCCAGAGGCGATTCTGCGGGAAGGGGTTCAGCCGGTCCTGGCCTCGCTCCTGCGCCAGCGCGGGGTTCGGAGCGGCGCGAGAGACGAGGCCAGTTTGGTCGTGCCACCTGCCAGTGAAGCAGGAAGTCTAGATGCGCCTCTCACCGCGTCCGGCCGCGCGGATGCCGTCTACAACCGGTTCGTCATCGAGTTCGAGCCACCGGGATCGCTTAGGCCGTCCGTCCTTCATTCCGCCACCCAACACGCAGTTGCCCAAGTCCAGCAGTACTTGCGAGGAGTGAGCGCGGAGAGCCACTTGCCCCTGGAGCGGCTCGCAGGCTGTGCCTTCGACGGAACGTGGATCGTCTACGTTTCTGGCGATCGCGGAGGCTGGAACGTGCTCTCGCCGAGGCGGGTCGATCGTGGCTCCCTGGTTGACCTGCTCGATACGCTCGCCGCGCTCGCGACTGGCAGGGGGCTGACGAGTTCCAATCTGGAGGAGGATTTCGGTCGAAGCAGCGACTTGGCCGCGGCTTCAATACCGGCGCTGTACGCCAGAGTTCGTCAGAATCCGTCCCCTCGGACGCTTTCCGTCTTTAGTCAGTGGCAGCGCGAAGAGGCCAATGCCTCCGGCCTCCTGAGCGTGTCCGAGGCTCGAGAGTGGCGAGAGCTGTGCAGCTCGTTCTCGCTCTCACCAGCGCCGGACGAGGCTCCCTACGTGCTCTTCGCCATCCAGACGTACTTCGCACTGGTCGCGAAGCTGGTGAGCTTGGTAGTGATCGGTGGCGCTCCCAATTGGGGCGAGGCGACGGTCGCCGTCGATCGGGTTGGCTACCTTCGGCAGCTCGAGCTCGGTATAGGCGGACCCCAGTTGCTCGGATCCAACGTGATCGAGCCTGGGCTCTTCTCCTGGTATGCGCATGAACTCGACGCCGAGGTAACGCGAGTCCTGGGGGTGGCGGTTTCGACAGCGTCGGAGTACGCGGCAGAGGCGGTGGACATCACGCCGGTCACGGCTCGGGACGTCTTGAAGAGCCTGTACCAGGGCCTCATGCCTCGCGCGATCCGCCATCGCCTCGGGGAGTACTACACGCCGGACTGGCTCGCGCAGCGGCTGGTGAATCAGGTCACGGGCTCGCCCGGCGTCCTCCGTCCGACAACGCGTGTCCTCGATCCTGCATGCGGATCGGGGACGTTCCTCGTTGAAGCCATTAGACGGATGATCGCGACGGCCAACGAGTCCTCGCCCAGGGAGACGCTCGGCCACATCCTGAGGAATGTCGTCGGATTCGACCTGAGTCCCATGGCAGTTCAAGCAGCTCGGGTCAACTACCTCCTCGCGATCGCGCCGCTTCTCAAGTACGCCGACGGGCCCGTCTCGATCCCCGTATTCATGGCCGACTCGCTCGCCTCTGTCCGGCGAGGCGGACTCCTTGACGGGAACGTCTTCCTCCTTGACACAGCGGAAGGCACGTGGACCATCCCATCGGAGGTCGTTGACTCCCACTCCCTTCCGCAGGTCGGCAGGGTATTCCGCGAGGCGATCGCGGCGAGCTCGGATGCCGACCGGTGCATTGCTGAACTCCGTGGGGCCCTGCCGGCGGAAGCACAAACCGATGGATGCATTGCGGGTCTTCGAGAGGTCTTCTCGAAGCTCATGGCTTTGGACGCTGCGGATCGCGATGGCTTCTGGTGGCCCGTGGTAAGCAACGCGTTCGCGCCGGTGCTCACGGGCCGATTCGACCTGATCGTCGGCAACCCGCCATGGGTATCGTGGGAGACGTTACCCGACGCCTACCGTCGGCAGAACGTAGATCAGTGGCGGCGCTATCGATTGATGCCGGACCTGGGAGCTGATCGGCGTCAAGCGTCTGCAACTGCCAGACTCGACCTGTCCATGCTGTTTGTTGCCAAGTGCGTAGACCAGTATCTCGAGCCATCCGGGCGGCTCGGATTCGTGATCACGGCATCGGTCTTCCAGTCCGAATTGGGGGGCCGCGGCTTCCGTGGCCGGTATCTGCCTGATGGCGGCGCGTACCGGTTCGTGTACATCGACGACATGTCCGACCTAGCCGTCTTTGATGACGCTGCCAACCGAACGGCGGTGCTGATCGCCGACAAGAGAAGCGGCCAGCAGTGGCCAATACCCGTTGCCTCCTGGAGGGCGGGAGACGGCCCGCACTCAATACCCACGAGTTGGCACTTGGGCGAGGTAACCGAAGCCACGGTGCGTCGGCAGATGGCGGCGGAGCCTGCTGACTTCGCGGATGCCCGGTCACCTCTAATGATCATGCCGAGGCAAGCATTGATAGCGACTCGGCCGATCCGACAGCGCTCGCCCTACCTCGACGTCATCCGAGAGGGGATCAACACCCGAGGGGCGAATGGCATCTTCTACGTGGAGGTGCTGGGACGTCCGGCGGCAGGGCTGCTTGAGATCAGAAATGCGCCGGCCCTTGGTCGGAATGACGAGATCCTCAGGCTGCAGGGCGTAGTAGAGGAGGAGGCCGTCGCTGTTCTCCTCCGAGGCGCAGAGGTGCAGCGCAACCACACCCGCCCGACGCTCGGCGTGCTCTTCTTCCACGATTTGGAGCACGTGAGCAATCCCATCCCGATCTCGGAGGCGCGACGGCGTTGGCCACTGGCCTACTCCTTCGCGGCTCATTTTGAGGATGCGTTGCGATCGAGAAAACCCTTCCGCAACTTCCGGCCGAACGATGGCGAGTGGCTGGGCCTCTACTCTGTCACGTCTGCAGCCATGGCCGAACACAAGGTGGTCGTGCGAGAGATCGCCACGGGCGCAATTGCGGCAGCGGTCAACGATGCCCGCGTAATCCCCGACCATAAGCTCTATGTCATTCCTGCTCAGTCTGCCGAGGAGGCTCGCTGGGTGACTGATGTCATCAACTCCTCTGTTGTCGACGTCGCTCTACGTGCCTTCGCGCAGTCAACTTCGCTGACCGGATCGTTCCTTAGGTATGTGGGGATCCGCGATCTTTCGAACGAGAGGCGACCACGCAACGACGGCGACGCCATCCGCCTCGCCCTAGACCTAACCACCGACGAATACCTGCAGCTAGAGGCGATTGCGCGCCAGGAGCTGCCCGCCGGCAATGAGGCCAGCGAGGCGGAGCCAGACTAGCTACAAGAGCGCCCGCACCGCTGCATCCTGTCTTACGCGGTTGCCGTCTCCCGGCGCCGACAGATGCCCGCAAGGTCGCATCTCGCGCACGCCTGCGTCCAGTCGGCCAATCGCGGGAGATCGTTCGCCCTCAGGGCAGTCCCCGCCTCGCGCACACGGCCGGCGGTCTCTCGCTCGAGCTCCTCGCTTACAACCTCGCGGTGCGTTTGGCCACCCCGGTCGAGGTTGTAGATCTCGATGAGGTCTGCCGCATGGCCCGTCAACTGCCGGTAGCCGAGAGCGTAGATGTGCAGTTGCGTCCGCGACACGTCCTCGGCCTGAGCCCGCTCTGTCGACTTGAAGTCGATGACGATGACCTCGTTCGTATCCGTGCGGCGAATTAGGTCGATCCTGCCGTTGACCACGAGGCCATTCCCGAGCTGGATCTCAACGACTTGCTCAACGTGCTCGCTCTTGTCGAGGACGGCGCCTTGCTGTTCCAGATACCGGCGGACGGAAGCAATGCCGCTTCTACGCAGGTCGTCGCGCAGTTGCGGGTAGGCGAACGGTAGGTTCAGGTGACGGTCGACGAGCTCTTCCGCGGCCCCCGGCCCGACCACGTCGCCCGCGATAGCACGTTTGTGGACCTCTGCCAGGGCGTCGTGGAGTGATTTGCCATAGCCAAGGCCCTCGTAGATGGGCGGGTTGAACCCATAGAGAAAGCGAAGCTTGAACTCGTAGGGGCAGTCGAAGTAGTACTTGAGCTCGCTGAAGGTCAGCGCAACGTTCTGGACGCTCCGGCGTGGGCGGGGTTCCAGCTGCTCCGCGGGGTTCCTCGGAGGCTCTCTCGTCAGCACATCCGTGCACGCGAGGAGCTCGGTGACGAACGGCGACGGCCGGCGATAGAGGCGGTTGACCGGATCGGGCGACCACGACGCGTACAGATACTTCTTGGCTCGCGTTAGTGCGACATAGAACAGACGACGCTCGTCCTCGATCGACCCGTCGTAGCCGGCGGCGTTTGCGATCGCCTCCCTCGGAATGACATGCCACTTGGACTTACCGCCCGGCCTCTTGGCGGGGAAGCGGTTGGCCTGCAGGAACGGAAGGAAGATGACAGGCCACTCCATCCCCTTGGCCTGGTGGACCGTCATGACCTGCACCGCGTCGGGCTGGGCGTAGCCGGCGTCCTGCCAGCCTTCCGGGTAGTACCCGGGAGCCTGGTACTCCAGGAAGTTGGCAAAAGTCTCGTATTTGGCCGCGGGAGCTGATTGGAAGTGGATCTGCTCGAAGTCGGAAATGACCTGGCTGAACTTGCCGAGGTTGTAGTACACGAGCTCACCGCGTCCTTCGCCTGGGATCGTCTCTTCGCGAAGACCTGCGTTCTCGAGGAAGGTCAGGAAGGTCCGCTGCGGGCTGTAGACCGACCATCGCTGCGTGTCGTCCCAGTCCCGCTGGGCCGCGGCGACACCAATGGCGATTGACAGGGAGGTAGTGCCCAATCCGAGGTCAGCGTCCAGCCAGGCCTGCGTCAGCTCGTCGCGGCTGATGCGCCGCACCATGAAGTTGAAGAGGGCGACGGCAGCGAGGACCTCGGGCTGCTCGAAGAGGCCTGTCATCCCGACGACGACGACTCGAAGGCCTTCGGCGCGCAGCGCATCAACGACGGGCGCGGCGGTCTGCTTGGCCGACCGCAGGAGGACCGCGAAGTCAGACTGCGCGAGTCCCCGCGGGGTATCGCCGGGCGCGTCGACGAAGGGTTCCCCGAGGAGCTCCTTGACCTTTGCGGCAATCCACCGGACTTCGAGGTCAGGCCGGTCGAACGCCTGGCACAGGACGTCGCCGCGCATGAACGCCTGGCTGCCCGCGCTCACCATTCGCTTAGGGAGGCGGTCCGGGTTGTTGTTCTCGATCACTGTCCGAGCCCCGTCGACAACGCCACGCGACGAGCGATAGTTCTCCTCTATCGTCTCGGTCCTCACACGGGGATATCGGGTCGCGAAGCGCAGAATGCTCTCGACGTTGCTCCCCCGCCACTGGTAGATCGTCTGGTCGTCGTCGCCGACCACGCACACGTTGGCCCCGAGTTCGTGGAGTCTCCGAATGAGCGACTCCTGCAGGGGGTTGACGTCTTGGTATTCGTCAACGATCAAGTAGCGGACCTCGCGCGATATCGTCCTCTGCAGGTCCTCGTGGTTGGCCAAGGCGGCCACGGCACGAGCCATGATCTCCGTGTAGTCGAGTGAACGCTTCTCGTCGAGAAGCACCTCGAACTGCTCGAGCGACCCCAGGATTGGGTGCCCCTCCAGCGCCCGGTAGTCCACGTCCGCCTCCCGCATGACGCCGAGCACCTCGAGGTACAGGCGCGACTCAACCCACCGGCGGAGGCCGAGCCCGGACAGCCCGCTCCTGGTCGACAAGCGGTCTACGAGGAGCCTCGTCTGGATCTCGTTGAGGACCGTGAACTTGAAGTAATGAGGGAGATGGGACTGGAGGAGGTTCAGACAGAACCCGTGAATGGTCCCGACGTACATCTCCGCCATGCCGTTGACTTCGCCGAGGCGGATCCCAACTCGCTCGACAATCCGGTCCTTGAGCTCGGCCCCGGCACGCTCGGTAAACGTGAAGGCGACGATATTCTTTGGCGAGACGCCCTCTTCGACTCCCCGATCGAGGATCTCGGCGACTCGCTCGGCGACGACTTGGGTCTTGCCTGCCCCGGCGCACGCGATGATCTGGAGATTGCTCTCGAGTGTCTCGATCGCCCGGCGCTGGCTGGGGGTGAATGGGAAAACCGGTCGGTCCATTGACCCAGCATCGGCCATTGACTTCTTCCCCCTTGGCAGGCCCTCGGGCGACCGAGATTACGCGTCTGTCGAACGAGGAACATCAATCGGACGCGCAGCGAGCGTTCGGCCACCAGACTGCCTCGAGTCTAGACCTATTCGGACGCCGTTCGAGGGGGCCAGAGGCGCGCACGCCCAGGAGCCCGCGGCGACGAGACCCTGCCCTGGGCCGTCGAGCGCCTCGGCGCGGGGCGCGAGCAGTCGGACAGCAGACTCCTCGGACCTAGAACCATCCGCCGGAGTGCACGTCCTCCCATGCGAGGTCGGACCGCAGGGCTCGTCATGGGGCTCGTCCCGCGTCGCATCTTGCGTCCCATCGTCTCGCGACGAGCGTGCGTCGCGCCGGCCCTGCGTCAGCCGCCGGCGCCTTCCGTGAAGAAGATCATGTCGATCACCTTCGCCCTGCTGTATAGCCGCGGCGTGTCCAAGCCCGTCCGGACGTCGAGGGTGGGCACGCGATATGCGTCCACGAGGTCGCGATTCTGGCGGTAGAAGCCCGCGACCCGCGCGAGCGACCCACGGCTGAACGTGGCCGTGCCGAACCCGGCTCGGAAGTTGGCGTCGAATGCAGGAACGCAGGCGAAGACCCCCAGCAGGATCTTGGTCGCAAGCGTGTCTGTCACGGGGTCGGGCGCCACCGCCCGCCGTAGCGACGCCGCCGCGGAGAGGACTAGGTCGACCGAGCGCGCGTCGTAGCGGTCGACGTCGGTCCGCCAAAGCGAGGCCGGCGCCTGCGCGACCCAGCGAACCCAGGGCTCGAGGTACCGGAGGCTCCGCGTGAGCAGCACGGTCGAGCCGCGCATCATGCCCCAGCTCGCGAGGTAGAAGCCCAGCTGCAGGCACGACGCCTCGAGGTATTCAGGGGCGGCTAGCTCCGCGGCGCGGCCGGCATCCGCGAACGAGAAGAAGTAGTTGTGGCAATAGTCGAACGAGGCGTAGCGGTCCGTCGGGCGTCTCGCGGCTAGGTATGTCCTCAGGCTGGCCTCGTGCCGTGCCCGATCGTCCACGTGTCCACCTCCTTCAGCCGGCCAGCCAGGAGCTCCCCAGCTCGACGGCCACGCCGTCTCCGCCGACCTCCCACGTCGAGTCGTGGGACGCCTCCGGGAGGTCGGCCTCCTGAGCGAGGAGAACACTGCCGTCTGGGTCGGCGAGCGCGTCCATGGTGCCGAGCGGCGCTACTCGGAGATGATGGCGCGCGCGAATTGCCCGTGCTGGCTGCCTGCGTGGTCGAGGGTGGCGCCGTCCCATCTGCCGCGAGGCGCGAAACTCAGCCGCCTCGCCTACGCTGATTTGACACCGCCCCTCGTCACGGGGCGGCAACGGCGGGAGGGGCGCATGGCTGGCGATCCGAGCGACGACCTCGACGAGCGCGGACTGCGGGCGCTCGCGGCGCTCCTGCGGGTGCGCCACGCAATCGACGACGAGATCGCAGTCCTCATCGGGACCACGCCGACACCAGGGCACGTCGGCGAGGCGGTCGCCGCCGCCGTGTTCGGCATTGAGCTTGCCTCCTCAGGGGTGAACCCAGGGTTCGACGGCATCTTCCGGTCGGGGCCGCTCACGGGCCGGACCGTCAATGTCAAGACTTACGCCGAGCGGACTGGGCTCCTCGACATAAGCCCGCACCCGTGCGACTGGTACCTCGTGCTGATGGGCCCACCGCGCGCCTCGAGCGAGAAGGGCCGCTCGCTGCCGTTCCGCGTCGAGCAGGTGTTCCTGTTCGATATCGGCGCCCTTCGGGCCAGTCTGGTGGCCGCTAGAGTCGGCGTTGGCGTCGCTTCGAGCATCCGCAAGGCGTTCTGGGATGCCGCGCGCCTCTACCCCGAGCAGGCGCCTGGATTGCCGCTGGCGCTTGACGATGGACAGCGTCGGCGGCTTGCCCTCTTCGCCTGATCTCGCCGCTCGATCCCCGGCTGCGAATATCCGCTTTACACGACCCGAGCGGACTCGAAAGGCACCACTTCGCCCACCTCCGGCTTGTGATCCGAGCGACCGGCCAGGCCCACCCCTCGGCGCGCGAGGCCGGCCTCGAGCCCCCGGCGTACCATCTCGAGACGCACCCGAAGTTCGTTTGACGCTCAGGCGGGCCGGCCGGTGCGCATGACTCTCGCGGGGATGTTCGCCTGACACCCCCGGAATCTGACGGCGCGGAGCGCCCGAGGAGCGATCGAAACAGGGCTCCTGAACGTGGGTTCGGGGCCAGCGCTGGCGAACCGCCTGACTATCGGTCAGTTAACTCTGGATCAGGCGACCAGCTGTCTGATCACCTGACGCTCAACCCCTTCCGGTGCTCATCCGACCGATCATGCGGGCAGCCGTGGCGTTGGCCTAGACGCGGTCGCCCGGGCTCCGCCGCCGGTGCGCGGCGATCGCGCGCTCGGTGGCGGCGCTCGCCCCGTAGCGCTGGAGCATCTGCGGGCTCCGCCAGCCGGCGAGGCGCATGAGGTCGGACTCGCCGCCGCCCTCGGCGAGCCACGCGTGCGCGAACGAGTGGCGGAGCTGGTGCGGGTGCAGCCCGGGGATCCCGGCGGCGGCGCCGCGCTCCTTGACCATCTGCGCGATCCCGCTCCCGGTCAGCGCACCGCGGCGCCCGAGCCACAGCCACTCGAGGTGCGCCGACGGGTGGCGCTCGCGCGCGATCAGGTACCGGTCGAGCGCCCGGACGGCCTTGACGCCGACCGGAACGACGCGCATCCGGCCGCCCTTGCCCATGATGCGCAGGACGCCCTGGTCGAGGTCGACGTCGTTGCGCTCGGGGGCGCCCGGCGCCCAGCGGAGCCCCGCGACCTCGGCCAGGCGCGCGCCCGTGTCGATGAAGATCCGCAGGATCGCGGCGTCCCGCCGGTCGGCGAAGTCCCTGCCCCTTTCGATCCGACCGAGGATCGCCCGCAGCTCCTCCTCGCGCAGCACCGGCGGCGGCTGGTCGACGACCTTCGGCGGCCGCATCCTTGCCATCGGGCTGGCCCGCAGCTCCCCCTCCTCGACGAGCCAGGCGAAGAACCGCTGGACCGCGCGGTACCGGTTCGCGGCCGTCGCCGGCCTCCATCGCTCGAGCTGGTCGGTGATGAACGCCTCGACGTGCTCGCGGGTGACCGAGCCGACGTCGGTCGGCATGCCCCGCTCGGCGAGGAACGCCGCCAGCAGGCCGACCCCCTCGGCGTAGGTCTTGACCGTGAGCGGCGAGAGGTTCGACGCCACGAGGGAGCGGCGGAACGAGGCGGCGCGGGTGCGCAGGTCGCCGGGTGCGCTAGAATGCGCGGCGCGGGCGCCCGTGGTCTCGGTCATGGCGGCACCTCCGGAGAGTGGCAAGTTATCACCTGAACGAGCGCTGTGCGACCGGCCAGGGACCCGCTGCGGAGCAGTTATCAGCTGTTCCCAAGCACAGAACCCGGCGCCGACATAGCTCAGCGGTAGAGCAGCTGTTTCGTAAACAGCAGGTCCTCGGTTCAAATCCGAGTGTCGGCTCCAGCAGATTGAACGTGAAACCCGGCCCCATGGCCGGGTTTCTTGCTTGCTCGGACGCCCGCTGACCCCTACGGTGACCCCTCGCGCCTATTGCGCGTTGGCTCTTCGGCGCCTCCGCATCGACGCCATCGTCACCCGTTATGACACGTCGAGACGTCGTGCCAACTCAGGAACGGGCCGGAAGACGAACTTGCGACCTACCACGTGCTGCTCAAGTAGACCTCGAGCTACCAGACCAAGCAGGTCTGTACGGGCGGACTGGCGCACCACGCGATGGCTCGTCGAGTGAGACTGGATGGTGTAAACGGCGTCGGAGTGCCGCAGGGCATGTGTGAGCAAGGCGATCTGCCTGTGGTTCAGGTCGGCTCGCCGCAAGAGCTGAATTGTCTCCCGGGTCTCGGCCATCTTTCGCCGGAGGTAAGTCATGAGCTCCTCCACGGCCCTCCGGATGACCTGGAGCTGGTGGAGGATGAAGTAGGTGGCGTCGAACTCATCCGTCTCGGTGTGGAGGAAGGCCCGCGCATACCGAGCAGGAGCCCGCACCAAGAGTCGCGAGATCGTCACATACTCGAAGAGCCAATATCCCCGGGCCAGCATCTCCCTGTAGAACAGCGCCCGTGCGGTGCGACCGTTGCCGTCTTCGAACGGGTGGTCATAGGCCAGCCAGAGGTGAAGCAGGATCGCCCGCACGACCGGGTGCATGAACCCATCAGTGCCTCCACCGTTGGCAAATCCGCACATGGCTTCCAGGCGCGACTGCAGGTCCCCCGCGGGCGGCGGGACGTGGACAACCACGCCCTCGCCATCGGTCACCACCACCCGCTCCTCGTCGGGTCGTTGAAGCCGACCTGCCGCATCCGGGTTGTCGAGAGTGCCCTCAGCAAGAATGGCGTGAAGCCTGAAGACCCCTTCCGGGGTCAGTGGCTGGGGCACGATCTCGCGCAGGGCGGACATCGCCTGGTAGTTGTTGAGGATCATCCGCTCACTCCGGTCGCGCGGCTGCCTACCGGACCTGAGCATCTCTTTCGCCACCTGGCGAGTTGAGCTTGCCCCCTCGAGCTGGCTCGATGTGATCGCCTCCTCGAATAGGGAGTTCACGAGGTATCGGCGCCTGTCGCCTGCCTCCTTGATTGTCTCCGTCACGACTACCTCGCCCGCCGCGTGCTGGTCGAGCCAGTGGAGCGTTTCCAGCACCGGATCCGGGAGCGCGTAGACGAATGGGCGCCCACTCGAGGACCGAAGGGGGAACTCGCGGAGGCCGTTCGCGCGAGCCAGCTTGATTCCACCCCACCACTCCTGAACGGTCAGCCCATTGGGCGGCGCTCGGTGTCGCAATTCGTCCCAGTGGAGGTAGCGGCCATCGGCCAACGGCCCGACACGAGACTCAATGATCCGAGGCAGCGCGCTGCGAAGAGCATCACTCCTCAACACGTCCTCAAGAGTGGGGGCTGCTTCAGGCTGGCGCACTGTGCTAACTCACGGCTAACGGCGGCTAAGTTAGCACTAGAGTACCTCGACGGCTAACGTTGTCAAAGTTAGCCGCCGATTAGCAGTCAGACGACAGTCCCCCGCACCCAAGGCCCGAGCCGGTGCTGCTGCCGTCCGGCCGCGACCGACCGACCCGACCCGGCCGCCCCGGGGCTACCGGCCCCGGCGCATGAGGAACACGGCGCCGAGGATGAGCAGGACGACCACGGCGCCGACAGCGGCGAGCTCGCGCCCGGCGATGGTGGCGCCCAGGATGACGACGCCGAAGACAGGATGCACGGGCGGAGGCCTCCGGGTGGCGCCGCCTCGGGCGCCTGTGCCGGGATGCTACCCGGGACGCCCCGCGCGGGGCGGGCCGCGTAGGGCGGGCCCGTCCGGGCTCGAGTCGGACCCCCGCGCGCGGGACTGGATGATCGCGACCGCGGGCCATGGGGTTCGGGGGTCGCACCGAGGAGGCGCTTCGCGCCGAGGCGGCCGGCCGACGCAGCCGCCCAAGCGACGCGGCCGCCGGCCGGCGGGGCCGTGCCCGCCGCCGGGGCACACGCAACCGCCACGAATAGCATCAGGGTCAGGGCGACGTCCAGTCGGGGCTCGGCGCGCACGTTGTCCTCCGCGGGACGCCCGGCCATTGTGTTGCACGACGCCCTGAGAGGCGGCCGAGTGCCAGTCGCGTTCCGGCCAGCGCTAGCTGCCCAGAACCCGACATCGAACATGCACTCCCGATCACGACCGCCCGAGGCGAGGCATCGGTCTCGTTGAGGTCGCCGGGCCGGCCTCCCGCGTCGCCCCGAAAGCCCATTCGTGCGGCAGGTCGCCGTCGCCCATGCCGTTGCCGACGCGCCCGTTGAAACCCGTGGCAGACAGCGGCCCCACCAGGGCTTCTTGAGGAGGGGCTTGGCCGTTGCGGCTAGACTGCGCGAGATGGGCGGCGGCGCCGTCGACGCGGCCTCGCCGCATCTGACACATCTCGTCCGGGCTACGAGGCGATCCATGGATTCGTCACGGTTCATGTGCCTGACCCACGGTCGACACAGCCCTCTCTCGCCGAACAAGTCGACACTCGACGGGCAGACCTTCCGGAAGCCTCTGCGCGTGGCCGATGGATGGCGGTCACGGGCGCTGCACGCTGGATTCGTCATGCCTTGGGCAATGGTGGAGCCGTCTCGGATCGCTGACGGCACCATCCAGAACGCACCCATTGGCCAGGAAGCGCACGGAAGGCTGCTACTGGATCGGGCAGCGGTTCGCGTTCTGGCCCAGACGTTGGGGTACGCGCGACCGCCTCGCCGGGTACGCACTCTCCTCCGTCATCCCATACTAACGCCAGCCCGTCAGGGGGTTGTTCGGTGACCGACGAGCGGCGTCCCGCGCCCGAGTCGCCCGCGCCCGGCGCGATCTCGCCCGTAGCCCCGGCAGTCGAGTCCGAAGAGGCGCGCCGGCTGGACCGCCGGCGGTTCTTCCGATCGTTCGCGACCGAGGCGATGAGGACCGCGGCCACTGTCGTCGAGGGGGCCGGGGCCCTGCGCGAGACTTCGGGCGGGATGGCAGGCGCGCTCCTCGGGCCCACCGATGCGCCGCCGGCACGGGTCGCCGTCACGGGCGCAGCGCCCGGCGACCCATCCGCCGGGTTCCGGAGCGCCTTCCGCCTCGAGCCGGAGCAGGTGGTCCTGCTGGACCAGCGCCGGCTTCCCGATGAACTCGTCGAGATCGTCTGCCTCTCCGGCGAGGACGTCGCCCGGGCGGTCCGAGAGTCCGTCGTCCGCGGCGCTCCGCTGCTTGGCCAGGTGGCCGCGTGCGGGCTCGCCCTCACCGCCCGACGCTCGATCCTCGCGTCGCCGAACGTGCGCCGCGCGATCCTCTCCGCGACCGCGAACCTGCTCCGGAACGCGGCCCCGACCGCGGCGCCGGTGCGCAACGCGATGGACCGGATGCTGGCCCGCTTCGCCGCCCTCGGCGAACGTCGGGAGGATGGCGCCAGCGTGGCCGCGGCCCTCCGCCACGAGGCCGAGGCGATCATCAGCGAGGCGCTTAGGGGACACGACCGCCTTGTCGCCCACGGCGCGGCGCTCCTCGCGGCGGATCGGGCAGGCGCGGCGAGGGGCGCACTCCGCATCCTGACGATCGGCAGCATCGGCGCGCTCGCCGGTGGGCAGGCGGGCACTGCGCTCGCCGTAGTTGGCGCAGTCCACGACGGCGGGGGCGCCGTGCACGTCCTTGTGGCCGAGAGCCGGCCCTGGCTGGCTGGTGCCCGACTGGTGGCTTGGGAGCTCGCCCGGGCCGGAGTCCCGTTCGTGCTGGTCGCCGACGGCGCGGCAGCAGGCCTCCTGGCCCGAGGCGGGGTCGATGTCGTCATCGTCGGCGTGGAGGCGGTCGCCCGCAACGGCGACATCACCTGCGATCCGGGGAGCTATGGGCTCGCGGTCGTCGCCGAACGGCACGCCATCCCGTTCATCGTCACCGCACCCATTTCCACCTTCGATGCGGAGGCTGAGGACGGTGGCGCGCTGCGGGCCGAGCCGCGTCCGGGAGCCGAGCTGCTTTCGCTGGGCGGGCGGCGAATCGCGCCGGAGGGTGCGTGGGCAGTCAACCCATCCGTCGACGTCGTCCCCGCGGAGCTCCTGGCCGCCATCCTGACGGAGGCCGGCGCACTCCGGGCCCCGTATCGGCCGGCCTTGGCGGCCGCGACGGCCGCGGGCGCGACGTCGGGCGATCAAGGCGGCGCGGACGCGGGACCGACGGACCCGACGGCAGCGGGGTCCTGACGGACTGCTTCGTCGGCGCGTCAAGTCGGCCGACCGTTCACTGCTACACGGGCCGGGTCGCCTGCCCTGGGCGATGCTTCGGAGTCGGTCAGCGACCGCCTTCCCTGCGCGCTACGGACGCTATGGGGCCGAGCGCTGCCCGCCCCTGTCGAGCTACTCGCTGCGGATTGCGCCGAAGGAGAGCCCCCGTACCAGGTATCGCTGAAGGAGAAACGCGATGATCACCACGGGTAGCGCGCCGAGGGCGGCCATGGCGGCGATGTCGCCCCATAGCACGTAGTGCGACTCCATCATCGTTGGGAGGATGAACGGGAGCGTCGTGACGCGGCCGCGCGATAGCAGGACGGCGATGCTGAACTCGTTCCAATTGAAGATGAACGCGAGCAGGGCTGTGGCCACCAGCGCTGGCCGGGCGTTCGGCAGCACCACGTCCCAGAACGCCCGCAGCCGGCTCGCGCCGTTGACCAGCGCCGATTCCTCGCGATCCACCGGCAGGTCCTCGAAGAAGCCCTTCATGACCCACGCGACGAACGGGATGGTGAACGTCAGATACTGCACTACCAGAGCGAGGTGCGTATCGACGAGTCCGAGGGCGGACCAGAAGAGGAACATCGGGATCCCGATGGCGACCGGTGGCATGAACAGCAGGCTGAGGATGAAGAACGACAGGTTCGTGCCGCCGATGCGGAAGCGCGCCAGAGCGTACGCCGCAAGCGTCCCCAGCACCATGCCGATCGCCGTGGCGCTGACTGCGACGAACCCACTATCCACCAGACCCTTAAGGCCACCCCAGTTGAAGAGGGCGTCCGTGTAATTCTGAAAATACAGCTGGTCGGGGATGAACACCGGCGGGTTCGTGAGCCACTCGCTCGGCGGCTTCACGGACGTGACGAGCATCCAGTAGACGGGGAATAGGAAGAAGAGCAGCCCGATCGCCACGCCCACGATGGACGCCCAGAGGCCTGCTCGACCGCGGGCCACCGATCGCGGGAACGGGGGCCCGGCGGGCCCCGGAGGCGTTACCGCCGCGCGGCTCATACCGCCGCCTCGCCGGTCGCGTCGGGAGCGGCGGCGCGGCCGACCGGTCGCTCCATGTACCCAAGGATTGCACGTGCCAGGACGATCACGAGGATCACACTGACGTACGACATGGCCGCGCTATAGCCAACGCTGAAGTATCGGAACCCTTGCACGTAGTTGTAGAAGGCGAGGCTTTCGGTCGTTGAGCCGGGACCGCCGGCCGTCAGCACGTAGATGATGTCGAACACCTTGAACGCCCCGATGAGCCGAAGGATCACCGTGATCGCGATGACGCGCCGCAGCAAGGGCAGGGTCTGGTAGCGCAGGAGCTGCCATCCTGTCGACCCGTCTACGCGCGCCGCCTCGAAGACCGGCGCTGGGAGCGCGTGGAGCCCTGCCAGCAGGAGGAGCGTCACGAACGGCGTCCATTGCCAGAAGTCCACGAGGATCAGCGACGGCAGTGCCAGTCGTGGGTCAGCGGTCCAAGCAAGGAGTGGAAGGTGCAGCGCGCCGAGGAAGAAGTTCAATGGGCCCGAGCTGTAGTCGAACAGCGATCGCCACTGGAACGAGGCGACCGACGACGAGAGGATGCTGGGGATGAGCAGCAGGGTCGCGAGAAACTGCTGGTACCGAGGCATCCGGCGAAGCGCGAGCGCGAGAGCCAGCCCGACTCCTAGCTGCACGGTCACGACGGAGGCCGCGAAGGCGGCGGTGACCAGCAGGCTGCTCCAAAACAGGCGGTCCTGGAGCAGCTGGGCATAGTTGGCGAGACCAACGAAACGCGCCGGTAGGAGCGAAAGCAGCTGTTGGTCGGTGAACGAGAGTCGCAGGGAGTAGAGCAGCGGAAAGATGCTCAGCGCGACGAGAACGAGAGTCGCGGGCAGAACGGCCAGGAGGGCGAAGCGCCGCCCTCCCGACCATCGTGAACGGCGACGCGCGAGTGCTGTCATCGGAACTCCCTCGTGCGCCAGCGTTACCTGCCTTCCCGGATCAGTAACTCACGCCTGCCGCGTGGAAGCTGTTGACCCAGTCAGCGTAGGCCTTGACTTGGTTGTCCTGACCAAGCGACGAGGTGATGTTGTCCCACTCGGAAGCGGCCTGAGTCAGGGCCTGGGACGGCGTGAGGCTCCCAGCCAGCGCCTCGCTCACGAACAGATCTAGGATGTCCAGGTACCGAGGGGCGCCGGGGATCGACAGCTCCGGATAGCCCGTGGTCAGGCCAGCCTTGATCGCGGAGACATAACTCTGGGCCTGCGCCGGCGGCATCGACGCCGTGCCGAGGTGGTCCTTGACCTTGGTCGGATCGAGATGCGACAGGCGGAAGGGGTCCTCGCCTGCCTTGGGGTCGTAGACGTCCTTGATGCTGACGTCGGAACTGTTCATGTACTGGATGACCTTGTAGGCGTTCTGCTGGTTCTTCGAGAACGCGGAGACAGCCATCACCCTCCCGTAGAGCATGTAGCTCCGCACCGGGCACGGGGCATACGCGTTCTTGCCGACCACCTTGCTCTGGCTCGGATCCTCCGCCTTCAGGGCAAGGTCGTCCCACTGCACCACCATCGCAGTGGATCCGTTCAGGTAGGCCTCGTTGAGCTCTGGATAGCCGATCTGCAAGATGTTGGGGGGTGCATATTGCTTGAGGTTGACCAGGGTTTGAAGGGCCTGGACACCCTGATCGGTGTTGATCGCGGGCTTCATGTCAGGCGTGAACCATTTGCCGCCCAGAGCCGCGAAGATGTTTATGAACCACCCATAGCTGAAACCGCGCGCTGCCAGGAACGCGTTGCCGTACTGCGCGGGGGGTTTGTGCAGTTCCTTCGCGAGGCTGACGTAGTCGTCCCATGTCTGCGGCAGCTGTGTGATCCCGGCCGCGTCGAAGATGTCCTTCCGGTACGTCATCTGCAGGATGTCGCCGTCGTAGGTGGCGGCATAGAGCTTGCCGTTGCGACGCAGGTTGGGATCGCGGTAGGCGGGCAGGACGTCAGCCAGGTTGAAATCCGACTCCTTGCCCAGATCCGACAGGGGGGTCAGGAAGCCGTTGCTGACGAAGTCGCCGAGCATCTGGGGCGGAAACACCAGCACGTCGTAGACGCTGCTGCGCGTCATCATCTCGGAGACGATCTTCTCGTACTGGCCCACGAACGGCAGGCCGACGATGTTGGTGGTCGCCCCGAACTTGGAGTTCATGTCGGCGTTGAACCACTGGAACGGGCTGGCGTTCTGGCCCTCGTCGATCTCGACCGCGACGGTGCCTGACGGGGCGCTCGTGCCGGCCGAGGCGGTCGGCGAACTGGCGCAAGCTTCGACTAGCCCGGCCGCCGCACCGCCCACGGCGACGGCGGCACCCGCCCGGGCGCCCAAGGTTATGAATCGACGTCGACTCATCGGTGCGGTATCCATCATCGCGGGCCTCCTCCAGACACGATCACGCTAGTCGGGCTCCGACATCCGAACCCGTAGCGAAGAAATGGAGCGACTCTGGCCGAAGTTCCAGGTGCACCTCCTCCCCTTCCCTCAGGCGGAACTCCGGCTCGGCCTGGACCGTGAGTCGGCTCCCGTCGATCTGGAACTGATAGATCACGCGCGATCCCTCCGGCGCCGCGAGATAGACCGTGGCTCCGATGCGGTCGGGAGCGGCGTCCCGATGGATGCGTATCGCGCGGGGCCTGACTCCCAGCCGAACCTCGGGCGCGGTCGCCGACGCCAACCCGCCTCGTGCTTGGTCCGTCACTGACAGCCAGTGGCCTAGAACGCGCGCCCCGACAAGGCCGTCACGCGGCTCGATGGTGGCCGGCAGCAGGTTCATCTGGGGCTCGCCGATGAACCGCGCCACGAACGTGTTGGTCGGCCGGTCATAAACGTCGTCGGGCGTGCCCAGCTGCTGGATCACGCCGTCCTTCATGATCGCGATCAGATCGGCCATCGCGAGCGCGTCCAGTTGGTCGTGGCTGACCACCACAGTCGTCGCCCCCAGCATCTTCTGAAGACGACGAATCTCGGCGCGCATGGTGCTGCGCAAGACCGCGTCGAGGTTGGAGATCGGCTCATCGAGCAAGAACAACCGCGGCCGCTGGACGATCGCCCGCGCGAGTGCGACCCGTTGCTGCTGGCCCCCGGATATCTCCTGCACGCCTCGGCCCAGCAGCCCGTCGATCTCGAGGAGGCGAGCGACCTCTGCGACCCTGGCGCCTCGCTCGGCCCGCGGCGTGCCCCGCACCTTGAGGGGGTAGGCGATATTGTCCTCTACCGACATTTGAGGGTACAGCGCGTATCCTTGGAACATCACGCCGACGTGCCTGTCTCTGGGTTCGAGGCCGGTGATCTCGTCTTCGTCCAGCCAGATCTCACCGCTGTCGGGCCGCTCCAACCCGGCAATGAGGCGCAGGGTCGTGGTCTTGCCACTGCCTGACGGTCCGAGAAGGCAGAGCAGGGTGCCGTCGGGGATCTCGAGCGACAAGTCTCGAACGGCTACCACCGGCCCGAAGGACCTCGCGAGATGTTTCAGCGTGACGCGGGACACCCCATCACTCCTATCGTAGGCCGGAGGTGAGATCGATTACCCATATCGATTTCACTTGGCGAGCTTATCCCGGTCGTCAAGGGGGTCGACCGCTGACGACGGTCTGTCAGGCTTGCGATTCGTGCGACCTCAGGAACCTATCGAGTTCCTCTCGAGGCGGAAACGAGACCTGGGTTCCGATGCGGGTGACCGACAATGCAGCGGCGGCGCCAGCCCCCCGCACCGCCTCTGCCATCGGGCGGCCTTCGGCCAAGAACACCGCCAGGGCCCCGATAAACTCGTCGCCCGCGCCTGTCGGATCCACGGCGTCCACCGGCACCGCCGGCACATGGTGGCCAGCTTCGGCGGTCGCAATGAGCGAGCCGCGGCTTCCCAGGGTGACGATCACGTCGCGGGGTCCCCGCGCGCGAAGGACCTGCGCCGCGCGCTCGGCGTCCTCGATCGTCTGCGCGGAGTGACCGGTGAGCATCTGGATCTCGACCTCGTTCGGCACGCAGATATCGACGAGGGACAGGAGCTCGTCCGGCAGCGGTGCTGCTGGGGCGGGGTTCAGGATTGTCGTGACACCCGCATCGCGCGCGATTCGAAGCGCCTCCAGGGTCGTCTCCACGGGGACTTCGAGCTGACAACAGATGACGTCCGCCTGGCCGATCTCGGAGCGGGCGGCGCGGACGTCGTCGGGCGTGAGGCCGAAGTTCGCTCCCGGGACGATGACAATCACGTTCGCGGCGTGGTCGTCCACAAAGATCGGCGCGACACCCGAGAACCGCTCGCGGTCCACCAGCACAAACCGGGTGTCGATGCCATGAGAGTGGAAGTTCTCAAGGGTCCCCTCGCCGAAGACGTCGTTGCCGACCCTGGCGACCATCGACACACGGGCGCCGAGCTTGGCGGCGGCCGTGGCCTGGTTCGCGCCCTTGCCGCCGTATCCCATGTGGAAGGAGTGCCCCATCAGCGTCTCCCCCAGCGTCGGCAGCCGCGGGACTCTTGAGATCAGGTCGATCATGCAGCTGCCGACGACGCAGATGCGGGGCTGGCTCGCCATGGGATCTGCTCACCTCGCGATCAATGCGACGGACGGGCCCATGCCGCCTCGTCAGGCGGCGTCTGTCGGACCCGGAATGATGACGTGCTCGTCGGTATATACGTGGATTCTGACATCGGCGAACTGGTCGGCGTCGGCGCCCGCGGCGACCCCGATCGCGCTCTCGAAGGCGTTCTCCATGGCATCGATGCTCTCCCACCACATTTCGGCCGTGCCGTCATAGATCGGCTCCGCCTCGCTGCCCTCCGGTTGGCGGCCGGTGGCCAGGTTGATCCGGTAGGCAAGCAGTCCCGGAAGCCGCCCCGAGATCTGTGTGTGCTCCTCCAGCCAGCGCCGTTCAAACTCTTGTCGCGTCAGGTTGGGCTTCCGCTTCAACAGCGCAATCAGCTTGACCATCCCGTGCCTCCAGCCGTGCCGGAAACGATCCGGTCACAGTGTCCCGGTCGACGCCGGTTCGTGCGCCCTTTGGGGACCGCCTACGACCCCGCGGGCCGGGGCGCCCGTTGACAACGCGAGTCCGCCTGCCAGGGTCGGTTCGGCCGGCGGGCTCGCGCACGACCCTCGGACCGTCAGGCGGGTTTCGAGCACAATCTTCCGGGGCGCGGCCTCCGCCGTGTCCTCCATCCGAAACTTCAGCAGGCGCATCGCGAGCACGCCCTGCTCTGTGCTCGGGCGGGAGATCACCGTGAGGGGCGGGGAGGTGAGCTCGGCCAGCGCGAGATCGTCGAAGCCGACAAACGAGATCTCCGAGGGGATACGGATCCCCAGGTTGTAGATAGCGCGGAGGGCGCCGACCGACATCAGATTATTCGACACAAAGATGGCGGTGGGTGCCGGCTGCATGGCCAACCGACGCAGGGCGGCTTGGTAGCCGCCGTCCTCGCGGAAGTCCGCTACCTCCAGGTAGCGCTCATCGAGTTCGTGGCCTGTGGCCCGAAGTCCCTGAAGAAACCCCTCGTACCGCTCCCGTCCCGGCGTGGTGTCGAGCGGGCCCGAGACCATCGCGATCCGCTCATGGCCCAGCGAAACCAGATACTCGGCCGCCTGGGCAGCACCGTTGACGTTGTCCACCAGCACCACGTCGAAGTCATCAGCCTCGATCCGCCGATCGATGAGCACGACCGGGACGTGGCGCGCACGGAGCATGAGCGGCGCGTCCGACCACTCCGTCGCAGGGGCCATCAGGATCCCGTCGACCTGCTTCTGCAGCAGGAGGTTGATGACTGTCCGCTCCCGCTCAACGTTCTCGTCGGTGTTGCAGAGGAGCAGACTGTATTCGCCGGCCCGCATGACGGACTCGATGCCCTTCACGATGTCCGCGAAGAACGGGTTCGAGATGTCCGGCACCAACACGCCGATGGTTTGCGTGGAGCCCGACTTCAGACTCCGGGCGAGCTGGTTCGGCCGGAACGTCAGCGCCTCGATCGCCTCGCCGATGCGCTGGGCCTCCCGGACCCGGTTGCCGTTGAGGAACCGCGACACCGTAGCCATCGAGACGCCTGCCCGGGCCGCGACGTCTTTGATCGTGGCCGGTTTGTGCGCGGCGCGGGAGGTGACTGATAGCGATTTCACTAGCACGGATGGTACCGAGTTGCGTCAAGGCCCGCCTGCCGATTCAGCCCGGATCTACCGAACCTCCCATTTTCACGATCCGGGACAGGCGAACAGATTCCCATCCGGCCGGGAATGATGGCGTTGCGCACAGTCCATCGGACCCACACAAAGGAGCACCTGCCGGACGCGATCCTCCCATACCGTCGACCGGATCAGCGTGGTCTGGACCGATGCGCCACAGGTGGCCGATGCCGGGCTGCTGCCGACTACGCTGGCCCAGCATCTCGGCCTGAAAGGACTGTTCCACCGGTTCCTCCACCTCGGCGGCATCACCGGCTGGGGGCGGACGCCGCTCCAGGCCGGGCCGCTCGCGGACCTGACCCTGAGACGATCGAGCTCAGACGGCCATGCCCTGGTCGCCGAGGGCGACCTCGACGGCCTCGATCAGCTCCGTGTCGTTCGGCCGGCTGCCCAGCGGGACCACCCGGTGCGGGCCTTCGCGCTCCGCCCAGTCGACCGACTGGTCGACGGAGGTGAGCACGACCGGGAGGTCGACGTAGAGCTCGCGGAGCGCGGCGACGAGCTCGTGCCCGCCGACGGCGTCACCGGCGACCCAGGAGTCGTAGACGAGGACGTCCGCGCGGTCGACGAGCGGGCAGGGCATGTCGGCGATGACAGGGCACGGCTCCCGTCCCGGCCCACCGCAGAGCTCGGCCTCGTAGCCCGCACCGCGAAGGCTGGCGGCCATCTGCTCTGCGACCGCCTGGTCGCGCTGGACGACAAGGACCCGGGTCATGCACGCGCCTCCATCCTGGGCCGTGATCGTAGCGCCTCACGGCAAACGGCGACGCCACCCCGGCGCACGGCGCGGCGTTCCACAGCTCCAACAGCGCGCTCGGGATCGCTGCCAGCGCAATGCGTGCTACTGCCGCACGCCCGTCGCAGGGAACGGCACACCCTCGATGCGAGACATCGGGGGCTGGGGCTTTCCGAAGCCTGGGCGCGCAACCTCGCGGAAAGTGTCCTGATCCGGCACCTCACTGGCGATCCGCCGGAGCTGACCGCACGGGCGACTCGCCTCCTCGCCGACGCCTACCTAGTCGCGAGTGCGGAGCGAACCCGGATCGGCATCATCGCATCGTTTGACCGGAGCATCGATCGGGTCACGACGGTCCGCCGCGAGGAACCGGGCTGAAGACGAGGCGACGATGACGTCGCCGCGCGTTGGCGCCGCTGCATGCGGTGCCTCGGGACCGCATTCCCGTGAACCAGCGGCCTTGGCCGGTTCCGCGCGCGGTTTCGCGGAGGGATCCCCACAGCCGCGGCTTGGACGTACCGGGATTGGCCTCCCCGACTGCGACAGCGCCATCGCGGTACCTGATCAAGTGCCTCTGCGCGCTGCCTCGACAGTCCGCTGCTGCCAGCTCGTCGTCACGCGGATCGGGGTCCGACGCGCCGCTGCAGCCAGGCGCCGGGAGCTGACCATCAGGCCGAGGCCGACGGTGAGCACCTCCGGCCAGCCTGAGGGAGCCCGCTTTGGGGACGGCAGCACGCGGGCGGCGGGAGCGGTCGCCCAGGCTGCACGCCTGACGGCCACCGGCGGGGTGACCAGGTGCCCTGCCGCCGGCCGAATCGCGAGGTTCGACGACAGCGGCGGGAGAACGACGCGGATCCCCGGAATGAGGCTCGGCTCCATGACCTCGCGCATGGAGCCCGTCGCGCCGTGCTGGAAGCCCAGCAGGTGGCCGACCTCATGGAGGAGGACCGAGTAGAGGTCCATCCGGCCAGGCTCGACCGCAGCCAGTCCGGTGGACCAGCCCCAGCCCGCGGCATCCGTGTCGAGGACGATCGCCCCGCCATCGACCTCGCCGAGGTCCAGACCCGCCAGGGGCTCGATCCGGAGCTCGATCGGCCCCAGGGCGTCGACGTCCAGCCCGGCGGCGCGAAGGTCGTCGAGCGCGGCCGCGAGCACGGGTTCCGCGGCCGAGACGCTGAGCGTGGTCGTCGACCCGGAGCCGGCGGCCGCGGCGGTGAGCTTGCCGTCGTTGTCGAGGATCGTGACCGTCGCGATGGCCTTCGCCAGCGTCGCGCCGCCGGTGGGGTTCGAGAGGACGACCGTGAACGTCTCGGTCGGTTCGATGATGCGGTCGCCCAGGATCGAGATCGAGATCGTCGCCGTCGTCGCGCCCGCCGCGAACTTGATCGTGCCGGACGCGGCCTTGAAGTCGGTGCCCGCCATCGCGGTCCCGGAGACGGCCGTCCAGGCGACGGTGATCGCGGTGCTCGACTTCGCCGACAGCGTGACGGTGAGCTTGATCGTCGTCGTCTTGTCGCCCTCGGTCACCGTGGCGTCGTCGATGGAGATGGTCGGCGTGCTCGGCGGCGGCGTGTCGTTGTCGACGATGGAAACGGTGCCGGACGTCGGGGCCGTCGTCGTGTAGGCCGCGTCGGTCGACAGAGCCAGCGTCGCGGTCTCCGTCCCCTCGGCCAACGTGTCGTCGACCGGCGTGATCGTGATGATGGCCGTCGCGACACCGTCGGCCAGGGTGATGGTCGAGCGGTCGGCCGAGAGCGTCCCGCCCGAGGCGGTGGCGGTGTAGTCGGTCCCGTAGCTCGCCGTTCCGCCCCAGGTCAGCCTGACGACCAGCGAGCCGCTGAGGTTCGCGGAGCGGGTGACCGTGAACACGCCGGGATCCGCGCCCGCCTCGGCGGCGTTCGGGTCGGTCGCGCCGAGCGACACGACCGGCAGGGCCGGCGGGGCGTCGTCGTTCACGATCGTGACCGTCGCGGTGCCCTTGTCGATGGTGAGGCCGACCGCGTTCGAGAGTACGACGCTGAACGTCTCGTCGCCCTCGTACACCGTGTCGCCGAGGATGGTGATCGTGATCGTCGCCGAGGTCGAGCCCGCCGCGAACGCCACGAGGCCGTTCGCCGCGACATAGTCCGTGCCGGACCTCGCCGTCCCGTCGGCCGTCGCCCAGGCGACGCTCGTTGACGTCGAGGCGGGCGCGGACAGCGTCAGCGTGAGGGTCACGGTCTTCGTGCCGCTGTTGCCCTCGGTCACGCTCGCGTCGGCGATGCCCACCGACGCCGCCACAGCCACATCGTCATTGCGGATCGTGACCGTCGCCATCGCCCGGCCGACCTCCGCGCCCACCGGCGTCCCGAGCCGGATCGTGAACCGCTCGTCCGGCTCCATCACGGTGTCACCGATGATCGAGATGCTGATGACCTTCTGGGTCTCGCCCGGCTGGAAGGTCAGGACCCCGCTCGCGGCGATGTAGTCGGCGCCGGCCGTGGCCGTCCCGTCCACGGTCGTCCACGGGACCGTGACCACGCCGGTCCCCACCGGCGACAGGTTGACGGTGATCTCCGCGGTGGTCGTCCCGCCGTTGCCCTCGGTGACCCGCAGGTCGTCGATCGTGACCGTCGGGATCGCCGGCGGCGGGAACGACTCGTCGTCGGTCCGGATGCGGATGCTGTCAAACGCACCGCCATCCATGGTGAACAGGCCGAACGCGCCGTCGACGATCGCGGCGTTGAACGTGAAGGTGCCGACGATCACGTCGTCCAGCGAGACCGTGACCGTGTCGCCCTTGAGCGTGAGCGAGAGCGCGTAGTCGAGCCCGGCCGTCAGGGCGACCGGGAAGGCCGTCTGCACGACGAGGCCGCGCCGAGGATCGACGTGGCCGACGACGATCCGTTGGCCGGGCACATCGAGGGCCGCGAACTTGAGGTCGTCGGCAGCGTAGACGTCGAATGTGAGGCCCGCGACGCCCGCCGTGTTCACCGTGACGTCGAACCGCAGGTACGAGCTGGTGGTCAGCCCGTTCTCGAGGCCGACGTCGGCGAGCGCGAAGCCTGCGCCGCTCGAGCCTGCGCTCCCGCGCATCCGGCCATCGCTGACCGACCAGCTCCCGCTCGACGGTCCGGTGAAGACGTCGGGCGAGGCCGTGTCGAACTCGACGCTGTGGTCGTACGTGATCTGCGGCGGGAGCGTCTTCACGCTGAGGTTGTCGAAGGTGCCGCGCGAGTTGTTCGATCCGAAGCCGACGAAGCCGTAGTTCAGGCCGTAGCTGAAGCCATCCACGAGGCGCGGCACGTACGTGTAGGAGAAGACCGCCTGGTTGTCGACGATGAGCGTGGCTGTGGCCCCGTTGACCGACAGCAGCATGTTGTAGAAGGTGCCCCACTTGGCCAGGAACGGCGTCTGGCGGTCGTACACCCAGCCGCTCGCGTCGCGGTGACCCATGACGAGCTTGTTGATCGACGAGTCGATGCCGGCGAACTTGAAGTCGTAGGGGCCTGCGTAGTCGAAGATGATGAAGCCGTTGGCGTTCCAGCCGGCCGTCGGCTTGACCACGCTGATCGCCGCCTGGACCTCGAAGTACGCCGGCAGGTACTCGGGCAGGTCGAAGACGGCGGCCGCGTCGCCGTGGAGCGACGAGGCGCTGACCTTGAGCGACGCCGAGCTGACCTCCCAGCTCCCCGAGTCGACCGCGAAGCCCTGGAGGCTCCCGTCGTTGAAGTTCGCGCTGCGCAGGACGTCGCGCTTGCCGCCGGGGATGTTGCCGGCCTGCGGGTCGGTCGGGCCGCCGGTCTGCGCCTTCCAGTCGGGGTCCTTCTGGCGGACGACGCCGAGCTCGCCCCACGGCTCGCCGTTGCGGGCCGGGTCGGTCCAGCCCTCGTCCCCGGCCCGCGTCGGGTCGGCGCCGTCGCTCGCGGACAGGGCGTACAGGAACTCGGCCATCTGCGGCTGGAGCGTCCGGCTCACGGTGCCCAGGCCGTACGGGGCGAACGGGACGAGGTAGCTGTTGAACTCGCCGACCCAGTCGATCAGCCGGTCGCCCCCGGTGTTGCCGATCAGGACGTCGCGGCCGGCGCCGCCATACGCGCGGTCCTCGTAGGACGGCTGCGTGTCGGGCTGGTCGTTCAGCTCGCCGTGGGTCGACTGGTCGTCGTCGGCGTTCAGCAGGTCGTTGCCGTAGCCGCCGTACAGGTCGTCGCGGCCGGTCCCGCCGACGAGCCAGTCGTTGCCGAGGTCGCCGAAGATGGCGTCCTCGCCGTCGCTGTTGGCCGCCGGGTACGGGACGCCGCGGTCGGTCGTTCCGGCCGCCACGTAGACGCCCTCGGTCGGGACGAAGTCCAGGAACCACAGCAGGCCGGTGCCGTCCTTGTTCGCCGTGCCGTCCGGGTTCAGGCGGATCTGGCGGAGCGGGTCGTACTCGTCGTAGAGCGCGAACTCGCCCGAGCGCCGCGTGCGATCGCTGTGCCAGCCGCCGAGGTCGTCGGAGTTCCAGCGCAGGACGTCGCCCGGGTTGACCGGGTGGCCGTAGTCGGTCCGGACGATGCCGTCCAGATTCCCGTCCGCGTCGTAGAGCTGGGAGTAGGAAACGACCAGCGCCTCGGCGCCGGACATCGCGTCGTCGCCCGAGCCGCCGTGCAGCATGTCGTTGCCGAGCCCGCCGAAGATGATGTCGTCGTAGCCGCCGTCGGGCCGGAAGAGCGGATCCATCTCGGTCGGATCGACGTTGAACGGCGTCAGGTTGACGAACTTCTTGAGCACTCCCGCGACGTTGATCGTCGCGGTCTGGATCTTGCCGGGCGTGTAGATGGCCTCATTCAGGACGTCGCCGTTGATGGTCTTCTGGTCGGGATCGCTCTGCCGGAGCCCTGCCACGCCGTAGAGCGGCTCGCCTTCCGTCGAGTTGCGGCTCGTCATGATCCGGCCGTCGTCGCCGATGACCCCGTCGTCGCCCGTGCCGCCCGAGATCCAGTCGTCGCCGTAGCCGCCGATGATGTCGTCGTCCTGGCCCTCGCCGAACAGGACGTCATTGCCGACCATCCCGTAGATCGTGTCGTCGCCGGCCTCGCCGTGGATCTCGTCGGCGGCGCCACGGTCACTACCTGCCGCTGCGTCGTGGGCAAGACCGCCCAGCGTGTAGTCGAGGAACTGGACGGCGCGCGGGATGATTTTCAGAGTCGCCGAGTAGGTGTCGTAGTTGAACGTCAGGTAGGTGCCCGAGTCGGTCCCATAGATGCCGACCAGCCGGAAGATGTCGGCGTTGTCGCCGGCGATCACATCGGCGTCGAGGGCGTGGCCCGTCGAGTCGATCTCCGCCGCGCCGATGTCGTTCCGCGTGATCGCGGTACCGGCGCCGCCGAAGATCTTGTCGCTCCCGGCGGGTCGGAGATCCGGGGTCGTCAGGCCGTACAGGTCGGAGCTGTCGCCGACGATGTCGTCCTGGCCCAGGCCGCCAAAGATGACGTCGTCGCCGCCGTTGCCCTCGATGTAGTCGTCGCCGTCTGTCGTCGCCTCGACGGACGGATTGACGTGGAGCGAGGTGGCCGTGTCGGTCGAGCTGTCACGCCAGGCGCCGATCCGGCTTCCGTCAGGCCCGTCGGGCAGCAACGCCGGCCGCGCGTCGCTTGCCGTGAGGTTGTGCGTGTAGTCCGCGAGGACCAGGCCGTCGACATAGCCGTCGCCCGCGATGACGTCGTTGCCCAGCTCGCCCCAGATCTCGTCGTTGCCTGGACCGCCAGCGATGTAGTCGTCGCCGAACAGGGTGGCTGGTGTGGTAGCGCTGTGGTCGAGGAGCGTGACGGCGTACTGCGCGCCGCCATTGGGGTCGTGCTGCGAGGTGACGGTCACGAGGGCCAGGCCGTCGTCCGTGCCGCTGGTGCCGTAGATCGCCGTGCCCTCGAGCGCCCGCATCCGCGGATCGGTGAGCTTGTCGGCGGGCAGGCGGCAGCACGTCGCGTTGTCGCCGGCGATGGCGTCGTTGCCCGCACCGCCGTCGATGACGTCGTCGCCGTCCAGCGCGTCGGGGACGTTCGAGCCGCCGATCAGGATGTCGTCGCCGTCCTCGCCGTAAATGATGTCGTTGCCCTGCTCGCCCAGGACGATGTCGTTGCCGGGCCCCGCGTACACGAGATCGTCGCCCGAGCCCGTGGTTTCGGTCGTGTTCGTGGCGGTGAAGTCGAAGGGGCCACCGAAATCGAGGCCCGTGCAAACGCCGTTCATCGGGTCGTCGGGATCGTACGTGTGGCCGTTGGCGCACGTGATCTTGCCCTGGTCGCCGAAGATCAGGTCGTTGCCGCCAACCGTCGCGTTGAGCCCGTCGGCATAGATGACGTCGTCGCCGCCGCCGCCGAAGATCAGATCGGCACCGGTGCCGCCGTAGATCGTGTCGTCGCCGCTGTCGGCGTCGTCGAACCCGATGGTCTCCACCGTGCAGATCGCGAACTCGTGCACCGAGAACTTCGTCGCCGCGTTCGCGATCGGCGCCGAGGTGAGCCTGCCGTTGTCGGCGAGGACGATGTTGCTGCCTTCGCCGGTGGTGATCGTGTCGCTGCCGGTGCCGCCGATGACGATGTCGTTGCCCGCGCCGGTGGTGATCGTGTCGTCACCGCCGAGCGCGTATGAGTTGTCGAACGACCAGACCCGGTCGATGTCGCGGGTGGTGTCGGCCGGGTCACCGCTCTCGGGGAGGTCGGCGATCAGGTAGTCGACGAAGCCGTAGTCGCCGAACACGATGTTGTTGTGGTCGAGGGCGGCCGGATTGGCCAGGGTCTCGCCATCATTGGCGACGATCGTGTCGTTGCCGGCGCCGCCGAAGATCATGTCGCGCCCGAGGCCCGTCGTGATCGTGTCGTTGCCGCCGTACTCGCCGCCCGTCGGTACGTAGCCCTCGACGAGCCGGAGGACCTTGATCGGATAGTCGTCGTGGGTGAGCGTCCCGTCGAGGATCGGGAGGATCGGCAGGTTGTCCGTCGCCGACTCGATGCCGGTGATCCGCCCGTGGTCGCCGAAGACGATGTTCTGGCCGTCGCTTGCGCCGATGATGTCGATCCCGGCGCCGCCGAAGATGAAGTCGTTGCCGCGGCCGGTGGTGACGTGGTCGTGGCCGCCGAAGGACTCGAAGCTCGACCAGACCTTGTCGAGGCTAACCGGACTGTCGTTCCAGGAGGCGGTGTAGTCGAGGAAGCCGTAGTCGCCGAAGACCACGTCATTGCCGTCGGCCAGCGATGCGGTCTCACCATCGTTGGCAACAATCGTGTCGGGTGTCGTGTCGTCACCGGCCCCACCGAACACCACGTCGTGGCCGGTGCCCGTCGTGATGTCGTCGCCCGCGCCGTACTCGCAGCGCTCGGTGGTCGAGCCCTCGCACAGCGGGACGTACGCCTCGACGAGAGCCAGGACCTTGACCGGGTACTCGGTCGTGCCGAGTGCCTCCGACAGTGGCCGGTTGTAGATGGTCGTGTCGCTCAACTCGACGCCGCTGACCCGGCCGTGGTCGCCGAAGACGATGTTCTCGCCCGGTCCGGCGACGATCGTGTCGGTCCCGAGCCCGCCGAAGATGAAGTCGTTGCCGCGGCCGGTGGTGATCTGGTCGTTGCCGCCGTAGCCCTCGTACGTCGACCAGACGTGGTCGAGGCTGTACGGGCTCGGGTCGGTCGAACCGACGTGGTCGGCGCTCGTCGGGACGAGCGTGAACTGGGCCACGTAGTCGAGCAGGCCGTAGTCGCCGAACACGACGTTGTTGTGGTCCGCGGTCGTCCCCTCGCCGTAGTTCGCGACGATCGTGTCCCCGCCCGCCCCGCCGAACACGATGTCGTGGCCGGTGCCGGTCCAGATCTGGTCGCCGCCGCCGTACTCGCCGCCCGCCGGCTTGTAGCCCTCGACGAGGGCGAGCGTCCCGACCGGGTAGGCGTCGTCGGTCGTCAAGTCGCCGTTGATCGAGCGGTTGGCGACCGTTGACTCGATGCCGGTGACCCGGCCGTGATCGCCGAACACGACGTTGTCGCCGCCACCGGCGTTGAGCAGGTCGCTTCCGGCGCCGCCGAACAGGAGGTCGCTGCCGCGCCCGGTCGTGATCGCATCGGCACCACCGGAGCTCTCGAAGCTCGACCAGACCTCGTCGAGCCCGGCCGGGCTCGTGCCGCACGTCGGGCAGGTCGTCCCTGTGAAGGCGAACGCCGCCGTGTAGTCGAGGAAGCCGTAGTCGCCGAACACGACGTCGTTGGCGTCGGCCAGCTGGGCGGTCTCGCCGTCGTTGGCGACGATCGTGTCGCCGAAGACGGTGACGATGGCGCCCGTGTACGCGCCTGGGGTGAGCGAGCCGGTGACCGTCATCTCCGCGCCGGACAGCGACTGGATGACACCGACGACCGCCCCGTTGAGCGTGATGATCTGGCCGAACGCGAAGCCGCTCGCGGCCCACGAGCCGGTCGCGAGGGTCAGCGTCGTCGCGGTCGCCGTGACGTCGCCGGTCAGCGTGAGCGGCGTGTTCCCGCCGCCGAACACGATGTCAGCGCCCGTGCCGGTCATGATCGTGTCGACGCCGCCGTACTCACAGCGCGTCGTCGTCGAGCCCTCGCAGAACGGCACGTAGGCCTCGACGAGCGCGAGGACCTTGACTGGGTACTCGGTCGGCGTGGTCCCGCCCGAGATCGGCCGGTTGCGCGCCTCGCTTGCGACGCCGCTGATGCGCCCGTGGTCGCCGAACACGATGTTGTCGCCCGCGCCGGCGTTGATGGCGTCGGCGCCCACGCCGCCGAAGACGAAGTCGTTGCCGCGCCCGGTCGTGATCGTGTCGACCCCGCCGTAGGCCTCGAAGCTCGACCAGACGTGGTCGAGGCTGTACGGGCTCGGGTCGGTCGACCCGATGTGGTTGGCGCTCTCGGTCGGGACGGTCGTATATGTGGCGACCCAGTCGAGCAGGCCGTAGTCGCCGAAGACGATGTTGTTCTCGTCGGCGACCGATGACGTCTCGCCGTCGTTCGCGACGATCGTGTCCCCGCCCGCCCCGCCGAACACGATGTCGTGGCCGGCGCCGGTCGTGATCGTGTCGGCACCGCCGTACTCGCCGCCCGCCGGCACGTAGCCCTCGACGAGGGCGAGGACCGGGACGGGGTACCCGTCGGCCGCGCTGTCGCCGTTGATCGAGCGGTTGGCGACCGTTGACTCGATGCCGGTGACCCGGCCGTGGTCGCCGAAGACGATGTTGTTGCCGGCGCCGGCCGTGATCGTGTCGCCACCGATGCCGCCGAAGACGAAGTCGTTGCCCGCGGCCGTCGTGATCTCGTCGACGCCGCCGAAGCCCTCGTCGATGCTCTCCACGAGGTGCAGCGTCGTCACGTCGGTCGTGCCGGCGACGTAGGCGAGGTGGCCGTGGTCGCCGAAGACGACGTTCGTGCCGCCCTCGTCGGTGATCGTGTCGGCGCCGTTGCCGCCAAGGACGCGATCGTCGCCGACGCCGCCGGCGATCACGTCATGGGCGCCGTCTTCCGGCCGCATCGTCGTGATGTCGCGGATCCAGCCGGTGGTCTCGATCCGCTCGAGCGCCGTCGGGTTCACGTACCCGTCCGGGCCGACCGTCGGAGACGCCACGGCCTGGGTGACGCTGCCGTAGTCACCGAAGATGACGTCGTCGCCGTCGCTGCCCGTGCCGACCGCCGAACCCGACCCCTCGCCGTACAGGACATCCTGTCCGGCCGTCAGGTCGTCGCGGTTCGTGCGCACGCTCGCGTTCACCCACGGGATCGTCAGCTCGCGCGTGATGACGTCGACGTTGATGCCGTTGTCGCCGTAGATCTGGTCGCGGCCGCGGCCGCCGACGATCGTGTCGTCGCCCGAGCCGCCGGCAAGGTAGTCGCCGGCCTGGCTGCCGTAGATGACGTCGTCGCCGGGGCCGCCGTAGGCCACGATGCCGACCGTCGGCAGCGGGCCGACGGCGACGCTCGCGAACAGCGCGCTGGCATCGATGACGTCGTTGCCGGCGTGGGCGAACGGCGCGGCGACCGGGAAGATGAAGCGCGGATCGTTGCCGGTGATGTTCGGGTACGGCTTGGTGCCGAAGTCGCGCATCGACAGCACGCGCGGGTCGCCGCTGTACCAGAGGCCGTCCTGCGAGGTGTCGCCGTAGACCACGAGCGGTGAGGTCGGCCCGCCGCCACCGGTGACGGTGATCGTGTCGCCGCCGACACGCGGCACGCCCGGCGTCTCGGGGTCGACGACCGCGACCGTTCGCGTGCCCGTGCCGGAGCCCGGGAAGCCCGCGAGCGTGAGCGTCGCGCCCGAGATCGTCGTGATCTTGAACTGGCCGGTGACGCCGGAGACGGTGACCGACTGGCCGGCAACGAACCCGGCACTGGTCCAGGCAACACCGTCAGCGCGGGTGATCGTGCCGTCGCCAAGCGTCATCGAGCCCGTGACGGTCAGGTACTGGTTGCCGCCGCCGTGGACGACCGTCAGGCCGCCGTGGACCGCGACGGGCGTGCCGCCCGGCTGGAGCGTGCCGCTGATCGTCAGGTGGTCGTTGCCCTCGCCGAGCAGGACGTCGAGGACCTCGATCGTGCTCGTCGAGCCGTCCTGCGAGAACTGCCCGTTGGCGAACACGATCGTGCCGTAGCTGATGCCGCCCGGGTAGGCCGACGTCTCGCCGAACGGCATCGTCGCGCCGTTCAGCTGGGCCGTGAAGTCGAGGCCCGGGCCCATCCCGAGGCCGGTCAGGGCCGTCGCGGTCATCGTGCCGCTCTTGTCCTCGCGGCTCGAGTCGTCGAAGACGTTGAGGACGTCGACCTGCTGGGCCTCGCCGCCGACGGGCTGCGAGGCGATCCCGAAGAGGGCACCGTTGTGCTCGGCGGGCAGCATGAGCGCAGGCTGCAGCGAGCGGTCGGCGGAGGTGGTGCCGCCCTCGACGGACAGCGGGCCGCGGATGCCGGACAGCAGGTGTGGCCGCTTGGCGAACGACTTCAGGCTCTCGTGACCGGCGGCAACGGTGAACGACGTGTCGGCGACGAGCGGAACGCTGACGAGCTCGGACCAGTTCGCCTCCGTGAAGGTGACGACCGCCGCCCACTGGGTGACCGTCACCGAGGACGCCACGCTGGCCGGCTTCGCGGCGGACGTCAGGGCCAGGACGTCGAGCTTGCCGGTCGCCGTGCCGCTGATGGACTGGATCTTGTAGAGCGTCGCTTCGGCGCCGATCTTGATCAGCTGGCCCTCGAGGAAGCCCTGGTCGAGCCAGCTGCTGCCGTCCGTGCGCGTGAGCGCGCCGGCGGTCGCGTCGTACGTGACGGAGCCGGTCCAGACGCCGCGCATCACGAGGCGGCTGATCGTCGCGCCCGTGTAGCTGCCCGCCGTCGGCGCGGCCGTCAGCGTCATCGAGAGCCCGCCGCTCGCGACCGAGGCGATGGTGAAGTCGCCCAGGCTCGTGCCGTTCGCGCGCAGGATCCGGATCGACTGGCCGGCGGCGAAGCCCTCGTCGAGGAAGCTCCCGGCCGCCGAGTCGCCCGTCCGCGTCACCGTCGTGCCGGCGATCGTGAGGTCCCCGGTGAACTGCCGCATCGGGACCTGTCCGCCGATCGCCTCGAAGGCGACCCGGCCGCCCGCGGTGACGTCGGCCTGGCCGTCCGTGACGATGGCGACCTTCACGCTCGTGCCCGTCGCCGGCTTCATCGTCAGCCGCAGCTGGTAGCTGTCTCCCGTCCCGCCCGCGATCAGCACCGTTCCGCCGCCGCTCGGGATGACCACGAGACCGGCGGTGTCATCGTCGAGCGCGAGCACGTCGACGCGGGCCGGGAGCGCCCCGGCGTACCGGGTCGAGACGACCGTGACGGCGATGGTCGTCGAGCGCGGATCCTGGCGCACGGAGTCGTCTGCGGCGTGGACGGTGACCAGGATGCCGGTCTGCCAGCTCGACGAGTCGAGGGTGACCTCGTAGACGCCGGGCACGCCGGGCGCCCGGGCGGTGATCGTCGTGACGCCCGTGCCGCTGAGCCAGATGCGGTCGTCGCTGGGCGTCAGCCGGATGGTCACCGTTCCGCCCGGGTCGGTCGCCAGGCGGACGCGGAACTGGTCCGTCATCTCGCTCGTCGTCGTGCCCTCGACGACGAGCGTCTGGGTGTCCGTGTGCCCGGCGGCATCGAGCTGGACGACCTGGACGGCGTCAAGGTCGTTGTCGCGGACCATGACCTCGACGTCCCGGACGGTCGCGTGGTCGTAGCAGTGGGCCGCGTCGGCCGCGTCGCAGACCGGCTGGAGCACGGAGTGGCTCGCGGTGACGACGCGGTCGCCCTCGGCCCGCGTGTCGTCGACCGCGAACACGTACACCGTCTGCGGCGTGTCCCAGTTGGCGCCGGTGAAGGCGAGGACGATCGAGCGCACGGGCCGCGTCTCGGTGCCGCCGTCGACGGTGACCGTCCGGTAGAACGAGGACAGGCTCGACGACGTCGACACGAGGAACGTGTCGCCGGTCCCCTGCTCCGACTGCGGCGACATGGCGGCCGTCACGGTGACGTACACCGTGCACGCGGCGTCGGCGACGCTCGAGCCGCAGCTCGGCTTCGCGGCCAGCCGGACCGTGTACGAGTCGATCGCGCCGCTCCCGGCGCCTTCGCGGATCTCGCTGAAGCCGTCGCTCTCCGTGACGATCACGGCGCCCGCGGCCGGCCGCGCCACGCTCAGGTCGAGACCGTCGACCACGAGCCCGTCGTACGCAGGATCGCTCGAAGAGACGTCATGGCCGATCGCGCCGCTCGTGCCCTCGATGCCGCTCGCGACGACCGAGCCCGCGACGTCACCGGCGACGTTGATGATGTCGCTGCCGAGCCCGCCGACGATCCGCGTCGCGACACCGGCGGCGGTCGAGAGCACGTCGAAGATGTCGTCGCCCTCGAGCCCGTCGATCTCGAGGACCTCGACGTTGGCGTACTTCATCGACAGGCCGGCGCCGTAGACGGCCGTCGCGGTGACGACGATGTGGTCGGCGAACTCGGTGCCCAGCACGACGACCTTGTCGATCCCGTTGCCGCCATCGATCGAGACCGGCGCGTTGATGTTGTACGAGACCTGGTTCTGGCCGTCGCCCGTCCGGATGTCGGTCTCCGCCGCGGTCGAGAAGCCCGAGGTGGTCCTCGGCTTCGCGATGTGGTTCGTCGCGTCCAGCCAGACGATCTCGCCGCCGCTGGTCTCCGCGAGCGCGAAGCCGCGGACGACGAACTGGTCGTTGTCGTCTCCGCCCTCGAGCCGCAGCGCCGCCTGGTTCGAGTACACCGTGAAGATGTCGTCGCCCTTGTCGCCGACCGCGACGAGCGGCTCGCTCGTGCCAGCGCTCAGCCAGCCGCGCGTCGTCGCGACGGTGGCGAAGACGTCGTTCGCGACGACCGACGCCGAATCGCGCTCCAGGCCGTAGATCTGGCCGATCTGGAACGTGTCGTTGCCGAGACCGCCGTCGAGCGTCGTGACCGCGCTGTTGTCGTCCGTCGCGAAGTAGTCGTTGCCGCCCAGGGCGTAGACCATCAGCCGGCCGTTGAGCGCGGCGTCGTAGTTCACGCGCTCGACGTCGAAGGCCGCGTCCGTGACCTGCGCGTCGGCGAGCGCGTCGACGTGGAGCACGGCGACGAAGGCCGGCCGCGTGGCCGTCTCGCCGGCGATGGCGGTGACGCGGCGGAGCAGGAAGATGTCGTCGACCGGGTACGGCGTGCCGGGCCCGGAGTAGCCGTTGAGGGCGCTGTCGTTGCCGTAGATCGCGATCGTGTCGGCGCCGTCGTCGGGAGCGCCGGTGTCGAGGACGTTGATGACGTAGTCGCGCGACGCGCCCTGGCTGCCGGTCGTGTAGACGACGTAGCTGTCGGTGTCGGCCTGGCCGTCGAGGGTGAGCGCCTCGCCGTCGTCCATCGACTGCAGGTAGGCGACGAAGAAGCGGTCCTCGCCGTCGTCGATCGACGGGTCGTGCGCCGCGTCGCCCGCGCTCAGGCACGTGCCGCCACCGCAGACCGGCGCGATCGCGCTGCCGTAGATCCGGGTCGGGCCGCCCAGGTGCAGGTAGCCCTCCTCGCCCAGCGCGTCAGCGCCCGCGCCCATGCCAACGACGAAGTCGTCGAGGTCGCCGCCGTAGCCGAGCTGGAACGTGTCGACGTCGTCGTTGCCCCAGACTCTCGTCAGGGTCGAGGTGATGTCGCCGCGCAGGACGATCGTCGTCCCGTAGCCGTCGTCGCCGTTCGTCCAGTCGCCGTAGATGTCGATGGTCGTGCCGGCCACGATCACGGCGTTCGGCAGCAGGGCCACGTCGTCACCGACCTGCAGCGTGATCGACCCGGTCGCCGCGACCCGGCCGGACGGCACCGTCCTGAGGACGTTCTGCGCGAAGCGCACCGACCCGTCGTGCAGGAGGTCGAGGTCTTCGTCGAGCGTGGCCAGCTGCGTCAGGGTGACGCCCGTCCGCGCGTCGCTGGTCACGCCGAGGGTGGCCTCCAGCGAGGCCGTCAGCGTGATGACGGTCGCGGTGACGTCCGCGATCGTGTAGTCGCCGTCGTACGGCGTGCCGCCCGAGATTCGGAGCGTCGTGTCGGGGACGAACCCGTCATCCAGGAAGCTGCCGCTCGCGCGGGTGATCGTCGTCCCGTCGAACGTCACGCCGCCGCTGAACGTGGCTGCAGCTGGCTCGGGCGTGTCCGTCGCCGTGTCGCGCACGCTGATCCGGATATCGCCGCCGAACGCCTCGGCGAGCACGAGGTGGAGCGTGCCGCGGGTCTCGGTGACGTAGATGCTGCCTGCCGCCTCGAGGCCGACATCGCCGGCGGCCGCGTGCGAGGACTCGATCTCGAGATCGTTCCCCGTTGCGCCGATGCTCGCGCCGCTGCCGTTCGCGTCGAGGTCGATGCTCGCGGCGAAGATGTTCGCCTCGCCGTCGCCCGTGCCGCCGTTGCGCCCGTCGAGGATCGACCCGCCGAGCGTCGCCAGGGAGACGTCGGCGCTCGTCCAGACCGTGTCCAGCTTGAGGGCGCCGGCGACGTCGGTCAGGAAGATGCCGTCGGTGTCGGCCGCCAGCCGATCGAAGGCGTCGAGGACACCCGTCCCGCCGTTGCGGTCGACGTCGATCTCGAGGAAGTCCCCCGGCGTGCCGATGCCGCCGACCAGGAGGCCCGTCCCGGCGGTCATCGTGATGTCCACGCCGATCACGTCCGCCGCGGCGTCCGACTCCTCGTCGATGATCGCCTCGGGCGAGGCGAGGAAGACGTCGTCGTCGGCGGACTCGATCCGGCCGACTCGCAGGTCGCCGTTCATCTCCGCGAGCGGCGTCTGTGCCCGGCCGATCCAGCCGTTCGTCCGGACGTCGATGTGGCCGCTGCCCTCGAGGTCGTCACCCGCACCGTGCAGCTCGGTCAGGGCCAGGATGTCGACCCGGTGCCCGGCGGTGAAGTCGCTCCAGGATGCAGCCTCGAGGACGATGTCGCCGCCGGCGACGAGCCCGGGCTGCGTCGGATCGCCAGCCGCGTCGGTGTCGCGGAAGTCGTAGGTCACCGTTCGGCCGGCCACGGTCCCGCCGCCGAAGGCGCCGATCTCGGCCGTGGTGGGGTCGCCGTCGGGCCGGAAGCGCGACAGGAAGGAGGCGTCCTTGACGCCGGACCCGGTCTCGTTCAGCGTGGTGACACGGACGCCCGCTGACGTCGCCGCGCCACTCTCCTGGATGCCGTCGCGGAGCAGCACGTCGATCGTGCCGCCGGCGTGGATCGAGTCGATGGTTGCGGTGAACTCCGTGACCGTCGCCTCCTGGCGCAGCCTGGCGAGCAGGTCGAGGTAGATGTTCCCGCCGGCCGAGGCCAGGACGTGGCGAACCGGGGTGAGGGTGTGGATCGTGTCGCTGCCCGAGGTGGTCGGGTCGAGGTCGACGATCGTCAGCGTCCCGTCGGACAGCGTCGCAAGCTGGATGCGCGTTCCGTCGACGGAGCGAACGACCACATACGTCGCGCCGTCCTCGAGGCCGTCGAGCGGGTCGCTCGAGGTGTAGCGGACGAGCTCGCCGTCGAAGAGGGTGCCCGAGCCGAGGAAGATCGCATCCATGAGGGCGGAGACGTCGGTCGTGCGGAAGGTCGTCTCAGGCAGGGCGTGCGCGCTGTAGACCATGTCGACGTTCACTCGCGTCGTCGAGCTGCCGATGCTCCGGGCGGTCGCCTGGTTCGTCGCCTGGACGTCGAGGATGGCGGTTCGGACGAGTGACTTGCGGCTGTTGCCGGAGATGGGATCGACCGGCGAGGCGACGTCGCGGGCGCGCATCGCCAGGATCGAGCCGCCGGTGTCGTGGATGACCGTGGCGCCGATCGGGTTGTCGATGGTGCCGTTCAGCCGGACGTCGGAGGTGGCCAGGTTCTCGATCTGGACCAGGGTCGGCGCGGCCGTCCGGTGGAGGTCGAAGGTCAGCCCGACCGTGGACGCCTTGAGGTCCACGAGCGGCTGGACTGTCGTGTTGACGACGCTGATGTCGTTGATCGTCAGCGGCTTGGCGAGGCGGTTGGTGATCAGGACCTGGCGGAAGGTGTCGCTGAAGTTCCAGGTGCTGCCACTGCCGGAGATGGTGGCGCCATCAACGTTGAAGAACACCTGTGCCGGGTCGTCGTTGCGGATGTCGTTGACGAAGATCTCGGTCGCGGCGGTCGGGATCTTCCCCGTCGTCTGCGTGTTGCTGGTGCTCGTCCGGAGGCTGACGTTGACCGCCTTCTCGATCGTGCCGTCGGCGAGGATCACGAGCTCGGGGCTGGGGCCGGAGAACGCGTGGACGTCCGCGTTCCAGGTGACGCCTCGTGTCTGGGTGCCGGTGACGGAGCCCTCGTTGCCGCCGCTCGCGAGGGCCTTCTTCGTGTAGTCCTGGCTGTGGCTGATCGTGACGCTGCCGTTCGCCACCTTGGCGTACAGCGCGAGGTGGTCGAGCGCCGTCGAGAGGCTCGCGTCGGTGGGATGCGCCAGGAATGCGTTGTTCGGATCGCGCGGCCCGGCGATGACGGTCGCCCGAGGGGTGAGCGTCCGAGGGTCGGCGACGACGCTCGAGGTCAGCGTCGTCGTGTTGTTGGCCGCGGAGCCGAGGTGTCCGAAGAGTCCGGTCACCTTCGCGTAGGTCTTGGCGAACGTGTCGACGTTCGAGAACGTCGCCAGCAGGTCGATCCCATCGTAGCCGGTGATCGCCGAGCCACTGCCCAGGAGGACCTTGTTCAGCGGCGCGATCGAGACGTCGACCCTCGCGTGCGCCTCGCCGTAGGCGCCGGCTCCGTACGCCTTCGCCTCGCCGTCGACGTGGACGAGTGTGGTCCGGCTCTCGAGCTCGAGGCTCCGGGCGATGACGATGGCGTTGTCGCCGATCGTCACCAGGCCCTTGCTGGCCGGCGAAACGGTGATGTCCGTGTGCGCGTCGCCGTCCGCTCCGAAGCCGCGGCCGTCGGCGAAGGCACTGGTGTTGATCCGCGGCACGTCCGTCGTGGTCCGGACCAGGACGTTGCCGGCGACGACGACCTTCGCGCCGGCGCCGACGTACGCCTCCGTGTCCCAGGAGAGCGTCGAGGTCATGTCCGCGTTGGCGAGGCTGATGCCGCCCTTCGCCTTCGAGTTCGAGCCGCCGAGGGTCGAGTGGCGGGACTCGGACGTGATGCTGACGTCGCCGGCCGCGCCGATCAGCGTGCCGGCATCGACGTAGGCCTTCGTCGTGCTCGTCTGGGTCGTCGTGGCGTAGGCATCCCCGTCGCCGACGAAGCCGGCGGTGTCGTTGCTCGTCGTGGCACTCGCCAGGGTGTCGGACAGAGCCGAGATGGTGACGTTGCCCCCGACGCCGGCGGCGTTCTTGCTCGCCGTCAGGGAGGCGGAGGCGACGTAGGCGGTGGCGACGGCGTTGATCGTGGCCGAGGAGGCGTTCTTCGCGGCGCCGTAGAAGCCTCCGCCCGAGCCGCTGGACGTGGCCGTCGAGACGCCGTCACCGGGCGGCGGCAGGAGGACCGCCAGCGGCACGCCGCCGGGGCCGACGATCAGCTGCGGCCCGTGGCTCTTGTCGACCGTAGAGCCGGTGATGTCGATCCGCAGCTGGTGCTGGCCGGTCGCGTCGTCGGGCAGATCGAGGTACTGCGGGCCGATCTGATGGGTCGCAGTCGAGGTGAGCCCGCTCGCGGAGAGCGTGATCGGGGTCGTGCTCGCCTTGCTCGCCGTCAGCTGGAACTTGCCGGCCGTTGCGTCGTAGACCTTGACGTAGTAGGTCTTGCCGTCCTCGAGGCCGCCGATCGGCAGGTTGCCGACCTTCGTCAGGCTGTGGACGACCTCGCTGTTCGAGGACGAGATGGCGACCGGATCGTGGCCGTCCACCGTTGCGTTCTCGGCCCCATCGGTGGCGCCGCTGAACGGGTCGCCGTCGAGCGTCAGCGTGGTACCGCTGATGGCGGTGATCTTGTACTCGCCATTGTGGCCGCTCGTCCCGCTGACCACGATCCACTGGTTGACGGCGAACCCGAAGGAAGCCCACTGCAGCCCCTGCATCCTGGCCGCCGTCGTGATGTTGCCGTCGCCGTCCTTTACGGCCTTGGTAAATGTCACCGAGCCACTGGCGGTGTCGCGGAGCTTGAGCTGGTGGTCGTCGACCCTGATGACCTTGTAGACGACGCCGTTGATGAGGCCGCCGATTGCCGCGCCGCCCGAGGTCTGGACGCGGTACTTGACCAGGTCACCGGTGACGAAGCCGTGGTCGACGAAGACGATCGAGGATGGCGTCGATTCGGTCGGCTCCGTAGCGCCGAAGAAGTAGATGATGTTGTTGTCGCTCGGGTCGAAGTGGGCCGGGGTCGCGTCGGTCGCGGCAACGTAAACGACGTCCACCTGGCCGGCGAGGAACGTCTTCGCAGCGGGCGCCACGTAGGTCACCGCCTGGTTCGCGGTGAACCCGTTTCCGGCGATCGTGATGACCGTCAGGTGACCGTTGCCATCAACGCTCAGGCTGCCCGGGGTGAAGGTCTTCAGGTACGCACCGGAGACGTCCAGCTGGATGGTCGTGTCGTCGATGACGTGGACGGTGTACGCCTGGCCGGGGGTGAGCCCTGCGACGACGACGAGCGGGTCGTTCGGGCGGTAGACGACGTGATCGCCCTCGACCAGGTTGTGCGGGGTGGCGAACGTGATCAGCTCGCGGTCAGGGTCGATCAGGCTGGCGTCGAACTGGGCGCCCAGGGCGAGCTTGTTCGGGTCCACCGCGCTGCCGCTCAGGACGTTCAGGACGTTGTACTGGCGAGCGTCGGTCGAGCCGGAGTAGGTCAACGCCAGGCCGCCGATGACCAGGTCGCAGACGCTGGGATCGCCGTTGCAGCCGACTTGGTAGTCGATCACGTCGCCGGTCTGCAGCCCGTGGGTGCTGACCGTGATCGTGTCGTACGTCGGATCGGCCGCCGTGATCTCGTACGTCGGCGGTTCTGTCGTCGACGGCTGGGCGATGGCGGTCACCGAGACGGAGCCGGCGTCGATCGTCGAGTCCTCGCCGATGTAGGCGAGAACGGTCGGCGTCACGACCACGGCCGAGACCGACGCGCCGACGCCGATGAAGCCCTTCGAGACGCCCCTGGTGGTGGCGTCGCCCTCGGGCGCGTCCTTCGCCTCGATCGCGATCGTCCCTGAGACGTCCACCACCGAGCCGGCGGCGATGTGCGCGTCCAGATTCGGGACGACGCTCGCAGTGGCCGAGTTGTCCGTGTGCGAATAGAGGCCGCCGGAGACCGCGTTCGATGTCGCGCTTGCGGTGTCGGCGCCCTCGGCCTTCACGTCGAGGTCCGTCCCGCCCGCGATGTCGCCGTCCATCCGCGCCGTTAGCGTGCCGCTGGCGGTGGCGACGGAGTCGGTCTGGCCGACGCCCACCAAACCGCCCGACCGGCCGGCGGCGGTCGCGCGGGCCCACGCCGCCGACCAGGAGGCGATCGAGATCGTCGTAGACGCCGAGATCGTCGCGTCGCTGTCGACGTACGCATCCACGGACGGCGTGTCGACGGCGGTCGCCAGGGCGCCGCTATTCGCGTACAGCGAGCCGCCCGAGGCCGTGTAGGCGAACGCCTGCGAACCCTCGCCGTTCGTGACCTTCCCCGAGGTGTCGGTGTTGTACATGCCGCTGACCGTGATCGAGCCGCCGGTCGAGCTGACGGTGCCGGCGCTGATCCCGCTCTTGACCATCGGCACCCCGGCCGACGCCGGCACGATGCTCGCCGTCGCCGATGACCCGCCCACCGAGATCCCGCCCAGCGAGTCGCTGAAGCTGCCGCCGGCCGCGGTGGCGGTGGCGGTCGCGGCGAGGGTGGCCGCGATGGCGATGGTGCCGCTGGCGGTCGCCGTCGTGCCGCTGCCAAGGGCGGCCTCGACGGTCGGCTTCACCGTCGTGGTCGCGAGCGTCGCTGCGCCGGAGAGGGAGATAAAGCCACTCGAGTCGACGTTGCCCGTCGCGGTCGTCGTCGCCGTGGAGGTGTCGATCGCGTCGATGCGAATGTCGCCCTTGACGTCCGCCACGACCGGGTCCGCGTAGGCCTTCGTCGTCGTCGCGATCGTCGCGCCCGCCGCCGCGCCGCCGCCGGAGATGGTCAGGAAGCCGGACGAGGTGGACGAGGCAGTCGAGGTCGAGGTGATCGTCGCTGCCTCGGTCGCGGTGATCTCGAGGTCGCCGGCCGTCGTGGTGATGGTCGCGGACTTCGCGTACGCCTCGACGTCGTTGACGATCCCGTTGGACGCGAGCGAGGCGGACATCGCGCCGCTCACGCCG
>JAJXUG010000063.1 GCA_021783095.1 Chloroflexota bacterium | reverse complement strand
AGACCTTGCGGTGCAGATCCACTCCGATGTAGACCATCGCCTGGGCCTCCCCTGTTGCTGGATGAGGGACCGAGCGTAGTCGCCCGGTCTCAGCACGGAGCGGAGGCCCGCTCCTTCATGGCATCACAGATGGGTCGATCCGCGCGGCGGAGTTCGTTCAGAGGCTCTTAGTTGGCGATGGCTCCGATGTCGTCGACGGATGAACCAGACGGGTCGACCAAGACGACGATCAGCTGGCTGGCAATGACCTTGACCGGCATGCTCGACGTGACTGGGCTGCCGACAATCCTGACGACGACAACCTTCCTCGACGGATCCAGAGGATCGTCGCTGATTGTGGTCACGACCCCCTCGCTGCTGACCTGCGGGAGCGTGGCAGCCCCTGAGGCGACGATCGCCGACCTGGCCAGTTGAGCGAGCGCCGCCGCCCGCGGACTGTCTGAGAGGTCATACGCACAGGAGACGAGCGTCGGATCCGACGACTGAGCCGTGACCGGGGCCTGTGACGCGAATACTCTTCGGCTCGACAGTGCCTCGAGGGCCGCTCCTGCGCTTGCTCCAGAAGGCGGCGCCATGAACACGAGCCCGGGGTGCTTCTTAAAGGAGGAGACGGTCAAGCCCTGGGCGACCACCTCGCGCACGCTCGAGCCCTGCGCAAGATATGCAATCGTGCCGATCTGGCTTGAGCCGACTCCGCACGGAATAGGATTCGCGAACCCCTTTCCAACGGCGGCGGCTGAAGCCTGGCTGCCTTGCGGAGCGGAGCCGCAGGCGGCAAGTATGAGGACGGCGCCGGCCAGACACCCAGCCATCTTGAGATTGTGCATGGGGATCTCCAAGCTACGGTGTGCAGTCGTTGGCGAAACGGTCGATCGCGGCGGTGACCACCGATGCGACGTGATCGGCTGACAGGTCAGTCCCGCCCTGAAAGTCCAACTCGAGTGCAGTTGGGCCATTCGCGACGTCGAACGTCAGGATCTTCTCGTGCAGCCCATCGCTCGGCCCCATTACCCCGGTGGTGGACAGCGCTATCCGAGGGTCGGGCGCAGGGCTGACCGCGTAGCCTGCATCTACGAACGACGCCTTCTTCATTGCCAGCCATGACTCGAGCCCCGTGGTGGACTTGAATGTCGCCTCCGTGACATAGAGCTCAAGCAGCCCAGGATTGTGCTGGACGACTGGACCGACGAGCGGCACGAGCGGAAACGAGCCGATCGGGTACCCAAGCGAGGCGGCGGCGGCGTTCATCGCCGGTCGATCGGGGCCGCTCACAGCGATGGGAGAGATGTAACCCCTGACGTGGCCGGAGACGAACTCCCCCGAGTACGCCTGAGGTGGCTGACCGGGAACGTGGCCACGGTCCACGGCGCCGGCGGGCAGTTCCTCGTCGACGAGGACCGCGAAGCCTTTGAGCGCGTCATTCCCCTCGACCACATGCTGGTAATCGCCGATGCATGCGGCAGATGGCGACCGGGGACTCATGACCGCCGCGTAGATCGCGCTCGCGCCCACCGCGACCGCAATCGCCGCGATGGCCGCGACCGCCACGGTCCGGCGATGCGGCATCACCGACCGCCGATGGTCCAGGAGTCGGAGCTCACGCTCTTGATCCAGTACGGCGTGTTGGCGCAGTCGTTGTGAAAGCCCCAGTAGTGCCACGAACCTCCCGAGTCCGACCAAAGACCGCTGAAGGTCTCACCGCTGCCGGACCCGCCCATCCAAGTCGAGGTGTTCGTCGCAACCTCGCCTTGTGAGAAGTTGTGGCGTGGAGTGAGCATCGTGTAGGTGCCCGGATACAGGTAGAAGGACTGGATCTTGACGTAGGTCGAGTACGTTGACGGCTGATCGTGGACTTCCATCCAAGTGTTGGCGTTCGTCGTCAGCACATCCCCCGCGTAGTCGTGTTCGTGCTGACCGTTGTCCAGCGTGTAGTAGGGCAGCATTGAGTTGGTCCACGGAACGGTGACGCCGGCACCGGTGTAGAAGCCGCCTTCCAGGAAGTGCCCGCTGTCGTCCCAGAGCCAGACGGCGACATCCGAGAATCCGTTCGATGTGGAGACGTACCAAGTGCTCCAGGACGTTGTCCAGGCCCCGGTGCCGGAGACGCTGTTCGAGTAGCCCGACAATGCCTGGGCATAGTAGTGGACAGAGTCATGCTGACACTCAGCCGCGAGGGCGACCGTGCTCGTCTGCGGCAACGCCGTCGAGGCCGCGGCAAGTACCACCGCTGTAATCAAGCGGAGAAGCCGTTTCACCTTGCTCCCTCCCTGTTTGGGCCCACGCGATTCCGAAGGCGGCATGCCGCGTGGTGATCTGGGCGGCCTAGCTGCGGTACGCGCTCTGCACCGTGAGTCGGGCGGCCGCGGCGCGCGGCGCCGCGGCCAACGCCGGCGTCCTCGTCAAGGTCGACACGGGGGGAACGGGAGGATCGGTACTCGCCCATGCAGCCGAGGAGGCCAAGACCAGGCCGAGGGCAACAGGAATGGTCGCGGGGCACGAGGCGCGCCAGCAATCGTGCCGCGCGAGCGCGGCGCCGAGTGACGTCATCTCGATCACGCCTCGTCCGCGCGGACGGCCGGCTCCACGCGCTCTCGCGGCCCGCGCCTGTGAGCCATGCTCGACCTTGCCGAAGCCTGAGCACCACGTCACGTGATCGTCCCCTGTGTTGCCGCACGGGGTGAGGGACGGCGTGGCCGCCGCCCTCACCTAGGTCAACCGTTCCCCCTTGGACAGGGACGCGTCCTGCGGCTTCCGCGATCCTCAGGGCGGCGGGCGCGGCCGCCAATTGGGGAGATCCCTATCGGCAGCTCCCACGCTCGGCGAGGGATCTCCCCAATTCCGGCCGTGCGGCTCCGATTGGCACACTCCTGGGCATGGATCGCGTCACAGTCCCCGTGCGGGCTGAGCTCGTGAGGACGCTCGACGAACTGCTGGAGACCGAGCCGACAGGCGAGCAGGGGGAGTGCCCATGGTGCGAGGCCATCCGCGCGCTCTGGGCCGGCGGCGCCGTCGCCGAGCATCGCGATTGGTGCCCCTGGGCAAGACTCCGCCCCATCCTCCGCAGGCTCGCCGACGAGGGCTGAGGGCGACCTACCGCCGGCGAGGCGGGTCTGCGCGGTCGTCGAGCCAGCCCTCGCGCTCGGCGCGCAGAGCCAGCTCGGTGCGTGTCGACACCTCCCAACGCTCGTACAGGCGGGAGAGGTAGACCTCTACCGTCTTGGTCGACAGGTCGAGTCGCGCGGCGGCCTCGTCGTTCGACCAGCCCTCGGCGACGAGGCGCACGATCGAGAGCTCGCGCGGCGAGAGCTCCGGCGCCGCGGTGAGCGCGGCTCGCTGGGCGGGCGGGAACGCCGAACCTCCAGCGGCTGCGATGCGAAGCGCGCTGACCACGTCCTCCATCGGCGCGGTCTTGAGCAGGAACCCCGCGGCCCCGCGCTCAAACGCCGACCGGGCGTACTGCGGCTGGTCGAACGACGAGAGCACGACGAACGCGGGGCCGTCGTCGCGCGGCTCGACCAGGTCGAGCCCGGACCCGTCCGGAAGCCGTACGTCGACAAGCACGACGTCGCACCGTCGCTCGGCGAGCCGGGCACGCGCCTCCTCGACGCCCCCCGCGCTCCAGGCGACCTCGACCCCCGCTTCGCGCGACAGCGCAGCGGCAAGGCCATCGAGGACGACGGGGTGGTCGTCGACGACGCCGACCCTCATCATCCGCGCGCCGCCCACGTGAAGCGGACCTGCGTTCCGGCATCGCCCGAGTCGATGTCGACACGGCCGCCGACAGCCGCGGCCCGCTCGCGCATCGAGTCCAGCCCGAAATGGCCCGTCCGGCGGGCCTGCGCGACCGCGTCCCGGTCGATACCCGCCCCGTTGTCCGACACCGCCACCTCGACGGCGGCGGCGTCCACGGTGGCCGATATCCGCACAACCGAACGGGCGCTGTGCCTCAGCGCATTGCCGGACGCCTCCTGCGCGATCCGGAAAGCGGCCACTTCCACTTCGGAGGGCGGGCGACCACTTCGAGCCGTGAAGTCGTCGACCTCGACGACGACCCGGCGCTCCGGGTACGCCGCCGCGAGGGCCTCGCCGAGCTCCTCGATCGCAGGCCCGACACCGAGGTCGTCGAGCACGGGCGAGCGCAGGGTCGACGCAACCTCGCGCAGCTGAGCGGCCACGTCCCGAAGGGCCGACGTCTCCGCCGCCGCTGCCGGGTTCGTGTCGAGCCGCCGGATCACTGCCGCGAGCTCCTGGAGCGGAGAGTCGTGGATCTCGCGGGCGACGCGCCCGCGCTCCTCCTCCGCGGCCGCGAACTCTGCCCGCCGCCGCACGTTGCCCCAGAACGAGCGCCTCGAAGCCTCCGACCGCAAGCCGTCTCGTGATCGGGTATGCGGCGACAGCGACGGCGAGGATCGCCAGGGCGACGAGCGGGTGCACACCCGCGAGGATCACGGCCGCCGTGAGAAGGGCCACCAGTGCAGGCAGCCAGACGAGGTCGAAGACGCGAGGGCCGTCGGGCGCGCGGAGCCGGCGACAAGCCGTGGTCCAGTCGGGCGTCGCGGACGCGCCGCAAAGCGCCAGCGCTCCGGCGATCGGGATCCTCGCGGTGTCGAGCGGGTCGAACATGGCAGGGATTGCGAGGACCGAGGCGACCCACGCGAGGGAGAGCACGACCCCCAGGAACGCCGCCGCCCGGCCCCGCCAGCCGCCCAGCATGCCCGCTGCCGCGAAGCCCGGGAGTGCGAACGCGGCGAGCCCGCCGATGGCGAGATCTCGGACGCTCCCGGTGCTCACGAGCGCCATCGCCCCGAGTGCTGCGCCCGGGCCCGACATGGCCAAGCCGACCAACCGGCCCCGGACCACGAGCACGAGTCCGAGCAGCGCGAGCAGCAGCCCGGCCGCCGCCCACTGAGCGGTCGCCCGCAGGGCAGCGTCTTCGTCAACACCCGAGGTGCCGAGCAAGAGCGCTCCGCGGGTCACGACTATCGACCACCCTCCCGGGTCGGACGAGTCTCTGAAGGAGACGATTGCGTCCCCTGGCCGGATCCCGTCGCGCCATGCCGGCGATCCCGGGACCACGCGAAGTACGACCGTGGATGTGTCGTCGCCAGCCACGTTCGCGGTTGTCGAGCCGAAGGCCGCGCTGAGGAGGCCGAGCACGCCGACCAGCAGGGCCGTCATCGCGACCAGGTATCGCAAGCGCGCTAGCACTCTGCTCTCTTCCCCGCCAAGCGTCGACTGGGGATTCCCCCACCGCAGCGAAGGGTACCGCCCCATACCCGACTCCACGCGCGCGCCCGAATGTGGGCCGCGTCCTTCCTGCATTGACGGAGTGAGGGGAATGCCGCGTTCGTCTGGGGCCTTGGGTCTCGTCCTTCTGCTCGTCCTGCTCGCCGCGGCAGCGCCCGGGACCGCGTCAGCGGCGGGGCCGATCCGCGCGGTCCTTGACGGCAAACCGATCAGTCTCGCGGAGGCGCGGACGCTGTCCTGCCACGACTTCGACTACCCGATTCTGACCTGCTTCCGATCCGGCGCGGAAATGGAGGCGGCCGCCGCTGCGCGGGCCTCAGGCTCCGTCGCATCGAGCGCTGGGGCGCGCGCGTCTCCCTTGCCGCGGCGACGACGGGCTATGTCATCGTCTTCGTCGACGGCGGCTTCCTCGGCAACGAGCGCGCCCTGTCGCAGGACTACTCGTACCTCGGGACGATCGGCTGGAACGACGTGATCAGCTCGTTCAAGTCCTACGGGGCAACGGGGCACTTTCTGGGAGAACGCGCCGACAGGCGGCTTCATCTACAACTTCTACCCGACGAGCCAGGCGTCGTACGTCGGCGACTACTACAACGACAAGTTCAGTTCGCTCTACTTCAGCTGAACAGGCGCGGACCAGGCCGCCGCAGATAAGGATCGGCTCATTTCGCCGCGCGGACCGCCCGAGGGTCCAGCAACTGGGATCCGGATCCATGTGGCGTCCGCGCGCTCAACTCCTGTCGGGCGCGCCACGAACACTTGTTCTATTTGCGCTGGATCCTCCGCTGCCCCTGGGCGAGCCGCAAGACGCGGTGTCCAACCCAGACGGCTGGGCGGACTGAGGTCCTCGCCGCTCGAATTCTGGCTAGTCGTCGAGAAAGGCGATGACGCTACTGTCGCCGTCGTCCTGTGCGGGCGCCTGACCGGGAGTAGCGGGCGAATCCCACGCGGGTGGTGGAGGCGGTTCGAGGATCGGATCGGCGACCAGCGACGGCGGGTCGCGCGGGTCGTCGGGCTCGCCTTGCGCTGCTGGTTTCCGGCCGTCTTGCGGTTCTCCCTCGGCAGCCGGCGGAGCCTCGACCGTCGCCTCTGGCACCGCGACGAGCATCGCCGCAGGCGCAGGCTCCGCCAACTTGAGCGCCTCGTCGGCGGAGGGTGCGAGCGCAACGGTGGCGTCAGCCTCGCCAGGCCAGCCCTCATCCGGCAGGAACGCGAGGTCCCGTTGATCCTCGTCCGCCAGATCGCCCGATGCCGGCCCCGGGAGCGACGAACCCGGGGCAGCGGCGCTCGACGCAGCGCCCCAGAGCACGGGCCCGCTGGAGGGAGCGCCGCTCGACGCCGGACTCGCCACGCTTGAACTCTCGCCCCAGGTCACGGGCTCGCTTGACGCGGCAGAGGACGCGGCTGCGGCCTTCGCCTGAGAGAGCCAGTCCGGGCGGCCCTGCGCACCCCACACCCCGCCGACGACAAGGGCGACGAGAATTCCGAGCCCGAGGATGGCGCCGAGAGCCCCCGATGTTCGACTGCCGAAGCTCGCGACTGCCATCCAGGCGAGGAGCCCGGCCGCCGCTCCCCAGCCGAGGACCGGCCGCACCGCGCCATGCCCGCCCCGCAGCGCGTTGACGGCATCGACCAGGTGAAGGCCAGCGTACGAGACGACCTCGAGGAAGCCCGCGAGGAAGAGCAGGCCCAAAACCCACCCGAGCGGCGATGTGCCGGAATTGGTGATGGAGCCGATGATCAGGGCCACGAACCCGGTTGCCGGCAGCCACAGCCCGACGCTGTCGAGCGAGACCCGACCAACGGCGATGTCACGCCGTGTGGCGGCGAGGGCGCGGGGCCACCACCAGCGGACCACCTTCGCAAACAGCCAGGCACCGAGGGCCACGAGCGCCAGGACGACCATGATCACGAAGCCGGCGATGCCCTCGGCCGCCGCGTCCTCGAAGCTGGCGCCGCCAGCCTTGAACAGGGGCGACCCGTCCGAGGCGTGGACCTGATTCCCGGCCCAGTCGCGGACCGGCTCGGGCTCGCCGCTCAGGAGGCCGGTCTTGACCTCGGCCTCTTTCGGCCCGAACAGGCCCTCCTTGGGCCGGTACTCCCCGTCCCAGCCCTTCTCGTAGACCTGGCCCTTGTTTCCCAACGCGAGCCCTCCCGCCGGTTCGTCCGGCCTCCGCCGTCCTTTAGGCGCCCGATCGGCGCGCCGCCTCCTGCGCGTCGCGGACCGTGGCTTCGGCCTGCTCGGCCACTGCCCGCGCCTCGTCGAGCAACTGTGACAGGTGATGCTCCTCGAAGTCGCGCCCGGAGCCGTCACGCCAGCGCTGGTGCGTCGACTGCCACCGGTCGGCGAGATTGCGCGCCAGGGCTGCGACGTTCGCGTCAGCCGACATCACCGCACCTCCGGGCCGCCGCGGCCGAATTCGGGGCGCTCCGGTGCCCGGAGCGGCCACCGACCGCCGAGCAGGAGGTCGGCCGAGGCGAGGATCGACACGCTCCAGCTGTTGTACTGGTCGAGGCTGGTGACTCGCCGGTCAAGCCCGACCCGCAACTGGGGCACGGTCGTCGCGAGCAGCTGCGCGTGGGCCTGCTGCGCGGAGCTCCACCGGTAGCCCGCAGCCTTGACCTCGGCAAGACCCCGTTCTGCGATCTGCAGGGCCGACCTCGCCTCCTCGAGCGCCGCGGCCTCGCCGCTGCAGTCGACCGGGGGGTCACTGCCCTGGCAGTTGTACAACGCCCACAGACACGCCCTCTCACGCTCGATGCACTGACGGACATGCGCCTCGACGTGCGCTTCGACCGCCTCGAGCTCGCGCGCGACGTCGGCCATCGCGTCGGCCTGCTTCGTGGCGTAGAGGGCGAGGTCGCCGGAGAAGGCCCGAAGGGCGTCGGGGTCGACGTCGGCTGCCGTCATGGCCTACCGCACGTCCTGATAGGACTGGATCGCCTCGATCAGGCGCAGCAGGTGCTGCTGGTGCGACGCCGTGGCCGCGAGATACCGCTCGATCCCGCGGCCCACCTCGTTGAGGGCGTCGCCGAATTCGGCGTACTTCGCGTCGCGCCAAACGTCGCCGAGCGACTGCCACGACGCGACCATCCCGTGGTAGTCCGCGTCCAGGCCCGCGTTGAAGCGCATGAGGCGAGCGCGGAAGTCGATCATCGCCTCGAGGTCGGTCTGGACGTTGCCCATCGGCGGCTCCTCTGCGTGGCGTCGGCTAGGTCCCGAGCAGCGCCGCGAGCGCGGTCGCGTCGGGGACGGGGTAGGGCTTGAACTTCTCGGTGCGGCCCGCCGGCCAGTCCTGGCTCCGGAACAGGGCCCGGTTGTCGGCGAGACGGCTGGCGGCCACCGACTCGAGCAGGTTCTGCGAGTCCTGCTCCGGCACGCGGAGGACGGCTCGGAGGTCGAACAGGCCCGCGCCGCCACGTCGGAGCGCCCGCTCGAGCGCGGCGAAGCTGTCGGTCCAGGCGATGGTGTGGAGGCCGTTCTCGGGACCCTCGTCGAGGAGTCGCGTCAGTTGCGCGGCCAGTTCCGTCGTGTCGAAGGCCGTGGCGCCCCGGAGGTCGCGCCAGCGGTGGAGGCCCGTCACGACCAGATGTGCGGTGGCTGACGAGGGCTGGGCGCCCCCGGCGCGCTCCGCAATCGTCGCGGCGAGCTCAGCGAGCTTCGCCCCCGCATCCCGCTCTCCGACCACCGTCATCCTGTCGGGCAGGAGGGCCGCGAGGCGCCTGAACACGCCGGCGACCGGCGACGACGGCCGCGCGAGCTCGATGACATGGAACGTCGCGTGCTCGTCCTCGAGCGCCGCGGACGCGACCGCGCTCACGAGCAGCCCGTACGCCGACTCCTCGTCTGCGCCCGCCACGAGGAGGTTCGCCCGCGGGTACCGCTCCGCCACGGCCGAGGTTGGCCCCTTGAGCTCGACCGGCTCGCCCAGGAACAGCTCGACGGCGTTGCGCGGCGGCTGCCACGTGCCCGAGCCGAGTCCCAGCAGGCATGGGTTGAGCTCTAGGCGCGCCGGCGCCGACCCGCTGAACGTGACCGGTGCCGGCGAGCGGCCGGCGTCGCGCTTGGCCATCGCGTCGATCCGGGCGATGAGCGCATCGCGCTCGAGCAGCGCCACGCGGACGCGGCGGTTGCCCGCCGGCCGGCCGAGCTCAGCGTTGACGACGACCTCGCCGCGCTCCTCGAGCGTCGCCGCGGCGTCGTTGCCCTCACCAAGAATCGCGAGCGCATCGGCGGGGCGGCACCGGAGCGCCATGCGGAGGCCCATCTGATTGTAGATGCGCGTGAGGTACGGGCCTGCGACGGCTGGCGACTGCGACGAGAGCAGGACGTGGACGCCGAAGCCGCGACCGCGCTTGACGAGGTCCTCGAGCACGGCGGCCGCGTCGCGGGCGATGGGGTCGTCGCCGGCCAGGAGGACCTGGAACTCGTCGATCAGCAGGATGCGACGCGGGAGGCTTCGGCCAGTCGCCCGATACGCCGGGAACTGCCCGACGCCCTCGGGGAACAGCCGGCCACGTCGCTTGATCTCGTCCTGCAGCGCCCGCAGCACGCTCAGCGCGAACTCACGCTCCGTCTCGAGCGCGACGGCCCTCGCGTGCGGGAGCCGGCGATACGGTGCGAACTCGACGCCCTCGCGGAAGTCGAGGATGTCGAACTCGAGCTCGTCAGGCCCGTAGCGGCTGGTCAGACCGACCACCACCATGTGGAGCAGGTTGCTCTTGCCCATGCCTGTCATGCCGCCGATGAGCCCGTGCGCTGGGTCATCGCCGAGCGCGATGCTCAGGAGCTCGCCGTCAGCGTCAAGCCCGATCGGAGCGCTGACTCCGTCGGCACTGGATTCGCCCCAGGTGAGGTCGGGCAGGATCCCGGCGGCCGGCAGGGCGCGCGACCGCGTGGCGAAGGCGGCCTCGACCTCCTCGAGCAGCCGCTCCACGCGCGCGGGGGCGGGCATCGCGTCCGGGTGGTAGGCCACCTCCGGACGGCCGGGGACGACGACCCGGCCCGTCCCCCGGCTCTCGACAGTCGCCTCGATGGCGCCCTCGAAGAGCTGGTCGATGTCGAGGCTGCGCGGCCGAGGCGCGGCATCATCAAGGCTGGCGACGACGTGCATGCCCGCCTTCGGCCCGTTGCGCGCGATCCGCCCGAGGAAGTCGATCGACCGGTCCGTCCAGCCACCGCCCGGGAAGCCGAGGACGGCGACGATCCGCCGCGGCTCGGCGATCGCGGGGTTGGCCGCGTTGTACGCCTCGAGCGACTCGTAGCGGGAGCCGAGGCGCAGTTGGAGGATCCCCTCCACGGTGGACGACACGCCCTTGAGCGCGACCTCGATCTCCTCGGGTCCGACAAGCACCTTGTCGCCGCGGATCGCCGGCGGGAGGGCGAGGAACGCGGCCAGTCCCTGCCCGGCGCCGCGCGGGTCGACGAGGACGAGCCTCAGCTCGCCGGGCGCGTGCCCCAGGACGAGCCAGAGGAGGAGCATGCGGATCAGGTCGTCGGCGAGGCCGTCGGCGCGGCCACGGGCGACAAGGTTCCTGCCGGCGATCCGGACGGCGAGCGGCAGCTGGCTGAGGCTTCGCGGGTCGTAGGGGCCGGTCCGGGGGCGTGATGCGGTGCTTTGCGCGAGCTCACCGAGGCGAACCATCCCGTCGGGCCGCGTACCCCGCGGGGCGATGTCGAGGTCGGCCGGCGCGGCCAGGGCAGCGTGGCGTCCGGCGCTGCTGTCGAGGCGAGCGCCCAGCAGCCTTCGGTTCGCATCCAGGGTCAGCACGCCCGCGGCCGTCTCTGCGGCGAACCGGGCCTGGGACAGCGCCGACGCGAGCGTCTCGTCCAGCGCCTTTACCGCGGCAACCTCGGCACCTGCAGCGCGCTCGACAGCGTGGTCCAGATCGGCCGAGATCGCGGCCACGGCCTGGCTCCGGCGCCACAGGAACGCCTCGAACTCGGACCAGCGGCGGTCGGCCGGGCGTGCCATCAGGGAAGCCCGTGGCCCGTGAGCCACGTCGTGAGGGTCGCGATCGAGGTCCCTCTGCTGTTGAGGACGCCGTAGATGAGCCGCGGGCCGTCGGTCCATCGGATCGCCGCGTTGCCGTCGATCGATCGGCGGTAGCAGATCGCCCGCCCGTCACTCCATGAGTTCTCGCCGAAGGACCCGCCGAGGCAGCCGCCCGACCCCCAGCCGATCGGCTGGGAGGAGGTGATCACGGCGAACCGCGCGGAGTACCACGCGTCGAGCGCAGCCTGGCTAGTGAACTTCATGAGAGAGATGTCCTCGATCCCGTGGGCGGGCTTGCAGTCGATCGCGATGACATCACCGACCGGGTCGAAGACCCGGGAATCGTTCTGGTGGTCCAGGGTCGCGTCGTAGCCCTGGCAGGAGCTGCGGATGCTTGCGGGCAGCAGGGCTGCAAGCGCCTTCTGGTCGGCGGTCATCTTCGAGCCCATCGGCGAGTTGAGCAGGAGCACCTGGTTCCACCACAGGTCGAGGAGGGCCGCAATTCCGGTGGGCGCGGCCACCTGACCCACTAGATGCGATCGGGTGTCCTGCCAGACGAGGTTGGCCATGCTCGTCGAATCGCACGTCACGCGCCCGAACCCGTACTCGACCTCCCCGGGGGACCCGTCCCAGCATCCGCCGGCATTGGTGCTGATCCCGGTTAGCCCCTGGAGGACTGCGTACCGTGCGTCTGCGCTCGCCGAGTCCGCGTACTGCTCAACCGAGATCTGTGCGCCTGCCTTGACACAGGTCACGGCGGCGATGGCATCGACTGGCGGCGTGGCGGCGGTGCAGCCCGAGCGGACTCGGCTCGACAGCGCCTGCAGCAAGCTGGGCGCAGGCGCGCTGCTCGGGCCGGTCGGAGTGGGGCTCTCGGCGGTGGTACTGGCCGGGGACGTTGTGATCGTCGTGGCGCCCGGAGGTGCTGTCCTCGTGGCCGAGGGTTTGGCCGTGGCGGCGGCGGGCTGCTGAGCAGTCGCCGCATTTCCGGCGAGGTGCATGCCCACGATCGCTGGCAGGACCTGATTGGGCAGCCACCCGGTGGCGAACCCGGCGCCGACGGCCACCGCGGCAACCACCAGCAGGCTGGCGAGCTGAAGACGACGTCGCCGGCGGGCGCGGCCCGAATCCGCGCGGGACCGGTGATCGTTCAGGAGCCGCGCCCGAGCCTTCTCGAACTGCTCGACCGCTTCCGGGGCGATGCTCGATGGCGGCGCGGTCGCATACGACGGGGGCAGCACCTCCATGCCAGCGGCGCTGAGGACGTCCTCCGGCAGCGATTCCGCGGCCGCCACCCGGCCCCGCAACGACTCAACTGCGTGGTGGGCGGTGTCCGTGGCGTATGCCTTCGCCTGCGCCGCCTGAGCCCGGCCCTCTCGGTGCGCCGCGCGTGCTTCGGCCTCGAGACTTGGCGGCGAGGCGAAGCCGGCCAGCAGGCCGAGGTCGCCCTGCACCCCGACGGCCTCGAGTGCCGCGACGCGGGTGTCCAGGGCGTCGTGCAGGCGAATCAGCTCCCACGCGATCGCCTCCTCCAGACCCGACGCTGGCGCGTCCCGGTCCTCATCCGCCGAGGCGATGTCGAGGCGGCCTGGGGCGAGCCCATCCATGAGGGCCACGGGACGAGGGTCGCCGACTCGGTCGAGCTCCCACGCAGCCAGCGAGACGGCGCCGTCGAGGACCTCGATGCCGATCAGGAACGGCGCCGGCGACGACGGGACGATCCGCAGCGCCGCGTGCCGGTCGTCGGCGGTGGGCTCGGCGACGCGCCCGGACCCGACGCGGATCACCCACAGGGGCGTCAGGCCGATCGGCGGCTTACCGTGGATCGCGGCGATCTCGCGCGCGCCGGCTCGCCGCTCCACGAGGAGGACAGGTGTTGGACTCCCGGCGGCGATCTTCGCGAAAACCAGCAGGGTCGCGCTCCGCCCCTCGCCGAACCTGAAGGTGTCGATGGCTGCGTCGACGACCCAGCGCGGGACCGGGAGGGCGTTCGCGGCATCCGTGGCGGACGGCCAAACGAGACGGGACGCGACGCGGAGAGGTGCGGAAACCGTCTCGCTGTCGCCGTTCCCCATGACGCCCTCCCACGCCTCGCGGGGCGGGAGCGACCCGGCGGCGGTTCTCGACGGCGGGAGTCACCCACGCCGGGTGCGACCGCGGCCCCGCCGCAGCCGACACCGGCCCAAATGATACGAGTGTGCAAGGTCGCCGGACAAGGGCCGGCGGCTGGACCGCTGACGCCCAGCGCGGCAAGCACGGCCACCCGATGCCTGAACAGCGCCTACGCGCTCCACAGGCGCCCGGCGATGGGCACCCAAGTGCTGCGGAACTTGCTTCGCCCCCAAACGTCGACTAGCCGCCCGAGGCACCGGACCATCACTGCGGCGCCGCGTCACGGTGCCCGGCCCGCGTGCGTTCTCTTGTTCTCCGCGAGGCTCATGTCCCGCTGTCGGTCATGATGTCGGCACGCCCTCGTTCGCTCGTCCTTGTTGCGGCAATGTTGTTGAGCTGTTCCCCTTCGCCTACTCCATCGCAAGTCCCGACGCCGCTCCCGACCGAGTTCCATGGCGCGCCGGTGGGCCGGAGCATGTGCCCCGGCTCTGCGCCGGTGGCCCTCACCAACCTCGAGGGGATGGCGGCCGACGCTCTCGAGCATCTGCAGCGTAGGTACGAGGGTCGGCCGGGGTTCCTCGGCGTCGTGTTCGATGGGGCGAAGGCCGTCGTCGTCGTCGAGGCGCCACGTCTGCTCGCCCACTTGGCGATAGGGATGCCGGAGCCATCCGAGACGCGGCACATCATGACCTTGTCCCGGAGGTGTCCGCCCACCCCGCGCATGGAGCAAGGGTGGGCGAGGACGAGCGCGAGCCCGCGGCCGTCGTCCACGCCAGGGATGTCGATGTCGGAGAACACGTCGCCCGTCATCACCGGCCGGCACGCGCTGACCTCTGCACCTTGGTAGAGGTACAGGTCCGCCGCGGACGCCGGGATGGCGAGCTTGTCCATGGGCTACCCGTCGCCCCTTCGCCGGATGGCGAGGCCGCCGTCGGGCGCGAGATACGTCTCGTACTTGCGGTTCGCGAGCTCCTCTCGCCACTCGGGCGTGAACTGGTCGAGGAGGTGCTGCGGTGACGGGATCCAGCCCACGATGTAGCCGAACACGAGGTCGAGGCGGCCAGCCGCGACGATGTCGGCGACCGTCCGACTCGTGCCGGCGAGCGGGATCTCAAGCCACATCGCAGGGTCGGCGATCATGAACTGCTCGTCGAGCATCTCGAGCAGCGCCGCGAGTTCGGCGATGGCGTGGCGATTGGCGGGCGAGGCGGTCTCGCCGAGCCGCCACTTGCGGATCGCCGGGATGCTGACGTGCAGCACGCGCGACATGAGCGTCCACGAGAGCCCCGCCGCGGCGAGGGTGTCGAGCATCGTCTTGACGCTCTGCCGCTCCAGCTTCACCGTTCGCTCCGCGAGGCTGAGAACGTAGACCTCGATGCCGATGTCCGTCACGTCAGTATTCAGGCTGTCGGTGCGGATGCGCAGGCTCGACACCCTCGGGATCAGGTCTCCCGCCGTCGGCCGGGGCATCCCCGGCTCGGCCACGTTGCCGGCCAAGGTGGGGGCCGGGACTTCCGACTCGAGCAGCTGGCCGCTGTCAGCCATCGGACGGCTTCCTCCTCATGATCTCGCGTAGGTCGTCTGTGATCGAGGCCTCGAACAGGGTCCGGACTGGCTCGTGCAGCCGGTCCGCGATCGCGAGCGCAGTCTCGACCGAGAACTCCGGCAGATCGGACGGCGGCTGCCAGAAGCTGTCGATGTCGAACAGGAAGTACGGGTCGTCGGGGCCATGCGAGCCCCCCCGCAGAAGTGGGGCGTTCCCCACTGCCTGTCCGCGGCGCGCACCGTACCGCACGACTGCGGCCTGCCCCTCGCCGAGGTCGAACTGGAGGGCCGCCTGCATATCCGCGGCGGGCCTCCCTCCGAGGGTGATGTCGGCGGCGCCGCTGAGGCGGACGTCGATGTACCTGGACCACCGTCCATCGCCTGGCTCCGGGTCGGGGACGCGGATCTCGTCGATGTAGCGGAGCCCGACGCGGGTGAGGCCCGAGATGCGGGCGTCGGCGCTGGCCACGGCGGAGAGCGCCCTCTCGACGCTGACGCGGAAGTCGTCCCAGCCAGGGTAGAGGGTCGTCTCGACCGAGACGCGGCTCGGGCTCACAACCACGCACAGCCGGCGGTTGCGCGAGGTGAACCTGAGGATCCTGTTGGTCGTCAGGGGCGGCTGCGGCGCGCCGGCGCCGAACATCACCGTCGTCTCCACCTCGGGCTGGGCGACGGGCAGCCAGTCGAAGAGCGCCGCGTGGAGCACGCGGAGCGCGTCGTCGGTCGACAGCTCCGGGGACACCGGGAACTGAACCTCGCACGCGACGAACTCGATGGGTGCGTTGGGGTAGATCTCGGACTTGGTGGCCTCCATACCGCAAGTATAACCAGAACTGTAACCCGTCAAGTAACCCATTCTGGTCGCCCATCTGGCCCGGGGCACGGCGCGGACCATGAGGTACGACGGCGTAACAACGGCAGGGTCGACGGGAGAGTCGTCAACGCCAGTCGCCTCACCCGCTCCGAAGCCACTCGCACGGCTCGGGCGGCCCGGAGAGCGGCATCCCGAGAAGGTCGTTAGTCACGGGCAATGCCGTCTGCCCCCCGACCTCGGCGCCCCGTGTCTACGCGCTCCGGAGGCAGCCGGCTTCCCAGTCCTCAGCGCCTTCGATCGGAACGAACCGGAAGCCCGAGTGGGTACCCGAACGCCCGAATCCTGTCGGGCGCGCCAAAGCAACCTTCGTGGGCAGCGCAAGCGCCAATCCGTGCGCATACGCCGACGGCGTCAGCCTGATCGACACGATCGTCCTCCCTGTGACCACGATCCGTTCGTAGATGGCGTGGAGCACGTCCGCCTTGGCCTCGGGGACATCGGCGTAGCTCCAGGTCGATGCGAGCTCGCGCAGCCAAGCCAGAGCCACCGCTGCCGTCACCGCCCCGCTGGCGTTGACCTCGAGCCCCTCCTTCGCCTCGCGGAGCGCCCGAAGCCGGTCGAGGTAGACCTCATCGGCGAGCCGGCCAGCAGCGTGGTCGAGCGCGAGCTCGCGCATCTGCCGGTCAATGCGAGCACAGTCGAGCTTGACCGGCCGAGGGGCGGAATCGAGCGTGCCGACGATGGCGCCGATCGTGACCTCGTCCAGCTCGAGCCCGGCCATCTGGGCAAGGATCGGCTCCTCCCACACCTCGTCGCCGAACCGCACCTGCTCGCCCCAGGCCGGGCACGGCGCGGGGTGCATCTTGCGGTGACGCCCGTCGGCGAAGGTGCCGTCGCTCTTGAGGCGGCGGCCGCAGACGCAGCCAAGCAGCCCGCCGAGCAGGTCGACCCGGTCCCAGCGGTGGGTGCGTCCGCCCTGGGTCTTGGTGCGGCGGACCTCCTCGACCCGCGCCCACAGCTCGTCCGACACGGGCGGGGCCGCCCGCCACGGCGCGGGCTTGCGGGTCTCGCGGTCGGTCCGCCGGTGCCGTCGAACCCAGCCGTTGTAGAGCGGGTTCATGAGGATCATCCGGATCCGGCTCTCGGCGAGACCGGTCTCGGCGGCGAGGTCCTTGGCGCTGACGCTGCCCAGGGCGTACCGCTCGAACAGCGCGACCGCCGTGCCGATCGTGTCCGGGTCGACCTCGAGGGTGTGGGGCGGCTCGGGCAGACGCCGGAAGCCGAGGCCGGCGTGCCCACCAGGGTCGTCGCGGCGGTCGAACTTGGCGGCGTACCCGTCCGTGATCCGCTCCGAGAGCCGCCGGCTGTACTTCTCGGCGCCCGCGGCCTCGCTGATCAGCTCGTCCCAGTCATGCGGATCCGAGGAGAGGATCCGCCGGTCGCACATCACGAGGGCCGCGCCCGCGGGATGCAGGCCGTCCTCCAGGAGCTCGAGCGTCCGGCGCAGGTTGCGCTGCCAGCGGTCGGAGTACCCGGCGAGCAGGAGGTCGAACGCGCCGGCGCGCGCCCCGGCCAGCATCTCGGCCATGGTCGGCGAGCGCCAGACCGTCGTGCCGCTGTGGGCGACCTGGAACACGAGGCCCGTGTCGACGAGGCCGTGCCGCTCGATGAAGCGGTCCTGCTGCTCGCGCTGGCTGGCCGGGCCGTAGCGGTCGTACTGGCCGGCCGTCGACTCGCGGATCCAGCGGGCGACGCGCAGGCCGCGGATGTCGTCGAGCGAGCGCGGCAGGCGCCTCACGCTGCGGGGTCCCGTCGACGGTCTGACATCGGGGTGACGTTTGCTCTGCAGTCAAGGCGCTCCCGGCGGAGCTGCTCCGGGCCGTCCGGATATCGGCGGTGGAGCGCCTCCACGTAGCGGGCGAGGGCGGTGACGAGCGGATCACGCTCTACCGGCCGCGCCTGATCGGTCATGCCGCGTGAAGGCCCGCACAACCGCGAGAACCACGAAAACCACACAGGCGTCCCGCGCAGACCCCTGTACCTACGCGCCAAGCCAATAACCACGTAAACCGCACAGCTTCCATGCAGCCCTAGTGTCCCGATTCGCTGATCGCTGGCCGCTTGCGGACGGCCTTGGCGAGGATCTCGTCGGCGGACTTGACCCAGACGAAGGGTGAGGCGCCCTCGTTCCAGCTCGCGGTGAACGCGTCGATCCGC
>JAJXUG010000018.1 GCA_021783095.1 Chloroflexota bacterium | reverse complement strand
GTCGTGCCGGACTCGCCGCGGGCGGCGGCGTGCGCGGGCGCCGGCCCGGACCGGGGGTCCGCGGCGTGGCCCGTGCGCGCGGGAGGCGCTCCCGACCCTGACGCGACTCAGCCGGCGTGGGACGGACCGGCGGGGGACCGGCGCACCGGGACGCTCGGCGTTCGGCCGAAGCTCGTTCCCAGGACGCTGGCCCACAACGGCGGGTCGTACATAGCCAGCTCGTCGTAGGGCACATCGAGGAAGCGGAGCTCGACCGCCGCGCCGAGCGATCGCCCGAGGTCCCGCTTCTCGTCGCGTTCCCGCCGCGTCCAGAAGCCCCACTCCAGGATCACCGACGTTCCGAGCGTGATGAGCCGCTCGGTGAGCCGCGAGAACTGCGCCTCAAGCCTGGCCTGGAACTCCGCGTCGAAGGGGTCGACGCCCAGCGCCAGCTCCCACTCATCGGGGTTGAGCCGAACCGCCCCCTAGGACTCTGCGAGCTCGCGGGCGAGCGCGGTCTTGCCCGAGGCGGGCAGGCCGCACAGCAGCACCAGCCTCGGTTGCTCCCCCTTTGCCCGATGCGTCACGAGCGCCTCTCTCTGTGTAGCGGTCCGATTGGACCGGAGCCGCGCCGGCGTCCTAGCCGATCGAGAGCTCCACCGGGCGCGTCATGATCTGGCGCAGGGCGGTCCGGTTGCCCAGCACGGCCCCCCGCTGGAGCGCAGCCGCCTCAGCGAGGCCCTTGCGGCGCGCCTCGAGCCAGCCCGCGAGGAACCCGGCATCGAAGGCATCGCCCGCACCGGTGGTGTCCTCGGCCTTGACCGGCGTCGTGGCCACCTCCAGGCGCACGTGGTCCCCGCCGGCGCGGAGCAGCACCGTGGCGCCCTTGCGCCCGCGCTTGACGACCGCTGCCGGCGCGAGCTCGAGGAGGCGCTCCTCGCGCTTCGGCCCCAGCAGCGCGCGCGCCTCGTCGCGGGTGGCGAACAGCAGGTCCGGTGCGGCCTCCTCGATCAGCCGCAGCGCCGCCCGACGACCGTTGGCGAGCAGCGGCGCCGACGACGAGAGGTCCACGCTCACGAGCGCCCCCGCCTCGTGGCCCAGCTTCGCGGCTGCCATTCCGGCGAGGCCCAGGGGCTGCTCGAGCAGCGAGTACGCCGGCAGGTGCACCGAGGCCGCCCCGGCGAACCACTCCGGACGCAGGTCCTCGGGCCGGAGCCGCAGCGCGGCACCGCGCTGGGTCACGAAGGAGCGCTCGCCACCGGGCTCGACGAGCACGCCGATGCGCCCCGTCGGCACCCCCGCGATGCGGACCGCCCGCACCTCGACGCCGTCGCTCGCGACGTCGGCCACCAGCGCCCGCCCCGTGGCATCGCGGCCGACGGCGCACACCAGGGTCGGGTGCATCCCCATGCGGCCCAGCCAGCGGGCGGCGTTCGAGGCGGAGCCTCCCTGGCGCATGACCACACGCCCGGTGACGTCCGTGCCGCGCTCCAGTTCGCGGTCCGGAGCGAGCACCACATCGAGCACCAGGTCGCCAAGCACCACGATGCGCGGAGGCGCATCAGGACCGCGCCGGGTGGAGCCCGCGGCGCGGCGCCGGGGCAGGCTGCTCGGGCGGGGGAGGCTGGGCATCGGCCGAGGATACGCCCGGGCGCGGGCTCGACGGGACGTCGCGATGTCCGGAACGCAACGGAGGTTGAGCAAGAGCAACGAAACCTCAAGCCCTCCTCGGTTGCCAATTGCGCGCAAAGGCAGTGCCATGTGGGGGAGCCGGGATCGAGACCGGCGGCCGCCCGCGCCACCGGGGGGCGAGTGCAGACCTCGGAGTAGCGCCCACATGTCCTTGGACAGCCAATACCTCAACCCCTCCGGAGCAGCCCCGGGGGGATTGAACGATGATCTCCTGATGCAACCTGCGCGCAGGACCGCCGCTGGCCGCGCTCTGTCGCGTCCTTGGGGCAGGATGGCCCTCGCGGTCGCGCTGGTGGGCGTGACGACCGTGGTCCTGCACGTCTCGGGTGCCCTCGCCAGCACCCGGGCCACCCTCGAGGTGATGGGGTTCGACCCCGACCGCGCCCGCCTGATCGCCGACCTGGTCGGCGCGTCCCTGGCCACGGCCGCCGGTGCCCTCGTCACCGGCGCCGGGCGCTCGTCGACCGTCGCCGGCATCGTCGCCGGGCTCGCCCTGTTCGGGCACACCTTCTACGAGGAGACCCGGGCGGCGATCATCACCAACGGCCCGGCCGGTGCATTCGACCCCCTCGGCTGGGCGCTCACGGTGCTCACGCTGATCCTGGCCTTCGCGGTGGTCGCATGGGCGACCGCCGCCATCACGGCCATCGTCCGCGGCTGGCTCATCGCAGCCGGGCAGGATGTCGTGGCCTTCGCGGGCGCGGGCCGCCGGCCCAGCCGCCTGCGGCGCCCGGCCAGCGTGCTCGCTGTGGCAGTCCTGCTGGCGGTGACCCTGCCGGTCTTCTCGGACATGGTCAACTTCAGCCCGGACGCGCACATGCGGGACGGCCGAGTCGGCATCGTGGGGCTCGCGCAGGCAGGCATCCTCTCACCGCAGCTGGGTCCCATTACGGGGACCTCCCAGCTGATGGTGGCCGGCGGCTCGGGCCAGGGCGGGAGCGGCGGGACGGTGCTCCGGGCCGGCGCGCCGTGGACCGCGTGGCAGCCGACCGGGCAGGGCCAGCTGGTGGGCGCGTCGTTCGCGGCGCCCTGGATCGGCGGGCAGACGTCGACCGCCAGGATCCAGGTCTATCTGCCCCCCGGCTACGGATCGTCGAACCGCAGCTATCCGGTGGTGTACGCCGTCCCCTGGGCCTCGAATCTGTGGACCGGCGGCGCCGGCCTGACCACCATGCTCGACACGATGATCACGTCGGGCACCTTCCCGGCCTCGATCGTCATGTTCGTCGCCCAGGAGGGCGGCGCCTATCCCGACAGCGAGTGCGTCAACGCGGTGGACGGCCACGAGTGGTTCGAGACGTACCTCACCAACACGATCGTGCCCTACGTGGACGCCACGTACCACACCATCCGAAGCTCGGCTGCGCGCTCCGTGCTCGGGTTCTCCCAGGGCGGGTTCTGCTCCACGATGCTCGTCCTGCGCCATCCGGACCTGTTCTCGACCGCTGTCTCGCTGAGCGGCTATTACGAGGCGGGCATCCTCACCAACCAGACCCGCAACGCCTACCGCCCGTTCGGGGGCAACCCGACCGTCGAGGCGCAGTACTCGCCGCTCAAGCTCGTCGGGCAGTTGTCGCCGGCCGCGCGCCACACGGTGTTCCTGATCCTCGAGGGCGACCCCTCGGATCAGTTCTACGGGGCGCAGTACCAGGCGATGATTGCCGCGTCGCAGGCCGCGGGCGTGTCCGTGTCGGCCACCCAGTCCCCGACCGGGCACGGCTGGCCGACGGTGCGCAGCCTCCTGCCCCAGATGCTCGTCACGCTCGCCCAGCGCGAAGCCGCGCTCGGGGTGTTCGCGTGAGCGGGTCGATCGCGTCGGCCGCGGGCCTCGACATCGAAATGAGGCGCCGCTCGGACGGGCGGCCGCCCCTGGGAGACGAGCCGATGACGGACGCCCGGCCGCGCCGCCACCCGATGGCGATGCTCATCGAGCTCGTCCCCGCGCTGGCGCTGCTGCTGTGCTCCGTCTCGTCGGACATGGTCGCGATCCTCGGCGGCGACCCGATCGGCCTCTGGCGGGTGCTCCCCGCGGGCCCCGTCGTCGGCGACTGGCTGGGCGCCGAGGTGTCGAGCACGGCGTTCCTCCTGGTGGGCATCGCGCTCCTGCGGCGCAAGCAGATCGGCTACTGGATGGCCCTGGCGATGGTCGCTGGCAGCGTGGTGGTGCAGGGCGCGACCCTGGGCCACCCGGGCGCGGTCGTCACCGCACTCGGGGTCGGCGTGACCCTGGTCGCGACAAGGGGCCGCTACCACGCAGGAACCGGACGGCGCGAGACGATCCTCGCAGCAGCCCTACTGGCGGGTGGTGTCGTCGCGGCCACCACGGCCGCCCTCGCCGCAGCGACAGGCGCCGATGCCGTGGGGACCGCGGCCGATGCGGTGGGCTCCCTGCTGGACCTGGCCACCCCCGTGGCCGTCCCCGGGCTGGCGACGGTGGGCGCCCTGCTCGTCGCGGCGCGCGTGGCGTATGTCCTGGCCAGCGTCCTCGTCCTCGATCCCCGGCACGACGACCGCTCCCAAGCGGAGGTCGATGCCGCCAAGGCGACGCTGCGCCGGGTGGGCCGCGGCTCGCTGTACCCCTACCAGGTCGCGCCCGAGTGCACGGCGTGGACCGACGACGGGGCGACGGCGGCCCTGGCCGTGGCCGCAGTGGGGCGGGTGGAGGTGGCGCTGGGCGATCCGGCAGGCGAGCCCGCAGCCGCGATCGGCGTCCTCGACGCGTGGCTCGATCGATGCCACCTCGACGACCTGGCCCCCGTCGTCTACCAGGGATCAGCCGAGCTGTCGACCCGGCTCGCACGGCGCGGCTGGGCGTCCGTGCTGGTCGGGCGCGAGGCCATCCTCGATCCCACCGCGTTCGACCTCTCCACGCCGAGGCTGGCCAACCTCCGGCACACCGTCACCCGGTCCCGCAAGGGCGGGATCACGACGCTCTGGTCGCGCGATGGCATCGCCGGCCTGGGCGACCCGCGCATCGTGGCTGCGATCGTGCGGCTGGACCAGGAGTGGCGACGGACCGCGGGCCCGCAGATGGGCTTCACGGTGGGACGCTTCGACCCGCTCGAGGCCGGCCACAGCGCAATCGCCGTGGCCCTCGACACGGAGGGGCAGCCCACGGCGTTCGTCGTCCTGCGGCCGACGGGCGGCGACGGCGGGTGGATGCTCGACGTCATGCGGCGCGCCCGAGGGGGCGTGCCGGGAGCGCTGGAGGCGTGCCTGGTGGCCGCGATCGTGGCCCTCGGCGAGGCCGGGGTCACTCGGCTCTCGCTTGGCCTGGCGCCACTGGCCGGGCTGGATCCGCGCTCGCCGAGCAGGGCCGAGCGGTGGCTGGCCCGCGGCGCCCGCCTCGTCCGCCCGTTCTACAACCACGAGGGCCTGGCGTTCTTCAAGGACAAGTTCGGTCCCGTCTGGGAGCCCCGGTACCTGCTGGTCTCGAGCTGGACCTCGCTGTCCACGGCGGTCATCGCCTTGCTCCGGCTGCACCTCGGAGGTGGCTGGGGCCGAGTCGTCAAGTCGGTTGCGGCGGGCCTGATCCCGGCTCGCTGAAACGGGCGGGGGCCTCGTGCGGCGTCCTGGCGAACTGGGGCGACCCGGGCCGGGCCGCCACGCGCAGCCACGCGACGGGCAGGACGAGCACCCACAGGCCCGTGAACACCGTGACGGCGGCGGCACGGGCGAGTCGGTCGATGTGGCCCCGGCGCCCGGCTCGTCGGCGCCAGCACAGCGGGGCTGCGTTTGATGGCCGTGCCATTGTGCGGGCGACCGATGCCGCGCGCTGGGCGAGCGCGGTCTCGTGGGGCTGCTCGGTCTCGCCCGGCTGGGCCGCCTCGTGCGGCTGCAGTGCATCGTCGGGCTGCTCGGCCCCGTCGGGCTGCGACCCCCAGGCCAGGACCAGGGCGGCCAGCGCGTAACCCGAGGCGAGCACGCCGAGGATCCGGCGAGCGGCCACGCTCGATTCGCCGCCATGTCCGCGGCACGGCTCCGCGGGGCGGCGCAAGGCCCGGGCCGCCATCCCCAGCACCACCGCGGGCATCAGCGCCTGGGACGCGCAGGCAGCCAGCTCGGCCCGCCGCCGGACGGGCTGGCGTCGATCAAGCAGCGCGGGGATCACGAGGCGGAGGTCGCGACGGATCGACCCCTCGGCCCAGCGGAGGCGCTGGCGAACGAGGGGACGCAGCGAGAGGACCGGCTGCTCCCAGATCTCGAGGCCCGCGGGACGCTCGACCCCGCGCCCGGTCGCGAGGTACCAACGCGTCGCCAGCTCGAGGTCCTCGCACAGAGCGTCGGACGGCCAGCCGCCGAGCGCGGCCAGCGCGTCCGCGCGGATGACCATGCCGTCACCGCGGAACTCGGTGGCGCCGCCCATGCGGAGCCGCGCCCGGGCGATGAGACCGTCGACCTCCTGCTCGCCGTCCTGCATCAGGGCGAGCAGGCCGGCTTCGCGCCCGGGCCGGCAGCCCGCCGCTGGCCTCAGCATCCGGCGGCGCGCCTGGGCCGCCGGCGCCTCCGCCCCGACCGCCCGGGCGCGCGCGACGAAATCAGGCGCCACCCGGGCGTCAGCGTCAAGCACCACGACGACGCCGGACGCCGGGACCGGGACTGCGGCGAGCGCGGCCCCCTTGCTCCCCGACGGCGCAGCGAGGCGGGTCACCCGCGCCACATCCGCAAGGCCCCCTCGCGCGATCGCCGCGCAGGCGAGCTCCGCCATGCCATCGCACGACGCGTCGTCGACCACGCAGAGCGTCATGGGGTCCGAGCGGGCGGCCCCGAGATCGGCGATCAGCCGGGCGATCACCGCAGCCTCGTCACGGGCGGGGACGACCACCGTGACCATCGCGTCGGCGGACGCGGCGCGATCCCGCTGCGCGGGCGTGCCGCGCCAGGGGCCAGTCGTGCACCGCATCGGCTCCGGCTGCCCTGCACGAGGGTGGCCACCCGCCAGCACGAGCCCCGCCGCACCGGCTGGCAGGGACAACGCCCCGAAGCGGACGGCGGCACGCGCGGCACGGCTCCGGGGTATCAGGTACCCCGCCAGCGCGGCCAGCGCGGGGAGCGCCAGCGCCGCGATTCGCAGCTCGCCGGGACCGACGGCCCTCCCGGGCGCCTCGCGCGACGGGGCGCGTGTGCTCGGCTGGCTGGGCATGGGCCGAGGATACGTCGCGGCGTGGGCTGCACACCGGCCCGCAGAGCCCATGGAACGGCTCCCGCAGCCGATTGCCGTTTGGCTGTGAGAGTCCGCATCGAGATGAACGATGCTGAACCGAACCTGATCCACGGGTAGGTTGAGCCCGACGAGGGCGTATGGGAAGGTGCACTCGAGCCCGTCGTGGCGACGCCGCCAGCGCGCCCGGGCGTCCCAGGTGCCGTTCACAATGGTCGCGCCCCACTACACCAGCGCCAACCCGGGCGACCGCGTTCGGCGCCGCCGTCCCATAAGGCTGGTCGACCTCCTCGTCCTGCTCGCCATCGTCGTGATCGGCGCCGCTGGTGCCATCGCGGCAGGGATCTGGGCGATGCCAGCCGACGGGAGTCCCTCGGGCCACGCCGGGCCCGCCTTGGGCCAGACGACTGGGCTGGCCGTCGGCAGCGTCTCCGGCGCCGCCGGTTCGGGCGCCTCCGTCGGGCCGGCGGGAGCTGCCGATGGAGCAGCGGCCGTCGGCTCGGCGTCGTCCGTCCCCGGCGTCGCCTCGTCCACGGCGTCCACGCCAAGCCTGCCCTCGGCGATCTTGGCGAAGGGCACGCCGTGGAGTGCGTGGAGGCCCGCGGGACCGGGGATGGCCACCTCGTTCCAGCTCCCGGCACCGTGGGTTGGCGGGACCCGCCAGGTCGTCAACGTGTCGGTCTACCTGCCCGGCGGGTACACGACGTCGACCCGATCCTACCCGGTGATCTACGAGGCCCCGTTCTCCTACCAGTCGTGGAACATGTGGATCGGCGTGAAGGCGATGCTCGACGCCCAGATCGCCTCCGGGGCGATGCCGGCCTCCATCGTCGTCTTCGTCCAGCCAGCCCACGGCCCGTACCACGACTCGGAGTGCGCGAACTCGGCGGACGGGCGCCAGCGGCTGGACACGTTCCTCGCCACCACCCTGGTCCAGGCGATCGACTCCAGGTACCGGACGATCCAGACGCCGGCGGCGCGGTCGGTGCTCGGCTTCTCGCAGGGCGGGTTCTGCGCCTCCATGCTCGCCCTCCGGCACCCCGACGTGTTCTCGACCGCGGTCGCCATCAGCGGCTACTACCAGGCGGGCATCCGCAACGGGCAGACGGCGAACGCGTGGATGCCGTTCGGCGGAAAGGCCTCGCTCGAGGCCGCGTACTCGCCGCTCCGGCTCGTGGGGCAGCTCACCCCGGCGCAGCGGGCAGCGATGCTCCTGGTCCTCGAAGCCGATCCCGCCCAGCCTTTCTACGGTCCGCAGTACCAGGCGATGATCGCGGCAGCGCACCGGGCCGGCGTCTCGGTGCTGCCGGTGGCGATGCCCGTGTACCACTCCTGGGCCGCAGTCCGGCAGGTGCTGCCGCGCATGTTCCGGTCGATCGCGGCCCACGAGGTCGCGCTCGGCGTCTTCGGCTGATCAGTCCGCAAGGGCGTCGATGGCCGCGCTCACACCCCGCTGGCCGGTTCCCGACGGCCTGCGGGGTACGATGGTCGTCCCGGCGCGAATCGCCGCGCCGGCTGCCCAGAACGACGCCGCAACCGGAGACCGCCATGACCCTGCCGGACGCCCGCCTCGAGCGGCTCGCCGTGGATACGATCCGAACGCTGTCCATCGACGGCGTGCAGCAGGCCAACTCCGGGCATCCCGGCGCCCCCATGGGCGCGGCGCCGATGGCCTTCGCGATCTGGACCCGCCACCTGCGCCACGCGCCGACGCACCCCGACTGGCCCAACCGCGACCGCTTCGTGCTGTCTGCCGGCCACGCGTCGATGCTGCTCTACTCGCTGCTCCACCTGACGGGGTACGGCGTCTCGCTCGACGACCTCAAGGCGTTCCGCCAGTGGGGCTCCATCACGCCGGGCCACCCCGAGTACGGCGTCACCCCCGGCGTCGAGGCGACCACCGGCCCGCTCGGCCAGGGCCTCAGCAACGCCGTCGGCATGGCGATCGCCGAGCGGCGGCTGGCGGCCGAGTTCAACAAGCCGGACCACGCGATCATCGACCACCGCACCTACGTGATCTGCTCGGACGGCGACCTCCAGGAAGGCGTCAGCGCGGAGGCGTCGTCGCTGGCCGGCCACCTGCGGCTGGGCAAGCTGATCGTGCTGTACGACGACAACCACATCCAGCTCGACGGGCCCACCGCCATGGCCTTCAGCGAGGACGTGCTCGGGCGGTACGCCGCCTACGGCTGGCATACCCAGCGCGTCGTGGACGGCACCGACGTGGGCGCCATCTCCGCGGCGATCGACACCGCGGAGGCCGACCCCCGGCCCTCGATGATCGCGGTCCGGACGCACATCGGCTTCGGCAGCCCGAACAAGCAGGATTCGCAGAAGGCCCACGGCGCGCCGCTCGGCCCCGACGAGGTCCGCCTCACCAAGGAGGCCTACGGCTGGGACCCGGACAAGACGTTCTTCGTCCCGGACGAGGCGGGCGAGCTGTTCCGCCAGGCCGTGCCACAGGGCGAGCAACTGGTCGCAGAATGGCATCAGCGACACGAGGCCTACACGGCGGCGTACCCGGCCGAGGCCGCGGAGCTCCAGCGCCGCCTGGGCGGCAGGCTCGCGGAGGCCTGGGACGCGGCGCTGCCGTCCTGGGACAGGGGCTCCGAGGTCGCCACCCGCAACGCGAGCCAGGATGCGATCCAGGTGCTCGCGGCCGCGCTGCCCGAGCTGTTCGGCGGGTCGGCCGACCTGTCCGAGTCGAACCTGACCGACGTGAAGGCCAACGGCCACGACCACTTCGAGGCCGACAGCCCCGGGCGCAACCTGCGCTTCGGCGTCCGCGAGCACGGCATGGGCTCGATCGCCAACGGCATCGCGTACCACGGCGGGTTCCTCCCCTACGTGGCCACCTTCCTGACCTTCAGCGACTACATGCGTGGGGCGGTCCGCCTGGCGGCGTTGTCCGGCCTCCACGTGACCTATGTCTGGACGCACGACTCGGTGGGCCTGGGCGAGGACGGGCCGACCCACCAGCCGGTGGAGCACTACGCGGCCCTGCGCGCGATCCCGAACCTGTGGTTCGTCCGGCCGGGCGACGGCAACGAGGCGGCCGCGGCCTGGGCGCTGGCGGTCGAGCGACCGACGATCGCCGCGCCCGGGCCGGTGGCGCTGGCGCTGACCCGCCAGAAGCTGCCGACGCTGCCGGGGACGAAGGAGCACGCGCGCGAAGGCGTGCGGCGGGGCGGCTACGTTCTGCGGGATGCGGCCAACGGCGCGCCCGAGGTGATCCTCATCGGCACCGGGTCCGAGCTCCAGCTGTGCGCCGCCGCGGCGGACGCGCTCGAGGCCGACGGGATCGCGGCCCGGGTCGTGAGCCTGCCATGCTGGGAGCGGTTCGAGGCGCAGGACCAGTCGTACCGCGACAGCGTCCTGCCGCCGGCCGTGCGCAAGCGCGTCACGGTCGAGGTGGGCGTCTCATTCGGCTGGGACCGCTGGGCGGGCGACGAGGGCGCGATCATCGGGCTCGACCACTTCGGCGCGAGCGCACCCGCGGGGACCATCTTCAAGGAGTTCGGCTTCACCGCCGACAAGGTGGCGGACGTCGGCCGGCGCGTCGTGCGCGAGGGTCTCCACGGCCGCGTCCCGGCCGGCTCGGCGCCGCACGGCGCCCACCCATCGCCGGGCACTGGCGATTCCGGCACGGGGCGCACGCCGGCGAGCGACCCCGGCCACGACTGAGGTGCCACGATGCGCGTCGCGTTCGCTGCCGACCACGCGGGGGCCGCATTCAAGGCTGAGCTCCTCGAGAGGCTCCGCGCCGCCCTGGGCGTCGCGCACGAGCTGATCGACCTCGGCGGCGACGGCTCGGACCCGCTCGACGACTACCCGGACTTCGCGCGGGCGCTGGGCCTCGCGCTCCAGGAGGGGCGCGCCGACCGCGGGATCCTGATCTGCGGCTCGGGCGTTGGCGCCTCGATCGCCGCCAACAAGATGCGCGGCATCCGGGCCGCCATCTGCCACGACACGTACTCGGCGCATCAGGGCGTGGAGCACGACGACATGAACGTGCTGACGCTCGGCTCCCGGGTGATCGGGATCGAGCCCGCGCTGGAGTGCTCGCTCGCGTTCCTCGGCGCCGTGTTCTCCGGAGAGCCGCGGCACCAGCGCCGGCTGGGCAAGGTGCTCGCGATCGAGGCCGCGTCGATGGGCGCCAAGGGGTAGACTGCCGCATGCCACCCATGGGTGGTATCGTGGGTGGCATGGAGAAGACGACGGTCTATCTCAGCCAGGAGCAGAAGGCTGCCCTGTCGCGCGCGGCGCAGTCGGAGGGTCGAAGCGAGGCGACCCTGATCCGCGCTGGGATCGATGCCGTCACGGCGCGGCATCGCATGGACGAAGCGGCCGCCCGGCACTCGGTTGCGAAGCCGGGAACCGGAGAGGATGAGGAGGCGGCGCCGCGTCGGCCGCGATGGGTCACGCGCGACCTCTTCCTCCGGGACATCGTGGGCATCCAGGCGGATCCGGGTCTGCGGGCAGAACTCCGCGACCTCGCGCCTGACACCACCGACGACCTCCCCGACCGGTGACCGACGGCCTCGCCGACACCAGCTTGTTCATCGCCGTCGAATCCGGGCGGCAAATCCGGGTGGAGTCCGTCCCTGATCGTCTGGCCGTGTCGGTCATCACCATCGGCGAGCTCCGAGCGGGCGTCCTGGCGGCGCTGGATCTCGAGACGCGGGATCGGCGCCTGGGGACGCTTGCCCGCGCGCTCCTCCTCGATCCGGTCCCGATTGACGACGCGGTAGCGGCCGCGTGGGCGCGCCTGCGGGTCATGCTGCGCGAGGGCGGCCTGCGCATGGGGGTGAACGACTCGTGGATCGCTGCAACCGCACTCGCCCTGGGCGTCCCGGTGGTGACGCAGGACGAGGGCTACATCGCGGTGCCAGGCCTGGCGGTCATCCGTGTCTGAGGCGCAGGCAGGCTCGAGACCGCCTTCGGCAGACGTCGAGCGGATCGAACGGGCCATCGGCTGCCCCCCAACTCACTTTCGGCGCGCTGACGAGCGGCGCGGCACGTCGGACACGGCCGCCCGCTGGATCGTCGGCAACGGCAGGAGGACCGCGTTCGTGAAGGTCGGTGCCACGCCGCTGACCGATCGACGGGACCGCGCTGCTGCATCTTGACGTCCGGTCGGACAACCTCTGCTCTCTCGGCGATCGGGCCGTCCTCGTGGACTGGAACGCCACATCGGTCGGCACCTGTCTCCTCCCTCGATCCGACCGCCCCGTGGCGCTCGGCGATGGTGCGAGCGACATCGAGCGACGGGCGCAGCCCGGTTGTCGTCGCCGCGCGACCACAGCCTCGAACCGGCCGCCGCCGCCGTTCGGCGACCGGGCCTATCCTCTAGGGCGTACCGCGCCCGTCTTCGCCGCCGATCGGAGTCATCCCATGCGAAGCCGCCACGTCGAGACTGCATAGCGATGGCGCGCACGAAGCCCACCGTGCTCAAGTCGTCGGCAGCGGTGCCCACGGTTCCCCCCACCGACGGAGCCGTGGGGACGACGCCCGGCGCCGTGCCCGCCACGTCCACCGATAAGCCCGCGACCCCGGCAGCCGCGCCCGCGGGGCCTGGCATCGAGCCGCCCGCGTCCGAGCCGCTAACGCGGCCGCCCGCGCCGTCACCCAGGAAGGACGCCCCGCGCACCATGCGCGACCTCCGGCTGGCCACCGAGGCCCGTCGCCGGGCGAGCGTGCCCAAGGGCGCCGACAACCCCCTCCGCGAGGGCCTGCGCCTCGAGCGCGTGCCGGACCCCCACATCTTCGTCCTGTTCGGCGCCACCGGCGACCTCGCCCACCGCAAGGTGGTCCCGGCGCTCTACCAGCTCTGGCGCACCCACCTGCTGCCCCACGAGTTCACGCTGGTCTGCGTCGGGCGGCGCCCGTACACCGACGAGGCCTTCCGCGACGAGCTCAAGGCCTCGCTGTCCAAGTTCTCGCGCTCGCAGCCCATCGAGCGCGAGACGTGGGACGACATGGCGTCGCGGATCACGTACCACCGCGGCGACTTCAACGACCCCGCCGCGTACTCCGCGCTCGCGGACCACCTCGACGCGATCGACCTCGTGCACGGCACGCGCGGCAATCGGCTGTTCTACCTCGCCACGCAGCCGTCGGCCTTCCCCGAGATCATCGCCCAGCTCGGCCGTGCCGGCCTCGACCACGAGCACCACGACGGCGGATGGCGGCGCGTGGTGATCGAGAAGCCGTTCGGGCGGGACCTCGAGTCGGCGATCCGGCTCAACCGGGAGGTGGGCAAGGTCTTCCGCGAGCGGCAGGTCTACCGCATCGACCACTACCTGGGCAAGGAGACGGTCCGCAACCTGCTGGTCTTCCGGTTCGCCAACGGAATCTTCGAGCCGATCTGGAACCGCCGTCACATCGACCACGTGCAGATCACCGTGGCCGAGTCGATCGGGATCGAGGGCCGAGGCGCGTTCTACGAGGAGACCGGCGCCAGCCGCGACTTCCTCCAGAACCACCTGCTCCAGCTGCTCAGCCTGGTCGCGATGGAGCCGCCCGCCACGTTCGAAGCGGACGCCCTCCGCGACGAGAAGGTCAAGGTGATCCGGGCCATCGCCGAGATGACGCCGGCGCAGGTCCGCCGCGACGTCGTCCGCGGGCAGTACGGCCCCGGCTGGGTGTCGGGCAAGCCGGTCGTGGGGTACCGGCAGGAGCCGCACATCGACCCGGAATCCGAGACCGAGACCTTCATCGCCGCCCGCCTGATGATCGACGACTGGCGCTGGTCGGGCATCCCGTTCTACCTGCGGATGGGCAAGCGGCTGCCGAAGCGCGCGACCGAGATCGCGATCCAGTTCAAGGAGGTCCCGCACCAGCTGTTCCGGGAGTCCGCGTCCGACCCGGAGCCGAACCTGCTGGCGATGCGGATCCAGCCCGACGAGGGGATCATGCTGCGGTTCGGCGCCAAGGTCCCCGGCCTGGGTGTGGACGTCCGGAACGTGACCATGGACTTCACCTACGGCTCGGCGTTCCAGACCGACTCGCCCGACGCCTACGAGACGCTGATCCTCGACGCCCTGCTCGGCGACGCCTCGCTGTTCACCCGCGCCGACGAGGTCGAGCAGGCCTGGTCGATCGTGGACCCGATCATCGCCGCCTGGGCCGAGGAGGGCTCGCCCGACTTCCCGAGCTACGAGGCGGGAACCTGGGGGCCCGCGGTCGCGGACGACCTGCTCGCTCGGGAGGGCCGGCGGTGGCGGAGGATCTGAACGGCACGGGGAGGGCTGCCCCCGGGACCATCCTCGCGGTCGGCACGAGGCCCACCGGCGGACGGATCGAGCCCGTTGGCCCGGCGCGTCCCGGCGAGCCGCAGCTCCGCTGGCAGTCGCGCGGGACGACGATCGACGAGATCGAGAAGGAGCTGGGCCGGATCTGGGCCCAGCCGCAGACGGTGTTCAGCCGCGGCGGCGAACGCGGGGGCCGGCAGGCTGCAGCCCGGACCAGCGTGATGAACCTGGTCATCGTGGCGGGCGACAAGGAGACGGGCGAGCGCTCGGCCGAGACCATCAGCCGCCTCACGGGGCGCCACCCCAGCCGCACGCTGATCGTGCTCCTCGCAGACCCCGACGGCCCGCCGTGGCTTGACGGCCGGGTCCAGGCGCACTGCATGCTGCCGCGCGCCGATGCCCCCGAGTCCTGCACCGAGATGATCTTCCTCACGGCTGGCGGCGAAACCGGGCGGCACCTCGCCGCGCTGGTGACCCCGCTGCTCGTCCACGACCTGCCGGTCACGACCTGGTGGCCGGGAGAGCCGCCCCTGTCCACGGAGCCCGCGGGCGAGCTGCTCGACGCGACCGACCGGCTGGTGGTCGACGCCTCGGTGTGGACGTCCGACGGCCTCGGGCGCCTGCGCCAGCTCGCCGATCTGTACGACCTCTACCCGCGGATCTCCATTCGCGACTTCGCCCTGGTGCGCCAGTCGCGATGGCGCGAGGCGATCGCGACCCTGTTCGACATGCCCGACTTCCTGCCCTACCTGCCGTTCCTCCGCCGCGTGTCGGTGGCGTACGGCACCCGGGACGAGGTCGGTGCACCCGGCAGCACCAACGTGGTGAAGCCGCTGTACCACGTCGCGTGGCTGGCCTCGCGGCTGGGGATGACGGTCGTGTCGCCGCTGACGCCCGTCGCGTCGAAGGCCGGTGCGCCGCGCCCCCGGCCCGGCGAGAAGCCACCGCTCCACCGTGGGCTGGCGGCGAAGCTGCGCGACCCGCGCTCCAGCGAAGTGGCGGTCGTGATCCGGCCGGTCGCGTCATCGGCGCCAGCTGGCACCACCCAGCGCGTGGAGATCCTCGCCGAGCGGCGCGGCTCGGAGCTGCGCGCGGACGTCACGGCCGAGGCGGAGAACGTCCACGTCAACGTCTGGCTCGATGGCGTCCAGGCGCTCGACCGCACCTTCAAGGCGCCCCGCCGGAACGACATCGACCTGCTCGCCGAGGCACTCGAGGGCGGCGGCGGCGACCACGTCGGCATGGACACGATCCGCATGGCCGCCCGACTCGCTGGCGCCCGAGCAAGCCACGCCGTGCACCCCGGCTGACGGAGATCGTCTCGAGACGGGGCGGCGGCGGAGGCACGGTCCTGCCGCGGAAGCCCTGACCGGAATGGAGGCCGCCCCATGACCCAGCCCACGCTGTCGATCGTCCCGACCGCAGCCGACGTCTCCGCCGCGGGAGCCGAGTTCATCGTGAACACGCTCGCTGCTGCGCTTCGGGAGCGCGGCGTGGCGCACTGGTGCACGACGGGCGGGTCGTCGGCGCCCGGGATCTACCGGGCGCTTCGAGCGGCGCCGCTGCGCAACGGCCTGGACTGGTCGCGGGTCCACACGTGGTGGGGCGACGACCGGTTCGTGCCCGCGGGCGACCCGCTCTCGAACGTCACCCCGTTCGACGAGGTGCTCCGCGAGCCGGGCGTGGGGCTCGCGGTCCCCGACGCGAACGTGCACCCGGTGCCCGTGGCCGAGGCGATGGCCGGGGGCGGCGGACCCGATGGCGCGGCGGCCGCGTACGAGGCCGAGCTGCGGGCCGCCGGCCCGGCGGCAGGCGTGCTCCGACCGGCGGCGCGACGCGACCACCCCCTGCTCGGGGTGCCCGCGTTCGACCTCGTGATCCTCGGCGTGGGCCCGGACGGCCACATCCTCTCGGTGTTCCCGGGGTCCTTCGTCTTCGACGTCCCGGGCTGGGTGGCCTCGGTGCCGGCCCCCACGCACGTCGAGCCGCACATGCCTCGCGTGACGATGCACCCCAAGCTCGTGCAGGCCGCGCGCTCGGTGCTGGTGGTGACGGCGGGGGCGTCCAAGGCGGACGTGCTGGCGGAGGCCTGGGCCGGCGGCGACCCGCGCGACCTGCCGCTGCGGACGACGCTCGCGGCGAATGCCACATGGCTGCTGGACGAGGCGGCCGCGGCGCGGCTCCCGCGCTGACGGCTCCAGCGCTGACGCGCGGCCCGGGAGGCCGCTGCGGTGGCTGAACCCGCTAGGCTCACGCCCACCATGACGTCATCGGCCCCCGAGCACCCGTCGCTGTTCGTCACGTCGGGTGACGGGACGCCAATCGCGCTGTTCATGTCGGGCGAGGCGTCGGCGGGGACGCGACCGCTGCTGCTGGTCCACGGCACGTCCGGCGACCACCGGACGTGGCGCGTGGTCGGGCCGATGCTGGGTCGACGCCGACAGCTGTGGGGCATGGATCGGCGCGGGCGCGGTGCCTCGGGTGACGCCCCGGCGTGGTCCATCGAGCGCGAGGTCGAGGACGTGGCTGCGGCGGCGGAGGCGCTGGCGTCACGCTCGGTCGGGCCGGTCGACGTCGTCGGCCACTCGCTCGGCGGGCGGCTGGCGCTGGCGGCGGCGCGCTCCACGCCAGCGATTGGGCGCGTGGTCGCGTACGAGAGCGCGCCGGGGCGGGCCGAGGTTGACCCGGGGCTGGTGGCCCGGCTCCGCTCCCTGCTCGACGACGGCGATCTCGACGGGCTCCTCGCCGCCTTCATGACCGAGGCGGTCGGGATGCCGGCGGCCGAGCTGGCCGCGTTCCGCGCCAACCCCATCTGGCCCCTGCGCGCCTCCGCCGCCCCGACGATCGTCCGGGAGCTCGAGGCCGCGCTGGCAGCGCCCGCGATCGGGCTCGGGGTGCTGGCCGGCGTCACCCAGCCGGTGCTGCAGCTGGTGGGCTCGGCGTCGCCGGCATGGTTCCTCGAGGGCGCCCAGGCGCTCCACGCGCGGCTCCCCGACGGCCGCCTGGAGACCATCGAGGGAGCGCGCCACGCCGCCCACCACAGCCACCCGGTCGAGTTCACGTCGCGCGTGGAGGCGTTCCTCGACTTCTGACTGTCGTTGGCGCATTCCGGCTCGTCTGCCGTGCGCCAGGCGCCGCGCATTCAGCCTGCGCGCAGGGGATCCGACCAGGGCGTGCACGAAGCGGACCTACCGGCGGCGCCGGAGACGCGCGGTCCGGCCCGTGCGCCCGGGCGGCGGACGATGGCCCCGAATGCCGCACGGGGCGGCCGACCCAGCGGTCCGAGCGCCCACCCGGCCGCTGCGCGCACGACGCGCGCCCACCCGGCCGCTGGCCGGCTGATGCGAATCGCGAGGGCTGGCGGCCCTTGTGCCAGACTTGGGGCATGTCGAGCATCATCGTCTGGCTGATCATCGGCCTTCTCGCAGGCGGGCTCTCGGGCCTCGTCGTCGGCGTGCGCAGCGTGCAGGGGTGCCTGCCCACCATCGTGGTCGGCATCCTCGGCGCCATCGTCGGCGGCTGGCTCGTCGAGCAGATGGGTTTCGGGCAGGGGGAGGGCTTCGTCGGCGCCATCGTCGTGGCGACGCTCGGTGGCATCGTCGTGCGGGTGGTGCTGAAGGCGCTCGAGCGGAGCTGACCATCGTTCGGGGTTCAGGCATGGAACTCATGCCCCTGCTGATCATCGGGTTCGTCGCTGGGATGGTCACCGGCGCTGTCATCGGTGGACCGGCCACCGGCTATCTCGCCTCGATCGTCGTGGGCGTTGTCGGGGCGTTCCTCGGTGCCTTCGTCAGCTCCCTGCTGGGCATCTCCGGCCCAGGTGACACCGTGGGCGTCATCGTCCTGGCGATCCTCGGGTCCGCCGCCGTGCGGCTGGTGATGCGGGCCTCGAGCCGCAGCTGACCTGGCCCCGCCGGCAACCTGCACTCGGCGATCCGTCTACCATCGGGGCTTGCGACAGGAGCAACCGATGACTGATCCCGCGTCGGCCCCGGCCGACACCCGCCCCTACTCCCCGGGCCTCGAGGGCGTCATCGCCGGCGAGACCTCACTCTCGTTCATCGACGGCGAGCGCGGTCGGCTGCTGTACCGCGGCTACCCGATCGGCGAACTGGTCAAGAACGGCTCCTTCGCGGCCGTGGCCGAGCTGCTCTGGACGGGCGACTGGAAGCCCGCGGCGAAGCTGCCCTGCGAGCCCGCCTCACCGGCGGTGGTCACGGCCCTGCGCGCGCTGCCCAAGACCGCACGGCCGATGGACGCCCTTCGGACGGCGGTGGCGGTGTGGGGCGCCGAGCACGACCCATCCTGGCCGGCAACGCCCGAGCAGGCGCGCTCGCTGACGGCCTCGTCGCCGTCGGCCCTGGCCGCGTTCGCGCGGATCCGCCAGGGACTCGACCCGGTGGCCCCCGACCCCGAGCTCGATCTCGTTCCCGGCTTCCTCTACCAGCTCACCGGGCAGGTGCCCGCCGAGGAGGCGGCGCGAGCGCTCGACGCGTACTTCGTGGTCGGCGCTGAGCACGGCTTCAACGCCTCGACCTTCGTCTGCCGGGTCGTCACGTCCACGCGCGCTGACATCGCGTCGGCCGTGGGCGGGGCGATCGGCGCGCTCAAGGGGCCGCTCCACGGCGGCGCCCCGTCCGAGGTGGTCGAGCAGATCCACGAGGTGGGCTCACCGGAGCGGGCCGAGGCATGGGTCCGCCACGCGCTCGACCGGAAGGTCCGCCTGATGGGCTTCGGCCACCGCATCTACCGCTCGTACGACCCCCGGGCGGCCGCCCTGCGCGAAGTCGCCCAGTCGATGACGCACCAGCCCGAGTGGCTCGCGCTGGCCATCGCGGTCGAGGACGTGGCGCTGCGGGTGCTGGCCGAGAAGTACCCGGACCGGCCGCTGATGACCAACGTCGAGTACTACGCGGCGCCGGTGCTGCTGGGCGTGGGCCTCACGCCGGACCTGTTCCCGGCGACGTTCGCCCTCGCGCGCCATGCCGGCTGGACGGCCCACGCGATCGAGCAGGGGGCCGCCAACCGGCTGATCCGCCCCGACGTGCGGTACATCGGACCGGCCGAGCGGCACCTGCCGGGGGCGTAGGGAGGCGGCCGGCGACGGCATCCACAGGCTGCCCATGCGCGCCGACTTCCGCGCGCGGCTCGACAAGGGACCCGGCGACAGGGTCACCATCCACCCCACGGAGCGGCGGGGCCGCTGACGCCGAAGGCGCGAAGGCGGGCTCGCGGAGGTCTGCAGGCCGCAGGCCGCGGTCGACCGGCGCTACGCCGCGAGCCGCCTCGCGGCCCCTGCCGATGCCACGTGGTGCCGTCCCATGACCACCGCCCCGAGCACGAACACCGCCGCACCCGCCAGATACGGCCCCGGCAGCCCCAGGGTCGCCGCCAGCACCGAGCCGGTCGCGGGCCCCACCACCCCCGCCAGGTAGAGCGGCAGGTAGACCAGGTTGAGCGTGGCCGAGCGGCGCTCGGGCGGGACCTCGGTGGCGAGCAGCGAGAAGACCATCGCCCCCACGGCTCATGCCCGCGCTCTCGACGAGCTGGGTGAGCCAGTAGGCGGCGACGATGCGGCGCCAGTCGGGCGTAGAGGGGTGGGCAGACTCGTGCAAGGCGCCCACCGTACCGGATGGCGGGCTCACAGGCTGAGCCCGCGGCACCGCGGCCGGACCGCCTCCGGAAGCCGTCCGCGAAGCGGGAGCCGAAGGGCGCCGCAGGCGCGATGATCTCCGCGTGCCGCCTCGGATCGAGCTCCGCCTCCCAGACCCGTGCCTCGTGGTGCTGGTCGGCGCCGCGGGCGCCGGCAAGACAACCTTCGCGGGCCGCCACTTCGCGCCCGACGAGGTGCTCTCCTCTGACGCCTTCCGGGCGCTGATCGCTGGTGACCTGACGGACCAGCGGGCCTCGGCCCCGGCCTTCGCGGCCCTCCACCGCGCCCTTCGGCTGCGGCTCTCCCGCGGCCTCCTGACCGTGGTCGACGCGACGAGCGTCACCGCTGCTGACCGGCGATCCCTGCTGCGCGCAGCGGCAGAGGCCGGCGTCGCCGCCGTGGCGATCGTCCTGGACTTGCCGGAGGGGATCGTGCTGGCGCGCAACGAGGCCCGCGGCGGTCTGGCCGTCCCCGAGGGGGCGGTGCGCCGGCACCTGGCCCGCCTCGCGACATCCCTGCGCGGGCCGGGCCTGGGCGCCGAGGGCTTCGCGCGCGTGGTGGTGCTTCGCGAGCCGGCCGAGGTGGACGCCGTGCGCGTGGTCCGCGTCGAGAGGTCTGGATGACGCCCCGGACGCCCCTGGACGCTACCCCGTCGTCGTCCCGACCGCGATCAGCACGATCGCCACAACCGTGAGCGCGATGCCCGCCAGGTGGCTCCGCGTCACCCGCTCCCGCAGCAGCGTGAGGGCGAGCACCACGGTGGTCACCGGGTAGAGCGACGAGAGGATCGTCGCGACGGCCAGCGCACCCGCCTGCGCCGCGCCGATGAAGGCCACGTTGCCCGCCATGTCGAGCACGCCCACGACCGACAGCCGCGCCACGTCGCCGCGCCGCATCCGCCACGGCTGCCGCCACAGGACGATCAGCGACACCATGGCGACTGCCTGCACGAGCCGAAGGACCACGAGCGGGGCGAACTGGCCGGCGTTCGACAGCTGGCCGATGCAGATGTTGAACCCGCCGATGGCGATCCCGGCGAGGAGCGCCCACTCGATGCCGGCCGGGCGGTCCGCCTGGTGGCCAGGCGCTCGCGTCACCAGCACCACGGCCAGCAGTGCGGTGACGATCCCGACGATGGTCGCGGTGGTGGGCACGCCCTCGATGACGAACCCGACCACGACCGGCACGACCGCCCCCACGACCCCGGTGACGGGGGCCACCACACCCATCCTGCCCACCGCGAGCCCCCGGTACAGCGAGCTCATCCCCACCACGCCGCACAGGCCCGCGCCGATGGACCAGGCGAGGTCCGCCCCGGCGGGCACTGGCTCGCCGCGCAGGACCGCGATCACCAGCGCGACGACCATCCCCACGACCTGCGTCGTGGCGACCACGCCGAACAGCGGCACGCGCCGGCTCATCATCCCGCCGCCGAAGTCGCCGGCACCCCAGGTGATCGCTGAGGTCAAACCCAGAACGACGACGGCGAGACCCGGACCGAGCTCAGGAATTCGCCACCGCCTCGGGGCCGGGCAGCTCGATCACCGCGTCAGCGAGCGCGTCGTAGCGCGAGGACGCAGTGAGGTAGATCACCTGGAAGTCCGTGGCGAGCTCCCGCAGGACTGCGAGCGCCCGTGACGCGCGGTCGTCGTCGAGCGAGACGAGCGGGTCGTCGAGGATGAGCGGCGGGCGGCGGTCGCCGGTCACGAGGCGCACCAGCCCGAGCCGTGCCGCGAGGTAGATCGCATCGAGCGTCCCCCGTGAGAGGTCGCTCACCGAGACCCAGTCGCCCCGCTCGGTGGACCGAACCTCGAGCCCGAGCGCCGTGTCATCCATGCGCACGTCGTGGTACCGCCCGCCGGTGAGGCGCGCCACGTCAGCGACCATCTGCCGCTCGAGGAAGCGCGTCGCGCGCGCCATCGTCGCCTGCTCGGCGGCGTCGAGCTCGGCCAGCGTCCGCGACAGGATGCGCTCCCGGCGCCGAAGCTCGGCTAGATCGGCGCGCCAGCTCGCCAGGCGCTCGGCCAGCCCGGCCACGTCCTCGGCATCGACTGGGTTCTGGTCCACCCGAGCGCGGGCGGCCGATTCGTCGTCGCGCATCCGGTCGGCCACGCCCTCGGCGTCGCGCACCTCCACCTCGAGGCGCTCGCGCGCCCGGGGCTCCCTGGCGATGGGGCCGAGTGCGTCGAGAGCGGCGCTCGTGCGGGCGATCTCGGCCGCCGCGGCATCGCGCTTCGAGGGCAGCGTGTCGGGGTGCTCGTCACCGATGAGGCCCGACAGGCGCGCGCGGCCCTGGTCGATCCGCGCGACGTGCGCCGTCTCGGCGGCCAGCCGCTCCTCCGCCTCGGGGGCACCGGGCAGCTCCAGCGTCGCGAGCGCCTCCTCGCGCCCGATCCGGGCGCGTCGCAGCTCCTCCTCCATGTCGGAGCGGCCGCGGAGCCGGCGCGTGACCTCCTCGTCCCGCATCTGCCGTGTGGCGACATTCGCGTCGCGCCCACGGATCGCCATGAAGCGGGCCGCCACGCCGACGGCGGCCAGGACCAGGCCCACGATGACCGGCACGATGCCCAGGTTCGCAACGCCGACCACGTCGACGGCGATGCCGCCCGCCACGAGGATGAGGCCCACCGCTGCCAGGGCAAGGCCGAGCCGCGACTGGGGCTGCCACGCCCGCTCGGGCGGCAGATCGAAGTCGACGTGCACCTCGCTCGACAGGAGCTCCTCGAGCGTGGAGATGCGCGTCTCGAGGGTCCGCAACCGCTCAACGGCGGGGCGGAGCTGGGCCAGGGGCATGGGCGAGGGGTGGGTGGCGTCGAGCTCCGCCAGCTCGTCCCGGAGCGCGATCGCCTCCGCGAAGCGGTCGTGGCGGGCCTGCGCCTCATCGCGCTCGGCGTGGAGGCGCTCGGCCTGGCGGGCCTTCTCCAGCTGCGATCGGCGCTCCGTCAGGGCGGACTCCGAGGCCGCCCGCCGCTCCTTCGCGATCGTGTGCGCCTCGCGGTCGTGCTCGAGCCGGGCGAGCCCGTCCTGGCCGTTCGCGAGGCGGCGCTCGGCGTCCGCGACCGCCTCTTCGGCGGTGCCCAGACGGCCGGGTCCGCTGTTGCGCGGGTCAAGATCGGCCTTGGCAGCCAGGAGGCGGCGCCGGGCCCTCGCCGTGCTGCGGTCCGCGCCGCTCATGGTGGCCGTCAGGCGGTCGCGCAGGGCGGTCTCATCGCGCTGGAGCCCGGCCAGCTCGGTCTGGCGGACCGAGGCGGTCGAGCGGAGGAAGCCCTCGGTCGGCACGCCCGAGAGCTCTGCGAACGTCTCCTCGGCACGCGCGGGGTCGGCGACGGGCCTCCCGTCGAGCTCTAGGCGCGCGGTGCCGCTGACGCCCGCGAACACCTTCGCCAGCCGTCCCTCGTGAACCTCGTCCTCCTCGCCGTCCCAGCTGAACGTGATCGCGACCGCCGGGGCGGCGCTCGGACCCGCGCCCCATGTCCGCAGGGCGTCGAGATCCGGCGCGGTGCTCGTGGCGGGGCGCGTCAGGACGAGCTCCAGCGCGTGCTGGATGGTGGACTTGCCCGACTCGTTCGGGCCGCGAACGATGGTCATCCCCGGGTCGAGCGCCCACGTCGCGTCGCGGTGCCGGCCGAGGTTGCGCACGGAGAGGCTCGTGATCCTCACCGCGCCACCTCCGCCCCGGCGAGGAGCCGGCGGCCCAGGCGCAGGACCTCGCGCAGCTCCGTCGCCTCGTCGTCCCCGGCCTCGCCGTCGGCTGCCTCGAGCTCGGCGATGCGCGCCTCCACATCCCGGACGAACGCCCCGGCGATGGTCTCGGGTGGCGGCAGGGCGCCAGTCGTCAGCGGCGGGCGACTGCGGTCGTGGACGCGGACGCAGAGATAGGCGCCCTGCAGCGCCTCCTCGATGGCCGCGGGCTCCAGGACCAGCTCGTCCGGACGGTCGCCGACGATCCGCACGTCGAGGACGAGCTCCGGGTCGGCCGCTGTCCGGAGGCGCTCGACCAGGACCGCCTGCGAGGCGATGAGGCCGGCCTCGACCTCGAGCTCGCGATGCCACGAGGAGCCGACGACGCGGGTCTCGACCCGGACGCTCTTGGCTCCTGCGCGCTCGTCGAGGGTGACCAGGTTGACCGTCCCCGGCTCGCGCCGATCCGCCGTCACCTGCTCCGGCGACCCGGCCACGGCCCAGCTGACCGAGCCTGCCTTGCCGGTGGCCGCAGTGTGCCCGTGGCCGAGCGCCACGAAATCGAGGCCGCTGGCGGCGATCGTCGCCTCGCTCAACTCGCGCGGTTCGGGGGGTCCGTCCCCCGCCGAGCCGGGCGCCCCGTCTGGGGACACGGAGCCGTCCGCGTCGTCCCGCACACGCGCCGCCTCGTCCGCCGCCGGGTCCGCGAGGGTCGCGTGCAGCAGCCCGATCCGCCACGTCGTCGCTGGCACCGCAGGCCCGCCCAAGGCCGCGAACGGCCCCGTGGACGCCCCGGTCCCGATCCGCGACGGGTCCGCGGGGCCGACGACCACCGCGTCGAGCGTCTCGAGGTGGACCCGCGGCTGGTCCGGCGTGAGGAGCGTGAGCATGTCGCCGCCGACGAGGCTCGACAGGTCGTAGGCGCGGTACACCGAGGACCGCGTGTAGGCGTCATGGCCGCCGGGGATCAGCACGATGCGGATGCGCGCCGCGGCAAGACGCGCAAGCTGCGCCACGGCCCGCTCGACGGTCCGGCGCGAGGCGGTGTTGGCATCGAACAGGTCGCCCGCGATCAGGACGCAGTCCACCCGCTCCGCCAGCGCGAGGTCCACAGCGGCGCGCAACGCCGCATGCTGCCGCTCGCGGAGGGCTGAGGCCGCCTCGCCAAGGTCCTCGTGGCGCGCCCCGAGATGGACGTCAGCCGTGTGCAGCAGCCGGAGCATGCGCCTCGCCGCCTCCCTCTACCACTTCCCGGCGCCGCGTCGGCGGTCCGGGTCCGTCGTGCGCGGCGGGCCGAACCGGGCCCGCGTGCGGCCGCCCTTGCCACCAGGGCCACCTCCCACGACAAGCGTCGCGGTCGGCGGCTGATGGGATCGGCACGGTCGCCAGCGGAACCCGGCTGCGCACCGGGCGCCCCCATCGCTCCCGGCCGCACCGCCGACTCTGCGGAGGCATTGTGACAGGTCGCGTGTCACGGGCCAAAAGGGTGTTCCCACGCGAACAGCAACCCGGCCCTTTCCGCTCGCGCAACGCGAGGGTTGCAACGAACCCTTAACGCGTCCCTCCAGAGGTGGCGGTGTACGGTGGGTTCAAAACCACAACCGGTGCGCCCCTCTAGGGAGGTGGCTCGGAGCCGTTGGACGCGGGTCCGGTTTACTCCCCACCGGATGCCGCCTCTTCGGGTTCTCCCTCCCTCGGCGGACGCACACAGCATTCCCGCCGCGCCCGGGAGGAGCTCTCGCGTGACCTATGTTGATCGGACGATGACCTGCGTCGACTGCGGCGTCGAGTTCGTCCATTCTGCCGCCGACCAGGAGTACTACGCGCAGAAGGGGTTCACCTCGGACCCGAAACGCTGCGCCTCCTGTCGGGCCTATCGCCGGGCCACGCGCGACAGCTCGGGTGACGACCGCGCCTCGGGTGCGCCGCGTGGCTACGAGCGAGCCGAGGACCGGTCACCCCGGGAATACTTCGTCGCCATCTGCACCAGCTGTGGCAACCAGGCGCAGGTGCCCTTCAAGCCGCGCATGGACAAGCCGGTCTACTGCTCGGATTGCTACCGCCAGATCAAGCCGGACTGAGCGCCGCCGCTGGCAGGGCCCGGCGCCGGACGGCTTGGGGTTCGGGTCGGAGGACGACCCGGCGGGTCGAACCGCACGGGCGACCCCGTCCCTCCCCCGAGAGCCGCTCAGGCTCGGAAGGCCTCGCCGCGGCGGAAGCGCTCGCGCCGTCGACCGCGCCACACCGTGATGCGGCCGGCGCCGAACACCTGCCACGCGCCGTTGCGCCCGACGACCGCGGTGTGCTCGTCGATCCCGAACACCACGCCGCCCCGCGGCGCCTGGAGGGCGAAGCACGCAGCGAGGGGCTCCGGAAAGGCGTTGTAGTGGGGCAGGACCGCAATCCCCTCGACCAGCCCCAGCGCCGCCGGCCAGCGGACCGGGAAGGGCAGCGGGAGGTGCAGCTTGGGCACGACGCGGAAGTCCATCGTCCGCCCGACGATCGCCATCGCCCCGGCTGAGCAGCCGGCGATGACCGCGCCGCGGGCATGCGCATCCGACAGCGCGGCGCCCAGCGGCGAGCCGTTGAACACCCTGAGCAGCAGGCGCGGATCGCCGCCCGACAGGTAGACGAGGTCGGCTTCGCCCACCGCCTGGATCGCCGACGGATCGCGCCCCTCGCACGCATTGCGCACCAGGACCGGCTCGACCTCGGCCCCGAGCCCCGAGAAGTGCGCCACGCCCTTCTCGGCCCACGACTGGAACACCGATTCGCCATCGTCGGCCGACGCTGTGGGCAGGATCACGACCCGCGGCCGCTTGCGGCCCGTCGCGGCGAGCAGGCCGCGGTCGAACTCTGCCATCGTGTCCAGGAACTCACCGGCGCCGACGAGCGCCACGGGCCCGCGCATGGATCGCAGGATAGAGCAGGAACGCCCCACGCCCCCAGCAGACGGCCGGCGCGCGGCCTCGTACCCGGGCGGGCGAGAGGTTCGGGGCCTCATATCGCCTCCCCGAGGCGATTGTCCCGCCAACGTCCCTCGTATCGCCCCCCGGAGGCGATATGAGGGCTCGCGCCAGACGCGCTGAGCACGACGGCCAGGGCGCGGCTTGGACAAGCGCCTCCCGGAGGCGATACGGAGGGTCGAAGGCGGTGACCAGTGCTCCGCGACATGCTCCCGCTGCCCTCCACCACCATGCGAGATCGGGATTGACCTCGAGGGCCGGCTGACCGGCGTCTACTTCGAGCCCGGGCACGACTTCGGCCCGATGCTCCACTTCGTCTTCGCGGCGAGCCTGCCGTCAGGGGTCGTGCCGACCCCCTCGTCCGACGAGATCGGCGGGCTCGACTGGTGGCACCCTGACGACCTGCCGGCGCCCATCTCCGACTTCACCGAGCGGCGCATCCGCGACGCGATCGGTGGCCTGCCTTCCGGTGTCCACGTGGTCCCGCAGAGGCGGTGGCGCGAGGGCTATATCAGTCGGCCCGATCGCCCAGGTCGTCACCTCCCAGACACTCTTCCTGTAGGTGCTGGGCGACCGGGTTATCCCATTCACCCACCGGGCGAGTGTCTCGGCACGCCGGGTGTCCACACACCCGCCCCGTGGGTGTACTGGCAGATACGGCCGCCTACCACTCGGTTGGTGAGTGCTTGAGGGATCCGACAGGGCGGGCTGCGAAAGTGCGGACTGGATTTCCGCCCTCACCGAACCCGGAACGGCCCGCCGTGCCCGGGAATCACGATGTCGGCGCGGGCAAGCAGCCGGGCCCGAGACGCCTCGAGCGCCGCCTGGTCATCGCCCAGCGGATCCACCTCGGGCGTGCGGTCGGCGTGCCACCAGGCGTGCGTCATCGCGTAGACCGCGTCGTCGGCCTCGACGATCAGCGACGCGTCCTCGTTGGTGTGCCCGGGCGTCAGCCACAGCTGCGAGCGCGGCGAGAGCCGGTACCCGTCACCCTCGTGGTCGAGCCACTGGTCGCCGATGTAGCGCGCCCAGAAGTCCACGACCTCGGCGTTGGGGAACAGCGCGATGTTGATCGTGTGGTCCGGGTGGTGGTGGCTGAGGAAGACGTGGGTGACTGCTTCGGGGGCCACGCCGAGCGCGGCCAGCGGGTCGAGGATCAGCGACCGCGACTTGACCATGCCGGGGTCCACGATGATCGACGCGTCGCCGTCGCGCACGAGCACAACCGACGAGCCGACCCCCGCATCGGCGTACCCGCGGTGGAGGACGTGGACGCTGGCCATTCGGCGCTCCTGCGATGCTGCGGACGGACATTCGGCGAGCCTGCCGAGGGCGCGAAGCCTACCGGCGAAGCGGAGATCGGGGTCGGCGCGGTCACGCTGCGCAACGGGCGGGTGCGTTCGCGTCTCGGGAGGGGCATCCTCCGGCCCATGCCGAACGCCGATGACGCCGACCTCGTCCTGCGCGGGGGACGAATCTTCACCGCGGACGCCGCCGGGACCTGGGCGCGCGCGCTCGCGGTCCGGAACGGGCGCCTCGCCGCAGTGGGCACCGATGCCGCCGCCATGGCCCTGGCCGGCCCGAGCACGCGCGTCATCGACCTGCGCGGCAGAACCGTCACCCCCGGCTTCGGCGACTCGCACGTCCACCCGCCGATGGGCGGGCTGGCGAGGATCCGCTGCGAACTCCATGACGCCCGAGGCCAGGACGAGTATCTCGGGATCATCGGCGCTTACGCCGCCGCCCACCCGGACTTCGCGTGGATCCTCGGCGGGGGCTGGTCGCTGACCGACTTCCCAGGCGGCCTGCCGCGCCGCGAGGACCTCGACCGCGTCGTGGCCGACCGCCCCGTGTTCCTGCCCAACCGCGACGGCCATGACGCCTGGGTCAACGCGCGGGCGCTCGAGCTCGCCGGCATCACGCGCGACACGCCCGACCCCGCCCACGGCCGCATCGCCCGCGACCCCGACGGCACCCCACTGGGCACGCTCCACGAGGGCGCGATGGGCCTCGTCGAGCGCCTGATCCCGCCGCCGACGCCCGAGGACCTCCGTCGCGCCCTCCTCGAGAGCCAGCGCTACCTGCACTCACTCGGCATCACCAACTGGCAGGACGCCTGGGTCACCCCCGACGTGCAGGCCGCCTACCTGGCCCTCGTTGGCTCGGGTGAGCTGACCGCGCGCGTCGTCGGTGCCTTGTGGTGGGAGCGCGAACGCGGCATCGAGCAGGTCGACGAACTGGTGGATCGACGCGAGCGTGGACGCCTCGGCCGGTTCAACGCGACGAGCGTCAAGCTCATGGTCGACGGCATCGTCGAGAACCAGACCGCGTCGATGCTCGAGCCCTACTTCGACATCGACGGCCACGCCACCGCGAACCGCGGCCTCGACTTCATCGAGCCCGAGCTCCTCGAGCAGGTCGTGATCAAACTCGACGCGCTCGGGTTCCAGCCGCACTTCCACGCGCTGGGGGACCGGGCCGTCCGGCAGGCGCTCGACGCGGTGGAGGCTGCCCGCGAGGCCAACGGCTGGACCGACACGCGCCCGCACCTCGCCCACCTCCAGGTGGTCCACCCCGATGACCTGCCGCGCTTCCGCCGCCTCGGCGCACTCGCCAACGCCCAGCCGTACTGGGCGGTCGAGGAGGACCAGATGACCGAGCTGACGCTGCCGATCCTCGGCCCGGTGGTGTCCGCGCGGCAGTACCCGTTCCGCTCGCTCCTCGCGAACGGCGCGACGCTCGTCATGGGCTCCGACTGGAGCGTGTCCACGCCCGACCCGCTGGTCGAGATGGAGGTGGCGGTCAACCGCGTGTCCGACGAATCCCGCGGCGTCACGCCGCCGTTCCTGCCCGAGGAGCGGATCACGCTGGCCTCCGCCCTGCGCGCGTTCACCGCGGGCTCCGCCCACGCGCAGCACCTCGACGAGGCGGGCTGGCTGGGCGAGGGGCGGCTGGCTGACTTCGCCGTCCTCGACCGCGACCTGTTCGACCGCGGTGAGGGTGAGATCGGCGAGGCGCGGGTGCTCGCGACGTTCGTCGAGGGCGAGGCGGTGCACGAGGCGCCGGGGCTCGAGTAGGTCCGGCCGCGCGAACTCGCGCGCCGTCGCCGCACAGACGACGGAATCGGCGGCTCTCGGTCGCATCGTCGCCTCCACGGCGATGATCCGACAGTTCTGGCGCACAGCCGTTGCCCGATCCGGTCCCATCGTCGCTGCTCCGGCGACGTCGCGCCCGCACGGCCTGGAAATCGTCGCCGGTGCGGCGACGCAGCGCTGGGACGTGACTGCCGCGCGGTCTGCGTCAGCCCTGAAGCCTCACGAAGAACGACAGCTGCGTCCAATTCGCCCCCGCGTCCGTCGTGCGCAGCACCAGGATGTGCCGACGGCTGGGGTCCCAGACAAGGATCAGCGACGCGCCACCCGGCAAGGCGCTGCCGCCCTCGACGATGCGCACGATGCCGTCAGCGATCGCGTTCGGCGTCCAGGTGGCGCCGCCGTCGGCGGTGATCAGCAGCGGCGAGCGCGGACCCCACATCACGCCCGTGTCGTCCGCGGCGAGCGACACCTGGAACCCCGTTCCGGCATTCGGGGGTGCCGGCAGCTTCGTCCATCTCGTCGCCGACGTGTCGGTCGCCCGGACCATCGTCTTCGGTGCCTCGCCGGTCCCGGCGCTCCCCTGACAGACGACCATCGGCCGCTGCTGACTGTCGAGCGCGATGCCCGTTCCCTCGAGGCCCAGACAGGGCGAATCCACGGTCCGCCACGTCTGGCCCGCGTCCTCGGAGAGCGCCACCGACGTGGGCGGGAACGGATAGCTGGCGTTAGGCAGCATTGGCCCGACGATCAGCGCGGCGATGGCGCTGCCCCGCGCCGCGAGCGCGACCGGTTCCCCATCGCTCAGGCGCCTCCAGGTCGGCCCCGGCCCCCGGTAGATGCCCGGCACGCAGCCCGGGTCGGGCGTAGGGCCGGCCGGCTGAGCACGAGATCGCGACGATCGGGTATGCGCGGACTGTCGCATCCACCGTGACCGCAGCGCCCGTGACAGTCCCCCACCCGACTGGCATGTCATTCCAGCTCGTGCCGCCGTTGTTGGTCTCGGCCAGATACGCGAGTCCGGTGAAAGCATCGTGCCCCGCGACAAACCCGTGATTTGCATCGGTGGAGGACACAGCACTGGGGTCGAGCGCCATCATGTGCGGGCTCAGCGGAGGCCCCCACTGGCCCCTGATCGACGCCGCTGCGACAGGCTGCCCGAACGTCAGCGCGACGGCACGCTCGATCCCGATTGCGTCGCAGCCCTGTGAGGTGGTGAGCGTCGACACCGAGACGGTGGTGCGCGCCGCGTCGAGGGTCACCTGCGAGAGTTGGTCGCAGCCGCCACCGACCCAGGCCACGACGACATCGTTCGGCGCGGAGCCCTGCACCACCTCGACCGGATCGTTCGTGCTCAGGTTGGGGCGGACCGGCGCCGCCCCAGTGACGGTCGATGAGGCGTCGCTGACCATGACGGGCAGCGGGTTCCCGCCCGGGTCGAGCGTGACGTGGAACGCCGGGATCGGAGCCGACGGCGGCGGCACGACGGACTGGTCTGGCGCGACCGTCGGCGGTGTGACCGGGGTGGAGCTGGGCGACGGCGCGGGCGTGGCCAATGCCGAAGCCGACGGCGGCACGGGCTGCACGGACGGCGATGGCTTCGGACCCCCGACAATCACAGCGAAACCCACCAGGGCCAGGATCGCCAAGGCGGCGGCGACGGGCAGGAACCACGCCCCGAACCGGCTCGCCCGCACGGGATGCTCGCCCTGGATCCGACCCGACACCCGGCGCGCGAGGCCAGTCGGCACGGGCGCAGAGCCCAGATCGTCGAGGAACGCCTTCATGAGGTGCTCATGACGGTCGGTCACGGCTCGGCCCTCCCGATCTCCGTCCGAAGCGCTTCGAGCGCGGCGTTCAGCCTCGACTTGGGGGTGCCCTCCGGGATCCCAAGGACCTCGGCGCACTCGCGGATCGAGCGGCCCGCGGCGTAGTGGAGGGCGATTACTGCACGGGCGTCCTCCGACAGGCAGCGGAACGCCGGCCCGACGACCGCGCGCGCCTCGACCGCGGTCCGGAAGTCGCCTCTCACGGCCGGCTCGCCCACGCCCTGGACCATGGCGATCTCCGTGACCCGCCCGTTGCTGCGTACCGACGAGCGGCACCGGTTGAGCGCGATCCGGTAAAGCCAGGGGCCGAAGCGGTCGGGCTCGCGAAGCGCCGGCAGCGCCCGCCAGGCGGCGAGGAACGCGTCCTGCGCGAGGTCCTCGGCCGCGGCGTCGCCCGCGTAGGCGCGCGCCAATCGGTACACCGCCGGCGTGTTGTCGGTCACCAGCTGTTCGAACGCGTCCATATCGCCACGCTGCGCCCGTCGTACGAGGTCCGTCGTCCTGTCCTCCCACACTCCAGACGCGGCAGGGGCGCAAGGTGTTCGGTCAGCCGTCGATCTTGATCGCCAGCGGCACCCCTTCGGCCTCGGCGGCCTTCGCGAGATCGCGGTCCAGTGTGGCGAGCTCGCCGTCGATGTCGAGCGCAAGCCAGAGGTAGATGGCGTCGTAGACCGACAGGGCGTGCTTGTCCGCAAGCGCCATGGCCTCGACGAGCCCGTCGAACCCCCGGTCTGCGGACTCGAGGCCCAGCCGCTCCATCGACCGGAGAACGAACACGGCGTCCGGGACGCTGAAGTGCTTGCGCTTGACAAGCACGTTGGCAGTCTCGACCCAGATCAGCGGGGGCGCCAGCAGAACCCGCGCCTGCACGGCATCGAGCGCGGCCATCGCCGGCGGTTCATCGGTTGCAGCCCCGATGACGACGGACGCGTCAACGACGACCGGAACAGGTACGACCGGGAAGCTCATCGACGATGCCCTGAGTCGCGGTCGGCGCGGATCTCCGCGGCGGCGTCGATCGGGCCGTAGCGTTCCCGGAACACGCTCCCCATGCGCCGAAGGTCGTCGAGTGCGGCGCGGCGCTGCGCCCGCACCTTGTCCGGGTCGACGGCATCGAGATCCGCCAGCGGCACGATCGCCGCCACCGCGTGACCGGCGCGCTCGACGACGAACCGCTCGCCGGCGGCCGCCTCGTCGAGCACCTGGCCGAACTTGGCGCGGACCTCGAGGGCGCTGATCGTTCTCATAGCGCCATCATAGGCCTATGAGAGTGCCCGTCAACCGGACCTGAGGTCGCCGGGGAGGTCGACGTCGCGGAGCGTTTGGCCTGCGGGATCGAGCGCGCGCCAGGCCATTGCCGGCACGACGGCTGCGGGAACGCGTGCCAGGACGCCCCGGAGCGCCCGACGGCCGTCGGCGAGGAGTGCGGCGGCGACCGGGGCGACCAGCGACGGGCGGACGGCCATCGGCAGGGTCGCGGCGGGTTCGGCCTCCAGCGTCGCGGAGCCGAGGGCGGGGTCCGCGTCGAGGGCGGCGAGCAGCGCCATCAGGACCGCCGGCGCAACCCACGGCATGTCGCCACCGATGACGATCGCGCGGTCGACGTCCGGCGCCGCCTTGGCCAGCACGCTGAGCCCCGCCGCGAGCCCGGCCAGCGGGCCCTGGTGCGCCTCGGGATCGTGGGCCACGAGCAGGCGCGCGCGAAGGGGCGGGAGCACGACGGGTTCGGAGCCCGGCTCCAGAACCACGACGATCGTCCCGACCACCGCGTCGGCCGCGGCGAGCGCGTGGTGCAGGAGCGGACGGCCGTCGAGCGGCGCCGCCAGCTTGTCCGCGCCGAAGCGCGACGAGGCGCCGCCGGCCAACACGATCGCCGCGGCGTCCTCCCGTCCCCTCACGCCTCGCGCCCCTCCTGCTTCGCCGCGCGCTCGGCCAGTCGGGCAAGCGTTCTGGGGCCCAGGACGTGGCCGGCGTCCGTGCGGCGCAGGAGCCCGCGGCGGCCGAGGTCCTCGAGGATCACCAAGACGTACTTGCGGCTCGTGCCGGTGGCATCGCGGAAGGCGGCGGGCGAGAGGGGCCCGCGGCTGGCCAGGGTGAGCGCCTCGCGGCTCAACTCGCGGTACGTCGACGCGGCCCAGGCGAGGTCGTCCTCCAGCCGCACGATGCGGTTCGCCGCCTCCAGCGCTCGGACCCCCTCGGGCGGGCAGCCGACGGCCCGGGCGGCATCGGCGAGCGGCGGCGGTGCGGGAACCGCCAGGGCCGCCTCGAGGCGATCCATCGCGGCGAGGACCTGCGGCGGCGGACCGGCGGTGCGCGCCGGGTCGCGGACGACGTCGCCGTCCCTGGCGACGCTGCCGGCGGCGATGAGGCGCGCGACGCCGTCCCGCGCCGCGCTGTCGGCGGCTGCCCGGTCCAGGGTCACGAGCCGGCGGGCGGCGAGCGCAAGCTCCTGCCGCAGCGCGGGGAGCGGCAGGCCCGGCGACTCGGGGTGCGCGGCGTGGTGCTCGGCGATGAGCCGCACCGCGGTGGCGTCCAGCGCCCCTGCCACGTCGGGGGCGAGCTCAGGCCCGGCCGTGCCCGGGAGGCTGCCGTGGACGTCGAGGCGGGCGGCCCGGCTGCGCGGGTCGGCTGCGAGGGCCGCGGCGCGACCCGGCGTGAGGCGACGGCGAGAGACGCCCCGCGGCGGCAGCGGATCCAGGACGACGCCGCCACCCGCCGTGGAACCGGGCGAGGGGCGCCGGAGCGCGAACCGGTCGCCCGGGGCGACGGCCAGCGGTGCGTCAAGCCGCAGGATCGCGAGGGTCGAGCCATCGGGCAGGTCCAGCGCCTCGCGGGGGCCGCGCACGACCAGCGCTCCGGCCTGCGCTGTGCCGAGGTGGAGGCGGAGGCGCTCGCGGTCGGCGGGGACGACGGGTTCGGCGCGTCGCGCCCTCGCCGGCAGCGCAAGGCCCGCGGCCGGCCGTATCGCGACGAGGACCCGCGATGACGCGACGACCCCGGGATCGGCGGTCAGGACGACGCCTCGCGCCACGTCGCCCGGCTCCACCCCGGCCAGGAGCAGCGCCGTCCGGCCGCCGTCGGACGCCTCGACCCGCGCGCCCCGCGCCTGGACCTCGCGCACCCGGACCTCGCGGTCGCCAGGGACCAGGCGGAGCACGTCGCCCGTCGCCACCCGCCCGCCCCGCAGGCTCCCCGTCACCACGATGCCCCGTCCGTGGACCTGGAAGGAGCGGTCGACCGCCAGCCGGGGGCCGCCGGAGGAGGACGCCTCCCCCGCCAGGCGCGCGGCCACCCGATCCGCCATCGCCGCCAGCGCCGCGAGCAGCCCGTCGATCCCCTCGCCGCTCGTCGACGCCACCACGTGGACCGCCGCCCCCGCCAGCGTCGTGCGCGAGACCAACGCTGCGACCACGTCGGCCACCTCGGCCGCGCGGGCCTCGCCCGCCACATCGGCCTTCGTCACCGCCACCAGCCCGTCGCGGATCGCCAGTGCGTCAAGCAGCTCGAGGTGCTCGAGCGTCTGCGGCGAGGGCCCGTCGTCCGCGGCCACCACCAGCAGGGCTGCGTCGATCTCGCCGGCGCCCACCAGCATGTTGCCCACCAGCCGGTCGTGGCCGGGCACGTCCACGAAGTCCAGCGTGCCGCCGGTCGGCAGGATCAGGTGGGCGTAGCCGACGTCGATCGTCATGCCCCGGCGTCGCTCCTCAGGGAGCCGGTCGGCGTCGATGCCGGTGAGCGCGCGCAGCAGCGTGGTCTTGCCGTGGTCGATGTGGCCGGCCGTGCCGACGACGACGCTCACGCGGCCCCGCGGCTCGCTGGTCGGCGCATCCTCACCGCGCGACGTCCGCAAGTCGCCTTGCGAGCAGGACGTCGTCCTCCGGCTCCACGGTCCGGAGGTCGCACACCAGCGCGTCGCCCTCGATCCGTGCCAGGACGCGGTCCGGGCCGCGTCGAAGGGCAGCGGCCAGTCGGTCCGGCGAGGCCACCCGGAGCGCCACGCCCGCGGACGGCAGCACCTGGCCCGGCAGCGACCCGCCCCCGACGGCGCTCTCGAGCGCGACCACCTCGATCGAGGACCCGACTCCCGAGGCGATCGACGCGGCCCGCTCGCGCAGGCCGTCCGGCGTCCGGGCGATCGCCCGCCAGACGGGCACGTCCGTCACCGCGCGCCCGGCGCGGTACAGCCCGAGCGTCGCCGCGACGCCGGCCAGGATCGCCTTGTCGGGGCGCATCGCCCGAGCCAGGGGATCGCGCCGGAGCCGGGCGATCAACGCCGCCCGCCCGACGATCAGCCCGGCCTGCGGCCCGCCGACCAGCTTGTCGCCGCTGAACACCACGACATCCGCGCCGGCGGCCAGGCGCTCGGACGGCATCGGCTCGTGGGCGAGGCCGAAGGCGCCGGTGTCGAGCAGGGCGCCCGATCCCAGGTCGTCCACGACCAGCGCCTCGTGGAGATGGGCGATTGCCGCAACCTCGGCGAGGTCCGCCGCCTCCGCGAAGCCCGTCACGGCGAAGTTCGACGGGTGGACGCGCAGGACCAGGCGAGCACGCCCCTGCGCCAGCGGCTCCTCGAAGTCGGCGGCGCGCGTCCGGTTCGTCGTCCCCACCTCGACCAGGCGCACGCCGGCGCGCGCGACGACCTCCGGGATGCGCACGCCGCCGCCGATCTCCACCAGCTCGCCCCGCGAAACCACGACGGACCCGCGCCGGCCCGCCAGGCCCACCGCCAGCAGGAGCGCGGCCGCGGCGTTCGTCACCACCAACGCCGCCTCGCACCCCGTGAGCGCCGCGAGGTGCTCCTCGGCCGCCCGGAAGCGGGCGCCGCGTCGGCCGGTCACCTCGTCGAGTTCGAGGTACCCGTAGCCCGCGGCCGCCACGGTCGCGGCCTCGATCGCGACGGTTGGCCAGGGGGCTCGTCCGAGGTTCGTGTGGAGGACCACGCCCGTCGCGTTGATCACCCGCGGCGGCACCGGGCCGCCCTCGGCGACAGGGTCCGTGAAGGCCAGCACGCGCCCGACCGCCTCGGCGGCCAGCGCCTCGGCGGCACGCGCCTCGCCCCCGCGCGCCAGCCGGTCGCGCTCCGCGTCGACGACCGCTCGCACCAGGGCGGCGAGCGCGGACGGGTCGGCACCGGGCAGGCGCGCCCGCACGGGACCGAGCACCCGCTCGACGCTCGGCGGCCGGGGTCGGCTGGGGCTGGCGTCACTCACGGCGCGATCATCGCAGACGGCCCCGCCCATGGCACGCGGCCCGTCGCGCGGGACGGCGTCCTGCGCCTCGGGCGCGGCGCGGAGACCCGCGGCACCACGCGTCGGCGCTCCGTCCCATACTGCCCGGCAGCGCGACCACACCGCGGCCCCCCGACTGACATCGTCGCGGCCGCGAGAATCCAGGGATCGGAGCTGACCGTGACCGTCGCCGCACCGCGCTCCTCCCCCTCCGCCTCACCCGACGTCATCGTCGTCGGCGGGGGGATCGTCGGCACGTCTGCCGCCGCGTTCCTCGCGGGCGCGGGCGCGCGGGTCCTGCTGGTCGAGCGTGACGCCCTCGCGTCCGCCGCGTCGGGCGCCAACTCGGGCGTGGTGCAGCACCCCTTCGACCCGGTCCTGGCCCGCCTCTACCGCGAGTCGCTCGTGCGCTATCGCGAGCTTGCCGCGTCGACCAACGCGTTCACGATCGGCGACGAGCCGGCGGGCATGCTCTACGCCTCGCCCGACGAGGCTGCAGCCCGACGCCAGGCGGCGATGATCGCGGGGCCCTTCCCCGAGCTGCGGCCGGAGGTGCTGGGCGGAGATGCGCTGCGGGCGGTCGAGCCGGCGGCGGCGCCCGACTTGTGGGCGTGCCGCGTGCCCATCGGCTACCCGGTGGCGCCGGGTTCGGGGACGTATGCCTTCGCAACCCTCGCCGAGGCGCGCGGCGTGGTGGTCCGCGTGGGGCGGGCGGCGGCCCTCGAGGTGGTCGGCGACGGCGTCGTCGGCGTGCGGGTTGACGGCCGCGTGGTGCCGGCGGGCGCCGTGATCGCGGCGGCCGGCCCGTGGACGCCCGAGCTGCTGGACCCGACCGGGCGCTGGACGCCCATCGCGCCGCTCTGGGGCGTCGTGGTGGAGGCCGAGCTGGCTGCGCCGCCGCGGCACGTGCTGGAGGAGACTGGGATCGAGGCGGCTCTCGACGGCGGTGGCGAGGCGAAGCCGCTCGAGGCGCTGGGCGAGGCGACGGGCGAGGCGAGCCGCGGTGGGGCGGCGGCCGATGGCGACGCGATCGAGTTCAGCTTCATCCCGCAACCGGGTGCGGGATCGGTCGGCTCGACGTTCCTGCCCAGTGAGCCCCGGCCCGAGGCATGGATCGAGCGGATCCTCGTGCGCGCCATGCGCTTCGTGCCGTCCATGGGCGACGCGCCCATTCGCGGCGTCCGCTGCTGCCCGCGCCCGCAGTCCGTCGACGGGCGCCCGCTGATCGGCGCGGTGCCGTGGCTCAGGAACGCGTTCGTCTGCGCGGGCCACGGGCCGTGGGGCGTGTCGACGGGGCCGGCGTCCGGGCGCCTCATCGCCGACCTCGTCCTGGGCCGCGACCCCGCCATCCCCGCCGAGCTTGACCCGGCGCGGTTCGCCTGAGCAGGGGCTGCGCGGCGGCGCCCGAGTCGCCGAGAGCACACCTCGGGCGAAGGCCCTCGGTCGCCTCAGCGCGGTCGGCGCGCCGCCGTCAGGGCCACCAGCACCACCGCGAACGTGACCACCGCCGCGATCGCCACCAAGACCGCGAGGTCCTCGAGCCCGCGCGCCGCGCCCCTGCCGAGCACGTCCCAGGCCGCTTCCCGGAACGCGAGCGAGCCGGGCACCGCGATCGCCCCGGCCGCCGTCGCCGCGACGAGGCGCCGGTGGATCGCCGACGACGGCGTGACCGCCACCAGCCGCAGCCACGAGCCCCCGACCACGAGGAACGCGAACATCGCGCAGGCGGCGACCGCGAGCATCAGCCACAGCACCGGCGCGAGGCCCTCAGCACGCGCGGCTGTGAGAGCGAGCCCGGCCCCGAAGGCGAGCGACACGACGGCAGCGGACGACACGGGGCGCGCCCGGACGAGCGGGGCGAGGCGAGTCTCGCCGACCGACGCGGCCCAGCCGGCCAGTCGGCGCAACGCCGGGACGCGGAGCCCGAGAACGCGGGCGAGCGCGACCAGATCGGCCAGTCCGTCCGGCTCGACTGACCCGGCCTCCGGCAGATGGACGCGCGCCAGCCCGGCCATCCCGGCCACGACGACGGCGCTCGTCACCACCAGCGCCGCGATCGCTGCGACCGCCACCGTGTCCGGGCCTCCCGCCGGCCACGTGAACAGCACACCCGCCCAGTCCGCCGCCAGCGTCACGAGCGACATCGCCAGGGCGAGCCTCACGGCTCGAACGAGCCCCTCGGCGCGCGCCTCGGGCAGCGGCTCGCCGACGCGACACAGCGCCAGCCGCCCCACCGCCACCGCCATGGACAGCGGCACGAAGAACAGGGCGAACGAGACGAACGTGTCGTACGGGTCCTCCGCCCAGGGCACGTGCCCGTAGACCGCGCGGACCTCCTTCGAGATCGCCGTGAACACCGTGAACAGGAGTGCGGCGGCGAGGGCGCGGCGGACGGCACGGCCGATGGCCGGGCGGCGCGCGTCGCCGGGCGCGAGCGCTGCGGCGGATCGCCCGAGGGCGGCGGTCACGAACTGGCACCTCCAGCGGCAGGCGGGGTGGGAGTGGAGGAGACGATTGTGCGTCTCCTGATGCGTCGACGACGCCACACCACGTTGATATCCGTTGTTATTGCATAGCCTCGCAAGAACGACGACAATCAGCACGACCCGCGCACGGCTGCGTCGTCGCGATCAGAGGCCTCCCCCATACACATCCCCGATGGCTATCTGTCCCCCATCATCTCGGTCGGGCTCGGAGCGGCAACCGTGCCGGGCTGGGCGGCAGCCACGAACCGCGTCCAGAAGGTGCTCTCGGACCGGACGATCCCGCTGCTGGCGGTGTTCTCCGCGATGAGCTTCACCGTGATGATGTTCAACATCCCGGTGCCCGGCGGGACCACGGCCCACGGTGTTGGCGGGACCCTCATCGCCATCGTGCTGGGGCCCTGGGCGGCCGCGATCGCGGTGTCGGTGGCGCTGATCATCCAGGCGCTGTTCTTCGGCGACGGCGGCGTCCTCGCCATCTTCGCGAACTGCCTCAACATGGCGTTCATCCTGCCGTTCGTCGGGTACGGGGTGTACCGGCTGCTGGCCGGGCGCTCGTCCGTGCTCTCCGAGCGCCGGGTCTGGGCAGCGGGCATCGGGGCCTATGTGGGCATCACGGCGTCGGCGCTGGCGGTCGGCGTCCAGCTCGGCATCGAGCCGATCCTGTTCACCCAGAACGGCCACGCGCTCTACAGCCCGTACGGGCTGGACGCGGCGATCCCCGCCATGCTGATCGCCCACCTGTTCGGCGCGTCGATCGTGGAGGCGCTGATCACCGCCCTGGGCGTGGCCTGGCTCCAGAGCCGCCACCCGGAGTACCTGACGCAGGGCGTGGCCATCGGCACCAACGCCGCGATCGAAGCCGAAGCCGCCGAGCCGGACGGAGCGGACGCCGGAGCCGCCGTGACCCCGCGGCCCCTGTGGCAGACCGGCGCCGCGCTCATCGCGATCAGCCTCGCGGTCGTCGCGACGGCTGGCCTGGTGACGGGTGGCGGCGACCCTGCCCGCGCGTTCGGCGCCGACTGGGCGGCCGTGGACTGGCCCAGCGTGGCGATGATGCTGCTCGTGGTGGGTCTCGTGGCCGCCGTCCTGATACCGCTCGCCTGGCTGTTGCTGCCCTGGCGCGTCCGCGGCATCGGCACCGCCTTCACGGCCGCCGCGATCCTCGCCCCGCTCGGGCTCATCGCCCCCGGCTTCGCCTACGGCGAGGGCTCCACGGAGGACGTCCAGCAAGCCTTCGGCTACGTCCCGGCGGGCCTCCGGACGCTGTCCTCGTTCTTCTCAGCGCCGCTGTCGGGCTACGAGCTCCGCCTGCCGCTCCTCGAGAGCAGCCGGCCCGCGCTCTGGCAGCAGGCCCTCGGCTACGAGCTGGCGGGGATGATCGGGATCCTGCTGCTGGGCGGCACGGCCTATGGGCTCGGGCGCCTCCTGGCGCGCGGCGACCACGAGGCCGAGGACCACGGCGACGGCGCCGGCTGGCTCGAGCACACCGTGTCGGGCATCACGGCGTCGGTCGAGCGCTCGATCTTCACCGAGGAGCATGCGCGCTCGGCGGGCTGGCTCCAGCGGGTCGACCCGCGCGCGAAGCTCGGCATGTTCCTGGCCGCCGCGCTCGCCGCCAGCCTCTCGAGCTCGGTCGTCGTCCTCGCCGTGCTGTACGCCGTGGTGCTGCTCGCCGCGCGCGCGAGCCGCATCCCGTTCGACTTCTTCGTCCGGCGCGTCTGGCTGGGCATCCCATTCTTCGCCGGACTCGTCGTCCTGCCCGCCGTGTTCCTGGTGCCCGGGCCACACCTGTTCAACCTGACCCTGGGGCCGGTGTCCATCGGACCCACGGTGCCGGGCGTGTCGGGCGCCATCCTGTTCGTCAGCCGGGTCGGCGTCAGCGTCTCGCTCGCGGTGCTGCTGGTGATGACGACGCCCTGGGCGGACCTCCTCAAGAGCCTGCAGGCGGTCCACGTCCCGCAGCTGTTCATCCTCGTCCTCGCGATGGCGTACCGCTACATCTTCCTGTTCCTGCACCTCGCCAACGGCATGTTCGAGGCCCGCAAGAGCCGGATCGTGGCGCGCACGAGCGGCGGCGAGCAGCGGTGCTGGATCACGGCCTCGATGGGCGGCCTGCTCAACCGGAGTGTGAAGATGAGCAATGACGTGTACGCGGCGATGGTCGCGCGCGGCTTCGCCGGGACCATCCGGACCTTCGCCGACTACCGGATGACCCGCGACGACTGGGCGGCACTCGCCGGCACGGTCGCGATCTCGGTGGCGGCCGTCGTGGCACAGCGTGGGCTCCCGTGACGGGGGCGGGAGGAGAGCGAACGATGCTGATCGGCGCTGACGGGCGCGATGATGATGCTGCCCGCGCCGAGCCCGCCTTCGACCTGCACGCCATCCGTTTCGTCTACGGCCGGCGCCAGGTGGCGCTCGACGGGATCGACCTGCGGATCGAGCGCGGCGAGCAGGTGGTCCTGCTGGGCGCGAACGGCTCGGGCAAGTCGACGCTGCTCAAGCTGCTCGACGGGATCGTGGGACCCACCGGCGGGACGATGCGCGCGATGGGCCGCGACGTGGCGGCGGTGGCGGCGGGGCAGGACGCCTTCCGGTTCCACCGCGAGGTGGGTCTGGTCTTCCAGGACCCGGACATCCAGCTGTTCAGCGCCACGGTCCGCGACGACGTCGCCTTCGGGCCCCTCCAGCTGGGGCTCCCGCTCGACGGGGTCCGGGCGGCCGTCGACGCCGCGCTCGCCCAGATGGAGATCGCGCACCTCGCCGACCGCGCACCCTTCGAGCTCTCGGGCGGCGAGAAGAAGCGGGCGGCGATCGCGTCCGTGCTGTCACTGGGACCGGACGTGCTGCTGCTCGACGAGCCCACGGCCGCGCTCGACCCCCGGACGAAGTGGGTGCTCGTCAACCTGATCCGGCGGCTGGGCGAGGGCGGCAAGACGCTGGTCACCGCCACCCACGAGCTCGACATCGTGCCGATCATCTCGCGCCGCGTCGTGGTCCTGGGCGAGGACCGCCGCGTGCTGGCGGACGGGCCGACCGAGGCGATCCTCGCCGATCGCGACCTGCTCATCCGGGCAAACCTCATCCACGAGCACCTCCACGAGCACGGCGCGGTCCGGCACGCGCACGCGCATGACGCGGAGCACCACCCCGACGGCGACGGCGAGCCGATGGCCGACGCGCCGGACCGCTGGCACGGGCGCGCGGAGCGCCGCGCCGACGCGCTGGCCCCTGCGGCGAGCGCGGATGCCGAGACCGCCGAGGCCATCGAGTGAGCACGTCGACCCCCGCCTCACCTGGCGGCAAGGCAGCTTGGGCGGGCGCGCGCGAGGCGCTCCGCGAGCGGGGCCTGCGCTGGACCCCGCAGCGGCGGCTCATCCTCGATGTGCTGGCCGAGACGAGCGGCCACATCACGGGCGCCGAGCTGGTCGAGCGGTGCCGGGCCCGGGACGCCGCCACGATCGGGTCAACCGTGTACCGCACGCTCGACGTCCTCGAGGAGCTGGGCTACGTCCGCCACAGCCACGGCGCCGACGGGCGCGAGGAGTACCACGTCCTGCCCCTCGCCGAGCACGCGCACATCGGCTGCCTGGGCTGCGGGGCGGCCTGGGACCTGACGTGGGAGGACGCCCGCGAGCTGGTCGAGCGGCTCGAGGCGCGGAACGGCTTCCGGGTGGCGCTCGGGCACGTGATGATCGGCGGCTACTGCCCGGGCTGCGAGCCGGCGGAGCGATGAGTCCAGGCGTGCCTCGCCGGCGGCGCTGGTTGGGCTGGGCATTCGATCGGTCCCTGTGGCGTTCGACCGACGCAGCCTCCTCGCCGCGGCCCTTCACAGACCGTGACAACTCCGACGAGAACCGTATCCATGGCCGTGCAGATGCCCGGATCTGGCGGGAGCGCGTGGGAGTCGAACCCACCGCGCGACGCCGGGCGCCGCGCCACTGGTTTTGAAGACCAGGAGGCCCACCGGGACCCATCCGCTCCCCCCGCTGCGATCATACGGGGCGCGGGCCTGGATGCCGACAGGCCCCGCGGAGCGCGCACGGGCCTGGCCCTATGATCCGCGCATGACCGCGCGTCCCGAGTCCCCGAAGATCCGCCTCACCGACTTCACCGATTGCGGCGGGTGCGCCGCGAAGCTGGGCGCCGACCTGCTGGCCGACGCGCTGGCCGGGCTGGGCGTGGCGGGGACGGCGGGCATGACGGAAGGCGCCGCGGCCGTCGGCGGCGCGACGCGCGGCGCCGAGCGGCTGATCGCCGGCCTCGAGCCGCCCGACGATGCCGCCGCCTACCGGGTCTCCGACGACCTCGCGATCCTGGGCACGCTCGACTTCTTCCCGCCGCTGGTCGACGACCCGGTGGCGTTCGGCGAGATCGCGGCCGCCAACGCGCTCTCCGACGTGTTCGCGATGGGCGGCCGCGTGCTGTTCGCCCTCTCGATCGCGGCGTTCCCCGAGGAGCTGCCCAACGAGGTGCTGGCGGCGATCTTCGGGGCCGCGGCGGCCAAGGTCCGCGAGGCCGGCGGGATCCTCGCCGGCGGCCACACGATCAAGGACGCGGAGCCCAAGTACGGGCTGGCCGTCGTCGGGGCGGCGCATCCCGACCGCCTGTTCCGCAAGGGCGGCGCACGACCAGGCGACGTGCTGCTGCTCACCAAGCGCCTGGGCACTGGCCTCCTGGTGAGCGGGCGGAGCTCGAGTGCCGTCACGGCCGCGGACCTCGAAGCCGCCGTCACGCAGATGCGGGCGCTCAACCGAGTCGCCTCGGAGGCCCTCGCCCGCCAGGGGATCGTCGGGGCGACGGACGTCACCGGCTTCGGCCTGCTGGGGCACGGGCTCGAGATGGCGCGGGCGTCGGGGACTCGGCTCGCGTTCGAGGCGGCTTCGCTGCCGGCGCTCGGTGGCGCTCTCGAGGTGGCACTGGCGGGCGTCGAGACGGGTGGGGCCGGGCACAACAGGCGGTTCACCGCCCCCGCCCTGACCGTCGGTCTGCGGGTCGCGCCCGAGCACGTGGCCCTCGCCCAGGACCCCCAGACGTCGGGTGGGCTGCTGGCCGCCGTGCCGGCAGCGAACCTGCGCGCGGTCGAGGCCGAGCTGGCCGACGCTGGCGTCGAGGCCTGGCGGGTGGGCGTCGTCGAGGGGCTGGCCGACGGCGAGGCGCCTGGCGTCGCCCTGCGCTAGCCGCCGAGGTCTCGCTCCGCGCTTCAGCCTCAGCGCATCCGGGTGCGGGCGCCGGCGCAGGTCACCGCGGCGCCGATCGCGGCCCAGAACGCCTCGCTCGCGAGGTAGCTGCCGACGCCAGACTGTCCGTTGCTGGCGCCCGCTGATGCACCGTGCGCCAGGAACAGCGAGATCAGGTCGGCGTTCATGATCCCGAACGCGACCGCGGCGCCGGCGATGATGCCGCCGTACACGAGCAGATCCATCGTCGGGCCCATCTTGTAGCCGACGACCCGAGTGATGGCCTGGGCGATGAGCCCGCCCGCGAAGAACGCGACGAACAGCGCGAAGAGGCCGAAGCGGGCCGAGATCGCCGCCGCCAGCAGCCCGCCGCCGCCCGAGACCGCCAGCCCGCCCAGCAGCTGGGCGGGCGTGAACGAGCCCATCGGGTCGCGTGCTGGCCGACCGCACTCGCGGCACCGGAAGCCAACCGGCCCCTGCATCGCGCAACTCGTGCAGATCGGCCGGTCGCAGCGCCCGCAGCGGACCCACGTCTCGCGGTCGGGGTGGCGGTAGCAGAACAGCCGCCCGTCGTCCATGTCGTCGGCGGGCAGCGGCCCCTGGACAGGATCCATCGGCCGAAGGGTACTCGCGGCCGGGCCACCGCGCCGCTTCCGAAGTTCGCGACTTCGGCCTCTGGCACGCGCCATCCCATGCGGTGATCATGGACGCCGCACGCAGGAGGCAGGGACGCGCGGCCCAAACGCCGTGCCGCCGGGAGCCGCGCCGAGCCACTGGCGGGACCGGCCCGCGTGCTTGACTGGGAGACAGCCATGGGCTCTGTCATGAACCACGTGCACCAGCAGACCCAGATCGGCGCGCCGGTCGAGCCTGTCTTCGAGCTGCTGTGCCAGATGGACCGGCAGCGCGAGTGGAACCCGTACATGGAGCACTGGCACATCACCGGGCCGATCGACCAGGTGGGGACGACGTTCGACACGATGCTCGACCTGATCGGCCAGAGCACGCCGTACAAGAGCGCGGTGGTGGAGGTCGTCCCCCGCCGCCTCGTCCACGTGCGCCGGGACACCGCGAAGGGCGACAGCGACTGGTTCTACCGGCTCGAACCGGCAGGCACCGGGACGCTGTTCTCGATCGACGTCGACTACGGCATGGAGGGCACGCTCGCCGGAGTGGTCGACAGGTACCTGTACCACAACGCCCTGGACCGGGCGGTCCGGCACATGACCCAGAGCTTCGCGACCGTTGCGGCGAGCACCCTCGTGCCGGCGTGACGCGCACGACCGGTCGCGGCGCGCGCAGCCCTCCGAGCGCGGGACCGCGTGCTCGCCGCTCAGCCGGCCAGGGACGCGGCCTCGGCGTCTCGCACGATCTGGTCAAGCGCCGCGTCGACCCCATCGTCGAACGGCAGCGGCCGGTGCCCGTTGATGGCGGCGAACGCCTTCTCGCGCGCCTCGTCGAGGATGTCCGGGCGGCCGGCCGCCTCGAAGCGGTCCCACGGCCCGTGCCACCCGATGCGCGGCATGAACCACTCGCCCCCGCGCACCGCGTCTCGGGTGGCCCTGCGCGCAAGGAAGTCGCCCACCGGCCCGACCGCATCGAGCGCCCCCACCACGTCTGGCTCACCGATCCCGCCGCCGATCCCCCTGGCCACGCGCCGGCAGGCGCGGTACACCTCGACGTCGATCACCATCGCCTCGAGGCACAGCGTGGACGCGCCCCCCAGCGACCCCGGGCCGATGATGACGTCGGGCGCCGACAACACCGTCGTGAGCCAGCTCATCGTCCGCTCGTAGGCGGACTGGATGCCCGTGACGAAGTGGTCCGTGCCGCCGTTGGACGCCGTGACGGGCAGGCCGTAGAAGCGGCCCATCTCGGTCGTCGCGGCGCCCAGGAGCGCGTGCTCCGGCCCGCCTCCGGCCCATCGGCCGGTCCGGGGCTCCATCACCGCCAGCGCCGGGGCGTAGAGGACGGGCGTGCCCGGCGCCATCGCCTGGACCAGGCACAGCGCGCCCAGCACCTCGGCGTTGCCGCTCACCACGGTCGACGTGAGCCCGGCGGGGGCGGACGTGCCCATCATCGGCATGGGCATGATCGCGATCGGGAGGTCCCAGCCGGCCGTCGCGAGGTAGGCATCGGTGTGGGCCTCCTCCATGGCGAGCGGCGAGACCGGGCAGAACAGGACGCTGAACGGGTGGAGCCTGCGGACGCGCTGCCGGCTGCCATAGACGGCCTCGAGGATCCTGAGCAGCCAAGCCGCCTCGCGCGGCCCCGCGATCTCGTCCTGGACGTGCTTGCTGAACAGCGCGTGGACGTCGCGCCAGTGGCGGGCGGAGCGCCCCGGGTCGGCGGTCTCGTCGCCCGCGGTGACCATCTGCCAGTAGCAGCCCACCTCGTCCATCGTGTCGACCAGCCTGGTCGCGTCCGCCCAGTCCTTGTGCGTGGGCGCGCGGCGCTCGCCGGTGGCGGGGTCGTAGAACGTCGTGGTCTCGCCGTCCGGCATGAGCGTGCATTCGCCCGCGTTCATCTGGAGCTCGAAGCCGTCGCGCCGTCCGCCGAGCGAGAACCGCCTGGGCGCGGCATCGAGCGACGCCTCCACGAGCGAGCGGGGGAAGCGGACCCGGCGGTCGGCATGGTCCACCCGGGCGCCGGCGGCCTCGAGGATGCGACGAGCGCGCTCGGAGTCGACGCGCATGCCGGTCCGGGCGAGAACCGCGAGGCTCCGCTCGTGGATCTCGCTGATCTCGGCGTCGGAGAGGACTCGGAGCAGGGTGGACACGTTGAACTCCAGCACGGGACGCTCTCGGGCGCGGCGCGGACGCTAGCAGAGCCGGCGGTGGCGCCGACCGACGGGTCCCGAGGGGCGAGCCGACCGCGGCTGGCACGGCCCGGTGCCAACGGGTGTCGGCGTGGGAGCCGCCGTCGACCGAAGTGGCCGCGTCACAGCCCGTTCTGCGCTCGATCGTCGCCTTGGGGCCGCGGCGTGCCACGCCGATGCCCGCCGTGCCGGCGCCACGAACCTGTCGTGCCGCTGCGACGTTGTTCGCTGTGCCGCTCCGTGGGCACCCGGCTACACTGCGCGGATCGGACCGTCCACCACCGAGGTGCGCCAGTGCCCAGGGACTACGTCCGCCTTGCCACGCCGCTCGTGCGCGACGGCGACCGAAGCTCCCCGCTCCGTCCAGCGACGTGGGACGAGGCGCTCGAGCGGGTCGCCCAAGGGTTCCGGGCAGCTGGCGCGGCGCACGGCCCCAAGACCTTCGGGACCTTCAGCTGCAGTCGCTCGACCAACGAGGTCAACTTCGCGGCCCAGAAGCTCTCCCGCGCCGTCCTGGGGTCGAACAACATCGACAGCTGCAACCGCACCTGACACGCTCCCTCTGTCGCCGGTCTGGCGACCGTGTTCGGAGCCGGGGGCTCGACCAGCAGCTATAGAGAAGCCGAGGAGACGGACCTCGTCCTCCTGTGGGGCAGCAACGCCCGCGAGACGCACCCGATCTACTTCCACCACCTGCTCAAGGGCGTGCGCCGCGGTGCCCGGCTGATCGCGATCGACCCCCGCCGCACCTCGTCGGCCGAGTGGGCGGACCTGTGGCTGGGCCTGGACATCGGGTCCGACATCGCGATGGCCAACGCCATGGGCCGCGAGATCATCGCCGCGGGCCTCGCCGACGATGGGTTCATCCGCCGCGCCACCACCGGCTTCGAGGCCTACCGCGAGCGCGTCGAGCCCTACACGCTCGAGTACGCCGAGCGCGTCACGGGCGTCCCGGCGGAGGCGATCCGCGAGGCCGCCCACGCCTACGCCACCGCCGAGCGGGCGATGATCTGCTGGACGCTGGGGATCACCGAGCACCACAACGCAGTCGACAACGTGCTCGCGCTGATCAACCTCTCGCTCCTGACGGGTCACGTGGGCAAGTGGGGCTCGGGCGTCAACCCGCTCCGCGGCCAGAACAACGTCCAGGGCGGCGGCGACAGCGGCGCGCTGCCGGACCGCCTGCCGGGCTTCCAGTTCGTCGAGAACGACGCCCTCCGCGCGCCGTTCGATTCCGCCTGGGGGGTCACCGTCCCGCCAAAGCGGGGCCTGAACCTCACCGGGATGTACGACGCGATGGAGCGCGGCGAGCTGACAGCCGTCTACTGCATCGGCGAGAACCCGGTCCAGTCGGAAGCCGATGCGCACCGCGTCAAGCGCCTGCTCGGCGGACTCGAGTTCATGGTGGTGCAGGACATCGTCCTGACGGCCACCGCCGAATTGGCCGACGTGGTCCTGCCGGCCGCCGCGGCCTGGGCCGAGACAGAGGGCACCATCACCAACTCCGAGCGCCGCGTCCAGCGCGTGCGCAAGGCGATCGAACCTCCGGGCGACGCGAAGGACGACCTGTGGATCATCTTCGAGATCGCCAAGCGCCTCGGGCACGACTGGGGCGAGCCTGACCCGGAGAAGGTGTGGGACGAGTTCCGCTCCCTGGCCGCCGCGTTCCGGGGCATGACCTATGCCCGCCTCGAGGCCGAGGGCGGGCTCCAGTGGCCGTGCTGGGACGAGAGCCACCCGGGCGAGCCGTTCCTCCACTCGCGCCTGTGGGCGGACCCCGTGCCCGGCCTCAAGGCGATCTTCAGCCCGGTGGACTACGACCCGCCGGTCGAGGCCCTGTCGGACGAGTTCCCGATCCGCCTGACCACCGGCCGGCGGCTCGACTCCTACAACACCGGCGTCCAGTCCGGGCTGCTGCGTTCCCCGCGACGCAAGGGCGCGGCGCTGGACCTGTGCCCGGAGGACATGGCGCGCCTGGGGCTCCGCGAGGGCGAACTGGTGCGGATCGTGACGCGGCGAGGGACCGTCCAGGCGCCCGTCCGGCGCGAACTGGCGCTGCGGCCGGGTCTCGCGTTCATGGCCTTCCACTTCCCCGACGAGGTGGACGTGAACCTCCTGACCATCGACGCCACGGACCCGAAGGCCGGCACCGCCGAGTTCAAGGCGGCGGCGATCCGGATCGAGAAGCTGGAGGCGGCGGCTTCGAGCTGACGCGGTTGCTCCCCGCGGGCCCCAGCCCGGGGCCCGGGGCCCGGGGCCCGGGGCCCGCGGCCCGCGCCTCGAGCTGAGGTTCTTGTCCGCTCCGCGCCCCGGGGGCCGCGCCGTCGGGAGCCGGCCGCGTTCGGGGCCGCGCCGTCGGGAGCCGGCCGCGTTCGGGGCCGCGCCGTCGGGAGCCGCGCCGTCGCCGCGCGTGAGCCTGGCCGATCTTCGCCTAGTTCGAAGAACTTGCAGCCCGCGCCTCGACTTCGGACGAAATCTCCGGCGGCCGAGACGTCCGACGCTTCGGAATCGGCGCGAAGGACTGCCGCACTGACCTCCCGAACGGCCATCGGGCGCTCGCGGACCCGATAAGGGGCGGATGAGCGGTTGGGTATTCACTCCTGGCGAAATGTCGCCTCGTCGTCGCCCCGATCCGATGTCTCCCGGCGCGCTGTCCGGCCTCACCCGCATGGCGGTCGAGGCCGGACAGCGACTGCGAGACGAGCGGCAGCGCCGGAGATGGACCCAGCAGGTGGTGGCCGACCGGGCAGGCCTCGCCCCCTCTGTCGTGCACGACGCGGAGGCGGGTTCGATCCTCAGCCTCCAGTCCTACGCGCGGATCGCGGTGGCGCTTGGGCTGCGCCCCTCGCTCACGCTCCGCGACGAGCGAGCCCGCGCCGCCGACCCTCGCAACGGCTCCGAGGACTTCGTCCACGCAGCGATGGGCGAGCTCGAAACGAGAGCGCTGGCGCGGCCGGGCCGCACGGTCGCCATCGACGAGCCGTACCAGCACTACCAGTTCGCCGGCCGTGCGGACCTGCTCGCCTGGGAGGGCCGGGACCTGCTCCACGTCGAGAACCGGACGCGGTTCCCGAACCTCCAGGACGCGGCCGGCAGCTACAACGCCAAGCGCCAGTACCTCGCGCGGGCGCTCGCCGACCGAGCCGGCATCGGCCCGGGCGGCTGGCGCAGCGTGACCCACGTGATGGCCTGCCTGTGGTCGGCCGAGGTCCTCCACGTGCTCCGCCTGCGCCGAGCGACGTTCGAAGCCCTCTGCCCGGACCCTCCCGACCAGCTCGCGGCGTGGGTCGCCGGCGCCGTGCCCCAGCGGGGCGTCACGAGCTCCCTCGTGGCGCTCGACCCGCTGGTCCCGTTCGGCTCGCGCCGCCGGACCATCACGTCACTGGCCGACGTGACCCACCTGGACCCCCGATACCGCGGCTACGCCGAGGCCGCAGAGGCGCTGCGGCGAGCGCGATAGGCGGCCTGTCCCATCGTCGATCCTGATTCGACCGACACCGCGGCCGGTCCCGGCGGCACTGTCTCGAAGTCATGGCGCGCGGACCGTGGAGACGCACCCCGCGCGCTTCCAGGAGCGGTTCAGCGTCGCCTGGCGAACGGAGATCGCCGCGCGGGCGATCCGCGGAGACTGGCTCCACCTTCCGCCGGACTGAGCGTCAGGCCGGACGGACTACCGGCAGCCCGAGGCTTCGCGCAGCCTCGGCCATGCGGTCGTCGTAGGTGACGAAGGCCTCGAGGTCCGGCGCAAGCGCCAGCGCCGTCGCGATGTGGATCGCGTCGAGCGTCCGCAGGTGCGGGCCGCCCACGGATGCGGCGACGGCAGCGATGTCTGCGTCGAGCTCGAAAACGCTGACATCCGCGATCACGTGGTCACGGTGCGCCGGATCATGGTCGCGTCGTGACGCGGCCCGGAGGGTTTCGACGATCCCGACGCGACTCGTTGCCACGCGCGGCGCCTCGACGAACCAGCGGTGAACGGCGTGCGATTCCGGCTCGACGAGGATCAGCTTCACCAGTGCCGAGGCGTCCACGTAGGCGATGCCGATCATCGATCGTCCTCGTCGCGCATCTGCTGGAGGATCTGACTCAGCGGACGCCCGGGAATGTCCGGCGGAAACGGCAGCAAACGTCGGTCGCCCGTGGCCGGCGTGATCCGCCCCTCGGCCACCAGCTGCTCATAGCGGGACGGACGCTGCTCTGGTCGCGGCCCGAGCCTCGCCACCGGAACGCCGTGCTCGGTGACCTCGAGCGTCTCGCCCGCCTTCACCCGATCCAGGTAGACCGACAGGTTCTGCCGCAGCTCCCGCACCCCGACCCGCGCCGGTTGCTCACGCTCGCTCATGTAGCACATGGTAGCACAACTGCCAATCTCGTCGATTGGGCTCGCCATTGTCCATGCCGCGCGGGACCGAGCAGCGACACAGCGCGCAGCCGAGCGGGCGGATTGTTGCGTGCTGGGTCACGTACGGACAGCGAAGCGGTCGCCGGGACCCGAAAACCGGTTGAGCCGAACCCCGCCGGGCAGCAATCCGACCTCAGCGCGGCCGCGTCACGAACGCGCCCCAGCCCAGGTACCGCCGCCCCCATCGCAGGTAGGTCCGCCGGTTGTCGTCCCGGAAGCGGGTCATTGCCTCGTGGTCGGGGTCGTCCGGGTTGGCCGCCAGCCAGTCGGTGACCGTCAACCACTGCGAGGCCTCGTAGCGATCCCAGGTGTCCTGGTTCGCAATCACCATCTCGACGAGCTCGAGCCCCGCCCCGTCGAGCCGCTCGAACGTCGCCTCCAGCGAGCAGTAGTCGTCCCAGGCGATGTCGTGGGCCTTGAGGCAGTCGAACGGCGGGGTCTCGATCCAGTACGGCTCGCCGATGAGCAGCAGGCCGCCCGGGCGCAGCGCCGGCCGAAGCAGCTCCACGGTCCCGGCGAGCCCGCCGCCGATCCACGTCGCGCCGATGCAGCAGACGACGTCGAAGGCGCCGGGCTCGGCCCGATAGAGCGCTGCGTCGCCCTCGACGATCTCCACGCGATCCGCGACGCCCAGCTCGACGGCCCGCTCGCGGGCTGCGCCCGCGAACACCGTCGAGATGTCCACGCCCACGCCCCCGCTGCCGAACCACTCGGCCCAGCGGCACAGCAGCTCGCCCTTGCCGCACGCCAGGTCCAGCACCCGTGACCCCGGCCCGACCCCGGCGATCTCGCCGAGGAGCCGCAGCTGCGGCTCGATGAGCGGGTTGAGGATGCGGTGGTTGCCCTCGGCGATCTCGTGGTGGCGGAGCTTCATGCGCCGATGATGCCCCCCGACGCTTGCCCCGCGCCGGTACCGTTTGGCCCATGAAGTCGCTCGCCGTGCTCGGCCGCACCGCCGTGGTCCTGGTCGTCGTCAGCGTCGCCGGTTTCGTCCTGACCCTGGCCCTTCGGGTCGCCGGCGCGAACGAGGTGGCGGTCTTCGTCGTGGCGGCGGTCACGCTGGGGGCACTGGCGGGACTCGTGGGCGAGGCGACCGACGAGCTGGGGAGCCGACTGGGGCCGGCCAGCACGGGCGTCCTCCAGTCGGCGCTGGGCAACCTGCCCGAGCTGTTCATCTCGCTGTTCGCCCTGCGCGCCGGCCTGGTCGTCCTGGTCCAGACCGCGCTCATCGGCTCGATCCTGGCGAACAGCCTGCTCGTCCTGGGCCTGGCGTTCCTCGCAGGCGGGTGGCGCCATGGGCTGATGCGGTTCGATGCCGCGCCGGTGCGGACGATCGCCGTGATGCTCGTGCTCGCCGTGGCGGCGCTCGTGATCCCCACCGTCGCAACCTCGCCCGGCGGCCCGGACCAGGGCCACGCGGCCGAGATCAGCGTCTTCGTCTCGGTGGTCCTGCTGGTGATCTTCGCGGCGTCGATCCCGTATTCGCTCCGGGGCGGGCTCGGGGCGTCGGTCCCCGAGTCCTCCATCGACGCCGCCGATCGCTGGCCGATGCGCACCATGGTCGTTGTCCTGGCGGGTGCGGCCGTCGGCGCCGCGTTCATGTCCGACTGGTTCGTGGAGGCGCTGCGGCCGGCGATGGCGACGCTCGGGCTGTCCGAGGCCTTCGTCGGACTCGTGATCGTGGCCATCGCGGGCAACGCGGTCGAGAACGTGGCGGGGATCCAGGCGGCCCTCAAGGGCCGGATCGACCTCGGCATCAGCCTGATCCAGAACTCGAGCCTGCAGGTCGCGATCGCCCTGACGCCGGTCCTGGTGCTTGCGAGCCTGTTCGTGTCGCCGGTGGCGCTGACCCTGGCCCTCTCGCCGACGATGCTGGTGGCGATGGCGATGGCGGCGGTGCTGGGCGCCCTCGTGGTATTCGACGGCGAGGTGACCTGGCTCGAGGGACTCATGCTGATCGGGCTGTACCTGGTCATCGCCGCCTCGGTCTGGTACGGGCCGCCCGTCGCCGCCTAGCCATGCCGAAGTTGCGGGACCCGACCCCAGCCGCGGCCTGACGCACCGCGTCGTACACTCCCTCGGGCATGGACCTCCGCATCGCCGACATCGCTGCCTCCACTGCTGAGCGCGAGGCTGTCGACGCCTATCTCGACCCAAGGGTCGGGGCGGCGCGAGGCGGCTGGGACGGCGGCGAGCGGAACATCGAGACCGACGGCCGCGTCGCCCGCGGCGGCCACGAGGCGCGCTCCCACCGGGATCTGCTGCTCCCTGCGCTGCACGCGCTCCAGGATCGCGTCGGCTGGATCTCGCCCGGTGCCGTGGCCCACATCGCGCGCCGGCTGACCGTGCCCCCCGCCGAGATCTTCGGCGTCGCGTCGTTCTACGCGCTGCTCTCGACGACCGAGCGCCCGCCCGCCGCGGTCCACGTCTGCGACGACATGGCCTGTCGCCTGGCGGGCGCGGAGGACATCTGCCGGCGACTCGAGGCAGCGCTCGGCCCGGCCGGCCACCCGAACCCCGGCGAGGAGCGCGCCTGGCACCGCAGCCCGTGCCTGGGCCAGTGCGAGCGCGCCCCGGCCGCGCTGTTCACGATCGCTGGCACGCCGCCCGTCCGCGTGTCCACCGGGCCGATCGACGCCCCGGAGATCCTGGCCCGCCTCGACGACGGCCTCCGCACCCGCGCCGACCTCGAGGCCCTCGAAGGCCCGATCGGCACCGCGGCCACGCCCGAGCGGCTGGAACGGCTCCGCCGCCTCGCGCCGCAGGCCGGCCAGTCGGGGCTGCGCCTCCTCGCCCGCGTCGGCCGCGTGGACCCGACAAGCCTCGCCGACTACCTCGCCAACGGCGGTTATCGAGCGCTCGGCGAGGCTGTCGCCGCGGGTCCCGAGCACGTCATCGCCGAGGTCATCGCCGCGGAGGTCCTGGGTCGCGGCGGGGCGGCGTTCCCCACCGGCCGGAAGTGGGCCGCTGCACGGGCCGCCGAGGCTCGGCCCAAGAGCATCGTGTGCAACGCGGACGAGGCCGAGCCCGGCACCTTCAAGGACCGAGCCATCCTCGAGGAGGACCCGTTCGCGCTGGTCGAGGCGATGACGATCGCCGCATTCGCGGTGGGGGCAGAGCGCGGGTTCCTCTACCTGCGCGGCGAGTACCCGCTCGCCGAGGCCCGGATGCTGAACGCCATCGACAGGGCGCGCGAGAAGGGCCTGCTGGGCCGCAACATCCTCAACGCCGACCTTGCGTTCGACATCGAGATCCGGCGTGGTGGCGGCGCCTACATCGCGGGCGAGGAGACGGCGCTGTTCGAGTCGATCGAGGGTGACCGTCCCGAGCCCCGGTCGAAGCCGCCGTTCCCCGTCGAAGTCGGCCTGTTCGGCAAGCCCACCGTCATCAACAACGTCGAGACGCTCGCGAACCTGCCGCACATCCTGCTCGACGGCGCCTCGGCGTACGCGGCGCTGGGCACGCCGGGCTCGCGGGGCAGCAAGCTGTTCAGCCTCTCCGGCCACGTGGCGCGGCCCGGCGTGTACGAGGTCCCGTTCGGGACCCGGCTGGGCGACCTCATCGAGCTCGCCGGCGGCGTGCGCCGCGGTCACCAGGTCAAGGTCGTGAACCTCGGCGGCGCGGCCGGCTCGTTCGTCGGTCCCGACAGACTGCACATGCCGCTCACGTACGAGCACGCCAAGGCGGAGGGGGTCACGATCGGCGCTGGCGCGGTGGTCGTGTTCGACGAGACGACCGACGTGCTCGACATCCTCCGGCGCATCGCCGAGTTCTTCCGGGATGAGTCGTGCGGGCAATGCGTGCCCTGCCGCGTGGGCACGGTGCGCCAGGAGGAGCTGCTCGCACGGCTCATCGCCAACCGACCGCGCGGGACCGTCGCCGACGAGCTCGCGCTGCTCGACGAGCTGGGGCGGGCGATGCGCGACGCGTCCATCTGCGGGCTCGGCCAGACCGCCAACGCCGCCGTGGCCAGCGGCCTGCGCGTGGGAGGGCTCCTGCCGTGAGCGAGCAGCTGCCGCCCCAGGGCGTGCGCCTCGACTCCGGCGAGTTCACGGGCATCGACCCGCGGATCTTCACCACGTCGCCGGCGCGCTCGCCCCAGATCCCGACGGCGCCGCGGGCCCGAGCCGGCGGGACGGTGGAGATGACCATCGACGGGACGCCGGTCACGGTGCCGGGCGACTTCACGATCCTCGAGGCCTGCCGCGCCCAGGGCGTCGACATCCCCACGCTGTGCACGCTCTCGACCCTGACGCCGGAGGGCGTCTGCCGAATGTGCGTGGTCGACACCGGGAGCCGGGCGCTGACGCCGTCGTGCTCGGCCAGGGTGGGCCAGGGCATGACCGTGTGGACCGACAACGAGCGGGTCCGCCACTCGCGCAAGCTCGTGCTCGAGCTGCTGGCGTCGTCGGTCGACGTGGACCTCGCCGGGCCCGAGCTGCCGGACGGCTCGATCGCGCGCTACATGGCCGAGTACGGCGCCGACCCCGCGCGCTTCGGCCCGCCGTCGGCACCCGCGCCGGCCGGCGCCCGCGATGCCGCCGAGGCCGGGCACCACAGCGCGCCGGACGGGTCCGTGGCGGAGCGCGTCGCCCAGCCGGTCAAGGTCGACAACCCCCTGTTCGTCCGCGACTACGCCAAGTGCATCCTCTGCTACAAGTGCGTGGAGGCGTGCGGGTCGGACGCCCAGAACACCTTCGCGATCTCCGTCGCCGGCCGTGGGTTCGCCGCGCGGGTGTCCACCGAGTTCGACGTCGGGCTCGCCGAGTCAGCCTGCGTGTTCTGCGGCAACTGCATCAACGTGTGCCCCACGGGCGCCCTGATGTTCCGCTCCGAGTACGAGCTCCGGCAGGCAGGCGAATGGCGCGATGAGGACCAGAGCGTCACGCGGACGATCTGCCCGTACTGCGGCGTGGGCTGCACCCTCGAGCTCCACGTCCAGGACAACCGCATCGTCAAGGTGCTCTCGCCGCTCGACGCGCAGGTCACCAGCGGCAACCTGTGCGTGAAGGGCCGCTTCGGCTTCGACTTCGTCCAGGTGCGGGCCAAGGGCTCGGACCGCGAGGCCTAGGCGCGCCCCCGCGCCTCATGACCACGCTGATGCGGCCAGTGCTTGGGCTCCGGCCATCGTCCGCGCCGCGGCGCGCCCTCGTCGTCGCACTCGCCGTCGCATTCGTCGCCGGCTGTGGGCCCGCGGTTCCCACGCCATCGGCATCGTCAGCCCCCATCAGCGCGACGAGGCCGTCCGCGGCGTCCGCCTCCGCGAATCCCACCGCATCCGCGAAGCCCGGATCGTCCGCCAGGCCCTCGCCGTCCCCGTCCTCCACCCCCTCGCCCTCGCAATCTCCGAGTCAGCCGACGATTGTCGGGGCGACCCAGACCGCCTGCCCCGGCAAGGCGACGACGGCACACCGCGGGAGCGTGACGACAGGGCAGTCGCGCAACTGGGCCGGCTACATCGTCGGCGCGACCAAGGGCCACGTGACGTGCGTCGAGGGCACGTGGACGCAGCCCAAGGTGCGCTGCCCGTCGTCGGGCCAGACGTCGGTCGCCATCTGGGTCGGCATCGACGGCTCATCCGCGGTGGGTGGCCTCCCGGACAGCTCGGCAACCCTGGCGCAGACGGGCACGACGGGCGACTGCGATCAGGGCAGCGCGACCTACGGAGCCTGGTTCGAGTTCCTGCCGGACATCCAGCAGATCGCGCCGATGTCCGTGCCCGTCAAGGCCGGCGACAAGATCTGGGCACAGGTCCGCTGGCTCGGCAAGGGCAAGTTCGTGGCCACGCTCATCAACCTCACGGAGCTCGTCGGGACCACCCAGACGTGGACGCTCAGCCAGGCCCCGCTGCTCACGGCCGAATGGGTCGTCGAGGAGCCGGCCGCCAGGTGCTCGGGCTCGACGTGCACGTTCGTGACGCTGGCACGCTTCTCGACCGTCACCCTCAACGGGGCGGTGACGATCAGCGGCCGGCGGTATCGGCTCGCGTCCGTTCCCTTCCCGTACCTGCGGACGAGCATCAACCGCTCGGGCAGGACGCTCGCCGTGCCGTCCTCGCTGAGCTCGAAGGGCTTCTCGGTGACCTGGAAGTCCAGCTGACCGTCCGCTCGCCACGGCCCCGGCCGTGCGTCGTCGGTTCGCCCTCGCGCCGCCGAGCGAGCCGCCGGCGCGAGCCGGCGAGCCCGAGCCGCCCCGAGCCGCCCCGAGCCGGCGAGCCCGAGCCGCCCCGAGGCTCTGCGGTTCCACGCCGCGATGCCTGCGCCACCGCGCGAGGCGCCTGTTGCGTGGCGGTCGCCGTTGCGGAACGCCTGCGCCGCCCCGTGGCCTGTGCGTTCCGGCATGGGACCGCAGACCCACCACGTGGTGCGCCAGCGGCGGCGATGAGCCACGGATAAGCGGCGCACCTCAACCTAGGCCGATGTCCACACGACAACGGCCCGCTGACCGGGGCAAGGAAGACGCGCGGCGCATGGCTGCCGTCATCGGGCGAGAGGTGGCAGACGCGCGCCGGAACTCGGGTCTCAGCCAGCGCGCGGCGGCGGCGCGGGCCGGGGTGTCAGCTTCGCAATTGGGGCGCATCGAGCGGGCGCAGCAGCAGAACCCGTCGCTCGAGCTCCTCTGCCGCTGCGCACGGGCCATCGGCCTGGTGCTCGTCAGCAAGGCCTACCCCGATGGAACCCACGTCCGCGACCAGGCGTCGCTCGCCCTCCTCCGTCGGTTCGATGAGCGGCTCGGGCATCCGCTGCGCACCCGGCGCGAGGTCGGCCTGCCGACGCCAGGCGACCAGCGGGCCTGGGACGAGCGGGTCTTCGGCGACGGGGGCGAGCGCGCCTCCGTCGAGGCCGAGTCGCACATCCACGACGTGCAGGCAACGGCGCGGCGGATCGACCTCAAGACGCGCGACGATCCCAGCGCCGGCGTCGTGATCCTCTTGGTGAACCGGACCGCCCACAACCGCGAGGTTCTCGCAGAGCACCGGGAAGCGCTCCGTGCCCAATTCCCGCTTGACGGCGCGGCCATCCTGCGAAGCCTCCGTGCCGGCCGCATCCCGCCGGCCGGAGGGATCCTGCTGCTCTAGGTCTAGCGAGTGCGGCTGGGTGGCCCAGGGCCGCCTCGCGTGGTGCACCGGTGCACCGCTGCCCATCGGCCTGAGCCCCCCCCGTGCCGCATGCGGGCCACCTGACCCCGTGCCTCCCGGGCCACTCGGCCCTCTGGTGCACCCTGTATCGAACGATACAGTCCCTGACGTGAGCAACCAGCGTCCCGACGGAGACCTGTCGCGTTTCAAGTGGGCCACCGTCGTGCTGCCCATCGTCTTCTTCGTCCTGCTCGAGGTCTTCCGCGAGACCGTCCTCGACCGGACGATGGCCGCGGACGAGAGCCACGTCGCGGCCCTGATGATCATCGCCGCCGCCATCCTCTTGTTCGCGTTCATCGTCGGCGTGTACCTCGACCGGACGCAGCGCCAGCTGGTGGCGCAGAACAAGGACCTCACGGTCACGCACGCCGTCAGCTCCGCGGTCCGCGGCGGTCTCAGCCTCCCCGACATGCTCGAGCAGGCGCTCGACCGCGTCGTGACCCAGACTGCGGCCCTCGCCGGGCAGGTGACGATCACGGCCGCCGAGGAGCAGCTGACCATCCGACGTCCTGCCTCGCTCGCGCCCGGACTGGCTTGGGTCGGCTCCATCCTCGACGAGCCCGCGGACCCGGCCGTCGACGCCCCGCGATACTCCCAGCTCCTCGATGTCGACACCGGCCTCCTCGAAATCCCGCTCATCCGGGGCGCCGAGCGCATCGGCCATCTCCGGCTGGTGTTCCAACCGCCGGTCGAGCCGGAGATCAGCGACGCCGCGTTCACGGACATCGCGGGCGAGATCGCGGGCGCCGCGCAGCTGGGCCTCACCGTCGCCGACCTGCATCGACGAGAGCGTGAGCGTGCCGTGCTGTACGCGGTCGCCCTCCAGCTCACCGGACGCAATGACCTGCGCGAGGTCCTCGACACGATCACCACGCACGCCCGAGACCTCCTGGGCGCCGAGCGCGCCATCGTCTGCCTCGCCGACGCGCGTGACCCGAGCATCCCCGTGATGACGGGGCAGGACCGAATGGCGATCGCCGATGACGGAAGCACGTGCCTGATCGCGCACGGGAGGACAGCCGCGCAGCACGCGCGCAACCGCGACTGCCCACTCGTGCCGCCGAATGACCAGCGTGCCTGGGCGGCCCGCCCCATGCGCGGCCCCGGCGGCCTCCTCGGAGAGCTGTGCGTCGTCCGGGCCGGTCGTGCCTTCACGGTCCAGGAGCGCAGCCTGCTGGGCGCCCTGGCCGACATGGCGGCGATCGCGGTTCGCACCGCCCGGCTCCACGAGGCAGAGGAGCAGTGGACCATCCACGCCGAGCGCGACCGCATCGCGCGCGAGCTCCACGACAGCCTCGCCCAGGTCCTCGGCGTGATCCACCTCCAGCTCCGCAGCCTCGAGACGCGGGCGAAGGACGAGGCGAGCCACGGGATGGCTGCCGAGCTCTCGGGCATTGCCGAGACCGCCGACGAGGCCTATCGCGATGTCCGCGAGGCGATCCTCGGGCTGCGAGAGACGGTCCGCGAGGACGGCGGGTTCGAGGGATCGCTGCGCGAGTACCTGCGCAAGTACAGCCGCCAGACGGGGATCGCGGCCACGTTCGCCTGCGAGGGCGAGGCCCGCCGCGCCCTGTCGCCCCGCGTCGAGGTCCAGCTGCTGCGCGTGGTCCAGGAGGCGCTCACCAACACCCGCAAGCACTCGCACGCCAAGCGCGTGAGCGTGTCGATGGACTGCACAGGGCAAGTCGCCATCCTCACGATCGAGGACGATGGGGTAGGCTTCGACCCCTCGACCGTCGCGCGGTCGATGGAGGGCGGCTTCGGCCTCGCCTCGATGCGCGAGAGGGTTGAGCAGATCGGCGGCAGGATCGCTGTGCATACTGCGCCGAACGAGGGCACGATCGTCCGGGTCGAACTCGACGCAGAGGACACGCGTGGCACACCTTCCGCCCAAGCTCCGGGTACTGCTCGTCGATGACCAGGCGCTGTTCCGGCGGGCCCTGGCGACCCTGATCAGCGCCCAGTTCGACATGACGGTCGTGGGCGAAGCCGAGAACGGCCGCGACGCGCTCGAGAAGGTCCGGGCGCTCCACCCCGACCTGGTCGTGATGGACGTGAACATGCCGGGCGCGTCGGGCGTGGACGGCGTGAACGCGATCCGCGGGGCGGGGTTCGCGACGCCAATCGTGATGCTCACCGTGTCCGAGGACGACGACGACCTGTTCGAGTCGATCAAGGCCGGCGCCAGCGGATATCTGCTCAAGAACGTCCGCCCCGAGCAGCTGTTCGAGGACCTGCGCGGCGTGATGCGCGGCGAGGCGCCCATCGCCCCCGCCGTGGCCTCCAAGCTGCTCGACGCGCTGCGGACCGGCGGTCTCCCGCCTCGCGGCGGCGTCCCGTCGGCCGCCTCGGGGGACATGGCGCTCACGCGCCGCGAGTCCGAGATCCTCCAGTTGGTGGCCGGGGGCCTGTCCAACAAGGAGATCGCCAACGAGCTGACGATCACGGAGGGCACCGTCAAGAACCACGTGCACAACGCGCTCGAGAAGCTCCACCTCACCAATCGGGTGCAGGCCGCGGCCTACGCGGTCCGCCAGGGGATGATCAGCTCCGAGAATCAGCGCGACTGAGCCGGACCGCAACTCGCGCGCAACCCTTCGCGCCCATTCGGCTGGTTGAGTCCCACCACGGGTATACGCTCCGGCACAGACCCGTGTGCAATGCGAGGGATGGGCAACCCGGAAGTGCGGCCCTAGGATCCTCGGGACGGGTCCCAGCGGCCCGCCGACTGGGGAGACCAGGTGCCACCGTCCGTCGTTCGCGTCCTGCTGCTGTACAGCCATCCCCTGATGGGTGCGGGGCTGGGTCGCATGCTGGCCGCCGAGCCTGGCATCGATGTCGCCTGCACGGACGTGTCGATGCCCGGCGCAGTTGACGCCGCCCTCGCCCTGCAGCCCGACGTCATCATCGTCGAGGAGGGCGGTCCCCTCGACGCGGCCGACATCGTGCGGCGGTCCACCTGCTCGGTGGTCCTCGACGTGGACATCACCACCACCAATGCGTGGTCGCTGCGACGCGAGGCCCTGTCCACCAGCCCGGACGACTTCCTCGCGTCGCTCCGGACGGCGGTCTCGGGCTTCATCGACTGCGGCAGCGCGGACGGCACCGATCTCAGGGTGCAGCGGGCTGCCGTCCGGGGTTAGATTGGGGCGCATGCAATCGCGACGCTCCGCCAGTCCCGGCCTCGACCCCCTCGCCACGCCGATCCCGCGACGTCGGATGCTGCTCCTGCTGGGGGCCGGTGTCCTGGCCACTGGCAGCGGGCTGGGCGCCCTCCTCGAGGGATGTGCCCAGGTTGCGCCGGTCACCATCACCCTCGCGCTCAACCCGGCCACGATCCCCGCCGGCGTGCCGGTCGAAGTGCCGTTCGCGATGACCAATCGAAGCGGCGCCTCAGTCCCATCCTCGGTCTGGCTGCTCAAGGCACCTGACGGCTCGTTCACCGCCTACGACCCGCGCTGCACCCACGCCCTGTGCCGGTACAAGTGGGTCGCCGCCGAGACGAAGTTCGCATGCAACTGCCACGACGGCGAGTTCGCCATCGACGGAACCGTCCTCGCTGGCCCGCCGCCGAGGCCGCTCAACAAGTTCCCGCTCAGAGACAGCGGCGGCGTGGTCACGGTGGACGTGCCGGGCGACTTCATCGCGCCGCGGGAGTCGTTGGGGACGTAGGGCGCACCGGGTCAGGCCGAGGTTCGGCGACTCGCCGTCGATCGAGCGGTACGGCCCCATTCCACCCTGTGGCGGCGCTACGCGGAGCGCCGGAGTGCCCACTTGCAGCACGAGTGCCGAGCGGTCCCGTCGGCGCCGGGAACGCGGTCCTGCCGCCCCAGATGTGCAGAACGATCGACATCCGCACTCCCCGGCGGGCCACAAGCGCAGCCGCGAGGAGCGAGTCTACCGCCTGATGGATTGCCGGACGGCGGCGGCAGGGAGATGCTGGGCCTGCGTCCGCCGAGGGAGGTTCTGGGACGTGGACAAGCTTGGGCGGCGTGGCGCGATGGCGGGTGGCCTCGCCCTGCTGGCCTCGATGCTCTGGGCCGGCGCGGCGCTGGCGGACAACGGGCCCCACGTCGCCGGCGCTGGAGCTACCCCGGACAGCTGTGCGGCCTGCCATCGCGCGCACTCCGCGGCCGGTCCCGAACTCATCAAGTCAGGGTCCTCGACGGACCTCTGCCTCACTTGCCACGGCTCCGGCTCGGCAGGCGCGACCACCGACGTGTCGGGCGGCGTCCTGGCGAACACGACGCAGGGCCTCCTCGGCGGCGGCTTCACCAAGACCGTGATGAACACCAGCTGGAACGGCAGCGCCACCGCCGCCTACCCGGCGACGTCCGCCCACCTCATCGACGGGACCACCAGCGCCACGATGTGGGGGAATGGCGTCACCAGCAGCACGGCCAACCCGGGCAAGAGCGGGGTCGCGCTCACCTGCATCAACTGCCACAACCCGCACGGCAACGGCAACTTCCGCATCCTGCGGCCCCGGCCAAACGACTCGGGCGCAACCGCTGATGTGCTCGTCGCGGACGAGACCACCAAGACGTATACCGTGACGAACCCCCAGAACCGGTACTTCGGCGAGGAATACCAGGCGACGGCGTACCCGAGCTACTCCCTGACCCTGTGGTGCGCCCAGTGCCACACGCGGTACGACGCCTACGACACGGGGTTGACCACGCCGAGCGACCCCGGCAGCGTCGACTCCGGCGACGCGGTGTTCCGCTATCGCCACGCCACGCGCACTGAGTCGACGACGTGCGAGTTGTGCCACCCGGGCCCGGATGGCCAAATGGCCGCAGCGAACCCGCTCGGCATCACCAGCTGGGTGGCGATGGACCCGCGGTGCGAGACCTGCCACGTCGCCCACGGCTCCTCGGCGCAGGAGGGCGCCTACTCCGGAAGCATCCCGTGGCCCGGAGGGGCGATTGTGCCGTCGGGCAACGGCCGGAGTTCCCTCCTGCGCCTTGACAACCGCGGCATCTGCTACGGCTGCCACGGCAACAAGTAGCCTGCCGCCAAGCCCCCGCCGCACGCGGTGCCCCAGCAACGACCTGCCGGGGCACCGCTGCATGCCTCGAGATCCGCGTCCGTCTCTCGCCCGCCGGGTACAGGCGCCCGCGGTGCGCGGCGGCGACGCTTGTATCGCCTTTCTATCTCCCGGCGGATGGCGTGCGCGTGCGCGTGAACCCGATGATGGGTACGTCGGGGCATGCCGACATGCCGCGCGTGAACTGTGTCCCAGCGGCATGGCACAGGAATGGAAGGTCAAGTCGTGGAGATGACTCGGAAGCAGGCGCTCGGAGAGGCGGACCGACGCCTCGCCCGCCTGACCCGAATCGCGGCGCTCACGCTCGTCCTGGGCGTGATCGTGGTCGGCGTCGCGTATTTCGTCGACCAGCGGTCGGACGCCGGCCCGACGCTGGCGGACCGGCGGGTCGCAGCGGCAGATGCCGCCGTGAAGAAGGACCCGAACAACGCCGGGCTGCGGCTCGCGCTCGCGCTCGCGATGCAGGCGGACGGTCGCGTGGACGAGGCGCTGGACCAGTTCACGCAGGTGATCGCGGTCCAGGCCGACAACAAGGTCGCCCTCAACGCCAAGGCCGGCATCCTGGTGGACCGGGGCGACCTCGCGGGCGCCCAGCCGCTCTACCAGAAGGTGGTGGACGTCGCCAAGGGTGGCGAGTTCGCCGGCATGGACACGGAGCTCGAGCAGGCGTACTACGGCCTGGCCACGATCGCCATGAAGCAGAGCCGGCCGTCAGACGCCGTCACGAGCCTCGAGGCGGCGGTCAAGATCGGCGGCACGGACGCGGACGCTTGGTACCTGCTCGGACAGGCGCAACTCGCGGCCGGCAGCCCGGACAAGGCCGTCTCAGCGGAGCAGAACGCGGTCGCATTCGTGCCCCTCGGCTGGGGCGATCCGTACAAGGTGATGGCGGACGCCTACACGGCGCAGGGCAAGCCGGAGCTCGCCGAGTACGCCAACGCCATGGTGGACGTCACGGCCAGCCGTTACGAGCAGGCGCGCCAGCGGCTGACCGCCCTCACGGGCGGCCCCGCGGCCCTCCAGGCGTTCGTGGGCCTGGGGCTCCTCGAGGAGATGCAGGGCGACACGCAGGCGGCCGTCGACGCCTACCGCCGCGCCGTCGCCCTCGACGCCAGCAACTTCACGGCGAAGAGCGGCCTGGCCCGGCTCACTGGCGGCGCGGCCGGGAGTGAAGCCCCGTCAGGAGCGCCCGCCAGCGCGTCGCCCGCGGCGCCGACCGCAACGGCAGGGGCCTGATCGTGGACGAGCCCACGCTGCTTCCTGAGCCCATCCCCGCGGCGCCGGTCGTCGAGCCCCCGGCGCCGCCCGACCACGCAGTCGAGGCGGCAACCGACGCCAAGCCGCAGGGGGAGCCCGAGCCGGAGGAGGAACCCCATCGGCGCCGCCGGAAGCTGGTCCTGCTGCTCCTCTTGATCCTCATCGCGCTCGTCGGGCTGTTCGGGCTGTGGTACGCGATCTACCGGAAGCCGGCGTCCGAGTTCCTGCCGACGCTGACGCAGCAGATCCCGCCGCACTACCTCTACAGCATCTATGGCGCCACGCAGCCCGTGGGCGTCGCGGTCACGCCGGACGGATCGCGGGTCTACGTTTCGGAGTCCGGCGGGACCTCGCTGGTCAAGGTGTTCGACGCCAAGGGCGCGCAGCTGGGCGTCCTCAAGCCGCCCAACGACAACAAGATGCACCAGCCGGTGTACGCATCGATCGACCCGCAGACGCTCGAGGTTTACGTGACGGACCGGCCGACCGGGTCCATCTACATCTATGACGCCTCGGGGAAGTTCGTCCGGTCGTACACGCCCGCAGACCCGATCAAGAACTGGCAGCCGATCGGCATGGCATTCGCCCCGGACGGCAGCCTATGGGTGACAGACGTGAGCGATCCGTTCCACCGCGTGGAGCAGTTCGACCGGCAGGGGGCGCTGCTCCGCACGATCGGGACCGCGGGCCAGCTGAACTTCCCCAACGGGGTGGCCGTGAGCGCGGCCGGCGACCTATACGTCACGGACAGCAACAACGGCCGACTGCTGGTCATGGACGGCCAGGGAAGGCCCCTCGCCAGCATCGGCCGAGGCACGGGGGAGGGCATGCTGGGCCTGCCGCGGGGCGTCGCCGTGGACGACGCCGGACGCCTCTACGTGGTGGACACCACCGGCCAGACGGTCCACCGGTACCTGACCAGGCCCGACGGCAAGCCGGAGCCCAAGTTCCTCGACGACCTGGGGAGCCCGGGCGCGGGTGACGGGCAGTTCCAGTATCCCAATGACGTAGCGGTTGACACACGCGGCCACGTGTTCATCGCCGACCGCGAGAACAACCGTGTCCAAGTCTGGGGCTACTAGCATGGAGAGGGAGGCAGGATCGGCGATCAGCGCACACGCAGGGCCGAACGGGACCGGCCTGACTGTCCCGGCCACACGACAGCGTAACGGAGGAACTTCAGTGAGACGACTTGCGCTCCTGCTCGCAGGGGCCGCGGTCTGGCTGCTCCTCGCCGTTCCGGTGTTCGCCGACAATGGCCCGCATCACGCGGGCGCAGGCGCGACACCGGATTCCTGCGCGGGCTGCCACCGCGCGCACACCGGCGTGGGCGCCAATCTCCTCAACCAGTCCAGCGAGACCGCCCTGTGCACGTCCTGCCATGGCGATACCAGCACGGGAAGCTCAGAGAACGTGATGGGCGGCGTGGCCTACAACGGCACGACCGGCGCCCTGCGCGGCGGCGGCTTCACCGATGCGGCGCTTGACGTCACCCTCGCCAACTCAGTTAGCGGGAACCCCGGGGGCACCGCCGGCATTGCCGTGCTGGGCACGGCACTAGCCAGCAACTCCAAGCACCTCGTGGACACCTCGGGGACCCTGTGGGGCAACGGCGCGCTCGGCACCACCGGAGCGGGCGGCGCTGTCACGATCACCTGCACCTCGTGCCACGACCCGCACGGCAACGGCAACTACCGGATCCTCCGGAGCACGCCGAATGTCACCGGGGCATCTGGGATTGTCACGATCGCGGACGCTGCCACGCACACCTACACAACGACCGACTACTGGCACCCCGAGGACACCAACGACGCCGCATACATCGCAAACGTGTCGGCCTGGTGCTCCACGTGCCACACCCGATACCTCGCCGCCAGCGGGTTGATCCCGGAGAGGACGACTTCCACCGACGCCATCTTCACGTACCGTCACAGGACGGACGGCGCCGGCGGTCCGACTGACAACCTGTCGTACCAGAGCCCGCAGTTCACGCCGACCTGCGTCCAGTGCCACGTTGCGCACGGCTCCAACGCCGCCAACGTCGGCCCGAACAGCCAGGCCGTTCCGTGGCCGGGCACCACGACGGCTCGCGCCACCGACAGCAGCCTGCTCCGGATCAACGACCGGGGCGTCTGCCAGAAGTGCCACAAGCGCTAACGAACTAGCCAGGCCCGCCCCTCGGGACCGTCGCGCCGCGGCGGCCCGGGGGGCTTCTCCGTCCCTGCCGCGGAGCAGCAAGCAGCCCGGCCCCCGAGCGGCGATCCCGCGGATAGGGCGCCATCACACCGGTCGCTATATCCAAGGGCACAGGCGGCGGCCGGGTCCTCCCCCGAAGGTACCTCCCCTCGGGACCGGCGAATGTGCATCCCGACGCATGGGCGCAACCGCCGCACTCCCCGACAATAGCCTCGATTGTGAGGCTGCGGTCCCCCGCCGCGCCGTCCCTTCAGTGGACAGCCGGGGGTTGCGCGGCAGCACCAACCAAGCGAGTCTCGTCCACGCGATGCATGATCTACGATGCCCCCTGACCCGCCGCGCCGGGCCCCTGTTCGGGGTCGTGCTCACCGTGCTCGGCGGCGTCGGCGCCCTCACGCCGGTCGTTCCCGGCGCGCGCGCGCTCGATCCCACGCCGGCCGCCGTCGCCGCGTCGCCCGACCCCGCCGCCTCGCCCTCCGCCGGCCCGGCGGCGTCCGCGTCGCCCGACCCCGCCGCCTCGCCGTCCGCCTCGCCGGGCGGGAGTGGCAGCGGCTCCATCGGCCCCGCTGA
>JAJXUG010000111.1 GCA_021783095.1 Chloroflexota bacterium | reverse complement strand
CCGCGCAGATCGGCTTCCGGCCCGAGGATGCTGGCGGGCTGGCCAACGCCAAGGTGCTCGAGGACATGGTCAAGGTCTGGCTGGCGCTGTCGCAGGCCCACGGCCGGGGCGTGGCGTTCGCGGTGTCAGAGGGGTAACGGGGAGCCGGCGGGGCCGACAGGTCCCGCGCGCCTCGGCCGCTGGCCCACCAGGGGGACGGCCGAGTCGGGGACATCGGCGATCTGGGCGACGGTCCGCGTTGGCGGCCGGACGGCCTAGCTGACCGTCACCATCTGGTCGACCGTCTCGGACACCGACGTGAGGAAGGCGTCGGGCGGGATGGCGCCGAGCAGGTTCGCCCGCTCGAGCAGCGCGAAGCGCTCGCGGAGGCGGTCGAACGGGACGTAGCGGCACCGCTTCGCCATCGGCGGGTGGAACAGCTTCGAGAACGTCGGCCGCACGATCTCCTGACGGACACGCTCGCGGCGCGCGCCCGGGGCGACGATGAACATCGGGATCGTGAGGTTGGGGTTCATGGCGACGAGGTCCGCCATGCGGAGGAGGCCGCTGTAGATCGAGGTGGTGGACTCCACCTCGAACGCGCCCACGACCATCTGGTCCCTGAGCCAGAGGACATCGATCCTGCGGATCGTCTTCAGGACCTCCGCGCTGAACGGGAGCGGCAGGACATCGAGGACCCCCGGGACGTCGCCCAGCCTCAGGCCGTCGTGGCTCTTGCCGCGGTCGGTGGGGTCGATCCACAGCTCGAGGCCCATCGCGGACCCGATCCGCAGCAGGATGGACTCGATCTCCGTATGGGCGTTGACCTCGAGGGCGGTCCCGCCCTCCTCCTCGCCGTTCGCCGGCTCCCCGCCGCTCAGGTCAGCCTCGGCGTTCTCAGCGGCCTGGGGCCCGGGCCCGCCGTGCGCCGCCGCGAACTCGGTCGCATCAGTCGGGTGAGCGGCAGGGGGAGACGACGGGGCCGGCTTGTGCGAGATCTTGGCCGGGCTGGCCTTGGCGAGGAGCTTCTTGGGGTCGAACGGCCGGACGACCGGGTTGGCCACGGCTTCGAGGATCGACGCGGCGATGAGCTCGCCGTCGGCCGCCCCGAAGCGGGTGGGGGACCCCTGGACGAGGCCCTGCCACGAGTTGTCGGACTTGCGCCTCGGGTACAGGGAGAGCCTTGGGAACAGCTCGACGATGGGCACGCCGTGCTCCGGCGCCAGGACGGCGCGCCGCCGAACGCGCAGCCGGAGGGGGAAGTCCTCGGCGGACCAAATCTTCGTGTGGTCCTCGTACGGCCCGGAAGTCACCTCGAGCAGACCGACGAACCGCGAGACGCCCGTCAGGTAGCAAAGCAGGTAGTCGCCGGGCTCGATCTTGGCGACGAGGCCGCGCCTGCCCTCCCGGAAGCCCGAGACGTCGCCGCCAGCGTCGAGGAACTCGGCCCAGGTCTTCGGCGTGAATAGGTCGAGCCAATAGCCGCGGTCCGCCAAGCCTGCGCTCCTCCCTCGGGCGGTGTCGCCCGACCATATCGTGACGGAACCGTAGCACCGCCGATTGCCGCCAACAGGCGCTGGACAGCGTGTCGCCGGCCAGTCGGGGTGGTCGGAGGACGCCTGCCGACGGATCGAGCGGGGCTCGCGGTGCCGCCACCGATGTGGCGGGAGTGGCAGGACCAATGACGGCCTCGTCAGGTTCCGGAGGACCACCCGCGATGGGCAAGAGAAGGTCCTAGGATTGCCCCAAACGGTTCAGACGGGGGCACATCCATGATCAGTCGCCCAGTCGAGTCGCAGCAGCCCTCGTCCTCGGCCCGACCGACGGACACGCGAGGCGCCTCGTGATCCGAGGCGGGCGACTGGGGGTTGCCGCTCTGGCCCTTGGCCTCGCGCTGTTCGGTGGTGTCTCCGGAGCGCTGTCCGCACCCATCGCGCACTCGCCCCAAGCCCCCAGAACAAGTCTTGCGTCGCACGTGGACCTCGTCGCATTCGAGCGCAGCGGCGGACACAGCCGCCCGGCCAGCACGCCGACCGGCGCTCGTCGCCTGGGCAGCGGCTCCGGCAGCGCGAGCGCAGCGCCTGGCGCCGGGCCGAGCACGCAGTCCACGTCGAGCCAGGGATCGACGCTCCGGATGGCGAGCACGTCATCGAACTGGTCCGGCTACGTGGCCGGTCCGGGACCGTTCACTTCGGCCAGCGGGACCTTCAACGTCCCCGGCCTCGTCGCCACCCCGACCACGACCGTGACCTCGATATGGGTCGGGATCGACGGTGTGGGCCCGAGCACATCGCTCATCCAGGCCGGCGTCCAGGAGTCCTACGACCCGGCGACCGGTCTGGTGACCACGCAGGCGTGGTGGGAGATCCTGCCGGCCCCCGAGACCCCGATACCCTGGAGCCAGCTCTCGGTGATGCCGGGCCACAGCGTGTCCGTGCGGGTCGCGCAGGTCGGCGGGACAACCTGGGCCCTCACCGTCGCCGACAACACGACTGGCCAGAGCTACACCACCGACCAGTACTACCCGGGCGGGCAGGCCACCGCCGAGTGGATCGTCGAGGCGCCGACCGACGCGACGACCGGCGCGGTCGACACGCTCGGGTACTTCTCGCCCCCGGTGGCGTTCACGAACGCGGGCATCGCAGGGACGCAGTCCACCCTCGACGCGTTGACCATGGTCCAGGGCGGCCTCACGGTCGCGGTCCCGTCGGCCTACAGCTCGGGGGCCTTCTCGGTGGCGTACACGGGCCAGGCGCCGGCCCCGCCACCCACGCCGACGCCCACCCCCGCGGCGACGCCCGCGCCCGCCCCAACGGTGTACACGGTCGCGGCGGGGCAGCCCTTCACCCTCACCCTGACCGGCGGGTCGCCGGGACTGGCCGCGCAGTGGCAGGTGTCGTCCAACGAGCTGAGCTGGGCGCCCCTGGTGAACGTGACCTTCGACGGCAGCGGGAGCTCAGCGTACGCGTTCACCCCGACGCAGACCGCCTTCTACCAGACGTGGTACCCCACGCTCGGCCGCTACGGCAGCTGGATCATCGAGGTGGTCGTCCAGGCGGCCGCGTCCCCTACGCCGTCGCCGGCCCCGACGGGCACCGTCCCCCCGACCATCTTCACGGTGACGGCGGGCTCGTCGGTCACGATCAGCCAGTCGGGCCCGCCGAGCACAGCGTTCACCCTCCAGACCTCGACTGACGGCGTCACCTGGACCGCGCTCGCCCAGCTCGCGACGGACGCGAGCGGCAACGCGAGCTGCACGTTCGTTCCGAGCGCCACGGCCTACTACCGCGCCCTCTTCCCCGCCGGGCCGACGGCGACCGCGGTGGGGGTCGTGCTCCCGACGGTCTCGAGCGCTCTGACGATCACCGGGCCGAGGGTGATCACGTGGGGCTCGGGCGCGACGCTCACGGTGACGATGGCGAACGAAGCGGGCCGCCAGGTCCAGGTGCTGGCGACCCGCGACTCCGCCACGTGGGCGCCGGTCGCCACCCTCGCGGCCGACGCGTCCGGCACGGCAGCCTTCGCCTACCGCCCGGCCACGAACCTCTACTACCGCGCGGTGTTCAGCGGTGCCCCGGGCCTGCCGGGGGAGTCGAGCGACCTCACCCGGACGGTCGTGCGGCAGATCGCCCTGCCGCGCTACGCGACCGGCGGCGTCAGGGGCATCGCGCGGGGGACGACCCTGTCCTTCCCGGTGGTCATCCGGCCGGACCGCCCCGAGCTGCCCGCGCCCGTCGCGACGTTCCGGCTGTACGGCTGGACGGGGTCCGCGTGGGCGCCCTCCCTCAACGTGAAGGTGACGGCCGACGCGTCCGGCGTCGCTACCTTCCGCGTGAACTTCCGATACCGAGGACTCTGGTATGTCACGGCGATGGCCGACCCCACGCCCTACAACGCCAACAGCGTCTGGACGAGGCGCGAGGAGGTCAGGGTCTACTGAGCCCGGCAGGACGAGTGGGTGGCGGAGAGGCCCGACCAGAGTGGCGGAGCGGCCCGGCCAGACTTGTCACGGGGCAACTTCTGAGCCCTCTAACTACTACCCACCGGGCCACGTTGACGACCTCGCGCGGGCGCACTAGACTCAATCCCGACCCGAATGGTCGGAATTCCCCGGCGCGGCGGCCCTCTCGCCGCGGGCGTCCCCCTGGGGAACTCCGACCCGT
>JAJXUG010000062.1 GCA_021783095.1 Chloroflexota bacterium | reverse complement strand
GGCCTGCCCGCCCGCGCAGCCCGATGGCCGCGCACGCAGACGGGCTGGCCGCGCGCGCAGGCCGATGGCCGCGCACGCAGGCGGGTTGGCCACCGGCGCGCGCGATAACCTCGCGCGCGCTGGCCTCGCGCGCGAGCCGCCTTGCGCCGGAACCGCGCCCGAACCGCGCCCGAGCCGCGGATGGGCCAGCTTCGGATGAGCCGGCTTCGCTATCGTGTGGCCACGCGCCGTCGCGCCTCGCTATCGTGTAGCCCTGTGTAGTGCGGCTAGGCGGCCGCGAAATGACGGGGCCCAAACCGTGGACATCTCACTCGGCGAATCGCGGATCCTCGCCCTCGAGCCGCGGCTGGGCCGCGACGACGCCCTGCACCGCGCGGAGGAGAAGAAGACCGGCGCGCTGGGCAGCGGCATCGGCGGGCTGCTCTCGCGCCCCAAGCCCGAGGACGTGGTCCTCGCGGCCACGCAGCACCGCATCGAGCCGTTCTGGCACGTCGTCTGCACCGCGCACTACAAGTACGACCGGTCCCGTACCTACACGGTCCCGGCCAGCGCCCCGGACGTGCGCGGCGTGACGGTGCTGGGCGAGGACTACGGGGTGGTCGCATCCGGCAAGAGCCCGGCGTCGTTCGCGATGCCGGTCCTCGAGCACTGCACCGAGGACCTGCGCGAGGAGGTCTGGATCGACGGGCTCACCGCCCAGGCGATGGGCAACGGCGCCGCGCTCATGGCCGGGCCGAGCACCGAGGTCGCGGACCCGGCCGCGCTCTCAGCCGACGGCACCATGGTCGTCACCCCGGACCACCGCGCCTCGGCCATCGTCCGCCAGCTGCTCGCCAAGCTCATGGTGCCGCTCCAGGCGGACCAGATCTTCGAGGAGCAGCTCGGCGTGCCCAGCCTCGAGCTCGTCTACCGCCCCATCTGGGCGTTCGAGTTCGAGCTCCCGGCCAAGGGCAGGCGCGGCGTGGTGGAGGTCGACGGGCTGACGGGCGAGACGAAGACGGCCACCTCGCTCAAGCTCCAGATCAAGGGCCACATCAGCCGCGACGCCATGTTCGACATCGGCGCCGACACGATCGGGATGATCGTCCCCGGCGGCAACATCGCCCTCAAGCTCGCCCGCGCCGCCATCGACCGCTCGTATTGAGCGCGCAGGCCGCCGACGCCACGACCGCGACGACTCGCGCGGGCGATCTCTTCGCGCCCGGCTACCGGGGCCTGTCGGCCGGCCTCGTCTCGACGATCACGCTGATCGCCGTCGAGTCGCTCGCCATCGGCACCGTGATGCCGATCGTCGTGCGCGAGCTCGGCGACCAGGAGCTCTACGGCTGGATCTACGCCGCGTTCTACCTGGGCAACATGCTGGGCATCTCGCTCGTGGGGCCCATCCTCGACCGGGTGCCGGTGCGCCTGCCGTTCGCGGTGGGCCTCGTCCTCTACGCGGTGGGGCTGCTGGCCGCCGGCGCTGCCCCGTCGATGCCCATCCTCATCGCGGCCCGCTTCGTCCAGGGCTGTGGCGGCGGCACGCTCACCCCCACGAGCTACGTTGCGATCGGCCGGCGCCTCCCGCAGCACCTCCAGCCGCCGATGTTCGCGCTGCTCTCCGCGGCCTGGGTCGTGCCGGGGCTCATCGGCCCCTCGATCGCCGCCCTCGTCGGCGACGCGCTGGGCTGGCGGTGGGTGTTCCTCGGGCTGCTGCCCCTGCTCGCGCTCGCGGGTGTCGTGGCGCTCCAGGCGCTGGGCTCGGTCCCGGGCGTCAAGCGCGGCGAGGAGGACCCCGAGCACGAGGAGACGGCCCGTCGCGCGCCGTACGCGCTGCTGTCCCTGCTGGGGGCGGGGCTGATGATCGCCGCGCTCACGGCGTCGGAGCTGCCGGTGGTCATCGGCGGGACCGCGATCGGGCTCGTGCTGCTGGTGCCCGCCTTTCGGAGGCTCACCCCGCCCGGGACGCTGCGCCTCGCGGAGGGCGTGCCGGCGGCGGTGCTGCTGCGCGGGGCCATGACGTTCGGCTTCTTCGCGGCCGACGGATTCCTCGCGCTCCTCCTCCAGACCTGGCGCGGCACGACGCCGCCCCTGACGGGCGTCGTGTTCACGGTCACCACGATCGCCTGGTCGGTCGCCACCTGGCTGCAGGCGCGGCGCATCGACCGCTGGGGCGTGGTGCTGTTCACGCGGCTCGGCTTCGTGCTGCTGGCGGTCGGCGCCCTCCTGTCGGTCGCGGCCGTCGTGCCGGGCGTGCCGCCGGAGATCCTGGCCGTCACCTGGATCCTCGCGGGTTGCGGGATGGGCGTGATGTACAGCGCGGTGACGCTCGTGGTGCTGCGCCGAAGCCGGCCATCGGAGCAGGGGAGCGCCACCTCCTCGCTCCAGCTGGCGGACATCCTGGGCACCGCGCTGGGCGTCGGGGCCGGCGGTGCGATCACGGCCGCGGGCACGCGTGCGGGGGGCGACGCGCTCGGCTGGGCGCTGGGCGCCACGTTTGTGCTGACGGCCGTCGTTGCGGCCCTTGGCGCGCTCGCGTCCGGGCGCCTCGGGCACGCACGGCCCACCGAGAGCCCAGGGACGGCTGCGGTAGACTAGCCGTCCGGCGCCGCCCCTGCCCGACGGCGATCGCGCCACCTGCGGAGGTACTCCATCTCCATGTCCGCCGAGACGCTTCGCGCGAAGATCCGCGAGATCCCCGACTTCCCGAAGCCCGGCATCCTGTTCTACGACATCACGACGCTGCTCAAGGATCCGGCCGCCTACCACGAGTCGATCGAGCTCATGCTCGACCCGTACCGCGGCGACCACGTCGACCTTGTCGTGGGCATGGAGTCGCGCGGGTTCATCTTCTCCTCGCCGATGGCGTTCGAGCTCGGCACGGGCCTCGTCCCGGTGCGCAAGCTGGGCAAGCTGCCGGCGGACACCCTCACCGTCGAGTACGCGCTCGAGTACGGCTCGAACACGCTCGAGATCCACCGCGACGCGATCCAGCCCGGCCAGCGGGTGCTGATCGTGGATGACCTGCTGGCCACGGGCGGCACGGTTCGCGGCACGATCGAGCTGGTCGAGCGGCTCAAGGGCGAGGTCGTGGGCCTGGCGTTCCTGGTCGAGCTCGAGTTCCTCAACGGTCGGGAGCGGCTCGAGGGGCGCAAGGTCACGAGCGTCGTCAAGTACTGACGCGGGCGCGTCAGGCCATCCCCGTCAAGCCGATGCCCGAGGAGCCCGTCCCGCCCCCCGCCAACGACCCGCACCGGCGTCGGTTCTTCCGCCTGTTCGCCGGCGACGTCGCGAGCTCGGTCGGGTCGATGCTGGGGACGGCGCAGTCGCTCCAGGCCGAGTCGGCGCGCTCGGCGCGGGAGCTCCTGGGGATCGGCTCGCCCCAGGCCGAGTCTGCGGCGGTGCCCGCGCCCGCGATGGTCCGCGCGCAGGGCCCCTTCCTCGCCGGCACTGCGGGCTATCGGGCGCCCTTCCGGTTCGAGGACGACGCCGTCTTCGCCTGGGACCAGCGCCAGCTGCCCGACATCCTCCAGGAGCTCGAGATCACGGGCGCCGCCAACGCGATCAACGCGATGGCCGAGGGCGCCGTCACGGGGGCCGCCGTCCAGGCGCAGCTCACCGCGGCGACGCTGGCCCTGGTCGCCGCCCGGGCGTGGGACTCGCGCCCGTTCGCCCGCCGGGCGACGATCCGCGGCTCCGCCAACGCGTTCCGCTCCAACCGGCCCGCGTCGGCGCAGGTGTCGCTCGCGCTCGACCGCATGCTCGCGATCGTGGACGCGTACCCGGTGGACGTGGACGGCAAGGAGCTCGCCGACGCGCTCCGGCGCGAGGCCGAGGAGATCATCGTCGAGGCGACCGAGGACCACGGACGGATCGCCGAGCACGTCCGCGAGGTCCTCCCCGGCGGTCCGGACGCCGTCCTGCACGTGCTCACCACGGGCAACACGGGCGCGATGGGCAGCGGCGTGTTCGGCACCGCCCTGGGCGTGATCACCAGCCGTCACCATGCCGGCCAGCCGATCCACGCGCTGGTCGCCGAATCGCGCCCCTGGCTGAACGGAGCCCGTGTCGCCTGCTGGGAGCTGCAGCAGGCCGGCGTGCCCCACGCGCTGGTCACCGACGCGGCGGCGCCCGGCTGCATCGCGGCCGGCGAGGTGGACGTGGTGCTGGTGACCGCGGACCGGATCGCTGCCAACGGCGACATCGCAGCCTCGGTGGGGACCTACCCGATCGCGCTCGCCGCGCTGGCCGCCGGCGTGCCCTTCGTGGTCTGCGTCGCGACGACTGCGATCGACCCGGCCGTGGCCGATGCCGACGACCTCACGATCGAGGACGCTGGTGCCTCCCTGCTGCTCATGGTCCGGGGCATGCGGATCGCCCCCGAAGGCGTCCACATCCGGAACCCGGTCACCGACATCATCCCGGCGTCCGTGGTCACGGCCATCGTGACCGATGAGGGGGCCCTGCGGGCGCCGTGGGAGACCTCGCTTGCGGCCGCGGTGGAGCGGTCGTCGGCGCGGCGGATGGCGGCGCGCGGGTTCCGGGAGATGGTCGAGGCGCGCGAGCGGGCCGCGGCGCTGGCGGTCAGGGCCGCCGAGGAGGCGAGGTCTGCCGCGGAGGCGACGCCGTCCGCCGAGGCCGACGCCGACGGCGCCGACAACGGCGCGTCGGCCGCCCCCGAGCCGCCCGCCGAAGCCGGGGCCGGACCCATCGAGCCCGCTCCAGGCGCGGACCAGGGATGACCACCGTCGCCGCCGGCCGGGGGATCGTCGCTCACCCGTCCACCGACCGTGCCCTCCTGCGCGGCTTCCTCGAGCGCGACCGGCTGTTCGCCGCCTACGCCGTGTGCGACCTCGACGAGCGCGAGTTCGGCCGAGCCCGCTGGGCCGTGGCGACGGCCGGCGGTCAACTCGTCGCGGTGGGCATGGAGTACACGGGGCCGACGCCCCAGTCGATGTTCGTCCTGGGCCACAACGACGGGATCGCGGCGATCCTGCGCGACGTGCTCCGGCCCCGCGCCGCCTACATCTCGGCCGCCACCCCCGCGCTGCCGGCCCTTGCGCAGTCCTACCGCATCGAGCCGGGCCCGGCGATGGTCCGCATGGCGGTCGATCGGGCGTCCTTCCACCCGTACCCGGCGCCCGTCGAGCGTTTGCTCCCGGTCGAGGTGGGCGAGCTCAACCGGCTCTACCAGCTCGGCTTCGCCGCCTGGCTTCCGTCCGGCGCCGTGGCGGAGGGGGTCTACTTCGGGGTTCGCGTCGCCGGCAGGCTGGTCGCGGCGGCGGGCACCCACGTGATCTCGCGCGAGGCTCGGATGGGGGTCGTGGGCAACGTGATGACCCACGCCGAGTACCGCAACCGCGGGCTCGCGAAGGCTGTGACCTCGGCGGTCACCGCTGAGCTCCTGCGCTACTGCGATGACGTGGTCCTCAATGTCCGCAGCGACAACCCGCCGGCGATCGCCGCCTACCAGGCGCTCGGCTATGTGGAGCACTGCCGCTTCGAGGAGCGGCTCATCCGCCGCACCGCGCCTGCGTGGCCGTCGATCCGGGCCCCATTCCGCCGGTTCTTCGGTTCGCGGCCCGCCCAGGACGCCCAGCTCACATACGATCAGGCCCATCCGATGACGCCGCCCGTCGACGCCTCGCCCGACCCCATCGACGCCGACCCCGTCGCAGACCCTCCCGATCCCATCGCCGATCCCATCGCCCCCGACGGCGAGCCCACCGCCGGGCCCGAGCCCGACAGATCCCCCGAGGAGCCTCGATGACCGACACCGCCAGCCTCGCGCCGCACGACGTGACTGACCTGGGCCTCGCCGCCGAGGGCGTCCGCAGGATCGAGTGGGCCGAGCGCGAGATGCCCGTGCTGCGCCTGATCCGGGAGCGCTTCGAGCGCGAGCGGCCGCTCGACGGCCTGCGGATCGGGGCCTGCCTCCACGTCACCACCGAGACCGCCAACCTGATGCGGACGCTCAAGGCGGGCGGCGCCCAGGTCCACCTCGCCGCGTCGAACCCCCTGTCCACCCAGGACCCGACGGCCGCGGCGCTCGTGTCGGCCTACGGCATCTCCACCTACGCTCGACGCGGCGAGGACCGGGACTCCTACTACGCGCACCTTCGCGCCGTCGCGGACACCCGTCCCCAGCTCACCATGGACGACGGCTGCGACCTGGTCACGCTGCTCCACAGCGAGCGCCGCGACCTGCTGCCGGGCGTGATGGCCGGCACCGAGGAGACCACGACGGGCGTCATCCGCCTCCGTGCCATGGCAGCCGACGGCGCGCTCGCCTTCCCGGTCGTCGCGGTCAACGAGGCGCTGACCAAGCACCTGTTCGACAACCGCTACGGCACCGGCCAGTCCACCATCGACGGCATCCTGCGCGCGACCAACATCCTGATCGCCGGGCGCAACGTGGTGATCGCGGGCTACGGCTGGGTGGGCCGGGGGATCGCCTCGCGCATGGCCGGGCACGGCGCCCACGTGGCGATCGTCGAGGTCGATCCGACGCGCGCGCTCGAGGCGCTGATGGACGGGTACCAGGTGATGACCGTCGGGCAGGCGGCGCCCTGGGGCGACCTGTTCGTGACGGCCACCGGCAACGTGAACGTGTTCCGCCGCGAGCACTTCGCGTCGATGAAGGACGGCGCGATCATGGCCAACTCCGGCCACTTCGACGCCGAGCTCGACCTCGCGGCGCTGCGCGAGATGGCCGAGGGCCACGTGCGCGAGGTGCGGAACAACGTCCAGGAGTTCGACATCGGCGGCAAGCGGCTCCACCTGATCGCCGAGGGCCGGCTCGTCAACCTCGGCGCGGCCGAGGGCCATCCGGCCGCGGTCATGGACATGAGCTTCGCCAACCAGGCGCTCTCGGCGGAGTACGTGGCCAGGCACCACGCCGAGCTCACGCCGCAGGTATACGTCGTGCCGGAGGCGATCGACGCCGAGGTGGCGCGGCTCAAGCTCGCGGCGATGGGCATCACGCTCGACCCCATGACGCAAGAGCAACTCGAGTACGTGTCGAGCTGGCAGCACGGGACCTGAGCCGATGACCACCGGGGAAAGGGGGGCGAAGGCGGCGGTCGCGGCCGCCGGTCCGGCCGTCGCGCCGTTCGGCAGCTGGCACTCGCCGATCAGCGTCGAGCTGGTGTCGGGCGCCGAGGTCACCATCAGCGAGCCAGCAACGGACGGCGAGAGCGTGTTCTGGCTCGAGGGCCGCCCGGCCGAGGGCGGCCGACGGACGCTGCTCCGGCACGGGGCCGACGGGGTCACCCGCGAGCTCACGCCCAACCCGTTCCGGGCGGGCAATCGGGTGCACGAGTACGGCGGCGGCACCTTCCTGGCTGACGGCGAGCTGGTGATCGTCTCGAGCCAGACCGACGGTCGCCTGTACCGCCTCGACGCTGAGGGCATCGCCGCTCCCTCGCCGATCACTCCCGAGGGGCCGTGGCGCTTCGCCGACCTGCGGCTCGACCCGCGGTCGCCGCGCCTGGTCGCCGTCCGCGAGACGCACGATGCCCAGCGACCGGACGATCATCACCTGGTGGTCAACGAGATCGTCGCGCTCGCGCTCGACGGGTCCGACGGAGCCGGCCGCGTGCTCGTCACCGGGCTCGACTTCGTCGCCGCGCCGCGCCTCTCGCCCGACGGCCGATGGCTCGCCTGGCTCGAGTGGGACATGCCTGCCATGCCCTGGGACGCCTCGCGCCTGCGCGTGGCTCCCGTGCTCGAGGACCGGACGCTGGGCGAGGCGCGCACGCTCGCTGGCGGCGAGGGGATCTCCGTGGCGCAGCCCGAGTGGTCGCCGGCGGGGGTCCTCCACGTCGTTTCCGACGAGACGGGCTGGTGGAACCTGTACGCGTTCGATGGAGGGCTCAGCGAGGAGCTCTCGGACGCGTCCAGGCGCCCGGTGGCGCCGATGCCCGCCGAGTTCGCCGACGCAGCCTGGGTCTTCGACCGCTCGTCCTACGCCTTCACGCCCGATGGCGGCATCCTGGCCACGCCTCGCGCCGACGGCCGGGACCGACTCATCCGGATCGACCCCGACGGGACCGTCCGCGAGGTCGAGACGCCGTTCACCGAGTTCGAGGGCCTGCGGATCGCCGGGGCGACGGCGGTGGTCGCAGGCTCCGGACCGCACGACGGGAACGCGCTCCTGCGGCTGGACCCGCGGAGCGGAGAGCCGGCGGGCGTGCTCGCGCGCTCCCTTCCGTCGCCCATCGACCCGGCGGTCCTGCCCACGGCCGAACCGATCATTTTCCCGACGAGCGGTGGCGCCACGGCGCGCGCCCTGTTCTACCGCCCGGCGAACGACCACTTCCGCGGGCCCGAGGGCGAGAAGCCCCCGCTGCTCGTGCTCGTCCACGGCGGACCCACGGATTCGGCGTCGTCGGGGCTGTCGCTCTCCCGCGCGCTCTTCACCTCGCGCGGGATCGCGGTGGCGGACGTGGACTACCGCGGGTCCACCGGCTACGGACGCGAGTACCGCGACGGGCTCAAGCTCGGCCTGGGCGTGGTGGACGTGGACGACGTGACGGCCGCAGCGCGCTTCCTGGCGGCCCGCGGCGACGTCGACCCGGCACGGATGGCCGTGGCCGGCGGCTCGGCGGGCGGCTACACGACGCTCGCCTGCCTCGCCTTCCGGCCCGACGTGTTCGCCGCCGGGATCAGCCTGTTCGGGATCGCAGACCTCGAGTTGATCCACGAGGACTCGCACAAGTTCGAGTCGCGCTACGACGAGGGCCATGTGGGCCCGTGGGATGGCGACCACGCAGTGTGGCGCGAGCGCTCGCCGATCCACGCGCTCGACCGGATGCGCGCCCCGCTCCTGGTCATGCAGGGCCTGGAGGACCGCGTCGTCCCGCCCTCGCAGGTCGACGCGATGGATGCGGCCTTCCGCGCCCACGGCCACCCCTACATCGCGCTCCGCTTCGAGGGCGAGGGCCATGGCTTCCGCAGGGCCGAGACGAAGCGCGCCCAGTACCGCGCCGAGATCGGCTTCCTGGCCCGCGTCTTCGGCTTCACTCCGGCCGACGGCATCGAGCCCCTCGACGTTCCCGGGCTCGCCTGAGGCGTTCAGCGACTGATCCCCGCTTGGAGGACCTCGCCGCAGGGGGTGCTCTGCTACGCTCGGGGGAACAGCCCTGACGCGCCCACCCCGGGAGTCCCATGAGCATCGTTGACGCCGCCCAGTACCTGTTCACGTCCGAATCGGTGACCGAGGGCCACCCTGACAAGATGTGCGACCAGATCTCGGACGCCATCTTGGACAGCATCCTCCGCGAGGACCCGCACGCGCGCGTCGCCTGCGAGACCGCCACCACGACGGGCCTCGTGCTCGTGTTCGGCGAGATCACCTGCGATGGCTACGTCGAGTTCCAGGACGTCGTTCGCGACACGGTCCGCGACATCGGCTACACGCGCGCCGACTACGGCTTCGACTACGAGACCTGCGGCACGATCGTCAGCGTCAAGGCCCAGTCGCCGGACATCGCGCAGGGCGTGGACCGGGCGTCGATCGACGAGCAGGGCGCGGGCGACCAGGGGATGATGTTCGGGTTCGCCTGCCGCGAGACGCCGGAGCTCATGCCGCTGCCCATCGCGCTGGCCCACCGCATGGCGCGGCGCCTGTCCGAGGTCCGCAAGGAGCGCGCCCTCCCGTACCTCCGACCCGACGGCAAGACGCAGGTCACCGTCGAGTACGCGCACGGCAAGCCGGTCGCGGTCCGCACCGTCGTCGTGTCGACCCAGCACGACGCCGACGTCAGCCACCAGCGGATCAGCGACGACGTGATCGAGCAGATCATCCTGCCCGCCATCCCGCTCGAGCTGCGCCGCCAGGACCCGGTGATGCACGTGAACCCGACCGGCCGGTTCGTCATCGGCGGGCCGATGGGTGACGCCGGCCTCACGGGCCGCAAGATCATCGTGGACTCCTACGGCGGCATGGCCCGCCACGGCGGCGGCGCGTTCTCCGGCAAGGACCCGTCCAAGGTGGACCGCTCGGCGGCATACGCAGCCCGCTGGGTCGCGAAGAACGTGGTGGCGGCGGGGCTCGCGGACCGCTTCGAGGTCGAGGTCGCCTACGGCATCGGCATCGCCAAGCCGATCTCCGTCTCGATCGAGACATTCGGCACCGGCCACGTCCCCGACGAGACGATCGAGGCGCTGATCGACCGCCACTTCGACCTGCGGCCGGGCGCGATCATCCGCGACCTCGACCTCCTCCGGCCGATCTACCGGCAGACCGCGGCGTACGGCCACTTCGGGCGGACCGACATCGACCTGCCCTGGGAGCGCACCGATCGAGCTGCCGCCCTCGCCGCCGCCGCCGGCCTGCCCGACCTCGTGGCCCGCTGAGCGCCGCCCGCCGGACTGGTCCACGGCGGACCCACGGGTCCCGGCAGCGCGCCGGGCGCCGCCGGCGCGGTTGCGCGCCGCCTCTCAAGGGCCCAACGCCCTGCCCGTAGAATGCCCAGATGGAAGTCGTGATCATGGCCGGCGGCGGCGGCACTCGGCTGCGCCCGCTCAGCACCTCGGCTCGCCCGAAGCCGTTCCTGCCGCTGCTGCCCGGCGGCGAGACGCTGCTCCAGCGAACGGTCGCCCGGCTCCATGGCGCCGAGATCGGCGAGCGGCCGGACGTCGCTGTGGTGGTGTCGGCAGCGTGGGCTCCGCTCGTGGCGGCCCAGGTGCCCGGGGCGCGGCTGGTCATCGAGCCCGAGGGCCGCAACACCGCCGCGGCGATCGCGCTGGCGGCGCTGGAGCCCGGCCGCGATCCCGACGCGGTGATGGCCGTGCTGCCGGCGGACCACCGCATCGACCCGGCCCGCGAGGGCGTCTTCCGGGCCGTGCTCCGGATGGCCGCCGAGGGCCTTGCCACGGGCCGATTCGGCATCGCGTCGCCGCTGGTCACGCTCGGCGTCGAGGTGACGCGCCCGGCCACCGAGTACGGCTACCTGCGTCCGGACGTCGGGCGCGTCGAGCAGGTCGGCGGGCTCCGGGCGTACCCGCTGGCCGCGTTCGAGGAGAAGCCGGACCCCGCCCGCGCCCGGGAGCTGGCGGGCATGCCCGGTGTCGCCTGGAACGCCGGCATGTTCCTGTGGCGCCGGCGCGCGATCATCGAGGCGCTCGAGCGTCACGCGCCGGAGGTTGCGGACGGCGTCCGGCGGGGTCTCGAGAGCGATCTCGCGGCGGCCTATGCCGCGCTGCCCAGCCGCTCGATCGACTACGCCGTGATGGAGCCGGCCGCCGCCGCGGGCTCGGTGGTGATGGCGGCGATGGACGTCGGCTGGACCGACGTCGGGACGTGGCCGGCGCTGCTAGAGGTGCTCGGCGCAGCCGGGATCGATGGCGGCGTCATCGAGGCGGGCGCCGGGGCCGAGGCGACGGCGGGGGATCTCCTCGTGGAGCGGCGTGACGGGCGGGTCGTGGTCCGCGACGCGACACCCGGCCCGTTCTCGCCGGGGACCGCCTCGGCGCTGCTCCGGGACGCTGGCGCGGCCCGGGTGGCCGTGCAGGAGCTCCTTGATCGGTGCGCCGCAGCCGAGGCGGGCGAGCACCTGTAGGCGGCGCTGCCACCGCCGCCCGACCGTATGGCGCCCGGCGTGGGCGTCCTGGCTTGCCATGGTGCCAATCCCGGGGAGGAGCGAGCGCGGACCGCGCCGCGGGGCCCGGTCCGCTGTCCTGCGCACCCACCCGACACGGGCCGCTTGGCACGCGAGTGGGTCGCAATCGGCGGGACGCGCGGATCGGCGGCATGGCGTCGTCGGCGCCGGCATCGGACGGGAACGCGGGCCGTTGCCGCCCTCGGGATGGGCCGCTCGTACCCTGGGATCGGGGCCGATTCCGGGGGGTGTCGGCCGGCTCCGACGGGTGTAGGCTTGCCCTGCGACCGTCATCACCGGCCCCGCGGACCCGGCCGGACGGCGGCCCTCGTGGACGCTCCGACGCGGGGCGATTGGAGGTACTGCGGCGATGCACTCCTCTCTCATCGGCAAGGTCGAGAAGGCGAATCGCTACGCTCGGGAGCTGGACCGGATCTCGATCGAGCGGATCGCCCTGACGTTCCGTGGGGACAACGACACCCATCACGTCAGCCTCGACGCCGGAACGTGGCATTGCACGTGCCACTACTTTGAGAGTTGGGGATCCTGCGTTCACCTCCTGGCCCTCCAGAAGATCATGGGCGTGATGCTGCCGGAAGAGGCGCAGACTTCGATCTTCAACGCGACCGGAGTCGCCGCCATCGCCTGACCTGAGCGGGCCGGAGGTCCGGCCCGCCCTTCCCGGTTCGCTGCCTGACCGCCGCCGGTCGCGCGTCCGTCGCGCCGGCGGCGCGGCATGTCCGGGGCCTACTTGATGGTCAGGTGCCAGAAGTACGTGGCGTTGTGGCCGGGCCCGAAGGTGGCCGTGACGCGGAGGGACCAGTCGCCGGCCTTCGCCGGTGCGCTGACGCCCACCCGGCCGGTGCCCGAGGCGCCGTCCGACGGGCTGCTTGCGGCCCCGCTCGACAGCTCCGCCCAGGCCGACGTCCAGCTCGCCGGCATCGCTCCGCCGAGCGACGCGTCGAGCAGCGCGCCGGCGGCCGCGGTCCCGAGCACCCTGCCCGTGATCCACGGCGCGTCCGACCCGTCCGAACCCCACGTGTACGAGCCGAGCAGCCCCGTGGCCGCCCCCCCGTCGAGCCCGCGGAGCACCGCGACTGGCGGCTTGGCCGGGATCGGCCCGGGGGTCGCGGGCGCGGTCGGGGACACGGTGGGGCTGGCTGGCGCGAGGGTGGGGATTGCGGTCGTCACGGCCGCCGCGCTCGGCGTCGCGACGGACTCCGGTGCCGGGCTCGTCGCCGACGACGCCGGCACGCTCGCCGCCGCCGAGCGCCCGGCGCCCTGGGGCGGGGAAGAGGCCGCGCCCGTGCACCCTGCGGCCAGCAGGACGGCAGCGACCACCGCCCCGACGCGCCCACCGAATGCGAACCGAGCGCCCATCGAAACGCCCCCTCTCATGGCTGTGCCGCCTCGCTCGCCACGAGCGGGCAACGGGTCGGGCTGCACGTGATCGACACCGTGATGGCGCCCGACGACGAGGTTCGGACGCCTTCGCTGGCAGGCTTGCGGAACACGGCGCGGTAGTCCTGCGCGAGACGCGGCCAGTACGTGGCCACGTACGTCCCGGCTGCGCTCCCGGCCGGCATCGTGAGGAGGTCAACCCAGGTCGTGCCGGAGCGCGCCTGGAGGACGACGATTCGGCCGGCCATCGGGTTGCCCGCGAGGCGCCCGGTCCCGTTGGCGTGCAGCGTCGCCGTGAACGTCACCGACCCGCTCAGGGGAACCTGCGTCGTCGAGGCGGCGAAGGCGAGCGTGGTCGGGATGTCGAGGCAGGTGGAGTAGAGGGTTGTCCAGGAGGGCGCGTCATAGACCTGCTGGAGCGTGGCGACGTCGCAGCGCCCGAATGCGCTCGCGTTCCAGCCCACGAGCGGACGCGCGTGGCTGTACGTCTGGACGACGGCGTCCGCGTAGTCGCTGTCGTTGGCGAGGTTGACGTGGTGGTCGAGGCCGGCCACGTGCCCGAACTCGTCGAGGGTGATGGTCTCGGCCTGGTAGCAGCCGTTGGGGCTGCCGGACATCTCGCACCAGGTCAGCGTGCCCCAGTCATAGCGGTGGCCGTTCTCGCGGAACCAGAGGTGCCAGTACCTGTTGACCGGGTCGCGCTGGAAGCACGCGAGGCCGTTGACGCCGCACGGGTTGCTGGTCCCGTACGAGACCCCGTTCGCGCCGCTGCTGCTGTACGAATACGACGGCGCGCGTGACCGGCGGCTGGCGTTCGCGTCGGAGGCCGCCTTGTTGACGGCCGTGCGCATGGCCGTCGGCGGAACCGCGTTGGTGGCCCAGCGGTAGGCCAAGGCGGTGTCCATGGGCCACGCCGGCGGCAGCGTGGGGTCGGGCGTGGCGGCGAGCGCGGCACCCGCGACGCCGGTGAGGATACCGAGGGCGGCGAGGCCGGCGACGAGCCGGCGAGCGGGGGAACGGTTCATCACGGGAGCACCTCGCCGGCGGTGATCTGCAGGGTGGCGGGGTCGAGGAGGCGGACCAGGGACGGGTCGGCCGCAGTACCGCCAGGGGCGACCGCCACGAGGCCGAGTGGCGCCTCGAACCCTGTCTCGGACGTGGACGTCCGCGGGACGGGGGCGAGCCCCGACGTGCCCGGCACGTCCGAGGTCGGCGCCGCGCCACGCGCCCGGACGACGCGCAGCCCACGCTCGTCCGGGACGACGACAAGGCCCGAGCCATCGGTTGCCAGCACCGCGGCACCCGTCGCCGGGCCGCTCAGGGCCGACGCCGTGCCGGATGCAAGGTCGATCGCCCGCACCGGACACGGCAGCCCGTCGCAGGCCTGGAGGGCGACGAGCTGGTCGCCGACCACCCCGGCCGCCGGGCCGGTCCCCCCCGCCGTCGACGTGGCGCCGGTCGCCGGGTCCAGGACCCGCGTCCGGCACGCCCGCTCCCCGCAGGAGCTCACCGCGAGCCGCCCGTCGTCAGCCAGGACCAGCGTGGTCGAGAACGTGGGCCCGTAGGCCGGGCTGGGATCGAGGCCCGGGAGGACCCGCCGCGTGTCGCCGGGCACGCGGCCATCCCGCTGCCAGACGCCCAGGTCACGCCGCGTGGCGCGGTCCACTCGATGCTCGTACAGGCCGCTGGCGTCAGCCGTGAGGAGCGCGCTGCGGATCACGCTCGCCTCCGTGCCGACCACCGACCAGCAGCCGCGACTCGTGTCGAACAGGCGCAGGCGCGACCGCTGGCCGTCGTCGTCGCCCACCAGCACGCGTCCGCCCACCGGCCCCGACGCGAACGACTCCGGCGGCAGCTCTGCCGTCCATCGGGCCGAGCCGCGGCCCGCGGTCAGCACCCGGCCGACCAGCGTGCTCCTCGCGTCGAGCCTCGGGTCCAGGCGATACCACGCCCCGCCCGCCGCCGCGCCGCTGTCGCCATCCGCGCTGGCCTCCTGCGCGCAGGCGCGCTCGGCAGCAGGCCCGGCGGCCGCCAAGACTCCAGGGGGTGCCGGCCGGGCGAGGGCCGCGGCGGCGGCCAAGGCCACCGGCAGCGACAGGGCGATCCATCGGGTCCGTCGAGCGAGCTCCATCGAGCCCCTCCTCCGGCGGGAGTGCTTGCTGGCGGGAGGAGGCGGTGCGCGGATCATGGCCCAAGGCACTTATCACGCCCTTATGGCCTTGTCGGTGGTGCTACCCTGCCGGAGTCAACGGGGCCCCGCGCCCCTGCAGATCCGACGCGCTACGGTCGCGAAGCCGGTGTGAATCCGGCACAGTCCCGCTACGGTGACCGCCCCTCGGGGCGGAAGTCCGGTCGCCGACGCAGCGTGCCGCTCGAGCCTTCGAGAGAAAGGTCAGGCGTACTGTGCGACCTCACGTCTGACCTCCGGCTTCACCCCGAAGCCCGGGGGTCTTTCATTTCTCCCACCGCCTTTTCGGAGTTGTCTGTGGACGCCCCTCGCCCGCTTGCCCGCGCCCGTCACCTGATCGCCACTCTCGGCGTCGCCGTCCTGCTCGGCGCCTGCTCTGCCGCCCCCGCCGCGACGACGACCCTCGCGCCGACGACCCCGCTGCCGTCCAGCGCCCCCACCGCCCCGGCCGCCTCGGCGACCGCCGCGCCGACCGGCTCCCCGACGCCGGCCCCGACGGCCACGACGGCCGCCGCCTTCCCGCAGACCCTCACCGACGACGAGGGGACGCAGGTCACCATCGCGGCCCAGCCCACCAGGATCGTGTCGCTCATGCCCGCCGTGACAGAGACGCTGTTCGCGCTCGGTGTCGGCGACAAGATCGTCGGCAAGGCGCAGGACATCTCGCTCTACCCGCCCCAGGCGAGCGCGGTCCCCGACGTCGAGAAGTTCAACAACGGCGCCGTTTCGGTGGATGTCGAGAAGATCGTCGCGTCCAAGGCCGACCTCGTCATCGCGGGCGGCGACTACGGGACCCCAGCCGACACGGTCGCGCAGCTGCGCAGCCTGGGCATCCCGGTCCTGGTCGTGTACGCCCCCAACGTCGCCGGCGTGATGAGCGACATCAACCTGATCGGCAGGGCGGTGGGCGAGGCCGACGCCGCCACCGCGATGGCGACCCGGATGCAGGCCGCCTTCGGCGCAGTCGAGGCCGCCGTCAAGAGCGCCCCCGCGCCCCGGGTGTACTACGAGATCGGCGAGGGGTATGCCCCCGCTGACAACTCGTTCCTGGCCGAGATGATCACCGACGCCGGCGGCACCCCGATCACGACGGGCTCCACCACCAAGTGGGACCTCTCGGCCGAGAAGCTGATCAAGGCAGACCCCCAGGTCGTGCTGCTGGCCGACTTCAGCAAGGTCGCGGACGCGGTCAAGCGGCCCGGATGGTCGACGCTGACCGCCGTCAAGAACAACGCCGTCGCCCCCATCGACGACACGATGATCTCGCGCCCGGGTCCGCGCCTGTTCCTGGGCCTTGAGCTCCTGGCGGCGGCCATCCACCCGGACCTGGCCATCCCCCAGGCGTCACCGATCCCCGCCGTCCCGTGACGTCGGGCGTCGCGACCGCGGGCGACACCGGGGCTCGGCTCCGCGCTGCCGCTCGCGGTCGCGACCGCCGCTTCTGGCTGGTCGTCAGCGGGATCGTCGTCGCGATCGCCGGCGCCATGCTGGGCGTGGCGTTCGGCAGCGTGTCGGTCCCGTTGGGCGACACGATCACGATCGTCGCCGACAAGGTGCTCGGCACGCACCTGTCCACCGCGGACGCGTCGACCGCGGCGATCGTCTGGGAACTCCGCGTGCCGCGCGTCCTGCTGGCGATGACCGTGGGCGCCGGGCTCGCGGTCGCCGGCACCACGTTCCAGGGCCTTTTGCGCAACCCGCTCGCCGACCCGTACGTGCTGGGCACGGCGTCCGGCGCGGCGCTGGGCGCCGCCATCGGCCTGCTGCTCCCGATCCACGCCCTGTTCCTCGGCTTCGGCCTCGCCAACGTCCTCGCGTTCGTGGGCGCGGTCGTGTCGATCACGGTCGTCTACCGCCTCGCCCGGGTGACGGGCCTCGCGCCGCTGACCGGGCTCCTGCTCACCGGCTACGCCGTGGCGTCGCTGCTCGCGGCGGGGCTGACGATGGCGATGTACCTCTCGGGCGCGGCCCTGCGCGAGATCTTCAACTACATCCTCGGCAGCTTCGAGCAGGCGTCCTGGGAGCGGCTGTGGGGCGCCCTGCCCATCGTGCTGGCGGGGTCGATCCTGATCGGCAGCCGGGCGCGCACGCTCAACGGGCTGCTGCTGGGCGAGCAGGCCGCCGCGCACCTCGGGGTCAACGTGGAGCGGGAGCGGCCGCTGCTCCTGGGCATCGCCTCGCTGGTCACTGCGGCCGCGGTCACGGTGAGCGGGCTCATCGGCTTCGTGGGCCTGGTGGTCCCGCACATCGTCCGGCTGCTCACCGGGCCGAACGCCCGCGCGGTCATCCCCATCTCGGCGCTGTGGGGCGCCAACCTGCTCGTCTACTCCGACCTCGCGGCGCGCGTGTTCGGCGACATCCCGGTGGGCGTGGTGACCGCGCTCATCGGCGCACCGTTCTTCCTCGCGCTGCTCCGGCGGGCGCGGACGGGATACGAGCTGTGACCCGGCCGGCCGTCTGGCTCGACGGCGTCACGGTGGAGGCGCGCGGCCGCGCGATCCTGCGCGACGTCTCGTTCAGCGCGGAGGCCGGGGAGCGGGTCGCGCTGATCGGGCCCAACGGGGCCGGCAAGTCGACACTGCTCCGCGTGGTGGCCGGGATCCTGCGGCCCAACGCCGGGCGGGTGGAGCTGGGCGGCGAGCCGGTGGCGGCCCTCGACCGCACGGCCATCGCGCGACGCCTGGCCGTGGTCCCGCAGCAGACCGCCCTTCCGTTCTCGATGCGGGTCGAGGAGGTCGTGGCGCTCGGTCGGCTGCCGCACGAGGACGCGCTGCGCGGGGCGCGGCCCGTGGACCGGGCCGCGGTCGCGGAGGCGATCGACCGCGTTGGGCTGGGCCACCTGCTGGGGCGCGATGCCCGCGAGCTCTCGCTGGGCGAGCGGCAGCTGGTGCTGCTCGCGCTCGCGGTTGCGCAGGAGTCGCCGGTGCTGCTCCTCGACGAGCCGACCGTGCACCTCGACCTGCGGCACCAGGTGGAGGCGATGGAGCTCATGCGCGACCTCAACGAGCGTGACGGGACGACGCTCGTCGCCGTCCTCCACGACCTCGCCCTGGCGTCGCACTTCTTCCCGCGGCTGGTGCTGCTCGACCATGGGCGGCTGGTGGCGGAAGGGACGCCGGCCCAGGTGCTGACCGACGAGCGCATCCGCGAGGTGTTCGGCGTGGAGCCCGCGTTGGTGCGCCTGGCCGCCGCGGAGTGAGTCGGCGCGCGGCCGCTCCGCGTGTGCCTGCCCTCGTCGGTGCTCCCTGGGCGTTCGTTCCGTCAGTCCCGCGCTCGAGGGGGCGCTCCCTTCAGACAAGTGGCGGCGCGCCGGGCCCGGGCCGGGTACGCTTGACGGGATGAGACGTGCACCGGCCGCTGCCCTCCTGCTCGTGGCTTTGCTGGCAGCCGCGTGCGGGTCGAGCGCGCCCTCGAGCGGCGCCGGCCTGACGCCGGGCGCGAGCGCGGGCGGCTCGGACACCACGCCGAGCGCGGCGCCGAGCGGGGCGTCCACGGGCACCGCGTCGCCGGCCTCGTCCACGCCGACGGACACGTCCGGCCCGAGCGCTG
>JAJXUG010000061.1 GCA_021783095.1 Chloroflexota bacterium | reverse complement strand
GTCGTGCGGGCGCGGACGAGCGCCAGCAGCGCCTCCCGCTCGGCGTCGTCGATCACCAGCGGGGCGGCGGGTCGGTTCGGCATGCCGGCAAGCGTAGCTGCCGACGGCTGAAGCGTCTAGCGTTCAGTGGGCTGGGACACTAGTACCTAGTTGCGCAATTCAGCGTAATGGCGAGCAGGGCCGACCTGGTGGACCTCCCGTTGCTGCCACTCGAACGGGGTGGCGACCTCGTTGTGGGCGGCGGCGAACCGCTCGATCGCGTCGCGCACCTGGCGCGGCGAGGTGTGGCTCGCTCCCCGGAGGGCCGCCCGTTCGAGGATGGAGAACCAGACCTCGACCTGGCTGAGCCACGACGCGCGGGTCGGGGTGAAGTGGAAGTGGACGTTCCGATGACGGGCCAGCCAGCGGTCGTGCTCGGGCTTGTGGGTACTGAGGTTGTCGAGCACGACGTGGATCTGGAGCTCGGGATCGGGATGGGCCGCGAGGACCTCGTTCATGAAGTCGAGGAACTCGCGCCGCCGGCGCCTCGCGTGGTGGCCGGTCTGGATGAGCCCGCTCGCGACTTCGAGGGCGGCGAAGAGCGTCGTCGTCCCGTGGCGCTCGTACTCGTGGGCAAACCCGGTGAGCGCCCGACCATCGGGCAGGCGGAGCCAGCCCTGCGATCGCTCGAGCGCCTGGATCCCGGGCTTCTCGTCGACGCACAGGACGAGCGCGTTCTCGGGCGGGTCGAGATAGAGCCCGACGATGTCGGCGGCCTTGGCGGCGAACGCGGGATCGGTGGAAAGGCGCCAGCTCCGGCGTCGTCGCAGGCTGATCCCGTGGCGTCGCAGGGTCCGCCACACCTGGTCCGAGGAGACATCGCCGAGCGTCGCGGCGAGGAGGGATCCGGTCCAGGTCGCGTGCCCGCCCGGGGGCGCCTGGCCGAGGGCGGCGAGGATCCGGCGCTCCGTGGACTCGCCATAGCGGGCCGCGGCGCCGGGACGGGGCGCGTCGACGAGCCCGGTCAATCGGTCACGGGCGAAACGCGTCCGCCACTTGCTCGCCCGGGCCGGACGGGTCAGCAGCTGCCGGGCGATCTCGTTGGTGCCGATGCCGTCTGCAGCGGCGAGGACGATCCTCGCCCGCTCGACCATCCGCTGCTCGCTCGTCCCGGCTCGCAGCCAGGACCGGAGCGTCTCCTGCTCAGCCTCCGACAACACGATGGGGGTCGCGGGCTTCCTCATCCACGGAGCGTAAACCATGCCGCTCTCTAGCGCCAGTAAGTACTAGTCAACATGGAAGGACCGGCACTCGCGCAACATCGTGGATTGCGCGGGCCGCTTGAGAGATCCGCGTAGCGCCACATGCGGGAGGCCGGTCCGGTGGACAAGGGTACGAGGTTCGTCGGGCTCGACGTGCACAGGGCGTCGATCGCGGTGGCGGTGGCCGGCGCGTTCGGCGACCCGGAGGATCACGGACAGATCCCGAACGACCCGGCGGCGATCCGCAGGCTGCTCGACCGCCTCGGCGGCGCCGGGGTCAGGCTGAGCGTCGCCTACGAGGCTGGCCCGACCGGCTACGCCCTCCACCGCCAGCTCGCCGCACTCGGCATCGAGTGCATCGTCGTCGCGCCGTCGCTGATCCCGGCCAAGCCCGGCGACCGGGTGAAGACCGACCGCCGGGACGCGGCGAAGCTCGCCCGGCTGCTGCGCAGCGGCGACCTCACGCCGGTCTGGATCCCCGACGAGGCGGGCGAGGCGCTGCGCGATCTGGTCCGCGCCCGCGACGATGCCAAGGCCGACCAGCTGCGGGCGCGCCACCGGCTGTCCAAGTTCCTGCTGCGCCGGGCGGTGTACGCGCCCGGCGGCGTCCATGCCTGGAGCCGCGCCCACGACGCCTGGCTCGATCGGCTCACCTTCAGCCAGCCGACCGACCAGGTCGTGCTCGACGACTACCGCTCCGTCGCCCGGGCCGCGGCCGAGCGGGTGAAGCGGCTCGAGACCGCGCTGTTCCGGGTCGCGACCACGGGCGTCCAGGCAGACCTGACCGCCGCGCTCCAGGCGATCCGGGGCATCGGCTTCCTGTCCGCGGTCACGATCGCCGCCGAGGCGGGCGACCTGCGCCGGTTCGCCAGTGCCCGCCAGTTCATGGCCTACACGGGTCTCGTGCCATCGGAGTACTCGAGCGGCGCCACCCGGCATCGAGGCCGGATCACCAAGACCGGCAACCGGCTCATCCGCCACGTTCTGGGCCAGGCCGCCCACAACGCGAGGTACCGGCCCAACGTCAGCTCGAGCCTGCGGGCCCGACAGCGGAACGTCCCGCCGGCGATCGTCGAGCTCGACCGGCGGGCCCAGGCCCGGCTCCACCAGCGCTATCGCAGCCTGGTCGGCCGGATCGGCAAGAACAAGACCGTGATCGCCGTCGCGCGCGAGCTCGCCGGCTTCGTGTGGGCCGCCGGGCAGCACGTGTCCCCGACGGCCGCCTGATCGAACACGGGGCAGGGCATGGTCGAGCGGGACAGCAGCGCCGAGAACCCTCGAGCCAACTATGCGATCCCGACTCGCGAATCTAGTCCGAGGCACCTCGACGTCCGGCTCACTGTCATGCGGCACCGACCTGGTCGACCCGCGCATATCAGAGTGACCGACCGTCGCCAGGAACCTGACCCCGGCCATGCCCTGCAACTCCGACTTGACGGGTCCTTCCATATCAGCTGTCGGATTGGGCCATGGGTGGCGGCGTGCCGCCGCATGACGGACGGTCATGACAGGGCCGCCCACGTCCCCCAACTTGGCCCAGAGGGTCCGAGCGGCTCGCATCTTCCAGAAGCGCCGGAGCCTGAGCGCCGTCCGCGAATCGCGGGCGGGCAGTCAAGTCGAAGAGAAGTGACATGAGACGCATCGCAATCATCGGCCTGGCGGCCGTCGCCACGATCGCGCTGGCGGGCACGGTCCTCGCCGCGGCGTCGGTCAACCTCGGCACCGCCAAGAGCTTCGCCGTCCTGGCCGGCACCACAATCACCAACACCGGGGCCACCACGATCAAGGGGGACGTCGGGCTGGATCCCGGCGCGGCCGTCACCGGCTTCACCACCGTGACGCTCACCGGCACCAAGCACGTCGCCGACGCCGTCGCGCTGAGCGCCAAGAACGCCCTGGTGACCGCTTACAACGCGGCCGCGGGCGCCACGCCCGTCAACCAGGTGCCGACCGAGCTCGGCGGCACCACCCTCAAGCCCGGCGTCTACGCCTCGGCCACCCTCGGGCTGACCGGCACCCTCACGCTCGACGGCGGCGGCGTGTACATCTTCCAGGCCGGCTCGACCCTGATCACCGCCCCCGGCAGCAGCGTCAAGCTCACCAACGGCGCCTCGGCCTGCGACGTCTACTGGCAGGTCGGCAGCTCGGCGACCCTCGACACCACCACCAGCTTCAAGGGCACGATCCTGGCCCTCACCTCCATCGCGCTGAACGACGGCGTGACCCTGCAGGGCCGGGCCCTCGCCCGGAACGGCGCCGTCACCATGATCCACGACACCATCGACAGCTCGTCGTGCGCCGCGCCCAGCCCGACCCCCACGCCGAAGGCCACCCCGAGGCCCGGCGCGACCTCGCACCCGACCGTGACGCCCCCGCCCACCGACGCCCTCGCCTCGACGCCCGCCGCGGCAGCCGACCCGGCGCTCCTCGTCCTCGTCGCGCTCGCCGCGCTCGCGTGCGCCGGCGCAGTCCGCCTCGCGGTCACCCGGTCCCGCCCGCGCGGCTGACCGAACGGTCGAGTCCAGGCGCGTCGTCGCCCGGCTGGGTTCAGGCCCGGCCGGGCGACGATCTGCCCCTCGCTTACCAACCAATCTCGCGGGCTCGCCGCGGGACCCTGAGAGTGAAGGACACACACCAATGGCGTCGATGGCGATCAACGACCGCGGGCCCATGCTCACCGCGAGCGAGGTGGCCGAGATGCTCCACCTGCACGTCAACACCGTGAAGCGACTCGGCGACCGTGGCGAGCTGCCGTACTACCGAGTCTGCAGGCGCGGCGACCGCCGCTTCCGGCTGGACGACGTGATGGAGTTCCTCGCCCGCTACCGCTGACGCCGCTCGTCGTCCGCCAGCCAACCTGACTGCTAGCGCGGTCGGGGACGGGCGGCGCCGGGACGTCCCAAAAGCCGGCGAACGGGCTGGGTGTGGCGCGGCCGCCGCGTCATGAGGCCCCGTCACCTCCCGGCGCCGCGGCCGGGACGCCCGCGAGGCGCCTCAGTTGCGCGGGCGGTCGCCCGGGCCCTGCCCGCCGTCCCAGCCCGTGTTCGAGAAGGTCGGGATGAAGCGGTACCCCTGGCCGGGGACCGTCGCGATGAACCGCGGGTGCCGGTAGTCGTTCTGCAGCTTGACCCGGAGGCTCCGGACGTGCCGGTCGACGATATTGCTCTCGGCCACGAAGTCCGTGCCCCAGACCGCGTCGAGGATCTCGTCGCGGGAGACGACGCGCCCGGCTCGGCTGGCGAGCAGGTAGAGCAGGCTCTGCTCGATGCCCGACAGGTGGATCACCGAGTTCCCGGCCCGCACCTCGCGGCCCAGGATGTCGACCTCCATCTCGCCCAGCCGGATCGTCGGGACGAGGGGCTGGTCGAGCCCCGTCGCGCGCCGGGTGATGACGATGGCCCGCGCGAGCAGCTCCTCGGGCGAGAAGGGCACCGTGAGGATGTCGTCCACCCCGAGCTCGAACGCGCGGAGCTTGGTCTTGAGGTCGCCGCGGCGGGTCAGCCCGAGCGCCGGCGTGACGCGCCGCGTCAGGCGGTTCGCGTCCCCGAGGTGGCTGAGCAGCGCGGAGCTGTCGTCGTGATCCATGTCGATCACGGCAAGGTGCGGCTGCCACTCCGCGAGGATCTCGTCGGCCTGGGCGAGGCTGCTGGCGGCCCGGACGACGAAGACGCCGTGGTTGAGCGTCAGCTCGATGAGGTCCACGACGAGCGGGCGGTCGTTGAGCACGAGCGCCCGGCGGGACTCGCCGGGTTGGGCCTCGGTGCGCAGGACTGTGAGGCTCATGGGTCCCTCGGTGGTCCGCTGTCGTCCCGGTCTGGGGCGGCAAGCCCCTTGACCGATCCCCCCGGATTCTACCAACCGGATGACGGGCCGTCATGACCCCGGGCTCCCGGCGGCGCCTACTACGAGCACAGCATTGGCCGGTGTGTCGCCCGGCGGCGGTCGCCAGACCCCGCTTCCCCGGATGCCGAAGGCACGGGAGAACAGCATGGCCATCGACCAGGTCGACCAGACGGTCGTCACGTCTGAATCCACACCCACGGGCCAGGAGAGCGTGAAGACGGCAACCCGTCACGTCACGACGTCTGGTCCCGGCGGCGCCGAGATGGGCCGCCGCATCGCGGTGCTCGTCTTGGGGCTCATCCAGATCGTCATCGGGGCGCGCATCGTCCTGCTGCTGCTCGACGCGCGGGAGGCCAACGGCCTCGTGTCCGCGATCCTCAACATCAGCCAGGTGTTCGTGGCGCCGTTCGAGGGGATGCTGCGGACCGACTCCCTCCACTCGGCGGGCTCCACGCTCGACGTCACCGCCGTCGTGGCCCTCGTCGGCTGGACCATCCTCGAACTGATCGTCCTCTGGGTCATCGGGATGTTCCGCCGCCGCTCTGCCGCAGTGGCAGTCTGACCCCCCGCTCCCAGCCGGCCCGCCACTGGCGGGCATCACGCGAAAGGAAACACTTATGGGAATCATCGCCTGGATCGTCCTCGGCGCCGTCGCCGGGTTCATCGCCAACCTGATCATGGGCGGAGGCGAGGGCCTCATCATGACGGTCGTCCTCGGGATCGTCGGCGCGGTGGTCGGCGGCTTCGTGGCCGGGACCGTGCTCCACGTCGCGGACGTCACGGGCCTCAACCTGACCAGCCTCCTGGTCGCGGTGTTCGGCGCAGTGATCGTCATCTTCGTGGCACGGCGCGTCCTGCCGCGCGGCGCGAGCCGGGCCGCCCGATGACCAGCCAGCACGTCAAGGGCGCCGTCAGCACCGCCAAGGGCACCGCTGAGGTGGCCCTCGGCAAGGCAGCCGGCGATAGGAAGCTCGAGGCGAAGGGCAAGGCCCACCGGGTCCAGGGCAAGGTCCAGGGCAAGCTGGGCGACGTCCAGGACGCCGTCCGCAAGGTCGGCCCGGGCTGACCCGCGCGGGTCCGCGTCAAGCGGAGCCCTTGATGGACTCCCCCAGCTCACCGAGCTCCGATGACGTCCGGTCATGACGCGGCACCCCGGCGGGACCACCCTCATCCCCCCAGATGCCTCGCGTGCCAAGGGGGATGCGTGGAGACGAGGCCATGCCGTGCAGAAAGTGAAGATTCGACGGGATGAAATCCGGCAGGCAGGTCCACGGTGGAGTGCCGCAAACCCTCCGGAGTCGGCGCTCGTGAACGGGCCCCTGCTCCAGGACGCGCTGCGTCAGACGTTGTCCGACGCCCGGAAGGCGTCGAGCGCCGACCAGATGGTGGCCGATGCCGACCAGTCGGCGTCGGACGCCGACCAGGCTTCCTCGAACGCGGACCACACGGCATCTGACCGGGACCAGACCGGCGCATACCGCGACCAGGAGGCCGCGGACCTGGACCAGGCGACGGCCGACAAAGACCGCGCGTCCCATCGCGACCTGTCCGCCGATGACGAGAAGGCCTACGAGCGCTCCCGGAAGAGTCGAGAAGGCACCTCGTTCGAGCGCCTCGGCAACCGGATCCGCCGCCAGGCGACGGCTCGCGACCGGGACGAGGCAGCGTCCGACCGGGATCGGATGGCGGAGATCCGGGACGAGGGGGGGCGGGGGCGGGACGCGCTCGCTGCCGACCTGGAGCTGCCGGCCAGCGAGCCTGAGGCCCAGCTGCTCCGTGAGCTCGGGGAGCTTCGAGCCCAGGCCGCGGCGGACCGTGCGCGAGCGGCGGAGGATCGCGACCGGGCCGCCGCCGACCGGGCCAGTGCCGCGGGCGAGCGGGCCCAGCTCGAGGGGGAGCTGCAGGCCGCCCACCTCGACGAGCTCACCGGCGCCTACCGGCGCGAGATGGGCCGCCTGACCCTCACCCACGAGATCGCCCGCGTGCGGCGGTCGGGCCGGCCGCTCGTCGTGGCCTTCGTCGACGTCGACGGGCTCAAGACGGTGAACGACCGCGACGGCCACGCCGCGGGGGACCGCGTGCTGCAGTCCGTGGTGCGCGCGATGCGGGCGAGGCTGCGCTCGTACGACCCGATCATCCGCTACGGCGGCGACGAGTTCGTGTGCGGACTGGGCGGCACGGACCTTGCCGTGGCGGAGCGCCGGTTCGACATGATCGGCCTCGCGGTCGAGGCGGAGGCCGGGGTCGGGATCAGCGTCGGGCTGGCGGAGCTCGAGCCGGGCGATACCGCAGACGGGCTGACCGAGCGCGCCGACGCAGCCATGCTCGGTGCCAAGGCAGCGCGTCGCGCCAGGCCGTAGCGGAACGCAACACGGGGTGGCGAGACCGCGCAGGTGGCACCACGTCTCGTCGCCGGAGGACTACGACTCGTCCGCCAGCGGCCCGCCCTCAGGCTCGGGCAGCCGCGGCCCCAGGATCCACACCAGCTGCGCCGTCGTCTCGGCCCCCACCTTGGACCGAGCGCTCGCCAGGTGGTGCTTCACGGTGGAGTGCGACAGGCCCAGTCGGTGCGCGGCCCCCTTCTCCGACCCGGCCGCGAGGACCGCGGCGACCACGACGAGCTCCCGGTCTGTGGCGCGCTCGGCGGCCGCCCGCTCAGCCCGGGTCCGCGCCCTCACGCAGTGAGCCCCGCCGCGGCCAGCCACTCATCCCGCCCCTCGATCGGGATCTCGCAGGTTGCTAACGCGCCCGACACCTGTCGGGCGCGCCGTAACAGCATCTGGCAGCGCAAGACCCAGCCCATGCCGGTAGGCGGCTGGTGTGTCGGGTCTCTTCCGTTCCTTCTCGCGGGCCGGATCCCGATGCGGCGAGGGTGCTCCCCAGCCCGGTGCCGGGTCAAGGCGATTGCGTGCTGTCGATCCGGCCGATCTCGCGGGCTGCCCCGGCTGACTGACCCGGATCTGTGCAGTCACCGGCCGACGGTGCGGTCGTGCCCGACGTCAAAGCCGAGACTTGCATAAGCTGGAAGTCGACGGCTGTACATGCGGGCCAGGACGGGGACGCCGGCATCGACGTAGTCGTGGACCTCCACGCGCGCTTTGCCCTCGACGGCGCGCAGGACCCGGCCGACGTACTGGACGATGCGTCCCTTGAAGGCGATCGGGAACGCCAGGAACAGCGTGTCGAGCGCCGCGCAGTCGAACCCTTCACCCAGGAAGCTGCCGGTCGCCACCACGACCACGCCGTCCCCGGGCCGAAGGCCTTCGAGGGACCCCATCACGAGGCCGCGTGCCTTCTTCCCCATCCCGCCCTGCAGCACTAGTGGCTCCACGCCGTCCGCCCGCAGGGCACCGGCGAGGTTCGCGACATGGCCGGTCCATTGCGAGAGGACGAGACAGTTGCGACCCTGGCGCACCGCTGCCGCGACGTCATCGCAGACCTGCCGGGTCCGTATCGCGTCATCGACGAGGCCCCGGAACACCGACTGGATGGATGGTCCAGCCGTCCTGCCGTCGTCTCCGGTTGCCGGGTCAGCCACGTGCGCCGTGGGGTGAACGACAAGCACCCGAGCGAAGCCGTCGGCGTCCGGGCTGCCCGAACCGGTGCGATGCCGGACGGGTCCGCAGTACATGGTGATCAGCCCCTCGAGGCCGTCACGCCGGTACGGGGTGGCCGTGAGACCGAGCCACGATGGTGCGGCGATCTCGCGCACAGCCCGCTCGAACGTCGTGGCCGGCACATGGTGGCACTCGTCGACCACCACGAGTCCGTACGCCTTGGTCAGCTCCGCGAGATCGTCCCGGCGGGCGAGGGACTGGACCATCGCGAAGTCGATGACGCCGCCGGGCCGGCGCCGCCCGCCGCCGATCACGCCGATCCGCTTGCGGTCGATCCTGAGGTGCGCGGACACCCGGTCACGCCACTGCTCGACGAGCGGCTGGCGATCCACGATCACGAGCGTGGGCACGGCGCGCCGGGCGATGACAGCACAAACGACGACCGTCTTGCCACTGCCAGGTGGCGCAACCATGACGCCGAGCTGGTGGGGAAGGAGCGCGCCGAGGGCATCGGACTGGACCGCCGACAGTGTCGCCTCAAGACGGACGTCAATCGCGGGTCGGGCTTCGGAGCTGTCGTGCACCCGGAGGTTGCTGCCCGCCTCGGCGACCACGGCCTCAGCCGCCTCACGGAGGCCCCGCGGCAGCAGTAGTCTGTCGATGGTCTCGCCGTAGCAGCGCAGGAAGCGCGGCGTCTTCCAGGTCGAGAGACGGAGCCGCTCCTTCTCGTAGTAGGCCGGGTTGTGGATGGAGGCCAAGTGCTTGAGCGCGGCCATCAGCGCAGGGGGCATCCCGATCCGGTCGATCGAGAGCATCGGGCCGGTCTCGGCGTCGATCACCGGCGGCGGGGCGATCGCCGTCTGTCCCCGTGGCGGACGGTACGTGCGCTCGCCCGGTCCCGCCAGAACGAGTCGGACCGCGTCCGCGAGCGAGAGGATCGACGCTGGCGAACACCGCCCGGCCGACGACAGGAATGCCCACTGGTCCCCGGCAGGCTCGAGCGTCCCGGGCTCGAGGAAGACCGTGGTGCCGCGCTTGCGACAGGCGCCCTGCAGGGGCAGCGCGATCAGGTTGCCGAACGAGCCGGCCGGCATGAAGTCCTGGGCCGGGAACAGGCGGTCGTAGCTCGCGAGATCGAGCTCGGCCCGGATCGTCATCGCCTCCCTGAGCAGGTACGCGCCGACGCGGCGCGCCGCGGCCGCGGGGACCGGCCCGGTGAAGAAGATCCACGCATGGGCGCCGATCCCGGATCGCGACCGCTCGATCGCCACCGGGATGCCGGCGTCCCGCGCGGCGTCGGCGTAGGCGGCGACATCGAGCGACCACGTCGAGCCGTCGAAGTCGCAGGCGAGGAGCCGGCAGGTGTCGTCTCGGAGCAGCGGGTACACGCCCACGTGGGACGTTCCCGTCAGGTGCGCCTCGAGGACGGCATCCGTGAGCGGGAGGTACACGCGGTCGGGTCGACGGGCATTCGCCCAGCCACCGGCGACCGCCGGGCTCCAGCCAACCTTGCCCGTCCTGGCGTTCTCCCAGCGAACGGCGTAGACGTCGATGCGCCCGGCGAACAAGGTCCGGAACAGGGCGATCTTCGCGGCAGGGGCCGATCGTGCGTCGAGCGATCGGCCGTCGTCGTCCGCCGGGGGCTCGCGGAAGAGCTCCGGCTCCCACGCGACGACGAGCACGGGTCTCGGCTGCTGCGGAACGGGTGGGGCAGGGTCGGCGGGCGACGGGTCGAGGCGGGCTCGCAACTCGGTGTTCTCACTGCGCAGGCGGTCGATCTCGCGGCGAAGCTCCCGGATCTCCTGCCGATCGTCGTCCACGGCGCCATCTTCGCGCGCCGAGACGCCAGATGCAGGGGTGGACGACCAGCCCACGCCCAACCGCCCGCGATCCTCGGCTGCGACCGCTACGGCTCGAGCTGCCCTCCACCCAGGAGTCGCCAGAACCCGCGCGGGTCCTTCGGCGAGGTCCGCACTGCCTCGAGCATCCCGGCTGACTGGAGCCGGCCGAGATAGGCCACAGCCGTCGGCCGCGACACGCCGAGCAGCTGGATCGCCTGGCTCGTCGTCACCCGGCCGGTGCGCACCAGGTGCTCGACGAACCGCTCGGAGCCGGCCGGCAGCACGTCGAGGATCCGGGCGGACAGCGGGTCGGCGAGGAACGTGACCCGCAGCGAGGCGGGCGTCTGGACGAACACCGGCTCGGGCAGGCCGACGCGGCCCATCTCCTCGTACATGCGGTTCACACCCTCGCCCAGCTCCCGCCCGTAGTCGAGGTCGGCGAGGGCACGGGCGATGCGGGGGTTCCGCGCGAACCGCGTGGTCCGGATGGTGTCGACCCGCACCAGCCCCGGGAGGCGCCCCGGGCTCTCGACCTCCAGGCGATCGTCGAACAACTCGACCCGGATGTGGTCGCCCCCGATCGCGTACGAGCGGTGGATGACGCCGTTCACGATGGCCTCGAGCCAGGCGGCCTCCGGGACGAGGGAGTCGCGGCGGAACCGGCCCGCGGATCCCAGGCGGGTGGCGGACGGCAGCCACCGGCGCAGGCGTCGCCGGGCCGAGGCGATCTGCTCGGGAATCGGACCTGCCAGTCTGACGTCTCCCAGGACGTTGAGACGGGCTCCCGTCTCCCGCGACGAGCCGGCGTAGCGGAGCAGCCGGACGTACGCCTCGGGGAAGTGGGCCTGCGGGTCGCGGCCCAGCACGAGGAGGCCGGCGACCGAGGGGACGAGTCGGCCGCGGTGCTCGGCGAGCAGCCCGCGCGCTCGGAGGGCCGCGTCGCGGGCGCCCCTCGCCCGGATGGAGGCGAGGTACCGCTCCACCCGCTCGGGGTCGAGGTCCGCGTCGGCGGCCTCCGGTACCGGACGTCCGTCGAAGTTGGAGTCGCCCTTGTCGTACCGGAGCTCCTGGGCCTCGAAGGGCCCGAGCTTGCGGGTCTCGTCGCCGATCCGCAGGAAGGTGTCGCCGGCGCTCGTCTCGTGCACCCGTTCGCTCGCCTCGACCTCGATGACGACCAGGTGGTCCGCGTCACCGCGCGCATTCGTGCAGTCCAAAAGCGTGAAGACGTGGCGAACCGGGGGAACGCTGAAGTCGATGGCCGCCTGACGCCACTCGTTGAGGAGGCGGCCCGCACGGTCGGCACCCTCGACGACCCCGTCCTCGATGCCGATGCACACGAGGCCGCCTTCGGCGTTGGCCAGGCCGACCAGGACGTCGCCGAGGGCGCGGGCGCGGATGCGGGGGCCCTTCCGCTCCAGCCACTGGCCCTCGGCCGCACCGCGGAGCCACTCGACCTGGTCGAGGTCCGGCAGGAGCCGGAGCTGCTCGAGGGACAGTTGCCGTGATCCGCTCACGCCCGGAGCATAGCAGGAACACTAAAGCCTTTATAGCTCTTGCGGGTGCGCAACCGGCTGCCAGACCTGGCATCACCAGCCCCGCCGCACGATCGGGACCCTCACGGAAATGGTGGCGTCCGCGCGGTTGAATCCTGTCGGGCGCGCCACTGTCGGGCGCGCCAGTTCAACCTTCTCGGGCAGCGCCAGCGCCAATCCGTGCGCGTAGGCAGCCTGGGTCAGCCGGACGCCCACGATCTCGGGGCCGGCGACCGTGATCCTCTCGTAGATGGCAGGATCCGGTCAGACGACACGCTCCTGAGCCCCAAGTGGTCCTGCCCTCCGGCCGGCGGGTAGAGCCTCTCCGTCCACTGGGCCGATGCCACCGCGGCGTCAGTCATGGCTCAAGCGGCACCAACCGCGGGCAGGAGCGCCCGTGCGATCCTCGCCGGGTCCGGCAGGCCTGGCAGGAACGGGAGCAGCCGAGACATCACATCCTCGCAATGAGCTCGTCGTTCGCCCACGCGATCGCTTGCTCCACGGTCTCGAGGACGTCGAGTCCGTCGGCGGCGGCGTAGATGCCTCCCCACCCCTCGTAGGCGACGACGACGGGCTTCCATGGCTGCGCCTTGCGGGAGGCGAACAGCCGGCTCGCGGTGACGCCTGCGGCGGCGAGGTCCGGCTTCTCCTCCCGCACGAGGACTTGGAGGTCGACGAGGTCGTGCGCCCGCGCGTTGCCACCGCCGTCCCCGACCCAGGTGCACGCGTGCAGTTTCTGGGCGATCTGGTGGTCGACCGGCAGGAGCGGTATCGGAGCCGGCTCCGCGAGCCCGAGGGCGGCGAATAGGGCGGCGATGCTGTCGGCGATGCGGAGATCGGGCAGGGCGGTGCTCCCGACCTCGTCGCGGCCGAGCTCGAAGTCGATCGTGACCCAGGCGCTGCCCTTGTACGAGAAAGCGATCTTGAACGGCTTCATGACATAGTCGGGCGGGACGCCCGCCGGAGGGCGGGGAGACGGCGCCTGCCGAACGGTCCCGGTGAAGCCATGCCAGCCCGCCGCGAGGTTGGCCGCGAGGTCGTCGAGATAGTCGTCAAGATCGCCTCCGACGGGTCTGGAGGCGTCGAGGTCGCGGCTGGCCCGGGCGTGGGTGTCGCCCGCGCGCACCTGGAGGGCGGCGCCGCCCTTCATGACGCCCTCGGGCAGCATCTGGCCGACGACGACGTTGGCGACGAGGCGCTCGACGGTGTTCGCCGGACGGCCCCTGCGGGCAGCCTCGTTCCTGATGCGCGCCTGGAGCGAGGTCAAGTTGCGGGGTTCGTCGGCCACGGTGTCTCGCCCCCGAGCCGCGCAATAACGGACGCGGCCTCTTTGCGCCGCATGAGCCCCCGCTCGGCGGCATCTCGCGCGGCGTCCAGCAGCCGCTCCGGCATCACGATACCGATGGAGTCGACCAGCGCGCGGGCCACGGTCGTGCAGGGGATGCCCTCGTAGACCTCGCGGTCGGCCGGCGGGACGTCGACGACGACCATCTCGATCGTCGGTGGGAGCGTCTTGTCGCGCCGTTTCGGAGTGCCGACCCGGAGGCGGGCCGGGTTCACGAGGGCGAGGTCGCGGATGGCGAGGACCGCGTCCGCATAGAGGAACGCCCCCTCGCCGACCGCCAGGACGGCCTCCATGTAGCTGTCGCGCCCGGTCGCGGGTACGTCATCGAAGCGGTACACGCCGTGAGCGACGCGCGTCAGCCCGCCACGGTTCACCATCGCGTGCAGCGCGTTCAGGCTCACACCGAGCTCCGCCGCGTCTCGTGTGGTGACGTAGCCGTACTGCTCCACGGCACGTTCGTGCAGGCGGCGGCGTGCCGTGGCTGCCATTTCTGTCATCGATGAGCCCAACTTCGGAAAACCCTCACGAAAACGTAAGTCTTTTCCGCCGAGAGCGCAAGATGGCACTCATCGGTGAAGCAGGTGACCGCCCGTCAACGCCCCCAAAAAGGGAGAAACCCGGGCGGACCCCGGATTGCCTGGCGCGGGTACTCCCGCCCCCCGCGCCGCCTGAAGGCCTCCCCCACCCCCTGCGCTTCGCGCGCTCGTCGCACGACCGGCACGACGCCTGCCACCCCGCGGACGGGTCGCCGTCGAGGACGTGCGCGGCGGCGAGGTCGGACGCGGCGGCGAGGTCGGACGCGGCGGCGATGACCGCCCCGCACCCGTACGCGCAGGGCGTCGGGAGCAGGGTCAGCAGCAGCGCCCGCGCGCGCTCGTGCTGCGCGCCGTAGCCGCGCGCCTGGCGCGAGGGCCGCCGGCGCTCGCACTCGCGGCAGGGCGTGCCCGACAGGACGCGGGCGGGCGGGTGCCCGTTGTCGCAGGTGCGGATCAAGCGTCTGCCTTCTTGGCGGCGAGACGAGCAGCAGCCGCTGCGCCCTTCGCGACCTGGACGCCGTCGCTGGCGGCCACCAGGGCGAGCACCGCGAACACAGCGCCGTTGAGGGCGGCCACCTGGTCGCCGGTCAGCACGACGAGGTTGGCGAGGACGGCCGCGTTGAGGACGGCGGCGACGGCGCCGGTCCAGAGCGTGAGCGAGCGGCCGAGGATCATGTGGCGCCTCCGGTCACTTCACGCGCACGGCGTCGCCAGGGTGGATGAGCCCCGAGTCCGCGCGGTACCTCGCGTTCTCGGGGAAGGCCAGGAGCGCCGCGAGGGTCAGCCCGTGCGCCGAGGCGATCCGGCCGAGCGTGTCGCCCGCCCTCACGGCCACCGTCGTGATCGGGGGCCGCAGGATCGCGTTCGCCCTGGCGATGATCTTTGCCATGTACGGCTCGCGCGTCGAGGCGGGCCACGGGTCGCTCGCCCGGCTCACGCTGTTGACGTCCGCGTGGGCCAGGACGTGGGCGCGGTCGACCGGCAGCCCGGTGGCCCTGTGGGCGGCGGCGAGCAGCTGGGCGACGGCCTCGAACTGCGCCGCGGTGAACGGCTGCGAGCCGGCGCCGCAGACCTCGACCGACTCGAACACGAGCTCGTTGAAGTTGACGCCCGGGACCGTGTGCGCCTGGGCGAGCGCGTCCGGGTGGGCCACGTCGCCCTGCGACCAGGCCGCGTACCTCGCCGGTTCGACTGCCCGGACGACCGTGCCGTCCCGGCCGACGTACGCCGTCGCGCTCGGGCCCATGCTCCCGGCGCGGTTGGCGTAGTTCCGCTCGTCCATCGGGCCGGCCTTGGCGTTCGCCGTCTGGTGCAGCACCGCGAGGACCGTGGGCTTGCGGCGCCTGGCGGCCCCGCGGGTGGGGTAGCCGTAGGCGCGGTTGGTGAGGAGCGCGGCGATGGTCGTCACCTAGAGGCCCCTCCACAGCGCGGACGCCTCCAGGCCCAGGAGCGCGAGGATCGCGCCCAGGAGGGGCAGGAGGATCCCGGGGCTGACGTCGTAGCCGGGGACGGCGACGTCGAGGACGAGGAGCAGGGCGAGGACGAGGACGAGCGCCGCCGCGGCGCCGATCCGGGCCGTGCTGTAGGCGTCGGCCCTGCGGCGCCCCGGGGCGTCGTCATCCCGGTCACCGCCCATGCCGGCGCCGGCCGATCCAGGCGTCGACGAGGGGCGGGAGGACGAAGCGGTCGAGGGCGCCGCCCATGGCGACCCGGCGAGGAACGCCAGCAGGAGCTCGACCCCGCTCACCGGGCCGCCCAGGCGTTGACGGCGCGGGCGTACCCGGGGTCGCAACAGGCCTGGGGGCCCGGGAGCCGGTGTGGATCGGACCAGCGCGCCGTCATGGCCCAAGGGTCGCGGCGGCGGCTGGTGCCGCCTAGTGGGCGGATTGGGCCATGTCCTACGTGATGGTCGGGACGATGTCGGAGACGAGGTAGGTCGCGTAGCCGATCACGATGGGGGGATCGGCGTCCAGCCAGTCCACGCGGTGCAGCAGCGTGTCCTGCTCCTCGAGAAGCACCGACGTGCGGGGGTCGAAGATGAGGACGCGCCGCTCGAGCCCGCGGCTCGACTCGGCACTCGTCATCGCGACCGCCGTCCCCGTCCGCCCGGCCCGGTCCGTCACCGAGCCGATCAGCTGCACCCCGCCGAGGCCGGCCGCGACCCGGTAGAGGGCGGCCCGAACCTGCGGTGCGGCGACGGTCTCGCGGAGCAGGTCGCCGACGATCGTGAAGCGCTCGTAGTCCGTGGAGCCGCCGCCGGCCGCGGCGCGCTGGTCGATCACCTGGCGCAGCGCGGCCGGGTCGGTCGGCAGCGCCTCCACGTCCTGGTGGCCCATGAGGCTGCCCGGCCAGACCTGAGGGGTCCCGGGCGCCACGCCCGGCGGCGTCGCCACGAAGCGGACGTCGGTGTGCTCGGGGCTCGGGAGGGGCGACCCGGACGCCACCCACGCGGCCTTGTCCGCCGGCCCGAACCAGATCGGCTCGCCCCGGGTCTCGATCAGCCTGCCCGAGCCGTCGGGCTTGACCCAGAGCTCGCGGGTCACGGGAACCAGCGCCCAGATCCCGTTCGGGCGGTCGGGCCAACCACCCTCGCCCACGAGCCACGCGCCCTCCGACTTCGTGTGCCGGTAGCCGTCCGCGGGTGCAGCCGGGAGCGCCGCAGCCACGCCGGCGACCGCAGACAGGGCCGCGGCGGCCGCAGGGTCCGGCCGGCTCCCGAACGGCACGATGCCGAGCGCGAGGACCACGACAAGCGGGACGACCACCGCCGGGACCAGCAGCCGGGGCCGCTGCAGGGCCAGGCGAGGCCAGCGGAGTCTGGGTCGGGCGGCGGCTCCGTTCGCCACCTCCATCAAGGCGAACCGTGCTGCCTGCCTGGCCTTCGCGTCAGGCGGCGGAACGTCACGTCCCACGCCCCGGAGAAGCTCGATCTCATCCATCGCTCGCGATGACCTCGGTGACGGTGTCTGCAAACAGTGATTGCCCGCCGGGGTCAAGCAGTTCGCGGAGCCGGTTGCGTGCGCGATGGATGCGTGACCGCACGGTCCCGATCGGGATGCCCAGCGCGACCGCGATCTCCGCGTAGGTGAGGTCCGCCCACGCGAGGAGGAGCAGCGCGTCCCGATCGCGGTCGGGGACGCGGGCCAGTGCGCGAGCTATCCGAGGCCTGGCGGCGGCAGCGTCGGCCCGCGCCGCGACCATCTCCTCGTCGATGCCCGCGGCGTGCTCGGCCTCGAGGCGCTCATACGCCCGAAGACGCCGAACCTCGGCCCGCCGGTGATGCCGGATGAGGTTGGTCGCGATCCCGAGCAGCCACGGCCGAGCGCCGCTGTGCGCAAGGTCGTAGCGGGCGCGAACGCGGAACGCCGTCGTGAAGGTCTCGGACGCGAGGTCGTCGGAAAGGTCGAAGCCCACGCGCCGGGCGAGATAGCGGTGGACGAAGTCGTAGTGACGGTCGAACACGGCCGCAAACGCGACCGGCGTGTCGATCGAGGCTGCGATCAGCGCAGCGTCCGATTCATGGTCCATCGCACTGGTGTTGCCCGTAGCCGCCGGTACGGTTCGCGCCGACACCGTGACTCTGGCGGGGATCAGCGCCTGACGCACGGTGATCCCCTCCGAGGCCTCAGATCCCGATCGTGAGCATGCTGTAGGCCAGGTAGAGGAACCAGAGTCCGACAGCGGCAACGAGGACGAGGAGTAAGGCGGCGATCCAGCGCGCAGCGGTGCGCGCCCCCAAGACCAGACCGGCGGCGACGGTCCCGATGAGCAGCGCGGCCACGGTCCGGGCGTAGAGGACGGTGTTACCGGTCGGCGACGGCCCCAGGAACTGCTGCATCGCGACGACCGCCGCGAAGACGGCAAGAAGCCCGGCGAACGCGGCTAGGAGCCAGCGCGGCCAGGACACGCCTCGTCCGTTCGGCGGGGTGGCCGGCGGTTGCATCGGCCCACCCGTCGGCGGTTGCGTCGGTCGACTCGGCGGCGACTCCATGCCGTGATTGTGCGGGGTAGCGCACCGTCGGCAAATGGGCCGGCCGTCACTCTGCGCCCGTGACCCGGCGGCAGAGAGGCGTCGAGCCACAATCGCTACTCGTCCTCTGTGGCCTCGCCCTCCGGCTCCGGCAGCCGCTCCGCGAGGATCCGCACCAGCTGCGCGGTCGTCTCCGCGCCGACCCTGGACCGGGCGTTCGTTAGCTGGTGCGTGACCGTCGAGTTCGACAGGCCGAGGCGGTGGGGCAGCTTCCTATTGCGACCCGGTCTGGCTGCGGGCCGTGGAGCTACGCGGCCCTGGGTCGGTACGTGACGCACAGCGTCCCGTCAGGCCTGGTGATCGCCATGTAGGCGAGCAGGATGAGGCCGATCCCGAACAGGGAGAGGACCAGCGCGAGGAGGAAGAAGACGCCGTCCCACTGCCCGTCGCCCCAGCTCTGGCCAGCCGGCACGTAGCCGCGCAAGGCGAGCGCCTCGGCGTCCCGGACGTAGCCTGCAATCGCCTCGCTCTGCTGGTGGCCCCGGTACGTCCGGACGAGGAACTCGCCCGACACCTCGGCTCCCGCCGTCGCTTCGGCTCCTGCGGCCACGTCACCCGACCCGCGGCCGCCGCTCCACCGGTAGAGAACGAACCAGGCCACGACGACCGCGAGCCCGACGACCACGGCCAGCCCTACGATTGCATCCACGCTCGCATCCCCTCGTTGCCAACGCCCTGAAGACTCGTCGGAGGCTCGCACGTTTGAGGTGGCAGCGCATGGGCTGCGCGTCCCGCATCCGCGGGCCGACTGCAGGCTCATTCGGCATTGCCAGGAGCTCGTCTAGTGTCCCGTACCGCTGATGTCTAGCGGATCAGGGCTGCCCTCGGTACGATTCGGGGCATGGCCCATGCTCCTGCTCCTCCGCTCCCCGCCAGTGATGGCGACCGCCGTGTGCTCGA
>JAJXUG010000017.1 GCA_021783095.1 Chloroflexota bacterium | reverse complement strand
GGCGCCGGGGGGGAGCGCGGAGACGAGGCGAAGCGCGGCGCCGGGGGGGCGAAGCGCGGGGGCGGGGGCGGGGGCGAAGCGCGGGGGCGGGGGCGAAGAGGCGGAGACGGGGGCAGGGACGTGTGCGTCGTCTGAGGCTGAGCCGCCCCGAGGGGGTCCCGGCCCTTCCGCCGGTACACTCGCAGCCGCCCCAGCGGCGTCCCGCTCCAACCCCCACGAGGACCCTCGCCCGCATGAACCGACCCCAGGCGATCCCCGCGCTCGACCCGCTCTACGCGGACCTCCGTCGGCGCGACCCCGTCCGCCCGGCCCTGCTGGTGGACATCCGCGAGCGCGACGAGTTCATGGCCGTGCGCGTCGAGGACTGCCTGTTCATCCCGATGTCCCAGCTGGGCGTGCGGCTGGACGAGATCCCCAAGGACCGGCCCGTCATGCTGATCTGCGCCTCGGGCAGCCGCTCCACCGGTGCCACCGCGTACCTGCTCCAGAACGGCTGGGAGGACGTGGGCAGCGTGGCCGGCGGGATCGACGGCTGGCAGCGGCTGGGGCTGCCGGTCAAGCGCGGGCCGGTCGAGCCCGGCGAGGGCCAACTGCCCAGATAATGCCGCGGCGGGCAGGAAGACAGAACGGCCGCCGGGTGACCGGCGGCCATCATTGCTGCGCTAGAGCCCTCCTCGCTCCTTCTCCGCGCTCCGCCGCCGCGGGATCATCGAGCGGACCTTCTCCTTGTGGGCGAAGCCCCACCCGATCGCGATCAGGATGATGAAGTTGACCGTGCCCGCACCGGCTGCGTTGAGGTAGCCGAGCTGCTGGCCGATCTCGCCGTCGAGCTTGAGCGCCGGGATCGTCGCGCCCAGGAGACCGAGCTCGAAGAACGGGAGCTGCGGGGCGAGGTACGCACGAGCGGCCCCGGTGGTCACGCCGCTCTCGGTCTTGCCGCCGATGAGGAACGCGTTCTCGCCGGAGACCACGCCCGATGCCCCCTGCACGCCAAGGCCGAGGTCGGTCTGGGGCATGTGGATCCAGGCCGGGATGTTGCCGCCCGCGTCGGGGATGGCCCACAGCAGCTCGGGACGCGGCTTGGTCCCGTCGGTGCCGCCCGCCACGTAGACCGTGCCGTTGGACGTGAAGCCGGCGAGCTCGCTTCGCGGACCGGGCAGGTTGGTCTGCGCGCTGTAGCTCCAGGCGTCGAGGACGTTGGGGTCCTTCGCGGTGGCGTTGGGGCCGCCCACCTTGCCGAACTCCACCGTGGCCACCGTCTCGCCCTTGTCGTTGACGCCGCCGATCAGGTAGATCACGTCGCCCAGTTGGGCGGCGAACCCGCCCGCGTTGGGCTCGCCCAGCTGGCCGCGCTGCTGCACCCAGGCGCCGAGATTGCCCGATGCGTCCGTCTGCGACTTCCAGACGTCGCGCGTGGCGGCTGTGCCGTCAGTGCCGCCGATCACGGCGATCCCGTCCGACAGGGCCACGGCAGCAGAAGCCGCGCGCGGTGCGGGCAGCGCGAGGGCGGTGTCGGTGGTCCACTGGCCCATCGTGCCGTCCGGGTTGACGGCGAGGCTGAAGGTGGTGTTCGTGGGCTTGCCGTCCGGCCCGTAGCCGCCGATGACGTAGAGGGTGTTGCCCATCACGACCGAGGCCGCGCTGGAGCGGGCCGCCGGGAGGGCCGGGCCCTTGCTCCACAGGCCGAGGAGGCCGTCCTGGACCGGGTGCGAGATGAAGACGTCGGCCTTCGCCGTGGTGCCGTCCGTGCCGCCCACATAGAGGTACGTCGAGCCGATCACGGCCGCGGCGCCGTCGGTGCGGCCGGCGGGCAGCTGGACCTCAGGCGGGTTGGGCTGCCAGGGCAGGACGGAACCGGCGGGCGCGGGGCACGGCAGCGTCTGGTTCGATGGCGGGCACAGGTTCACCGGCGACCACTGGAGGAACGGAGCGAGCGGCCAGATGTCGACCGTCTTGCCGACGGTGAAGTAGTACGCGCGGTCCGGGATGTACCCGAGCATCGTGACGATCACGACAAACCAGAAGGCCGCCTTGGCGCCGGCCCAGGCCCAGCCGTCGGCATCGAACAGGCCGAAGAATGCCCGGCGCCGACCGGGGCCGGTCGTCGGGGGGAGTGCCGTCGTGGCCATCGCTCAGCCCCCCACCTTCAGCGTGCCGTTCATCTGCTGCGGGTGAACGATGCACAGGAACGTGTACTGGCCCGCCGGGAGGGCTTTGATGCTGTAGTCCGCGGTCCCCGGCCCGTTGATGAGCGCGCCGTTGAACACCTCGTTGCCGCTCGCGTCGCGGATCACCACGTTGTGCATGATCCCCTGGTCCTGGTTGTCCAGGTGGATCGTGAACGGCGTGTCGGCGGGCGCGGAGAGCTGGGTCTTGTCGAATGCGACGTTGAGCGCCGTGAGGTTGAGCGTCGTGCCCGTCGGCGCCTGTGATGCGGCCGGGGCGGACTCGGCGGGGGCGGAACCGGAGGCCGCTGGGGCGGACCCCGATGCGCCCGGGGCCGCTGGGGCCGAGGTCTTGAACGCGTCCGTCCAGCAGGCGGGGAACGGCGTCGCGCCCGGCGCCGGCGAGTAGTTCGGGTCCACCCAGCCGGTGAAGGTCTCGACCTGCTTGGTCGTCGGGTCGATGATGGGCTCGAATAGGTTGGGGTCGAGCTTCACGTAGGTGTTCGCCTTCGAGGCCCGGATGAACGCGATCACGTCGTTGATCTGCATGTAGTTGAGCGGCCCGGGCGGGTTCCCGGTGTTCGACCACACGGGCATGATCGAGTTCGGGTTGCCGCAGGCGTAGCGGCCGCCGACCTGGAGCATGTTGCGGATGTAGTCCGGGTTGAGGTGGGCGAACAGCTTGCTCTGGTCGTTGAGGATCGGGCCCTTGCCGCCCTCGCCGTTCACCCCGTGGCACTGCGCGCAGTTGGCCTGGAAGATGTTGTAGCCGCGCTCGACGTCGGTCACCTGCTGCGCGCTGGCGGCCGCGTCGAGGCGGGGCTGTGTCAGGCCGCCGGGCAGGCCCAGCTCGTAGAAGTAGTAGCCGATGACGAACAGGGCGACGACCGTCACGGCGAGGAAGCCAACCCATCGGGCATTCGCCGACTGGCGGACGATCCTCGCGGCGCGCTCGGGCGTCAGGTCGTTGCGGTGGGCCGACGGCGGCGCCGAGAAGCGCGAGGCCGTCGGCGGCCGGGACGACGGCCGCGGCGCGGGCAGGCGCTCCTCGTGCTGGCGGCCGGGCTGCTCGGTCATCGGTCTCCTCGGTGGGCGGCGGACGGTGGGCGGCGGAGGTTGGTGGGCGCCGACTGGGCTAGATGCAGCCGGTGGGCGTGCGGGGCGGGATGATCCCGGGCTGGCCGACCGCGATCGGCAGCGGGCCAAGGGTGATCTTGCCGGTGTTGACGGTCAGGACGCCGGCGCCGTCGACCGAGATCGCGAAGCGGTCCATGCTCCGCGGTGCCGGACCGTACTGGGGCCCCAGCGCCTTGATGCCCAGCCGGTCGTACCGCGACCCGTGGCAGGGGCATTCCAGCCAGAAGTTCTTGATGCACGGGTTGGGCTTGCAGCCGAGGTGCGGGCAGCGCTGGTACAGCGCGCGCACGTTGAGCGACTTGCCGTCCCCGGTCGTGTCCACGCCGGGCAGGAAGTTCTGCTGCGACGGGTCGTAGAGCACGACGAACGCCTTGGCGCTCGACACGTAGGCCGGGAAGCCCTGGTCGATCGGCAGCGTGGAGTTGGCGGACTTGATCGATGCGAAGTCGCCGATCTTGACCAAGCCGCCGAACTGGCCCTGGAGGTTCGGCCACAGGAAGCCGATCGTGCCAGCGGTGAGTTCGACGAGCCAGAGTCCGATCGCGGCGGCCAGCGAGCCGCGCAGGAGCTCGCGCCGCGAGATCCCCTGGACCTGCTCGTGGCGGAGGGCCTTGATGGCCTCCTTGGTCAGGGCCTGGGGCTTGTTCGCGGGCTCCACTGAGTAATTGCTCATGGTGTCCTCGCGTCAGAGAGCGAAGTGAAGGCCGGGCGTCCCGATCGAGAAGAAGTTCAGGTACGGGATGACGAACGCGTAGCCGGGGCCCCGGAAGAAGATCCCGACGAAGGTGACGAACAGGCCGAGCGCGCAGAACATGGAGAACAGGACCACGGCGGTCTTGCGCTCACTGGGGCGCGTGGCCAGGATGTTGCCCCGGTCCACGAACGGGACCAGGGCCGCGCCCACCAGCACGAACGTCGGCACGAGCACGCCCGCGACGGTGGGGTGGAAGTAGGCGAGCAGCTCCTGGAGGCCCAGGAAGTACCACGGGGCCTTCGCCACGGCCGGCGTGATGTTGCCGTTGGCGAGGTCCTCGAGCGGGGCGTTCATGAACAGGCCCATGAGCAGCAGGAACACGCTCATCACAGCCGCCGCCATGAACTCGATGGCCAGCAGGTGCGGCCACGTCATGACGGTGTCGTCGGGCTCCTTCTGGACCCGGACGACGGCATCCTGCTTGACCAGGGCGAGCAGGCGGTACGGGCGCGCCGACATCGGGACGCGCTGCTTGTCGATCTCCGTGCGCCGCGCCGGGTCGACCGGCTGGACGGTGCGCGTCTCGGGCTGCTTTGTTTCGGTCATGTCGTCAGCCTCGGCTCAGAGCGGGCCGGAGATGCCACCGTCCTTCCTGATCCGCCAGAAGTGGACGGCCAGGAAGATCGCGGCAACCAACGGGAAGACCATGATGTGGAGCACGTAGAACCGCAGCAGCGTGTTCTGGCCCACCTCGATGCCGCCCAGGAGCAGCAACTTCGAGGGAGTGTTGAACAGCGGCGCGTAGCCGGCCATGTTGGTGCCGATGGTGATGGCCCAGTAGGCGATCTGGTCCCACGGGAGGAGGTAGCCCGTGAACGACAGCATGATCGTCAGGAACAGGAGCACCACGCCGACAACCCAGTTGAACTCGCGCGGCGGCTTGTAGGCCCCGTGGTAGAAGACCCGCATCATGTGCAGGAACACGAAGAACACCATCAGGTGGGCGGCCCACCGGTGGACATTCCGTGTCAGCAGCCCGAACACCACGCGCGACTGGATGTCCAGGATGTTCGAGTAGGCCTGCGTGTCCGATGGGATGTAGAAGAACATCAGGTACACGCCGGTGACCGTCAGCACGAGGAACAGGAAGAAGCTGAGGCCGCCGAGGCAGAACGTGTAGGCGAACTTGACCGCGTGCTGCCTGACCCGCACGGGGTGCAGGTGCAGGAACACGTTGTTCATGACCGCGTACGCGCGCGAACGCTCGTCGTTCGGGTACGGGTTGCGGAAGATCGACCGCCACACCGGACTCCGCCGGATGGACTGGTCAACCCGCTCCAGGAAGCTCACCTACGCTCCTCCTGCCACGCCGGCGGTCCCGGCGAGTTGCGCGTCTCGGTAGGACTCCTTGTAGAGCCGGCCGTCGCTCGAGATCTCCTGGAGCTCGAACCGCTCCATGGTGATGGCGTCGAAGGGGCACCGCTTGACGCACAGGGCGCAGCGGATGCACCGCTCCTCGTCGAGGACCATGGCCGCCCCCTGCGACCAGCCGTAGGCCTCCTCGATCTCGGGCAGCAGGCCCTCCGTCTTGAGCTGGTTCACGTCCACCATGTGGATGACCCCCTCCGGGCAGACATCGGCGCAGGCGCCGCACAGCACGCACCGGAACGGGTCGAACCAGATGTTGTAGTTGCACATCAGGCAGCGCGTGGACTCGGCCACGGCCGCCGTCGCGTCGTAGCCCAGCTCCACGGGGGTCGTGAAGTTGACCGCCGGGTCCGTGCTGGGCATGCGCGCCGCCGGCTCCAGCATCGGGATGTGCTGGCGCGGCAGGACGTCGTACAGCTCGGGCATGTCGTGGCGCCACGAGCTCGTGATCTTGACGTTGGGGGTGACGGTCACGTCGGCGCGTCCGTCGAGGTAGCGGTCGATGGCGTAGGCGGCCTTCTTGCCGTGCCCGGCCGACTCGATCAGCGTGGTGGGCCCGGTGACGAAGTCGCCGCAGGCGAAGACGCCGCGGACGTTGGTGGCGTACGTCGCGGGATCCACCTTGATCCGGCCCCGGTTGACCTCGAAGCTGGACTCGACGGGCAGGAACGAGAGGTCCGCTGCCTGCGAGACGGCCGGGATGATGGTGTCGCAGGGGAGCGTGAACTCGGAGCCCGCGATCGGCACCGGCGACCGGCGGCCTGAGGCGTCCGGCTCGCCCAGCTTGTTGCGGATGAACCGGATCGCCTTGAGCTTGCCGTCCTCGCCCAGCAGCTCGATCGGGCTCACGAGGAAGTCCATGCGGACTCCCTCGAGCTCGGTCTCGCCCAGCTCCTCCTCGTCCACGACGAGCTCCGAGCGGGTCCGCCGGTAGGCGATGGTGACGTTCTCGGCGCCGAAGCGCAGGCTGGTGCGAGCGCAGTCCATCGCGGTGTAGCCGCCGCCGACGACGACCACGTTCTGACCGACCGCGACCTCCTGGCCGAGGTTCGCCTTCTTCATGAAGTCGACGCCGTAGAGCACGCCCTCGAGGTCGGCGCCGGGAATGTCGAGGTAGACCGGGTTCATCGCGCCCGCGCAGATGGCGATCGCGTCGAAGTCGCGCTGGAGGTCGTCGAACCCGACGTCCACGCCGATCTGGGTGTCGAACACGAAGGTCGCGCCCAGCCGCTCGACGAGCCGGACGTCCATCTCGATCGCCTCGCGCGGCAGGCGGAACGCGGGCACGCCCATGAGCAGGGTGCCGCCGCCGTACGGCAGGCTGTCGTAGACCGTGATCTGGTAGCCCCTGACCGCGAGCTCGCGGGCGACCGCCAGGCCGGACGGGCCGGCGCCGATGACGGCGATCCGCTCCTCGCGGGGCGTGATCCCGGGCATGGCGTCCGGGATGCCCGAGGCCTCGTGCCACTCGACCAGGAACCGCTTCATGGCCCGGATGGCGAGCGGTCGGTCGATGTCGCCCCTGCGGCACGCGCGCTCGCACGGGGCGGAGCACACATACGAGCACATCGCCGCGACGGGGTTCGGCTCGCGGGCGAGCAGGTAGCCCTCCTCGAACCGTCCCTCCGCGGCGAGGTTGAGGTAGCCCCGGCAGTTGGTGCCGACGGGGCATGCCTCCTGGCACTCGATGTTGCACTGCAGCCAGGACGCGTCGACCGGCTGGACGAGGAAGTCCTGCGTGTGATCGAGGGTCACGAAGCGGTCACGCCTCTTGTGCTGGGGTACTGCTCACGGCGGGACACCTCAGCGAGGAACGCCGCCGACCGCGTGAGAGTACCAAGCCCTTCGGTCCATTGCACAGCGGCTCACTGGCCGCGACTCCGTGTTGTCGCCGTTGTGCAAGGCGCGCGGGACTCTTCGAACCCGGCCATTTGTCATCTGGTGGAGGGAGCCAAAGGAACCAGCCCAGCGTTCGGCGTTCCGAACCCGGGATCCTAGACGTTCGCGGCGCCTCCACCTGGCCCCGGAACGCCTGCGCGGAACCAAGCCGCCGGCCTGCGGCGAGTGCCCCGCGGGCGTCCAGGCGGAATGCTCACCGGCAGAGAATTTCCGCGGACTCCACATCTCCGCGGACTCCGGTTGACGCGCATGCGTGGCGCAGCTACGCTCCCCGGAAGGCTGGGCGGATCCACCGCCTGCCCGCAAGGGAGACCTGTGAGCCCGTCCGAGATCGGCTTCCTGGCCCTCGGCCTCGTTGTGGGCATCACCGCGGGAGCCCTGCTTCTCGCCGTGGTGCGGCCCCGCTCTCCCTTCCGGCCCGTGGTCAGGGTGACCGTGACGCCGCATGCGATGGCGCCCCGGGATCGGCTCGCAATCGGTTCGCCCCGTCCCCAGCGGTTCGCCGAGCCGGCGCCCGGCTCTCCGGACGAGGACGCCCGCATGGACCTCGCCGCTGTCCTCCCGATCGCGCTTGGCCCGTCGCCGGAACCGCCGGCTTGGCCGGCAGAAATCCGAACGCGCGTTCCATCGGGACCCGGCATCTCGGCGCACGCCGTGGGCATCCCCATCGCGGGGGGCGGTGGCCAGTTGGCGAACGAGGCACTTGCCTCGGCGACGGGCGCGCTCGCGGTGGCCGTCGCCGAGCGCGACACCGAGGTGGGGCGAAGTCAGCCGGCAGCCTCGGGCCTCCTTTCCCGCATCGACATCCGCCCGGCGCGCGCCGAGCTCAGCGTCCGCGCGCGCCCGCCGGTCACCGAGCACAGGCCGGCGCTCTCCGCGGAGGTGGTGGGCATCCCGATCCTCGCCCGTGGCCCTGCGCGGGGATCGGCCAAGGGCTCGGGTGGGCGCACCGCTGCCGAGACGACCGCCGTTGATCCCTGCGCCGAGGAGCGGATCAAGTCCTCGAGCGCATGCGCGGGCGCCGACACGGCGCGAGAGGCGGCCAGGGCGCTCGCCGATCGCCTGCGAGAGGCCCAGCGCGCGCTCTCCGACCTTCAGGCCCGCGTTGAGGAGGCGGGCTCGCTGGCCGACCCGCGCCGACTCGCCGCCGAGAAGGACCGCCTCCACGCCCAATTCCAGGCCGCCCACGCCGCGGCCCGCACGACCGATGACGCCGAGGAAGCCGCGCGCGAGTGGCTGACCGACGTGAGCGCCGCCAACACGGCCGCCCGCGACGCCGCCCGTCGAGTCCAGGCGGGGACCGACGAGCTGCGGGTCCAGGCGGCCGCGCTCGAGCGGCTCGACCTCGAGGCGAATTCCGCCCGAGTCGCAGCGGAGCGCTCCGAGGCCAACTGCCGATCGGCGCGCGAGTCGCTGGCCACGTGCGAGGAGCGCCAGCAGGCCGCCGCGCCCGCGGCCGGGGAGCCGGCCCAGGGCCCGAGCGCCTGGCCCAGCGGCGCTGAGCCGACCTACGACGCGCGACCAACCGTCCCAGCGGACCGCGGCCGCACGCCAGTCATCCTGTGGGTCCTCCGCGGTGACACGGCGGCTCGCGAGCACCTCGTGGCGACGCTGGCTGGCGACGATGCGGACGCGACGGCGGCATGGCACGTCCGGATCGCCAAGCTGATCGACGCGATCACGGCCCGCGCGATCGAGGACGGCTACCTCGACGTGGACGAGGAGCACCCGTTCTGGCGCCTCTTCTCGGGCGGGGAACAGCGCGAGATCGTCCTTGCGCTCTCGGCGCTCGGCTTCCGCTACGACGGCATGCGCGGGTTCGACGACGACCGTGCGCCGAGTGCTCGCGACCTGTCTCTTGCAGTGGGCTACGCCGGCCTGGACAGGATGCGCGTCCGGGTGTGGCCCGGGGATTCGGCCCTGGCGGCGCTGTTCGACGGGGCCGTCGTTCGCGCCGACCTCTGGCTCGCCTACCAGGCCGACGACCTCTCGCTGGCGGGCATCGAGGCGGCATTGGGACCTCGGGCCGCTGCCCTCGGCGAGATCTGGGACGCCTGGGGTCGCGTGCGCCCGGCCATGCTCGAGGACCGCTGAGCGTCGGGCTCAGCCTGTCGCTCTTGAAACCGCCCGCCGGGCTCCGGAGTCAGCCCGCCGGCTTAACGGGTGCCGCTTCGGCCGCCATCGCCGCGTCGGCCCCCGGCTCCTCGTCCTCGTCGATCACGACCACGCGGAACACCTCGGCCGCCTCGACGCCGATCCGCTCCCCCTCCTCGCGTGCCCATTCGCGGATCCGCGGCTCGAGACGTTCTGGCTGACGGATCTGGCTGGGGTGGGCGCGCAGGGCCTCGAGCTTGCGGTCCAGGGTCGCGCCGACGTCCACCGCGGCCGTCGGGCGGTTCGTCCAGAAGAGGAACAGCCGCCGGACGTTGTGGGGCGCCAGGCCGTCGCGCGCCAGCCAGGGGAACGCCATCGCGTTGCGGGCGGCGGGGTAGACGGCATCGACCGCCGCGAGCCCGGCCGTCCGGTGGTCCACGTGGTTCACGCCGCCGTCCGTGTAGAAGACCGTCTCGGGGTCCACGCACAGGACCGCGTCCGGGCGGAACGTGCGGATCTCGCGAACCAGCTGCTCGCGCAGGGCGAGGTCGTTGGCGAGCGCCCCGTCGGGCTGGTGCAGGAACGAGATGCCCGCGTAGCCGATGATCCGGGCCGCCTCGCGCTGCTCCGACTCCCGGGTGGCGGCGAGCTCGAGCGGGTCCTGGCGCCAGTCGTCGGCGCCCGCGTCACCGCTGGTGCAGCAGACCAGCCATGCCTCGGAACCCTCGTCGATCCAGCGCGCGGCGGTGGCCGCGGGGCCGAAGTCGGCGTCGTCGGGATGGGCCACGATGACCATGAACCGGCCGGGCCGCCAGGTATTGACCGCCAGCACCGTGTCGTGCGTCATTTGTCGTACCCATCTTGCATGTTGTGGTAATGTGCGAAATGAGGCTTCGCTCGTTTCCCCCCACGGGCGAGGCCTCGTTCCATGCCCGGCTCAGGCCGGCGGGGTCGCGGCGCGCAAGGCGGCCAGCACCTCGGCGGCATGCCCGTCGGCCTTGACCTTGGGCCATGCGGCGGCGATGCGGCCGTCCGGCCCGACGAGCCAGCTCGAGCGGATCATCCCCATGTACTTGCGTCCGTAGTTCATCTTCTCGCCCCACGCGCCATAGCGCTCGGCCACGGCGTGGTCCTCGTCGGAGAGGAGCGTGAACGGCAGGCCGAACTTGGCGCGGAACGCCGCGTGGCTGCCGGAGCCGTCGGGGCTGATGCCCCAGATCTCGGCGTCGAGGTCGCCGATCTCGTCATGGAGGTCGCGGAACTGGCAGGCCTCAGTGGTGCAGCCGGGGGTGTCGTCGGCCGGGTAGAAGTAGACGACCGTCCACTTGCCTCGGCGGTCCGCCAGGCGGTGGATGGCCGCGTGCTCGTCGGGCAGCGCGAAATCGGGGGCGTCGTCGCCAACGGTGGGCATGCTCATGACGGGAGCATAGACCGGGGCGCCGCGAGATGGCGTCGGGCGCGTTGGGGCCGGGGCGTTGCAGTGATGGGTCGGCGTGGGGCCGCCGCCGTCGTGTAGACTCGCCGCCGTGCCCGAGTCCCCCTTCCCCGCCGCTGTCCAGCGCGTCGTGGACGCCGCCGCGCGCAAGGGTGTGGTTCTCGACATCCACGTCTTCCCCGAGGGCACGCACACCGCCGACGACGCGGCGCGGGCGGTCGGCGCCGAGATCGGGCAGATCGTGAAGTCGCTCGTCTTCGTCGCGCCGGGCGGCGCGGGCCACCGGCCCATCCTGTGCCTCGTGTCGGGCCCTAACCGCGTCGACCTCGCGCGGCTCGCCGCGGTCGTCGGGGAGCCCGATGTGCGGCGCGCGACTGCGGTCGAGGCGAAGGAGCTCACCGGCTTCACGATCGGAGGCATCCCGCCCATCGGCCACGTCGCTGGGCTGCGCGTGATCATGGACCCGGACCTCGGGCGCTTCCAGACCGTGTGGGCCGCGGCCGGCACCCCGACCGCCGTCTTCGCCGTCGCGCCGCGGACCCTGCTGATGCTCGCCAACGCGCACGTGGCGCCGATCTGCGAGGAGCGCCGCCAGGCCGACGTGCTCGCGGAGCGAGCCGGGCTGACCGGCCCGCAGTCGCCGGCCCCCAGGGACTCCTAGCCGGCCCGTGACCGCCGAGGTCCACCACCGCGTCGTCGCCTTCCCGGGCGGCCTCCGGGCGTCGTTCCGCTGGGCGGGCAGCGGCCAGGGCGCCGCGATCTTCGCGCTCACGGAGACCGGGGGCCCGCTGACCGACCTGGGCGAGCTCGTCGCTCCCGACCCGGACCGCCGCTGCCGCGCCGAGCTGCGCGTCGAGACGCCATCCGGTCCGTGGACCGTGCGCCTCGCGTCCACCATCAGCGGCGAGCCGGCCGGGCTCCTGTGGGACACCGAGGGGCTGCTGATCGTGGCGTACGGGTTCCACGGCTATGCGCTGGGGGCCCGCATGGGCGAGCTGCGCTGGAGCCACCGCTCTGCGTCGCCTATCGTGGCCGTGCTGGGCTCGCCCCGCCTGCCCCATGTGATCCTCCAGGCGGAGATCGAGACGTTCGCGCTGGAGCCGTCGGGCGAGGTTGCCTGGCGGGTCGCGCACAACGACGTGGTGGCGTCGGCGGGACTGGTGGGCGGCCAGCTCGTGCTGACCAGCTTCTCGGGCCAGGTGCGCGCGCTCGACCCCCGGACGGGGCGCGGCGTCGTCTGACATCCGGGGCCCTCCAGCGTGGTGGGCGGCCGCTCCGGGACCCGACGCGCCGGGCGGCGCTGCAGGAGTCCGGCGCCCAGCCAGGCATGTGGACAACCTGTGGACAACCGCCCGCCCACGAGGGTCCTGTTCACGACTAGGTGGAAAACCGCATTGACCCGACGGCACGCGGGCACGTAGCGTTGAATCCAGCCCGGAGGGGCCGAGCGATGCTAACGGCGGCGATGACATCAACGCCCACGCGTCGAGTAGGTTCCTTCGGGCTGTTGATTCCCCTGACGGCCTGACTGCGGGTCGACCCGGCGCGACGCCGGGCTATCATCGGCCGGTGACGTCCCTCCTCCTGCTCGTCGTTGGCCTCGTCCTGATGGCCGTCGGCTGGCTCCTCGTCCGTCGGCTCGGCGTCCGCGCGCGCGTCGGCCGCATCCTCGCCAGCACCCCGGTCGTCCCCGTGGACGAGGCCCTCCGCCTCGCCAGCGCGGGCCGCGCGCGTTATGTCGGCGTCGGCGGTCGCCTCGACAGCGACCACGAGTTCCTCGATGAGCACCAGCGCCCGCTCGTGTTCCGCCACTCGCGTCTGGAACTGCGGAACGGGTCGCGCTGGGTCCCCGTCACCGACCACCGGGAGGTGGTGCCGTTCTCCCTCGCGGGCGCCCTGGCGTCGATCGCTGTCGACGGGGACGCCCTCGACGAGGGCCTGGTGGTCGTGATGCGCCAGTCCGAGGGCACGGCCGGCGAGATCCCCGACCGCGTCCCGGACGGCACGCCGCCCGCGACCCCCGCGCGGCTCCGCGTGGAGCTGCTCACGAGCGTGGACCACGCCCTGGCGCTGGGCGTGCCGGGAATCGGCGCTGACGGCGAGCCTGTGCTGCGGGCGGGCATGGGCCGTCCGCTCATCCTCACGACCCTCGAGCCGGCGGAGGCGATGCGGCTGCTGGCCGCCGAGCACAGGACCTCGACGCGGGCGGGCGCCCTCCTGATGGCCGGAGGCCTCCTGGCGGCCGCGGCAGGGCTGGCCTGGACCCTCATCGGCGCGGTGGCCTGAGAAGTGCGCCGGTCCGCGATCACCCGGTCCGCGGCGGGCGTCGCCGCCACGGTGGCATGGCTCCTCTTCGCTGGCCTGGCCCTGGCTGAGTCCCCGGCGCCCTCGCAGGCCATGAGTGGAGACCCCCGTGCGGGGCAGGCGGCCGGCTTCGTCGGGAACCCTGCGCTCGCCATCGCGATCGTCGTGCTGATCGTGGCCGCGAGCCTGGCCGCCACGCTGGCCTGGATCCGCGCGACCGGCGGCCCTGCGCGGCCCGACGACGGGGTCCGCTGACTGCCCTCGTCCCCGGCGGCGTGACGTTCGAGTGCAAGCCGAGCAAGGATGGATCGGTGCTGGAGGCCCTGGGCGTCCTGCAGCAGCCCCAAGGCGTACAGCGGCCTGCAGCCGGGAGACGACGTCTTCTCGGCCCGCGGCACCGACACGGCCGGGAATCTCTCGACAGGGGGCACTTCCAGCTGGACGGTCTCGACGACGCCGGACGCCACCGCGCCTGTCGTGACGATCACGGCGGTCGGCACGCCCGGCGCCTTGGTCCACGAGCAGGCGGTGTGACGCCTGAGCTGACCGTCCGACACAGAAGGGCCGCACTCCGGGCGATGCGGCCCTTCTGCACGTCTCCGCCCCGGGACACGCGGCTCTGGCAGGCTCCCGCAACGACAAATGGGAGGTAAGTCCTATTGGCAACTCCTGTGAAGTAGGCCACCCTGTCCGCCACAGCATGCTTGCCAAATCCCACACCCCCTCGGCAACTTCTGCCAAGGTCGCTCGGCCTGGCGACGCCACGCTGACCGTCACCAAGGCAGCGCGCGTGCTGGGCGTGCACCCCAACACGATCCGGGCGTGGAGCGATGCGGGCAGGGTCCGCTGCTACCGCATCAACGAGCGCGGCGACCGCCGGTATCGCCTCACCGACCTCCAGCGCTTCCTGGCCGCCGCGGCCTCCGATGCAACGACACCAGACGGCGAGAGCAGCTCGACGGGGCGCGCGCCTCGGCATTTCGCCGCACCGTCCACGCTCAGCGTCGGCGCCGCGGGTATTGAGCTTCTCGCCGACCTCGCGGAGGTTGCCTCGTTCCCCAGCGGCCTGGACCCTGCCCTCGACGAGGCGTGCCGACGCGTGCGTTCGGCCACGGGCGCCGCCCTGGTGGGGGTCTGGGAGCGGCGTCCGGGCGGGCTCGTCCCCCGCGCGATCGTGACCGAGGGCGGGCCCGGGCCGATGGTCAGCAGCCTCCCCCCGGAGCGGAACGTCGTCACCATCGCGCTCGACTCGCCGGAGCCCGTCCACGTCCGGCCGGGGGCCCCCGGACCCGCCACCGTGCTGGGCCTGGGCACCGACGAGCTGGTCGTGCGGATCCCCGGCGGTGAAGCGCCGTGGGGCGTCCTCCTGCTGGCCGGCGCGGTCCAGCTGGGCCCGGACGACGGACGACGCCTCGCCATGGCGATCGCCCGCACGCTCGGCGTGATCATCCGGGCCGCGGCGGCGAGCGAGCAGGCCGCCAGCAGGCTCCGGCGGTCAGAGGCGCTCCGCCGGGTGGCCACCGACCTCGCGTCGCGACTCGACGTGGGCGACGTCGTCCGCGACCTGTGCGACCACGCCCGCGTCCTGTTCGGCGCCGACCGCGTGGCGGTGACCCTCCACGACGGCGACGGGCGGATCTCGGTCCCCAGCAGCATCGGCTTCTCGGCGGCGTTCCTAGACCTGGGCCGCGAGATGGAGCAGGCGCGGGTGGGGCAGCGCGACGTGCCGCCCCGCCGGCCCATCCAGATCCTGGGCCTCGACGCGTCGCGGGCCATCAACCCGCTGCGCGCCGCCGGCGTCCAGGAGGGCGTCGACACCCTCCTCATGGCCCCGCTGATCGACGGTCACGAGCTGCACGGGACCCTGTACCTGGCCCACGACCGCCCGTTCCGATGGCGCGAGGTGGACCTCGACGCGGCCGAGGCGCTGGCGGGCGACGCCGCGATCGCCATCCGGTCGGCCCGGACCTTCGGCCGGATGGCCGCCTGGGCGGCCCAGCTCCAGGCCATCCAGCGCCTGGGCGCCCGGCTGTCGGGCCTCACGACCCAGCAGGAGATCGGCCACGCGATCGCCACCGAGCTCCGCCAGCTGATCGAGTACGACAACGTCCGCGTGTACCGGGTCCGCGGCCATGAGCTCGTCCCGGTGGCGTGGCTCGGGCTGTCGGCGGACTACACCGACGAGAAGATGGACGACCTCCGCGTCCAGGTAGGCGAGGGCATCACGGGCTGGGTCGCCCGGTTCCGCGTCCCGCAGCTCGTTGACGACAGCGCGAATGACCCCCGCGCGATCACCATCCCGGGCACCAAGCCCGACGCCGACGAGTCGATGCTGCTCGCGCCGATGGTCCACGAGGGCGCCTGCCTCGGCGTCGTCGTGCTGGCCTACGGCGCCCTGCGGCACTTCACCGAGGACGACCTCCGCCTGCTCGTGATCCACGCGTCGTTCGCGGCCCAGGCGATGGCCAACGCTGACGCCACCGAGCGCCTCCGCGAGCAGGCCGACAAGCTCGAGCGCCAGCTCCGCGCCCAGCGCGAGCTCCTCGGCACCACCGAGGCCATGCTGACCACCCTCGACTCGGGGGCGGTCCTCGACCAGATCACCAGCCGCCTCGGGGCGCTGATCGCGTGCGACAACATGGCGATCGAGGTGGTCGATCGCCAGACCGGCCTGCTCAAGCCGCTCACCGCGCGCGGCGCCCACCAGGAGGACTACCTCCAGCCGTGGGCGCTCGGCGAGCGCGGCATCGCGCCCTGGGTGGTGGAGCACAACGAGCCGGTCCTGATCGAGGACGAGCTGGTTGATCCGCGGGTCAACCGCTTCCGGAGTGGGCCGATCGAGGGCAGCCTGATCGTCGTCCCGCTGGTCGGCCCCAAGTCGGCAGCGGGGGTGCTCACGCTCGAGCGATTCGGCCGCGAGCGGCCGTTCACGACCGAGGAGTTCGACCTCGTCAAGCTGTTCGCCGGCCAGGTTTCGATCGCGCTCCGCAACGCCGATGTGTTCCAGGCGGTCGAGGTGCGTGCGGCGACGGACGGCCTGACCGGGCTGTTCAACCACCTCGCGTTCGAGCAGGCGCTGGCCCGCGCCGTGGCTGCCCGCGAGCCGTTCGGCCTGGTGATGATCGACCTCGACGAGTTCAGCTCGTTCAACGAGACGCCCGAGCTGCACCAGGACGGCGACCGTGTGCTGCGGGAGATCGCATCGGCGATCGGCGGCGCCTCGCATCGCGACACCGACGCCGTCTTCCGCTACGGCGGCGACGAGTTCGCGGTGCTGCTGCCGCGGCGCACCGATCGGCGCGCCACGGACCCGACCCTGAGCGACGCCGAGGGTCTGGCGCTCGTGGCCAGCAACATCCAGGCCGCCATCCGCGGGATCGGCGGGCCGGGCACGCACTGGTGCGAGTTGGGGCTCAAGGTGTCGGCATCGATCGGCACCTCGTCGTACCCGACCGACGGCAGGACCGTCGACGACGTGCTGCTGGCGGCGGACCGCGCCTGCCGCGTGGCCAAGCTCAAGGGCCGCGACCAGATCTGCACGGCCCGCGAGGGCCTTGCCCTGGCCGACGGCTACACCCTCTCGCAGCCGACCCCGGTCGACCAGCCGGTGATCATCGAGTAGTGCCTGAGGGCCCGCGTCCTGCTGCCCTTCGGCGTCACCGCCTTCGCGGCACTTGCGTCACACTCCGGCCATCTCGCGGGAGGGCCAGGATGACGAGACGACGCGATACCCACCGCAGACTCGGTGCGACGCTCGCCCTGATCGCGCTGGCGGCGTCGCTCGGCGGCTGCCTGCAGATGGCGACGCGCCCGACGCCCGAGCCGCCGCCCACGCCCTCGCCGACGCCGCCGCCGCCGGCCACGCCCACCCCGACGCCGGGGCCGCCGACACCGACGCCCGTGCCCACGTTCACGACGTACACGGTGCGGCCGGGCGACAACCTCACGACGATCGCCCGGCGCTTCCACACGACGCCGCGGAGCCTTGCGTTCTGGAACCGTGACCGGTATCCGAGCCTCGACCCCGCGTCGTCCCACTACGCGCCCAACAAGCTCCAGCTGGGATGGGTGCTCACGGTGCTGCCCGGCGGGCTCTACTCCGAATCGCCCGGCCCGACCGATTCGGGGCTGGAGGTGACGCCCGCCCCGTCCGAGTACCTCGGGCCGCCCACCGAGCCGCCGTCCTCGGAGCCGTCGGCGAGCGGCGCGGCCGGGAACCCGGCGCCGGGCTGATCCGGCGGGCAGATCCCGGGCCACTGGGCCGGCCCCTGCGGGGACTGGGCCGGCTTCTGCGGGGACGGCGAGCGGCTATCCTTGCTCGCCATGTCGTCCTCCAGCCGTCCGCCCCGGATCGTCGTCACGCTGATGGTCGCCGCCGCCCAGGCGGAGCCCGCCATCGCGGAGCGGAAGAACGCGCTGTACGTCGATTCGGTCGTCCGGCATGGCGCCACGGCGATCCCGATCGACGCCACCGCGTCGCCCGTTGCGCGCGAGGCGGCCTTCGCTGCGATGGACGGGCTGCTGATCACCGGCGGCGCCGACCTCGACCCGGCCCGCTACGGGCAGCCGAACGAGGGGAGCCGCGACGTCGAGCCCGACCGCGACGAGCTCGAGGCCGCGGCCTGGGCCGCGGCCGAGGCGCGCGGCGTCCCGGTCCTGGGGATCTGCCGCGGCCTCCAGGCGATGAACGCGCTCGCGGGCGGGGCGCTGCTCCAGGACGTCGACGGGCACGTCGGCAACGGCTGGGGCCACGGCCCGGCCACGACCCACGCGATCCAGCTCGTGCCCGGGAGCGCGACCGCGCGCATCCTGGACCCGTCGGGCTCGGGGGCCGACCTGGTGGTCAACAGCTACCACCACCAGGCGGTGCGCACCGTCGACCTCGCGCGTGCCTTCACGGCCACGGCCTTCGCGGACAGCACCGCCGGCCCGCTGGTCGAGGCGTTCGAGGCGGCAGGCGGCGCGTGGCGGATGGCGGTGCAGTGCCATCCCGAGCGGACCGAGTCGACGCCTGCGGTGTTCGAGGCGCTGTTCGCCGCGTTCGTCGAGGCGTGCCGGGCGGGCTAGTCGGCTCGCGGTCGCCGGGTCGGGTCGGCGCCCGAACCTACAGGCGCCCCGCCTCGATGATCCGGTTGAGGAACTGCCGGGTCCGGGCCTCGCGGGGCTGGGCGAAGATCTGCGCGGGCGGGCCCTGCTCGAGGATGCGCCCCGCGTCGAGGAAGCAGACGCGGCTTGCGATGTCGCGCGCGAAGCCCATCTCGTGGGTGGCGATGAGCATCGTCATGCCGCCGGCCGCGAGCTCCCGGACGACGTTGAGCACCTCGGCCACGAGCTCGGGGTCGAGCGCCGACGTGACCTCGTCGAGCAGCAGCAGGTCCGGCTGCATGGCCAGCGCCCGGACGATCGCCACGCGCTGCTGCTGGCCGCCGGACAGCCGGTCGGGCAGCTGGTTCGCCTTCTCGGCGAGGCCGAAGCGCTCGAGCAGGCGCATCGCGTCGGCCTCGGCGTCCGCCTTGGTGCGCCTGAGCACCTTGCGCGGGCCGAGCGTCACGTTGTCGAGCACGCGCATGTGCGGGAACAGGTTGAACGACTGGAACACGATCCCGACACGCCGGCGGATGCGGTCCACGTTGACGCCGCGCGCGGTGATCTCCTGGCCCTCGATGAAGATCCGGCCCTCGTCGATGGGCTCGAGCAGGTTGATGCACCGCAGCAGCGTGGACTTGCCGCTGCCCGAGGCGCCGATGAGCGCGATGACCTCGTGCTCGGCGACCTCGAGGTCGATCCCCTGGAGCACGTCGAGCGCGCCGAAGCTCTTCCAGAGGCCCTGGATCGAGAGCGCGGGCGCCGGGTTCGCGACGGTCACGGCGCAGCCTGCCCGCCGCGCGATCGCCCGAGCGCGTTGGCGACCTGCGACGCCGTCCCGAGCACCACGATTCGGCCCTGGCGGGCCTCCCGGGCGACGAGCCAGTCGGTCAGGCGCGCCAGGGGGATCGTCATGACGAGGAACACCAGGGCGGTCGCGAGGTACGGCGTGAAGTTGAAGTTCGCAGCCTCCGTGATCTGCGACTGGCGGAAGATCTCCACGACGCCGATGTACGACACCAGCACGGTGTCCTTCTGGAGACCGATGAAGTCGTTGAGCAGCGGCGGAACCACGCGCCGGATCGCCTGCGGCAGGACGACGTACCTGAGGGCCTGCACCTGCGTGAGCCCGAGGGAGCGTGCCGCGGCAGCCTGGCTGGCGTGGATCGACGCGATCCCGGCGCGATACACCTCGGAGACGTAGGCCGAGTAGATGAGCGTCAGCGCGACGATCGCGTAGAGGAAGGGGTCGGTGGGGATGCCCGGCAGGTTCAGACCGGGGATGCCGAAGCCGAGGATGTAGATCACGAGCACGCCGGGCAGGGCGCGGAACACGTCGACGTAGACGGTGGCCACGAGGCGCACGGGGAACAGCACGGGCGCCGTCGACGAGCGGGCCACTGCCAGCACGAGTGCCAGGACCAGGATCAGGACCTCGGAGATGCAGAAGAGCTGGATGTTGACGACGAACGCCGAGGCGATGTCCGGCAGCGATGCGGAGAAGAGCTCGCCGTCGAAGAAGCTCGACTGGACCGCCGGCCAGCCGGGCGAGTTGACGGCGATGTAGCCGAGCAGCCCGAACACCGCGACGGTGCTGACGAGCGCGACCAGCGTCGAGCGAACGGCGCTGACCCGGTCTTCGCGGCGCCGGCGTGCGCGGCTGCCGGGGAGGCCGTGCCGGCCTCCCCGATCAGGGCCCTGGGGACCGCCCGGGGCGGTCATCGACTACGGGAAGCGAGGGTCAGGGCTGGAGGACCGGCGCGTTCGCCTTGTCGGCCAGCCATGTCTGGGTGATCTGGGCGAGCGTGCCGTCGGCCGTGATCGCCTGGATCGCGCTGTTCACGCAGGCGGTCAGCGGCGAGCCCTTGGACAGCACCAGGCTGAAGTGCTCGGCGTTGGGGCCCGACTGCACCGGGAACTGGCCGACGATGCTCGCGAGCGGGTTGTAGTCCTTGTCCACGAGCTGCGCCGCGGTGATGTAGAACGCGGTCGGCAGGTCCACGACGAGCCCGTCGATCTGCTTGGCCTGCAGCGCCTTGATGGCCGCGTCGTTGCTGTTGTAGACCGAGATGCTCGTGGTCGGCGCGATGACGTTCTTGATGGTGTCGTAGGCGGTGGTGCCGACCTGCGCGCCGAACTTGAACGTCTTCATGCCGGCGATGCTCGTGACCTTCTCGAGCGGGTTGCCCTTCATCGCCACGACGGACTGGGCGACGAAGTAGTAGCCGTCACTCAGGTCCACGGCCTTCGCGCGGGCGTCCGTGTACGAGACCTGCGCTAGGTAGAAGTCGAACGGCTTGGCGCCGGGCTGGAAGCTGTTGTCGAACGGCACGACCGTCCAGGCCACCTGGTCAGGCGTGAAGCCCAGCTGCTTGGCTACGGCGTACGCGACCGCGGACTCGAAGCCCTGCTGGTTGGTCGGGTCGCCCAGCTGCCAGGGCTTGGGATCCGGGCTGGACGGCGCGAAGTACGGCGGGTACGCCGGGTTGTCGGTGCCGATCGTGAGCTTGCCCGCGGTCTTGGTCGTCAGGTTCGCGGCGGCGCAGGGGTTGGCCGTCGGGCTGGGACTGGGCGCCGTGGTGGGCGAGGTCGAGACCACGGCGGCCGACGGGGCGACCGCGGGAGCCGTGCTCGGCACCGGCGTGGCGGACGGGAGCGGGCTTGGCGTGGCCGTGGCGCCGGTGCAGGCGGCGGCGAGCGCGGCGGCGAGGGCGAGGCCCGCGAAGGCCTTGATGGTGCGCATGGGTGGATCGTCTCCTCAAGATTGGGTGCCCGCCGAAGTGTACCGGGAGGCAGAGCGCTCAAACCCCAGACGCGCCGAAGCGAGGCCGGGAGGAGTACGGCCTCGCTTCGGCAGGCTCGCGGGCCGGGACGGGAGGAGGGAGGACCGTCGCGCCCCGCTGGAGCTTCGCTTGGATTCCCCGCATTTCTGGGTGCGGTGGCGTCACGATGCGCGCGTGGTCTCGGCGGGGCGATCACCCGTCAGTCCCACCCGGCGCGTACTTTGCGGGGCACCTGTTCCGGGCGGGGTGGCGCCCCCGGACGGGGATTGCAGGGCGGACCCGGGCCCTGGCTGGGGCCGGGGCGTCTGGCGGGGGCGCCGCGGGGGGGTGGCCGGAGCAACCCTGACCGCGACGGGCTCGCTATGCTCGGGGGTGTGCGGGTACGGATCATCGAGCTGCGGATCCTGGGCGCGGCGCTCACCAGCCTCTGGCTGGTCACCTTCGCGCTGATCCTGGGCGGGTATCGGCCGGGCGGCCCAGTCGACACCCTGGTGGGGCTCAGCGCGGCTGGCCCGATCCTCGTCGCCCTGGCGGGGGTGCGCTGGCCGCCGGTGGCCCGCGGCCCTCGGGCGTTCGCGCTGATCGCCTGGCTCGCGCTGCTGGCGATCCTGCTGCTGATCCCCTCGATCGCCGGCCTCGTGTCGCAGCTCCAGGGCCGGGGGCCGCAGACGCTGCTGCCGTCGGCAGAGGCCGCGTACCCGTGGGCGCTCGCGCTGTTCGCCACGGGGGTCTTCGCCGGGCTGGGCATGGCGCGGCGCCGGCTGGGCGACAACTCCCCCCGGCGGCGGCGCCTGATGGCCGGGATCGCCCTCGGGCTGGTCGCCACGCTCTCCGCGGGCTCCGCGTTCGCGGCCGCAGCCGTCGTCAACGAGCTCTCGCTCGGCGATCGGCCGGCGATCTCGTCGCGGTTCGGGCCCACCGACCCGACGGAGGAGCCCTCGGCCTGCGATGGACCGCTCACGGACGGCACGAGCGCCCTGGTGACGCTCCACATGGACAGCTCGGTCGACGGGTCGCTCACCGGCCAGGCGACGCTGACTGGCGTCCGCTCCGGCGAGGACGTGCGCTGGGACGGCTACGTCGCGGGCGACCGCGCGTTCGGACGCAACGGCTTCGTGCGTGTGGGCACCCACGCATGGAGGCTGACCCCGACGACGAGCTGGACGCCGGTGCCTGCGAATCAAGGGGAGGGGTACGACCTCGACCGGCAGCTCGTGCTCACGGCGCTCAGCCCGGCCCGGCGGACCGTGGTCGAGGACGCGGGCCTGTCCTACATCGAGGGCGCCCGGGCCCGCCACTGCCGAGTCCCCCTCGACGGCGCGACGCTCCGGGCCGCGGTGCCCGAGGTCTCGCTCCTGGTCGGGGGCATCGACCTCACCCGCTGGCGCGGCGAGCTCGACTTCTGGATCTTCGCGGACGGCGAGCTCGGGCAGGCCGACGGGTTCGCGAACGGGCCTGCGCTCGGGCTGGCCAACGACGCGCTGACCGCGGAGATCCGCTTCCGCCTGATCGCCATCGATCGCGGCGCCCAGGTCACCGTGCAGCCGCCAGGCTGAGCAGACGAGGAGGGACGCCCGAATGACCGACGAGTTCGACGCGCTGGACGGCGAGCGGCTGGAGGGCAAGCGCGACCGGCTCGCCCGCCTGCTCTCGGTCCTGCGCGTGCTCCACGCGCACGGCGAGGCCGGCGTGACACCGCGGGAGGTCGCCCGCCGCACCGGGATGTCGCCGCGCACGGTGTACCGCGACCTCAGCGCCCTGCAGAACGAGATGCAGGTCCCCCTGTGGAGCGAGGGCGGCAAGTGGGGCGTCCAGCCGGGGGCGTTCCTGCCGGCGATGCGCCTCACCCTGCAGGAGGCGATGGCCGTGTTCCTGGCTGCCCGCCTCATGACCCGCTACACGGACCGCTTCGACCCGAGCCTGGCGTCGGCGTTCAGCAAGCTCGAGGAGGGCCTCCCTGACGCGCTCCACGGCCACGTCGAGCGGACGCTCGACGAGATGGCCCGGCGCCGGACCGACGAGGCGTTCAACCGTCGGGTCGCGGACCTCACCCGCGCCTGGGCGGAGCAGCGGGTGGTGCGCCTCCAGTACGCCCCGGCCGCGTATGACGGCGAGCGCGAGCCCGAGTGGCGCGAGGTTCGGCCGTACCTTCTCGAGCCCTCGCTCGAGACGCACGCGCTGTACCTCATTGGGTTCGACGAGGGGCGCGGCGCCCTGCGGACGTTCAAGGTGGAGCGGATCCTCGACCTCTCGCTGACGCTGCGGCGCTTCGCGGCGCCGTCGGAGGAGGACCTGGCGACGGCGCTCCGGCCGGCGTGGGACATCATGTGGGACCAGCCCCCGACCCAGGTGGTGCTCCGGTTCGCGCCGTCGGTCGCGGCCCGCGTGCGCGAGGCGGTCTGGCATCCGTCGCAGGTGGTGGCCCAGGCGCCCGACGGCTCGCTCGAGTGGCGCGCCACGGTGGCCGGAACGATCGAGATCCGCCTCTGGATCCTCTCGTGGGGCGAGGACGTGGAGGTCCTCGCGCCGGCCTCCCTGCGGGACGATGTCGCGTCCAGCCATGCGCGGGCTGCGGCCCGCTACAGGCGCTGACCCTCACATTCCGATAGGCTGGTGCAATCAAGCACCACCCACTAGAGAGGCTCATGCTGGGAGTCTCGCGGGCAGCCAACGGCTCCACCTGGGCGTCCATCCTGGTCACCGCATCCGTGGACCACACGCCCCCGGTCGCTCGCAACGGTTTGCTCAGCCGCAGCGGCACAACTGTGAGGTTCTCGTGGTCGGGCGCCGACCCCCTGCTCCAGACGCACACCGCGGGCCTGCGCAGCTTCGACGTCCAGTACCGCGTCGACTGGGGCCCCTGGCATCTCCTGCGCAACGACACGACGTCGAGATCGCTCTCGCTCTACAACCGGGCGCACCGCCACTACTACAGCTTCCGGGTCCAGGCGGCCGACCGCCGGGGTAACCTCTCGGCGTGGACCCCCATCAAGCGGATCTGGGTGCCCTGACCGGGGCCGGGGGGACGACCCGGGCCGTGCCGCCGGCCGACGACGAGAAGCCGGCCGCTCCCGAGAGCACGCCCGATGCCGAGGGCACCCCGCCCGGGCGCCGGCTTCCGTTCGCTGCCGTCAACCTGATCAGCGACCCGATCCACGGCTACGTGGAGCTCACCAAGCGCCTCACGCCCCACGAGGCGCGGGCCGCCGGGCTCCACGCGGAAACCGTCGCCGAGGACGACCTGCTCGACAGCGCGTGGGTCCAGCGGCTGCGGCGCATCAGCCAGCTCCAGAGCGCGCGCTGGGTGTTCCCCACCGCGGAGCACTCGCGGTTCACGCACGGCCTGGGCGTGATGCACGAGGCGGGGCTGTGGGCGCGCTCGCTGTACCCGTCGCTGGCCGCCTCCCTGCCGGCCCTGGCGCCCGGCGAGCCCATCCCGTCCGAGGGTCTGGTCGTCGAGACGCTCCGCGTCGCGGGGCTCCTCCACGACGTGGGCCACGGACCGTTCGCGCACTTCTTCGACGACCGGTTCCTCGCCCGCTTCCCGGCCCCGGCAGACCCGCGCCGGCCGGGCGCGAAGACGCTCTCGCACGAGGACCTGGGCCAGCTGATCGTCGAGCGCGAGCTGGGCCCGCTGATCTCCGCGCTGCGCCGCGCGCCGGGGTCGGTCCCCGAGCGTGACCGGCTCGCGCACGACGAGGCGATCGACCCGCGCTGGGTGTCGTTCCTGATCTCGAAGCCGCCGCTGGCCGACCCATCGATGCCCGGCTGGGTCCGCACGCTCCAGCCCCTGCTCTCGGGCGTGTTCACGGTGGACAACCTCGACTACGTCCGGCGCGACGCGTACCTCACGGGCGTGTCGATCGGGCCCGTCGACGCCGAGCGCCTGCGCCGCTACACGTTCGTCTCGGAGCGGGGCCTGACGCTGTACGAGTCCGGCGTGGGCGCGCTCGAGATGTTCCTCACCGCGCGGCTGTTCATGTACCGCCACGTGTACCTGCACCGGACCGTGCGCGCGATCGACCTCGACCTCGCCGAGGTGTTCGTGCCCTCGATCGAGGCCGTGTTCGGCGCCGGTTCCCCCGCCGAGCGGCTGGCCGCCTTCGCGGACCTCGACGAGTACGCCCTGCTCCACCAGGCCGCCCTCTGGACGCGCGGCGAGCACCACTCCGCCTCGCCGGAGCCGGGCGACGGCTGCGTGACGCCCGCGGTTGCCGCGGGCTGGCGGGCGATCCTGCTGCGCCGGCCCCGATGGCACGCCGAGCGCGAGGTGACGACCGAGGGCGATTCGCCCGACTGGCCGCAGGCGCTGCTCGACCAGCTGGGCTTGGCGGTGCCGGGCCACGTGGCGCTGGACCTGACCGGCGTGGACGCGCGGCCGGGCGCGGGCAAGGCGCCGAGCCTCGCGATCGAGCGGCGGGACGGGGGCGAGGGGCCGACGCTGGACGTCGCGCTCGGGCGGCTGCCCGCGTGGTCGCTCGTGGGTCGGCGGTACCGGCGCTCGGGCTGACACCGACGCGATCGTCAGGGCGTCCTAGCCGCCCTCGGTCCCGAGCGACGTGGTGACCCCGCCTATCCCCTTGCGGTACGGCAGGACCAGCAGCGGGTCGATCCGCGCGATCTCGGCCGGCGGCTCGTGCCAGGTCTTGATGGCCTTCGGCTCGGTGCCGAACGTGGCGGTCTCGGCCGGCGAGAACAGCCCGTAGTGCAGGTGGCACCCGGTGGCGTGCCCGGTCATCCCCTCGTAGCCGATCAGCTGGCCCGCCCTGACGTGCTGCCCCACCTTCACGGTGAGCTTCCACATGTGGGCGTAGATGCTGCGGTAGCCGTTGCCGTCGTCGACGATGACCACGTTGGGCAGGTCGAGCCAGAGGTGCTCGGCGTTGAGGTAGTGGTAGTAGGCGTCGAGGCTGCCCACCCAGCCGATGAAGTTGTCGAAATGCCGGCCGGCGGCCAGGACCACGCCGTCGTGGGCGGCCATGATCCGGTCGTTGCAGAACGTGGCGAGGTCGACGCCGTCGTGGAACAGCTTGCCGTCAACGATGCGCGTGCCCCAGTCGGTGGGGCCGAACGGCAGCGTGAGCCTCGGGTGGGCGATCGGCCAGACGTAGCCCGTGAGGGTCGCGGGCGGCGCGGGCTGTGCGGCCACCATCGACGCGTGGTCGCGACCGGCCGGCGTTGCCGGCCCCGGGGACGGGTTGCCGACCGTCGCGGGCGGAATGGACCCGGACGCCGCCTGGCCCTGCGTGGGCGCGGCGCCGGCGGACGCCGGAGCGCCGGACGCGGGGACCAACTGCGCCTGGGCAGCGACGAGCCCGTGACTCCCACCGCCGGCAGCGCCGACGCCTCCCGCCGATATGAGGGCCGGCGACCGCCAGACGAGCGCCGCGGCCGCGACGAGCACCAGCACTGCCAAGGCCACGGTCCCGAGGCGCCGGCGAGAGGGCGTGCGGCGCATGGGGTGGGCGTGCTGACGCATCGACGAAGTGTGCCGCAGGCGGGGCGGGCTTGCCGAGCCGCCCCGCGAGCCGGGTATCATGCCGGGGCCGCGCGCCCGTAGCTCAGCGGACTAGAGCATCGGTCTTCGGAACCGAGTGTCGGGGGTTCGAATCCCTCCGGGCGCGCCACGCCAACCACCATTCGCGCTGTCACCATGCTGAATGCCACGGCCCCTTCGCCCAACGGGCACTCCGCGTCTCGGGCCGTACCGTGCCGCGGCGACGACGAGTCTCCGGCGTCGGCATCTCGGGTCCGAGACTCGTGCTCGGCTTCCACCCGGATCCGATGGGCGCGGCGATCCCGTTAGGGACCGCCAGCTCGCAGGTGACCCATACCCTCGACAGCCTGGGCATCACGAGCCGCGGTGCGGCAGCGGCCAAGTGCGCGCCGGCGCCGCCGCGTTTGACGGAATCGACCGGAGGGCTGATGGTAGGTGGAACAGTCGCCAATTGCGCCGGGCTCTCTTTCGCCGGTCCGAAGCGCGCGACGGATCGGATTCTCCTCCTGTGGCCCGTACTCCCTTCTCCTACCCTGCCTCGCACATCGTCGTGTGCAGCGACGGCTACTTCGACGTCTATCCGCCGATCGGGCGGTCAGGCGGCGAGAGGCCCGCGTACCGGGGCGAGCTCGCTGAGCTCGGCGCCGGGATCCGGGGCGTTGACAGCCGGTTGGCGGTCCGACCGGATTCGGCTGCGCTCGCGCTCGCCGTCGACGCTTGGGCGGCAGTCCACGGCGCCGCCGCGGTGCGCGGAGAGCTCAGCCGGGGCCGCGACGGCAGTGCGGCCGCGGTCTAGGCTATTGGGCGCGGACGGGGCGGGTCGTGCAATCGACGACCGCGGACCTGGCCGCGAGGTTGCCCGGTCCGGCGTCGTGGCCCCATGCCACCTGACGCCGCGCCGGACTGGAGGAGAGCGATGACCGATGCACGCTCCCGACCGGCGTCCTCGTCGCCTGCTGGGGGCCGCGGGCGGCGGTACCGGCGAAACGAGGTCACGCTGAGCGCCGGCGGCAAGCTCATGCTCGAGGGCGATGGCACGATCCGGCGCCTCGATGCCGAGGGATCGACCGTGCGCTCCTGGGCACCGAGCGACCCCGACTGGCCCAACCAGGCCATCCGGTTCGGGCTGCACCCGGAGCCGACCACCGTCGCGCCCCACAGCCAGCGCGTCCCGGACACAAGGCTGCCGGGAGCCTAGGCGCCGGGTCCGACCAGGCAGCGGGCGCGTTCCGCCGCCAGGCAGTCGCCGGCGCAGCGTGGACCGATGGCCGGACGGTCCCCCGGTACCAGAGCGCGAGCGCCCCTGCGCCGATCGCCACGATCACAGGAACGCTGGCGTCATGGCTCCGGACGCACGGAGGCCGGCCGAATGGCCCGGAGACCAGGGTTGGTGGTGCCCGTCCGGCGGCGCAAGAACCCCGGGAAGCCCCGCCGAGCCTAGAGGGCGAAGTGGGCCATCGCCAGAGCCCCGGCTGCCAGGCAGTAGATCGCGAACGGCGTGAGCGTCCGCGTGGTGAAGTAGCGGGTGAGGAAGCGGACGGACAGGTAGGCGGCGATCCCTGCGGCGACGCTGCCGGCGAGCACCTGGCCGATGACGCCGTGCCCATTGGGGCCCAGCAGGTCCGGCAGCTTGTACACGCCCGCGGCCATGATGATCGGCGTGGCGAGGAGGAACGAGAAGCGCGCGGCATCCTCGTGGTCGAGCCCGCGGGCCAGGCCGGCGACCATGGTGATCCCGGAGCGGCTGATCCCGGCCAGCAGCGCGCCGATCTGGAAGACGCCGACGATGCCCGCTTCGCGGTACTCCAGCGTGTCCAGACGACGGGCGCCCTCGGGATTGAGCCCGTGGGCGACAGCGAGGGCCCGAACCTCGGCGCGGCGCCGCAGCCACTCTCCCGCGAGCAGGAGCAGCCCATTGACGAACAGGAATGCCGCGGCGAGCAGCGGCTTGGCGAACACGGTCCGGAAGGCATGCTCGAACAGCAGGCCCATGAGCCCGGCCGGGATCGTCGCCACCACCAGCAGCCAGCCGAGGCGGGCGTCCGGCCCCTCCACCCGGCGACTCTGCAGCGAGCCCAGGATGGCGCGGATGATCCGCACCCAGTCACGCCAGTAGAAGAGGGCGAGGGCAGTCGCCGTGGCCACGTGGAGGCCGACGAGGAAGGCCAGGAAGTACGACTCGCTCGCCGACTGCGCGGCCACCACATCGTTCCAGCCCAGCAGTTGGGGCACGATCACCGAGTGCCCGAGGCTGGAGACGGGGAACAGCTCGCTCACTCCCTGCAGGAGTCCAAGGATGATCGCCTGGAAATAGGACACGATGCCTCCACGTTGACCGGTTCTTGGGCCGGCCTATTCTCGCGGGAAGTGCCTCGGAGCGTGAGAATCCGGGCGCCGCAACCTTTCGTGGCTGATCGACGAGGCTGCCCCGGCGATCCGACGCCTGGCCCTCAGCGATCCGATGGGCCTGCCCGGGGGGCCGCGACGGGACGGCGTCCGTCAGGCATGCTGTGGCGGAACGCCGCAGCACGACCGCCCGACCCACGAGGGACCACGATTCGATGCCGACCGAGGGGACGCCCGAGCCCGCCGGCCCTGCCGCGCCCGCCGACGCGCTGGCCAAGGCGATGGCCGAGCTCCGCGCCGAGCATCCGTTCGCGAACGGCGAGCGCGCGGACCGGTACTGGCTGCGAATGGGCCTCGGGCTGGGACTCCGCCAGCCGGGGCGCGCGGCGCTGCTGCTCGGCGGGCTGGAGGCCGGGACGATCGCGCCCGGGCCCGCGCGAGTTGAGGCGGCGGCGGACGACGCCGTCGAAGCGGACGAGGCTGTTGAGGCCAACCCGGCGGCGACTCCCGATCTCGCCATGGTCGAGGTGCACGACGAAGGCCCCAGCCCCGCCGACACCGGCCTCGCAGACCCCAGCCCAGCCGACCCGAACGAGGTCCCCGTCTGCTCGCTGCTCCTCGCACGCGCGTCCCTCCTCCCCCCGTCCGCCGACCCCGAGACGGTCTTCGGCTGGGTGGGGCGGCTGTCCCCCAACGAGATCAGGCGCCTGGGACACGCAGTCACCGAGATGCTGAGCGGCGGCTCGAGCCGCGACCTCGAGCGCGGCTTCGGGCTGGCGTGGAGTGCCGGCGCGCGCCTCCCCCGCGAGGACCTGCGGCGCCTCTTCGGCCGGTTCAGCGAACTCGAGCTGGCGGTCTGCGGCGTGCTTGGCGGTCGAGACCTGCTCTCGATCGCCCGTCCCCCGGAGAGCAGCGTCGGGGCCCTCCTCTCCATCTTCGCCAAGCGGTCGAACCCCGCGCTCACCGAGGCCACGTCCATCCTGGAGCGCGAGGGCGAGCCGGCCCGGCGCGGTCTGGTGGCCATCTGGAACGCCTGGGTCGCGATGCGCTACCGGGACCTGATCGCGCCGCCCCTGTTCGAGCAGCTCGTGCAGCCCTGGGTCGCGGTGGTGGGCCGCCTCCCCGAGCCGTGACGGGTCCGTCGAGCGGTGCCCGCTGGAGCCTGCGCCACCGCGCCCGGCCGGCGCAGGATCCCTCCCTCCCGCGTTGCCCCGTTCGGCGGGGCGTCGCAGCCCTCGCGTTCGCGGCGGCGGGGCGTGATACTTCCCCGCGCGGCATCGAGAGGACACGGCCGCGGCATCCGGCCCATACCGACGAGGTCTTCCGGTGAAGCACCGCAAGGGGAAGAAGGCCGCTGCGCCGAAGAAGGCGGCCAAGCGGATCGCGGCCCTCGAGGCGCGCGCGCGCAGGCTGCAGGCGAAGGAGCAGGCGTTCCTGCTGCTCGAGGGGGCGGCCTCCGAGCGGATGGCGGCCATCGAGGCGCGCGAGCGGGCGGCGGACGCTCGCGAGGCGGCGCTCACGGCGCGTGACGGCCTGGCCAACGAGCGCGACCGGCTGGCGGCTGCGCGCGACGCCTCCGCGAACGAGCGCGAGCGCCGGGCGGCGGAGCGCGAGGCGGCCATGGACAGCCGCATCGCGGCCATCGCGGGCAGGCCCGCAGCCGGCATCGATGAGACCGACGAGCAGGCGCTCGAGCGCGCCCAGCTCGAGGCCCAGCTCCAGCGCGCGCACCTCGACGGGCTCACCGGCGCCTACCGGCGCGAGGTGGGCCGGCTGGCGCTTCGCAACGAGATCGAGCGTGCCCGGCGGAGCGACGGCCGGTTCGTCATCGCGTTCATCGACGTGGACGGGCTCAAGGGCGTCAACGACCGCGAGGGCCACGCCGCGGGCGACCGCGTGCTCCGGACGCTCGCCGCGACCATGCGCGCCAACCTGCGCTCCTACGACCCGATCGTCCGCTACGGCGGCGACGAGTTCCTCTGCGGCGTCGCCCAGATCGACACGGTCGAGGTGCAGCAACGGCTCGGCGTCATCGACCAGTCGCTGCGCCACGCGACCGGCGTCGGCATCACGGCCGGCCTGGCGGCGATGAACGACAACGAGTCGCTCGAGGAGCTGACCGAGCGCGCGGACGCGGCCCTGCTCGAGGCGAAGCGCTGCCGGCCGAACAACTAGCACCAGACGCACCCGCCTCGGGACAGCCTCGCGCATGCGGCGCCCGATGGGATAGCGTCCGCGTCATGCGACCGACCCTCCGCGTCCTGTCCGACGAGCTCATCGACCAGATCCTCGACGAGGCCAAGCGCGTCCTGGCCGAGACGGGCATGGAGATCCGCGGCCCGGAGATGCGGCTCCGCCTCAACGCGGCGGGGCTGCCCACCAACGCGTCCGGGGACCGGGTCCTCTTCCCGCGCGACGTCGTCGAGCAGGCGATCGCCTCGGCACCCTCGTCGTTCACCCTCTACGACCGCGACGGCAACCCCCATGCCGACCTCGGCGGCGACCGCGTCCACTTCGTCCCGGGCTCGTCCGGGCTCAAGTGGCACGACCACCGGACCGGCGAGGTCCGCCTCGCCGACTCGACCGACTTCGTCGAGTACGTCCGGCTCGCCGACGGCCTGGAGCACATCGCCTACCTGGCGACCGCGTTCTCGACCAATGCCGACATCGAGCCCCAGGTCTCCGACGCCTGGCGCCTGTACATGGCGCTCGCCAACTCCAGGAAGCCCGTCGTCTCGGGCGCGTTCACCGAGCACGGCGTGCCGCGCATGGTCGAGCTGCTGCGGCTCTTCCGCACCGACGCCGACGATCTGCGCGCCCGGCCGAACTCGATCTTCACGATCACCGCGACCGGCAATTTCCGCTACTCGGAGGACTCCTGCCAGAACCTCATCGATTGCGTGGAGGCCGGGGTCCCGGTCGAGATCGTGCCCGTGACGCTCATGGGGCTCGTGGCGCCGGTGACCACGGTGGGCGCGACGGTCTTCCACACCATCGACGTGCTGGCCGGGATCACGATGGCGCAGGTGATCCGGCCCGGGGCGCCCGTGCTGTTCGGCGGCGCGCCCGCCACCTTCCACATGAGGAAGGCCAGCGCGCCGATGGCGGCGATCGAGGCGTTCGCGCTCGACACGGCCTACGTCGCGGTGGGCAAGCGGCTGGGCCTGCCCACCCAGTCGTACATGGCGCTCTCGGACAGCCCGGTCCTGGACGCGCAGGCGGGCGCCGAGACGTTCGGGTCGGCGCTGCTGGCGGCGCTCGCGGGCGTCAACAGCGTGTCGGGCCCCGGCATGCTCGACTTCCTGCTGGTGTTCAGCCTGCCGAAGCTGGTGGCCGACGACGACTGGTGCGGGCAGGCGCTGCGCTTCGTGCGCGAGGTCAAGCCCCTCGACGACCTGCCGGTGCGCGACCTCGTGGACCACCTGTTGGCGGACCAGCACCTCATCATGGCGCCCCACACGATGGCCAACTGGGAGGCACAGCTGTACCTCCCGTCGCCCGTCACGGTGCGCGACAACCGGGAGACGTGGCTCAGGGCGGGCGGCAAGGACCTCTACGGCCGCGCCTGCGACGAGGTGGACCGGCGGCTGGCCCGGTACCGACAGGTGGAGACCGATCCGGCGGTCGACGCCGAGATGCGGCGGATCATCCTGGCGGGGCTTGAGGATCAGACCGCGCTGCCGATGCTGCCGGCGGCCCCAGAGCCGACCGCTTATGGAGCCGAGGCCGATCCTGGCGGGCCGGGGCGCGGGCGGCGGGTCAACGCCCGGCGCCGCGCGGGCTAGCTGGGCTCGGCCCCGCAGCTAGACACGCACCCGCTCCAGGAGCTTGGCGAGGTACTTGGAGCGCACCTGCTGCGTCGCCAGCACCTGCTTGGTTGGCGGCAGCCGCAGGATCACGCCCAGGATCGCGGCCATCGCGCGGTGGCTCACGAGCGCCCGGTTGTCGAAGATGCAGTCCGCCAGGTTGCCGCGCTCGATCGCCATCAGCACGACGCGGTGGAGGGTGTCGACCGGCGTCACCACGCGCTCGCCGCGCGGCTCCAGGTGCAGCGCGTCCATCGGGCAGACGCGGGTGCACACGCCACAGCCCAGGCAGACCGACGCGTCGAGCTCCGCACGCCGCTTGCGCGCCTTGACCGGGTCGTTCGCGGACACGAGGGTCATCGCCTCGACCGGGCAGGCGTCCACGCACTTGCCGCACCCGTTGCACAGCGGCGCGTCGACGGCCGGCAGGTAGTTGGTCGTGTGGATCGGGTTCAGCCGGCCGAACCGCCGCTGCGCGATCATCGCCTCGCAGCAGCAGCCGCAGCAGTTGCACATGAACGCGACCTCGCGCTGGACGTTCTCGCCGAACTGGACCAGGCGGTGGTCGTAGGCCTCGGCGAGGAGCTCCATCCCCTCGACCCTGTCGACGCGCCGAGCGTACCCGTGCCGGATCAGCGAGTCCGCGGTGCCGCCGAAGGTCATGCAGATGTCCCGCGGCGCCTTGCACGCCAGGCCAACGTGATCGGCCTTGTGGCGGCAGTAGCAGAGGCCGACGCCCATGTGCTGCGCCGTGTTGATCACCTCGCCCGCCCGCTCGTAGTCCAGCACCCGCATCGCCTCGTCTGAGGCATGGCCCGCCGCGCGGGCGGCCGACAGGGCGGCCTCGTTGACGAACACCCGGCCGAGCTGCGTCTGGCCGTGGGTGAACAGCGCGGTGATGAACTCGTCCTCGACCGTGACGTACTGGTAGAACAGCTCGGCCAGCGCGTGCTGGTCCACGTCGTCGCGGATCCGCATCATCGAGAACTCGAAGAACCCGGCCATCGGCGGCGGCAGCGCATAGAGCGTGCCGTTCGGGCCCTCCATGTCGATGAGGATGGCCCGCGACGCCAGCCCGTCGAGGACGCCACGCGCCTCGGCCACGCGCATCCCCCAGACCCGGGCGGCCTGCTGGGCGGTGACCGGCCGGATCGGCAGCCTCGCGACCAGGCCCGCCTCACGCTCGGAGAACAGCAGCGAGAGGATCCGGAAGAGCAGCTTCGAGGGCGGCGCGCCCTGCGGGAACCGGTTGAGCCGCTCGGTCAGCGCGTCGTACGCGCCCCGGGCGGTGGCGTGGGCCATGGCGGACCTCGGCAAGTCGGCAAGCCAGATCGGCTCACCGATGGTTCCCGGCTGCGCCCCGGCTGCCAAGGGCGATTCCGCCGGTGACGCGGCAGGCCGTCGGTCACCGGTCCGGCGGATGGGGCATGCGCGCACCGACATGGGCGTCGAGGCATCGATGGTCAGGGTGCATCCCGGGACCATCGGCGGTGCATCGGCGGGAACGTTCCGCCAACGGGGGTGCTCTCTCGTGCAGATCGCCGGCAACTCGATCGGCGTCAGGCAGGAAGAGGCATCCCATGACGTCCCGACGGTTCACGATCGGCACCAAGGCCCGGGCGGCGAGCCTGGGCCTGAGCGCCGTCCTGGTGCTGGGCGCCGGCTCGGTGCTCGCCGCGCCCCAGCTGTTCCCGACCGGCTTCGCCAGCGTGCCCGACCTGGTGCGACACGCCATCGACACCTTCGCCGGCCCGTCCACGCCGGAGCCGTCGGAGACGCCGGACGCGACGGAGCCGATCTCGACCCTCCCGGCGCCGCGGGCAGAGCCGACCGACGCCCCCCCGGCGATCAATGCCGTCGAGCCCACCGAGACGCCGGAGGCCAGCGAGGCGCCCGACGCCACCGAGACGCCCTCGAGCTGGGGCGCGGCTCCGGAACCGTCGGACAACCCGTCAGCCTGCCGCTCCGGCCGAGACGGCGGCGACGGCGCGGACACTGCCAACGTCACGGGCGACCCGCAGGCCAGCGACGCACCGGACGCCACGGACAGCGCCGCGCCGGGCGACGGCACGCCGACCCTGCCGCCGGCCGACCCGGCTGCCTGCGCGAAGCCCTCAGAGACTCCCGACGCGACCCACGAGCCCGACGGGACGCACGCGCCTGACGCGACGGACCACCCGGACGCCATCCAGTCGCCAGACCAGGGCGGCGACAATCACGGAACCCAAGCCGAGCCCACGCACACACCCGAGCCGACCGACGCGCCCCAGCAGGGCGGCGATGGCGGCGACAGCGGCGGTGACGGCGGCTCCGGCACCGGCGACTGATCGAACGCACCGCCAGCTGGGGCGGGGAGCGGCTCCCTCTCCCCGCCCCAGCGCGAATCCTCGAGCCCGGACCATCGTCACCCGAGGTGCCGCCGCTCGGGTGATCGCCAGCCGGCGATGCGGGCCGCACGATGCACCAACTGACCCCAGGAGCCCCACCGTTCCGCAGGACCGATGGCCAACGTCCCGCTCCCCGACCGATCGCTCGCCGACGCCGTCCTCGCCGGAGACGGCGATGCCTACCGGCTGCTGGTCGAGCGCGCCTCGAACACGGTGGTGGCAGTGTGCCGGCGCCTGATGGACGACCCCGACGAGGCAGCCGACGTCGCCCAGGACGCCTTCGTCCAGGCGTACCGCGCCCTCCCGACGTGGCGTGGGGACGGTCCGTTCGCCGCCTGGGTCCGGCGGATCGCCATGCGGATCGCCTTCGCGCGGCTCCGTGCCAACCGGACGCTTCCCTTCCCGGACCTCGATCGCGATGACGCCGGTCCTGCGGCAGACGAGGAGGCAGGTCCCGAGCGGCTGGTGCTCGGCCGCGAGAACCGGCGCGAGCTGGTGACCCTGATCGCGGGCCTCCCCGAGGCGTACCGCCGGGTCGTGGCCCTGCGGTTCGCCGACGAGCTGAGCATCGAGGAGATCGCCAGGGCCACGGGCGTGCCCGAGGGGACCGTGAAGTCAAGGCTGCACCGGGCAGTCGCACAGCTTCGGCGCCAGCTCGGTTCGGAGCAGGTCGCATGAACGGCAACGACGAACACCTCGGCGCCTGGCTTCCCGACACGGTGATGACCCGGGTCGAGGCCGAGCCCGTTCCCACGGCGAGTCGCGCGTTCGTCGCGGCGCTCCGCCGGCGCGCACCGATCGATGCGTTCACGGCCCTCGCCACGGCGTGGCGCCTGGCGACGCTCCGGACGCGGCCCGTGCCGCTCGTGGCCCGGGTTCGCGCGGCGGCGCTGGCACTCGGCGTGGGAGGCGTCCTCGCGACTTCGGGCGCCGTTGCTCTGGCCGGCGTCGCGAACGTTGCCCGGGAGGTCGCCAGCCAGCCGTCACGGGCTCCCCAGCTCCAGCCTGCTCGACCCGCCGCCAGCCCAGCCGACTCATTGGCCCCAGTGCCCTCGGCGTCGCCGGTGCTGGTCATCACGCATGTCGATGGAGATGGCCTCGAGCGGCCGCTCCCGCGGCCGGACGCCACCGCGACGCCGACGCCCACGTCCGAACGCGCCGCTCGGCCGACGACGCGGCCGGACCAGGGGGGCGAAAGCTCGGGCGATGGCATCGAGGGCGGCACGCCTCGTCCGACCGCCACGCCGGACAGCCACGACGGGTCGGGCGACGGCGGTTCCGACACCGGCGGGAGCCCGACGCCAGCCCCCTCGTCCTCCCCCACGGCCCAGCCGCCCAGCGACAGCGCGCCCGACGGAGGGTGAGCTCCCGCACCAGCACGTCGTCGGAGGACTGAGCCCGGCCCCGCGACCGTGGCGGAGCGGGCGGGCCAACGCGGGTCGTCGAAGCCAAGCGGGGCCGTCCGGGGCGCAGGGAGCGGGCCGCTCGGCCGCCCGAATGGGCAGCCTAGGGCTTGAGCTCCGCGGGCATCGAGGCGAGGAATGCGCCCAGGTCCTCGAAGCGGCTGACCCGGATCCGCGGGATCTGGAGGGGCGCGGTCGTGCCGATCAGGGCGACTCCCGGCACCTCGGTGAAGGCGTCGGTGTACCCGTCCGCCCGCAGCAGCGCGAGGGCCGCCGGGCCGACGTGACCGCTCGGGTAGACGAAGGTCCTCGGCACGTACGTCACCCCCTGCGTCGCAAGCCGCGCCTCGATGCGCGCCGCGCCGCCGTCGATCTGCCCGATCAGCGTCGAGCCAGCCAGGTGGGCGACGTTCTTGTGGTTGAGCGTGTGGTTGCCCACCTCCATCCCCGCTGCCAGGAGGGCGGCGAGCTGAGGCGAGGTCATCATCGAGCCGCCCCCGGCGGCCACCACCGAGAACGTGGCGACGTACCCGTAGCGCTGCAGGATCGGGAGCGCGTTCGTGAAGTTGTCCCCGTAGCCGTCGTCGAACATCACCACGAACGTCCGCACCGGGACGGGCCGTTTCGCGGCCATCGCCGCGCCGAGCTGGCCCGCGGTGATCGTCCGCCAGCCTGCATCGTGGAGCGCGTGCATCTGGGCGTCGAACGAGGCCGGGCTGACGTAGAGGCCCGGATACGGCGTGCCCGGGGCTGGGTCCGCGATCCGGTGGTACATGAGGACGGGCACTCGCCGGGTCAGCGGGCCGGCATAGGGCGTTGGGGTGGCGGACGGGGCCATGGTGGCGCTGGGGCTCGGAGAGGTCGATGGCAAGCCGGGTTGATTCGAGCCGGCGCTCCGGGGTGACGGGTCCACGGATGCCGCCGGCGAAGCGGGGGCGCCAGGGCCCGAGGCCACCGCACCTGACGCGGACGCCGACAAACCCTGGCCCTGTCCACCGGAACCCGAGGTGGCCGCCCACGCGAACCCAGCCATGACGCCCAGCAGCATCACCACCAGGAGGGCGGCTCCAGTCCGCCACGTCACGGCGCGACCTCCCCGAGCACCACTCGCCTGCGCCGTGGGGCGCGCCCCACGGCCCCGCAGCCGATGGCCGGATGATCGGCCTGACGGCGGCGAGGACCGAGAGATCGTTCGGGTTCGGGTTCAGGTTCTGATTCGGCGAGCAGGAGACACCTCGTTCCTTGGGCGGCGCGATCCTATCGTCTACGCCATCGAGTCGCTCGCGCATGCCGGGTGCTCGCCCGGCCGCTGCACGGGCACGTCGCTTCGGACCCTGCACGAGGTGCCAATGGCCCGTCACAATGGCTCTTGTCGGAAGGGTCAAGGCGCCCGACCGTAGCGTCCCACAGGCGCCGGGGTCTGCCCCCCGCTGAGTTCACCGGCCGGTCCTCGTTGCGGCCCGGTCGCAAAGCCCCCGCGGACGGAAGAAGGCAAGGCATTCATGACAACGATCGAGCGCGGGCGTCCGGCAACCGACCCGGAGGTCGCACGCCTCCTGGTGGGCGACCGCGAGCTGACGCTGCCGATCGAACCCGCGACCGAGGGCCAGTCGGCGATCAACATCGCGCCCCTGCTCAAGGACGCGGGCCTGGTCACGCTCGACTACGGCTACGCCAACACGGCATCGACGCGCAGCGCGATCACCTACCTCGACGGCGACAACGGGGTCCTGCGCTACCGCGGCTACCCCATCGAGCAGCTGGCCGAGAGCACCACGTTCCTCGAGGTGGCCTACCTGCTCATCCATGGCGACCTGCCCACGGTGGAGCAGCTGGCGGCCTGGACCGACGAGATCCGCCGCCACACCTGGATCCGCCTCGCCTACCGGCAGTTCTTCGAGGCGTTCCCGGTCGAGGCCCACCCGATGGCGGTGCTGACGGCGGCGGTGGCCGGGCTCTCGGCGTTCTATCCGGGCGGCGGCAACCCGCACGACGATGCCGACATCCACCTCTCGACGGTCCGCCTCCTCGCGAAGCTGCCCACGATCGCCGCCGCCGCGTACCGGCGGACCCATGACGAGTCGCCGCTGGTCCCGGACGACAGCCTCGAGTACGAGGCGAACTTCCTGCGGATGATGTTCGCGGATCCCTCGGCGCCGTGGACCGTCGACCCCGAGGCCGCACGCGCGCTCCGGGTGCTCCTCATCCTCCACGCCGACCATGAGCAGAACTGCTCGGCATCCACCGTGCGGATGGTCGGGTCCAGCCACGCCAACCTCTACGTCTCGATCACGGGCGGGATCGCCGCGCTCTGGGGCCCGCTCCACGGCGGCGCCAACCAGGAGGTCCTCGAGATGCTGGAGAGCATCGCGGCGGACGGCGGCGACGTGGCCAAGGCTGTCAGGAGGGCCAAGGACAAGGAGGACCCGTTCCGGCTCATGGGCTTCGGCCACCGCGTCTACAAGAACTACGACCCGCGGGCGCGGATCATCAAGGCCGCCGCGGAGCCGCTCCTGACCAAGATGGGCAAGGACGACCACCTGCTGCGGATTGCGCAGGAGCTCGAGCAGGTCGCCCTCTCGGACCCGTACTTCATCGACCACAAGCTGTACCCGAACGTCGACTTCTACAGCGGCCTGATCTACCGCGCGCTCGGGTTCCCCACCGAGATGTTCACGGTGCTGTTCGCCATCGGTCGGCTGCCGGGCTGGATCGCCCAGTGGCGCGAGATGGTGCACGACCCGCAGTCGCGGATCGGGCGGCCCCGCCAGCTCTACGTGGGCAGCCAGAAGCGCGACTTCGTGCCGATCGAGCAGCGGTAGCCGAGACTGGGCCGGCCGTACGACCAGACTCCGGCCTGCCCCGCCGGGGCCGGCGCTGGCTGGCGCTGTCGGCGCGCCAACGCCGAGACCGAGTCCCCTCTGTGAGGGTGTTCGGCGCCGCCCGCGCGCCGCATGGCGCCCGATGGCGTTCCGGGCGCTCCGTTTCGGCGCCGCCCGCGCGCCGCGGGACGGATTGGCGCTCAGACGGCGCCATGTGCGTGGCGTCGACCCGTCACCCCGGGCGCGATGCGGCGCGCCTCGAGCAGCAGGTGCCCCGCACCGCCCGAGCCGCGTCGCCCGTCCCCGACGACGCCCATGCCGACCGCATCGCGCCGTACCGGGCGATGGGCGAGTCCGACCTCGGGGACAGGTTCCTCTGCCAGGGGCGATGATCCGCGCCATGAACGACGGCCGCTTCCGAACGCCCAGCCCCGAGATCCGCCGCACGTCCACCGTGCTGTTCGACAGCGTCGCGCAACTGCGGGCCACTCTTCGCGGCTGGCGGTCGGGCGACCGCAGATACTCGTCCTACGCCACGCACGGCACGCCGACCACGGCAGCGCTCGAGCGGCTGCTGCTGGCGGGCGAGGGCGGGGCGGGCGTGGAGCTCTCGTCGAGCGGCCTGGCCGCGATCACGGTCGCCATGCTGGCCGTCCTGCGGTCGGGCGACCACCTGCTCGTCACGGATTCCGCCTACGGCCCGGCCCGCGACCTGTGCACGGGGCTCCTGCGCCGCCTCGGCGTCGACGTCGAGTTCTACGACCCGCTCGTCGGCGCCGCCATCGCCGCGCTCATCCGCCCGACCACCTCGCTCATCTGGATGGAGAGCCCGGGCACGCACACGTTCGAGGTGCAGGACGTCCCCGCGATCGTGGCTGCGGCGCGCACCGCCGACCACAAGGTCGTGACCGCGATCGACAACACCTGGGGCTCGCCGGGCGTGTTCCGACCATTCGACCACGGCGTGGACATCTCAGTGGTCGCGCTGACCAAGTACTGGGGCGGGCACGCGGATCTCGTCATGGGCGCGACCTTCGCGACCGCCGACCTGATCGCCGCCGTCCGTGAGACCGTGCTCCTGACCGGCGCCTGCGCCGCGAGCGAGGACGCGTTCCTCGTCATCCGCGGTGCGCGCACCGTGGACCTTCGCATCCGCGAGGCCGGCGAGCGCGCGCTGGTGATCGCCGAGCGGCTGGCTGGCCACCCTCGCGTCGCACGGGTCCTCCACCCCGCGCTGCCCGCCGACCCCGGGCATGCCCTGTGGCAGCGGGACTTCCACGGCTCGTCGGGCCTGTTCTCGTTCGAGCTCCGCCGCGCCGACGGCTCGCCCGCCGACCAGGCCGACGCCGACGCCGACGCCCTCACGGACCGCCTCATCGCGCGCGGCCGCTTCGGCCTGGGCTACTCCTGGGGCGGCTTCGAATCGCTGGTGATGCCGGCGCGCTGGTCGGGGCTCAACCGCGACGTCCGGCCATGGACGGGCGGCGCGCTGCTCCGCCTCTCGATCGGGCTGGAGCCCCTCGAGGGGCTGTGGTCGGACCTCGAGGCGGCGCTCGCCGAGGGCTGACGGGATCGACGCGGCGCAGTCGCGGGGGCTACTCCCCCATCACCAAGCACGGACGCCATGTCGTGGACGCCGTCGCAGCCCGCGGCGCCCAAGACCGGCAGCGACGGCCACGCGTACCGCTGGCCAACGACCCCCATCTGCGGGTTGCACGAGGGGCTCGAGCGAGTGGGCGGCGTGGACCGCCTCGGGGATTCGGTGGCCGTCCGGTAGGCGGCCCCGGTGGCCGCTGCAGCAGTGGGTCGCCGAACCTCACGGGCGTGGGCAGGGACCCCCGCGGGCGTCGCGCCGCCGGGTCGCCAGCATCTCCTGCCGGATGGCCCCGCGTCAGCCGGGCGGCGCGGACACCACGGTGCGACCGATGGCCCCTACGGGAGAGCGGCCGCCACCGGCACAGTTGACCCTGCGGTCCCGGGCGCAGGTCCCGGGCTGCCGCAGATCGGCGAGGGAATGGTGAGGGTGAGTGGCGCGGACCCGGGCAACGGGAAGATCGCGGTGCAGCTTGCGATCTTCGAGTTCCCGATGCTCGTGGCCGGCTTCCGCTCGATCATCGACGCCGAGCTCGACATGGAGGTCACGGCCACCCCGGCCACCCCGGACGCCATCCCGGAGTCGCTGAGCCGGGCCCCCGCGGACGTCGTGATCGCCGAGTGCCAGCCGCTCTCGGCGCCGGGCAGCACCACATTCGAGGCGATCGAGAAGGTGCGCTGCGCTGCGCCCGGGGTTCGGATCATCGCCCTCGAGTGCCGGAGCGGGAGCGGGAGCGAGCAGTTCAGCATGGCGCTCAAGGCTGGCGCGGACGGGTTCCTGACCCGCGAGGCTGACCCGTCCGACCTCGTCGCGGCACTCCGCTCGGTCACCCGCGGCCAGACCTATGTGTCGCCGTCGATCGTGACCCGGATGGTCAACACGTACGTGCTGCGGAGCCCGGACTCCCCGGCCGAGGACGTCTACGCGGGGCTCTCGGAGCGCGAGAAGGAAGTCCTCCTCCTCGCCGCGGTGGGCCACACGAACCGTGAGATCGCCAAGGTGTTCCACCTGTCCGAGCAGACGGTCCACAACTATCGGGCGAACATCATGGAGAAGCTCGGCTTCCACGACCGCGTCGAGCTGCTCAAGTTCGCGATCCGGCGCGGCATCATCAGCGTCGCCGACCTCTAGGGTCGCGGCCGACCGCCGGCGCGACCGGCTCACGTCGCCACCGCGTCGCCGCCTCCTCGCCGGCTGACGGCGCCGCCCGGGAACGGAGGCGGCTCCCCCGGCGGGACAGGGGCCAGGAAAGCCGCGGGTGGACGGGGAGACGTCCTGACGGGGAAGAGCACCGTCAGCGTTCCGAGGCGGGCATCCCCCGGAAGGTTTCAGCGGCATCCCGGGCAAGTGCGGGGAAATCGCGGCAATTCGCCGGGGACGGGTCGCCGGCCGCCTACTTCGCCTTGTCGATCGCCGCCAAGACCTTGGCCGCGTCGATCGACGGGCCATCGAAGCGGGCGACCACCTTGCCCCCGACCCTGACGAGCACAGCTGGCGCCGACCGGAGTCCGAGCGAGGTTCCCGACGCCGTCTCCTGCGTGATGGCCGCGACGGTGGCGGGATCCCGCATGCACGCGTCGAGCGCCGTCACGTCGAAGCCGAGCTTCGCCCCCAGCCAGAGGAGCCCGCGGGTCGTGAACAGGCCCGTGTTCGCGCCCCGAGAGGCCGAGCCCAGGATCGAGTGCACGAACCAGACCGCCGGTTCGCGGTCCTGCGCGGCGCAGCGCACCAGCGAGGCGGCGACCATCGATTCGTCGCCCAGCGTCGCCAGGTCCCGCAGGACGAGCCGCACGCTGCCCGACGCGACGCGGGTGCGGAGCCCGGGCTCGAGGTTCGCGATGACGTCGGGCGTGCCGGTCGCCTGGTAGTCGGTCCACAACTCGACGGTGACGCGCGCCGCGTCCTTGCCCGCCGTGAGGCCGCTGGTGGGCGTCCCCGCCCAGGGATCGCCGGACGGCACCACCGACGGGGCGGGGGTGGGCGCAGCGCCGCTGGCCGCCGCACGCTCGATCGCAGCCCGCAGCGTCGCGGCATCCGCGGCCCCGACCAGCCGCTGGCCCGGCAGGTCGACCGTGGGCGTCGACGAGACACCCGCCCGCACGGCGGCGGCCGTGTCCGCGAGGACCGCGACGAGCATGTCCTGGCGGTCGAGACAGGCAGCGAAGGCCGTCGCATCGAGCCCCACGCCGGCCGCGATCTCCTTGAGTCTCGCCACGGCGAACGACCCGGTGTTCTCGCCCTGCTGTCCGGCGTACACGGCGTCGTGCATCTGCCAGTACTTGCCCTGCTCCCCGCCGCACCGGACGGCGATCGCCGCGTCGATCGACTCGGGCCCGAGGAAGACGAAGTCGCGGTGCAGGACCGAGACCGTGCCGTCGGCGATCAGCGGTGCGAGCTGCGGCAGGACGTCCACGGCGAACCGTGCGCAGAACGGGCACTGGAAGTCCGCCCAGTAGGTCATCTGCACCTTAGCGTTGTGGCTGCCCAGGAGGGCCCCGTCCGAGGGGAGCCCGGCGAGCGGGAAGCTGGCCGATGGCCCGGGCGAGGCCGAGGCGCCGGCAGGCGACGCGGGCGAGGAGGGGGAAGATCCCGGCGCGGACGACGCCGCCGCGCCCGAGGGTGCGGCTGGCGACCCGCCGGGCGTCGCAGGGCCGGTGGCCCCAGGAGCGGTGACACGGCCGACCCCGATCCCGGCCCCGAACGCCATGACCAAGACCAGCGCGGCGCCGATGAGCGTCGCGGGGCGGATCCTCGCCCTGGGCGACGGGGGGTCGGCCGGGGCATGCGAGTCGGCCACCGAATCGGCCACCAGGTCGGGTGAGGTGGCGGCCGCCAGATCGGCCGCCGTGGCGGTCCCCGGGGCTGCCGCGGCCTCGCCGGGCACAGCGTCGTCGACCGGCGTGCGCTGGGAGATCGGGTCGAGGCTCGTCACGGTTCCATGGTGCCCCATCCGGAGACGCCCGGAGACCTTTCAACGCCGATCCGCGCATACTCGGCGACGTGAGCACCACCCTTCCGCCCGACGGCGCCAACGCCGAGGCGCGGGCCGACACCCAGCGGCGCGAGCTCCAGCGGGTCGCTGGCGCCCTCGCCTGGTCGCTCGAGCCGAGGGCCGTCGCGGCCCAGCTGCTCGAGGCGGCCTGCACGGCGCTCGGGGCTCCGCGCGGCTGGGTCGCTGTCCGCTCCGAGGACGACCGAGAGGCCATGATCCTCGCCTCGCGCGGCTACGACGACGGCGGGCTCGAGGCATGGCTCCGGATCCCCATCGACCTCGACGTGCCAATGGCGACGGTGATCCGGACCGGTCGCGGCGTCCAGCACGCCTCGGCCGCAGAACGGGAGCGCGAATACCCCGAGCTCCAGCGCGGCGCTCGTGTCCGCACCGTCCAGGCGGCGGCGGTCGTCCCCATGGTCTTCGAGGGATCCACCGCGGGCGCGCTCGCTGTGGCCTTCGACGACGTCCGGGCGATCGACGCCTCCGAGCGCTGGTTCCTCGAGGCGCTCGCGGCACACGGGGCCGGCGCGCTGGAGCGCGCGCGGCTGTTCGATGCCGTGCGGCAGCGTGACGATCGCCTGAAGCTGGCGCTCGAGACATCAGGCACGTGGATCTGGTCCTGGGACCTCGACGCCAACCGGGTGAGCTGGTCGCCCGAGCCGCCGGACTTCGCCTGGCCGGTGGGCGACGGGGCGCCGCCCGAGGATTGGCTGGAGACAGTGCACCCCGACGACCGCGAGCGCGTGCGTGAGGCCATGGACGCGTGCGTGCGCGACGGCGGCTCCTACGAGATCGAGTTCCGCGTGGGCCGCCCGGAGGACGCCGAGCGATGGCTGCTGGGCATCGGCCAGATGCTCCGCGACGAGGGCGGCCCGACCCGGACCGTCATCGGGACCACCCGCGACATCACCGAGCACAAGCTGGCCGAGCTGGAGCGGAACCGGCGGCTCGAAGCCGAGCGGGAGGCCGCCCGCCTGCGGGACGCGTTCATCGGGGTCGTCTCGCACGAGCTCCGGACTCCCATCACGACCATCTTCGGCGGGACGCGCGTCCTGGCCCGGCGCTGGCGCGAGATGGACGCCGATGGGCGCGACGCGCTGCTCTCGGACGTCTCGAGCGAGGCCGACCGGCTGTTCCGGATGGTCGAGGACCTGCTCGTCCTGACGCGGGTGGAGCGCGGCAGCCTCGAGGCGAGCGATGAGCCCGTGTTCCTCCGCCCCATCGTGGAGCGGGTCGTCGCGTCGGAGCGCTCGCGCTCGCCCGAGGTGACCTTCGAGACGGTCATCCCGACGGACCTGCCGCCGGCGCAGGGCGAGGAGATGTACGTCGAGCAGGTGCTGCGCAACCTGCTCACCAACGCGGCCAAGTACGGAGGCGTCGGTTCGCAGGCCACCGTCGAGGTGATGGCGACCGACAGCGACGTCATCCTGCGGGTCCTCGACGAGGGGCCCGGGATCGTGGAGTCCGAGGCCGAGCAGCTGTTCGAGCTCTTCTACCGCTCGCCGTCCACGGCGCCGACCGTGGCCGGTGCCGGGATCGGGCTGTTCGTGTGCCGCCAGCTCGCGCTTGCGCTGGGCGGCTCGATCCGGGCCAGCAACCGTCCGGAGGGGGGCGCCGCCTTCGAGCTGGCGCTCCCCCGCTACGTCGACGACGGCGAGGCCTGAGGGGCTACTGGCGACGCTGCGCCCGTCGCCCACCCAGCACGGAGGCCGCTGACCCGGCAGCGGCTTCGGCCGGAAGAGCCGTTCGGACTCCTCGAAAAGGGCCATCCGATACACTCGCCAGATCCACCCAGATCCCTGCCATTGGACGGTGATGCCATGAAGGTCGGCGTCGCCAGGGAGACCGCAGCCGGGGAACGGCGCGTCGCCTTGGTGCCCGAGGCGCTCGGCAAGCTCAAGGCTGCCGGGCTCGAGATCCTCGTCGAGGCCGGCGCCGGTGCCGGCGCCATGATCCCGGACCAGTCGTTCGTCGACGCCGGGGCCCAGGTCGTGGCCACCGACGAGTTCTATGCGCTGAGCGACATCGTGCTCCGCGTCCAGAAGCCCGTCGGGGCCGAAGTGGCGCGGCTGCGCAGGGGCCAGGCCGTCATCGGCCTGCTGGCGCCCCTGCTCGACCCGTCGCTGATGCAGACGCTGGCCGATGCCGGCGTCACGGCGGTGAGCCTCGACGCGATCCCGCGGACGCTGTCGCGGGCCCAGACGATGGACGCGCTGTCGTCGCAGGCGAACGTGGGCGGATACAAGGCCGTCCTGATCGCGGCGAACACGTACGGACGCTACTTCCCGCTCCTGACGACTGCTGCCGGGACGGCGAAGCCCGCCAACGTGCTCGTGCTCGGCATCGGCGTCGCAGGGCTCCAGGCCATCGGCACCGCGCGGCGCCTCGGCGCCGTGGTGTCGGCCTACGACGTGCGCCCCGAGACGGCCGAGCAGGCCCTCAGCCTGGGCGCGAAGTTCGTCAGGCTCAAGACGGCGATCGACGCCACCGGCTCGGGTGGCTACGCCCGCGCGCTGACGCCCGAGGAGCAGGCGGCCCAGCAGGCCGAGCTCAACGAGGTGATCGGCAACCAGGACGTCGTGATCACCACCGCCCAGGTCCCGGGTCGCAAGCCGCCGCTGCTCGTCACGGCAGCGGCGGTCGCCAGCATGAAGCCGGGCTCGGTCATCGTGGACATGGCGGCCTCGGCGCTCGGCGGCAACTGCGAGCTGAGCAAGGCCGGCGAGACGCTCGTCACGGAGAACGGGATCACGATCGTGGCGCCGGACAACCTGCCGGCGTCGATGCCCGCCTCGTCCTCGCAGTTCTACGCCCGCAACATCTCCTCCCTGCTGCTGAACATGGTCAAGGACGGCGCCCTCGCCCTCGACTTCGACGAGGAGGTGACCAAGGCCACCGTGATCACCCACGGCGGCAAGGTCACGTCCGAGGCGGTCGCGAAGCTGCTGGCCCCTGCCGGAGCGAACGCATGAACATCGACCTCGCATTCACGATCTTCGTCCTCGCGATCCTCGTCGGGTTCGCGGTGATCTCGAAGGTCCCGGCGACGCTCCACACGCCCCTGATGTCGGGCGCGAACTCGATCCACGGGATCGTGCTGGTGGGCGCGATGATCGTCGCGGTCACGGCCACCAACCCGATCGAGTACGTCGTCTCGTTCATCGCGGTGGCCTTCGCGACGCTCAACGTCGTCGGCGGCTACGTCGTGACCGACCGCATGCTCCAGATGTTCCGGCGCAAACCCGCGGCGCCCAAGGCCGAGAAGGCAGAGGGCTGACCGTGAACCTCGACGCCTCGATCATCGACCCGATCGTCCGCCTGATCTGGCTCGGCGGCGCGGTGTGCTTCGTGCTCGGCCTGATCCAGATGAACTCGCCCGCGACGGCGCGCAACGGCAACCTGCTGTCCGCGGGCGGCATGGCCGTCGCGATCGGCGCGACCGTCCTCTGGCTGCTCGCCCTCCCGCCCACCGGGTCCTTCAACCCGATCGGCTGGGCGGTCATCGTGGCCGGCGTCCTCATCGGCGGCGGGTACGGCTTCCACTCCGCGCGCACCGTCAAGATGACCGCCATGCCCCAGCTGGTGTCGCTGTTCAACGCGGTGGGCGGCGGCGCCGCAGCGCTCATCGCCATCAATGAGTACGTGAGCCACGCCTCCGCCAACCAGATCCCCGGCCTGCAGGACAACGTGGCCACGGTCCTCGACATCGTCATCGGCTCCATCACCTTCACGGGCTCGCTGATCGCGTCCGGCAAGCTGATGGGACTCAAGATCACCCCGTCCAAGCCCGTGCGGGTCCCGGGCGGCCAGCTCGTCACGACGGTCCTCACGGTCATCGTGGTGGCGGGTGCGCTCTATCTCTGGCTGGGCAACGTCAGCCTGCCCGTGGCCATGGCGATCCTGGCCGCCGCGCTGATCTTCGGCGTCACGATGACGCTGCCGATCGGCGGCGCCGACATGCCCGTCGTCATCAGCCTGCTCAACTCGTTCACGGGCACGGCGGTCGCGATGGCCGGCTTCGTGCTCAACAACCCGCTGCTGATCATCGCCGGCGCGCTCGTGGGCGCGTCCGGCGCGATCCTCACCAAGCTCATGGCCGACGCGATGAACCGCTCGGTCCTGAACATCATGATCGGCGGGTTCGGCGGCGGCGACAGTGCCACGACGACGGTCGCGGGGCCCGGCGGCTCCGTCCGCGAGGTCTCGATGGACGATGCGGCGATCCAGCTCGCGTACGCCTCGTCGGTCATCGTCGTGCCCGGGTACGGGCTTGCGGTCGCACAGGCGCAGCACGGGGTCCGCGAGCTGGCCGAGGTCCTCGAGTCGCGCGGGGTCGACGTCAAGTACGCCATCCACCCCGTCGCCGGCCGGATGCCCGGGCACATGAACGTGCTGCTGGCGGAGGCCAACGTCCCCTACACGCAGCTCCGGGAGATGGACGACATCAACCCCGAGTTCGACCGCTGCGACGTTGCGCTGGTCGTCGGCGCCAACGACGTGACCAACCCGGCGGCGCGCAGGCCCGGCTCGCCGGTGTCGGGGATGCCCATCCTCGATGTCGACCACGCGAAGAACATCATCGTCATGAAGCGCTCGATGGGGCGCGGCTATGCGGGCATCGACAACGAGCTCTACACCAACCCCAAGACGGGCATGCTGTTCGCCGACGCGAAGGCGGGCCTCGCCGACCTGGTTTCGGCGGTCAAGGCGCTGTAGCCCTTCCTCCACCCGACACGCTCGACGGTCCCGGCGGCGCACAGCCCCGGGGCCGTCGTCGATTCTGGCGCTCGCGACTCCGTGAGCGGCCCTGATCCGATCGCCGCCTCCGGGACCCTTCGCCGTCCCCTGGGTCCTCGCCGCCTCCCTGGACCTTCGCGGCCTCCGGGGCGTCCGCAGCCCATCGCCATCGGGCTGGAGGGCGCGACGCTTCCGGTTTGACGGAAGCTCCGAGCGGGGTCGCTCCATGACCGCCGAGCTCAGAGGCCTGATCTGCCGCGGCCCTCACGACACGCGAACCACCCAGATCCGGCGATCCCTCGCTCCAGCTCGCCACGCGCTGCAACTCGACCCTTCCGCCAGATCGGAAGCAGTTCGCACTCGACGTTTGAGCAGACTGCCAACTCGCGGCGCACGCACGTTTCTCCCCTGGTCGGCCGCCGCGTCCCGGTCACGCACAACGCGAGACCCGCACCATCGCCTGGCCGGGCACCAGCTCAACGGCGGCCTGGCAGTGGCGGGCGGCGCGAGCGGACGAACCCGGATGGCGGGCGGTAGGCTTGCCTCGATGCCCAGCAAGCCCCGCCCCGCCAAGACCGTGTGGCCGCGCCCTGCCAAGATCGCATTCATCGGGTCCCACGGGATCCGCAAGACGAGCGCCCTCCTCGCGTTCGCCGCCGAGGTGCAGCGCGCCGGGCTGTCGGTGGAGCTTGGTCGCGAGGTGGTGCGCGACAACCCGCTGGGGATCAACGAGGGCGCCACGGGCGAGGCACAGCTGTGGGTCCTGGTGTCGCAGATCCGCCAGGAGCTGGTCCTGGCGCGCAAGGCGGATGTGCTCGCGACGGACCGCGGCGTGATGGACAACTTCGCCTACTACCTGCGCTCGTGCGGCGGCGTCGACGAGTTCGAGGTCGAGCCGCTAGTCCGGCGCTGGTCGCAGACCTACGACCTCGTCGTGCGGCTGCTGCCGGACGTCGCCCTCCAGGCGGACGGGATCCGCTCGACCAACGACGCCTTCCGCGACGAGGTGGAGTCGATCCTCGATCGGGTGCTGCCCGACCTCGTCCCGGCAGGGCGGCTCGTCACGCTGCGAGCCTCGGAGGTCACGAGCCGGTTCGACTGGTTCGCGGTGCTGGCGCGCCTCGCCAAGACGATCGGCGGTCGAGTCACAGCACCGGACCTCTGGCGGTAGGCGCGCACCGGGGCGCGGGCTGGGGCCGACGCTCCGTCCAGCTACCAGCCTTCTGCCGGCGTCACCCGTTCCGCCACGAGCAGCGCGACCTCGCGGAGCTCGCGCGTCGCCGGGTCGAGCGCCACCCGCAACTGCGCCGGGCCTCCCCGCTCGGTCCCCAGCGACCAGGTTGCCGTCGTCGCCCCGTCGCCCGCAGTCGGCAGGGCGAGACGCATGACCCCGAACCGTGCCGCCGCGGCCCGCCCGGCCCGCGCGAGGCGGTCCCGGTCGAGGCCATCGTGGAGCGCGATGCCGTCAGGTAGGCGCGCGCCGTCGGCGGCGGCACTCAAGACGGCTTCCGCGGCAGCCCGCAGCTCGGCCGACGGGTCGAGGACGGTTTCGACCGCCAGCCATTGGAGCCTGGGCGCCGGCTCGGGCGTGAGCTTCGCCTCGATGCGCAGCCAGCCACGCTCGCCGCGGCGCCACCATGTCCGCTCGGCCGGGGTGCTCGAGGTGGGCGTGCGACCCGGGTCCGGGCGCAGCGGCCGCCCGACGGCCGCAACGGCCGCCTCCACCGCGAGGCGCCGCCGCTCACGCGGGTCGTCGAGGTCCACGTTCATCGCGAACAGCGCATCGGCCGCGCCGTCGTCCCACTCGTCGAGCAGGCGGTCGACCGCGGCGACAGCGCGCTCGGTGGCCGGCAGCGGGGCGACGGGTCGCCGCCTCGCGACGCCCGCACCCACCAGCCCGCGCAGGGCGTCGTTCACGACCGACCGCATCGGCGCATAGCGCAGGCTCCCCAGCCCGATCACCCCCAGCCCGGTCGCCGGGTGCCACGCCATGTGCGACCCGAAGCCCGGGTAGCCGCCCGCGTGCGAGACGAAGGTGCCCACCTCGGCGTCCGTCTGCGCCTCGAGCCCGAAGCCATAGGCTGCTGCTGTCGCCTGCGGAGCCTCGTCAGGGGCGTGGGCCGGGATGCGGGCCCCGTAGGTGCGATGCCCCTGCTGCATCTCGCGGCGCGACGCGCGGCGGAGCGGGTGCGGGCCCTCTGGATCGTCGCGGGCCGGGAATGCGTCGAGGAACCCCGCGACCCACGTGGCGAGGTCGCGGACCGTCGAGAAGATGCCGCCCATCGCCGCGAGCGCGCCGTACCCGTCGCGCCCCTCGCGAACCAGCTCGTCGCCCCTCCGCACGTAGCCGTGCATGAGCCGGCCGCTCGGCACCTCCTCCTCGAGATAGCCGGTCGACGTCATGCCCAGCGGCTCCAGCAGCCGCTCGCGCACGACATCGCGGTACTCGCGCCCGGCGACGCTCGTGACCACGCGGCCCAGGATCCCGTAGCCGAGGTTGGAGTACTCGAAGGTGACGCCGGGCGGCAGCGCGAACGACGGGCCCTCGGCGAGCAGCCGCTCGAAGGCGTCGATCGGGAGCCCTTGCTGGCGGTCGCCCCACGGGTCGTCGGTGGCGAGGCCAGCCGACATGGTGAGCAGGTCGCGGATCGTGACCGGGGCGGCGTCCGCGGCGTACGGGCGCCAGGCCGCCAGCGCCGGGACGTGGAGCGCCACCGGGTCGTCGAGACGCAGGCGACCCTCGTCGCGGAGGAGCAGGACGGTCGCCGCGGTGAACGACTTGGTCATCGAGGCGATCCGGAAGACGTGGTCGGCCGTGGGCGTCGTGGGGTCGTCCGCGCTCACAGTCCCGCAGCCGCTCGTGTGGACCAGCCGCCCGTCCCGAAGGACACCCCACGCCATGCCCGGGATGGCGCGGTCGGCGGCCTGGCGGGTGAAGCGGGCGTCCAGGTCAACGAGCGCGTGAGCGAAGTCAGTCATGCGCCGATGATGCCCGAACCCGCCATCCGCCCGCCTGGCGGTCGCGGCGAGCCCCTGGTCGCCGCGGCCGCGGGCGAGAGGGGCGCTACTTCGCGAGCGCGGCGGGCTTGAGCCCCTCGGGCAGGTCGATCGCGCCCTCGCCGGACACGGTGCGCCAGGCCCCGCTGGCCACGTAGTCCCGGACCTGGGCGAGGGCGGCCCAAAGGTCATGTCCGTTCCGGGCCATTCGGCCCTGTGTAATGAAGATGTAACGCCACGGGCGCCTTGGGTGTTCAATGGCGGCGTGGCGATCGCTCTCGACCGAAGCCCACGGCCTGCCTCGGAACAGGCGCCCATGGCGCCGGCGCGGCTCGACGCCTCGGGGGCGGTGCTGCCGCGGCTCCTCGATCTGCTCGACGCCGAGAAGCCGTCCTGACCCGGGCGGCGGCCCGGCAAGCGCGGCTGGGCCGCCAGCGACCTGGCAACCCGTGGCCGCCGCGACCTACGCCTCCGGCGCCACCAGCTCCAGTCGGATCCGCTTGTTGATGCGGCCCTTCGACTCGTAGCCCGTCACGTGGATCCCTCCCACCTCGCGCGTGTTCGCGACGTGGGTGCCGCCGTCGGCCTGGAGGTCGAGGCCCACGATCTCGATCGTGCGGATCTGCTCGATCCCCTCCGGCAGGAGGTTGACCTTGGTCCGGATGAGGTCGGGGATCGCGAACGCCTCGGCGCGCGGCAGGACGTTGACCCGCACGTCGCGCGAGGCGCGCAACTCGGCGTTCACCTTCGCCTCGATCTCGCCGACGAGGTCGCCCGACATCCGCTCGAACTCGAAGTCCATGCGCCCGGCGCCGGGCTCCATGTTGCCGCCGGTGACCTGCGCCCCGTAGTCACGCCAGACGACGCCGCACAGCGCGTGGAGCGCCGTGTGCGTCCGCATCAGCGCGTACCTGCGCGCCCACTCCACGTCCACCTCCACGAGGTCGCCGGCGCGCGGCAGCTCGCCGTCGGGCGCCTCGAGCTCGTGGACGATCTCGCCGCCCACGCGCTTCGCCGAGCGCACGGTCCAGGAGCGCCCGTCGGCGGATCGCAGGATCACGCCCCGGTCCGACGGCTGGCCGCCCCCGCCGGGATAGAACGCAGTCGCGTCGAGGACGACCAGCGGCGCAGCGCCGTCAAGCGCCACCTCGAGGACTCGGGTCTCCAGCCGGCGCGCGTACGCGTCGCGGTAGCAGACCTCGTCGACGCGGGGCGTCATCGCACGCCCCTCAGGGGCCGACCGTGAGCGTGCCGGTCATGCCCGGGTGGACGATGCAGTAGAAGGTGTACGTGCCAGCCGGGAGGGCGGGAACGTTGTAGTCGATCTTCGCCGGGCCCGTGAGCAGGTCGGGCTTGAACACGTCAGTCCCGCTGGCGTTCTTGATCGTGACGTTGTGCGGGATCCCCTGGTCCTGGTTGTCGAAGTGGATGGTGAACGGCGTGTTGGCCGGCGCGCTGAGGGCGGTCTTGTCGAAGTTGACGTTGAGCGCCGTGAGGTCGAGCGAGGTCGAGGCGCCGCCCGAGGGCGCGCTCGGCCCGCCCGAGGGCGCGGCCGAGGTGACCGCGGACCCCCCGGCGGAGGGCGCAGCCGACGTCACCGCTGACGCGCCAGCCGGGGCGGGAGCGGAAGCCGGCGCGGTGGCCGAAGCCGGCGCAGATGCCCCGGCGGAGGCGGAGGCGTTGGCCGTCGGCGACGCCGTGGGCGGCGCATAGGTCCAAGCCGGCGGCTGTGCCGCGGCGCAGGCGGACACGACGACAGCGACGACGAGCATGGCGGCGGCGGCGAGGGGACGGCGCATGGGGACCTCGAAATGGGCAACACCGGCAGGGCGGACCTGGGGCGAATCTACCGAAAGACGTCCGACTGCGCCGCCGGGCGGGTTCAAACGAGGCTCAGCGGCCCTTGCCGGACGCTGTTGCGGTCTCGAGCCCGAGGCGGATCGCCACTGACGCCGCCTCCACGCGGCCCGACACGCCGAGCTTGGCGAGGATGTTCCCGACGTGCACCCCAACGGTCTTCTGGCTGATGAACAGCCGGTCGCCGATCTCGCGGTTGGTGCGGCCCTGCGCGATGAGCCCCAGCACCTCGAGCTCGCGCCGCGACAGCCCGAAGGTGTCCTGGCTCGCGGTGGCCGGGGCCGCGGCGAGCGGCAGGGCGTGGACGATCGAGACTGGCGCGTCGGCGAGCGGCTCCGTGGCCACGGCGGCCGTGACCGGCGACGGCGGCGCGGCAAGCTCGGCGAGCAGCGCGTCCACCTCGGGCGCGAGCGGGATCATGGCGCGCCCGGCGAGGTCGCGGAGGCGCCGCAGCAGCGGCCGGGCGCGGAGGCCCAGGGCGAGCCGGACCGCCTCGGCGAGCGGCTCGCGGGCGTCGACGCGGACCAGCCGGGCGTCGGTCCGGTCGCGGTTGCCGCCCGGGCCGGCGATCGCGCCCCCGAGGATCGTCTCGGCCTGCCGCCAGCGGGCGCGAGCCTCGCGGTACGGGTCGCCGAGCGCGTGCCAGCGGACGGCCAGGTCGGCCCAGTTGGCGGGGTCGTCGCGGGCCATCAGGCGGGCGTGGAACGCGCGGGCCATGGCGAGGCACGCCTCGGGCTCCGATGAGCCCAACACGTCGCCCTCCGCGCGGACCCGGGCCACGGCCGCCTCCGCCTCGGCGAGGATCCGATTCGAGCGCTCCCGCGATGCCGCCATGTCGCCGATCCGGCGCCGGTCCCGGGCGTCCGCAACGATCGCCGACTCGACCTCCAGCGCGGTCGAGGCCATGCGCGCCACCAGCACCCAGTCCTCGGTGCCCCGGAGGCGCGCCCAGCCGCGCTCGGCCGCGCGGCGCGCATCGGCCAGATCGCCGCTCCACATCGCGTAGGCGGCCGTCGCCTGGTACGCGGGGACGGCGAACTGGAGGTCGCCGCCGGTCTCGAGCTCCACCAGGATCCGGCCCAGCAGCAGGCCCGCCTCCTCGCCTGCCTCGGTGTCGATCTCGACGATGACGAGGTTGAGGATCGCGGCCACGAACGGGATGCCCGCCGGGCTCCAGTCGAGGGCCCGCAGGCTCAGTTCGCGCGCCTCCACCCAGCGCCCGATCTCCACGAGCACGCCGGCCACATTGCCCGCCAGCAGGTTCCCGTACACGGCGTCGAGGTCGTGCTCCGCGGCCCACGCCATGCCCCGGAACGTCTCGTCCACAGCCTCGGACGGCCGGCCGAGCAGCTCGAGGACGGACGTCAGGTTGATGGTGGCGCGCCAGCGCTCCTCGGCCAGCCCCAGGGCGTCAGCCCGCCGCTGCGCCTCCCGGAGCATGTCGGGCGCCGCCTCGGGGCGCCCGCCCCAGCCGTAGATGGTCGCCAGCGTGGTCAGCGCGTGGATCGCCTCGGGTTCGGCGGCGTCGCCCAGCATCCGGGCCAGCTCGAGCGCGCGGTCCGCGGCCCGCTCGGCGTCGGCGAAGGAGCCCGCGATCATCCGCTCCTGGGCGAGCAGGGCCAGGATCCGCGCCCGCTCCACGGAGGCCTCGGGCGGCACGGTCTCGGCCGCCCGGCGGAAGGCCGTGGTGGCGCCCGTCGGGTCACCGGCGGCGAGCCGGTACCGGCCCAGCCGTCCCTCGAGCACGGCCCATGCCATCCGGTCACGGCGCTCCCCCAGCGCGGCGCGCGCACTCTCGCCGTACGCCACCGCCCGCATGGGGCGCATCGAGGCGTAGGCGGCCTCGGCCGCGAGCTGGGCGAGCTCGGCGGGGTCGTCGCCCGAATCCGGGTCCACGGGGGGCGGCAGCTCGAGCGCCGTCTCGAGCGCGGCCAGCGCGTCCTCGGGCGCTTCGAGGCGCATCGCCTGCCGACCCGCCGCGATCGCGGCGGATCGCGCCTCCGCCAGGCGGTGCGCCGCGAGCCAGTGGTTCGCAGCGACGACGGGCTGGTCCTCGAAGGCGAGAGCGAGGGCGGTCCGGTACCGGGGAACCTGGGCCGGCAGCAGGTCCGAGATCACGGCCCGGGTGATCAGCTCGTGGCGGATGTGGAGCCGCCCGTCGTCGGTCCTCCGCACGAGCCCGTGCTCGATCGCCTCGTCCAGCCCGGCTGAGAGATCGGCGTCCAGCGAGTCGCCGTGATGCCGGGGCGCGGTGGAGGACCGTGGGGGCAGGTGGCCGGCCCGCTGCTCCTCGAACGCCTGCGCGGCCCGCTCCAGCCGCTGGTGGTCCATCGGGCGGTCTGCGGTGGCGAGCAGGCGGAGCACGCGCCGGCACTCCGGGGCGCGCCGCGCAAGCCTCGCCGCCACCAGGTCCGACAGCGTGCCGGTCAGCGTGGCGTTGCGCAGCTCGCGCCGGGCGGAGATCAGCTCCTCCACCACGAGCGGCGACCCCGCCGAGCGCTCGGCGACGAGGACGACGATCGACGCCGACGGCCGCTCCCCCTCGATGCCCTCGATCAGCGCCGCGATGTCGCGTCGCGCCAGCGGCGCGAGGTGGATGCGGACGGGGGGCCGCAGCCCGGCGTCGATCACCGCCAGGTTCTCGCGCAGGGGGTGGTCGCGCAGGAGGCGGTCGGGCTGGTACGACAGGACGAGCGCGATCCGCTCGTGCTTGGCGGTCCGGGCGAAGAACGTCGCCAGGGCGCGCGTCGCGGCGTCCGCGGCGTGGAGGTCCTCGAGCACCAGCACGATCGGCCGCTCGGCGGCGACCCGGCCCAGCCAGCGCAGGATCGCCTCCAGCGCGCGCGGCTGGCGACGCTCGGGGTCGGCGAGGGCGCTGATGGCCGGCGCCGGAACCGACGCGGCCAGGGCGGCCAGCCCCGGCAGATCGGCGAGGATCGGGCGGGCGTCGCCCCGGAGCAGCCCCTCGAGCTCGGTCTGCGGGCGGCTGGCGAACAGCGGGCCGAGGGCGTCGAGGACGGACTGCCAGGGGGGATCGGCGGGTCCGTGGGCTCGGCCGCGCAGCACGAGCGGGGCGGCCGACGACGCCGCGACGCGGGCGAGCCCCTCGTCGAGGAACCGCGAGACGCCGATCCCCGCGGTCCCCGCGACCACGACGGTGGTGGCCATCCCGCTCGCCGCGGCCGCGATCGCCGCGTCGAACCGGGCGAGATCCGGCTCTCGCCCGATGAACCGTCGGCTGACGACACGACCCGGCATCGCCCTCATTCTACGGAGCCCGGAGGCGCCGGCCGACGAGCCGTCGCGCCGAGTACGCTCATGACGTGCAGGAACGCCGCGCGCCCCATCCCCGCAACGACCTCAACGAGCTGCCCGGCGAGGAGTGGCTCTACTTCACCAAGTCGGTGTGGAGCACCGCCTACCCGAGCGAGCTGGGCCATGCTCGGCGCAAGGCGCACGGCGCCAACAAGCCGCCCCGGCTGATGGCCCGCCTCATCGAGTTCTTCACGCGGAGCGGCGAGCTGGTCCTCGACCCGTTCGCGGGCGTGGGCGGGACGCTGCTGGGGGCGGCCATCGCTCGCGGTCCGCGGAGGGCGATCGGGATCGAGCTGGACCCGCGCTGGGCCGCGGTCTACGCGGAGACGGTCGCCTCGCTCGCCGCCGAGCACGGGGGCGCCGGGCCCCGGCTCGCCGACCTCGGCCCCAACGACCCCGGCGGCGTGCGCGGCTTCGACCCGTCGGGCTGCGAGCTTCGGGTGGGCGACGCCCGCGAGCTCCTGCGCGCCATCCCGGACGCCTCGATCGACTTCGTGGCCACCGACCCGCCGTACAACGTGCAGCTGCCGATGACGATGGCGGGCGGCAAGCTGGCCGAGGCCCACGCCAACCGGCGCACGGACTACGCCATGGTGTCCGAGCTCGCCGGCGACCTCGCCAACCTGCCCGACTACCCAGCCTTCCTCGATGCGATGGGCGGGATCCTCGCGGAGGTCCAGAGGGTGCTGCGGCCGGGCCGGTACGCGGTGCTCATCGTCCGCGACGCGTATCAGGGCGGCCGCTACCTGTTCACGGGCTCCGACCTCGCCGCCCGCGCCGACGCCGTGGGGCTCGTCCCCAAGGGCGACATCGCCTGGTACCAGGCGGGGACGCGGCTCCGTCCGTACGGGTACCCGCGGACGTTCGTGCCCAACATCGCGCACCAGCACATCGTGGTGCTGCGCAAGGCGCCCGAGCGACGTTCCGGGAGGCGCGGCGGGCGCCGCGACGTCCCGGGTTCGGGGGAGCGAGGCTAGGCCTCGCCGAACTGCTGGCGCCGCTCGGAGTAGAGGCGCAGCACGTCCTCGAATGAGCCCGGCGCCGGCCCCTCGTCCGCCGAGGTCCACGTCCCGCCGACGTTGCCCCGCGTGGCCGCGAGCGGCACGGGCGGCAGCAGCCCGGCGGGCGGGAGCGGGCCGGTGGGCGCCGGCGGGAGGGCGGACTGCAGCGCGGCGGGCGGCGGCGCTGCAACCTGCGGCGGGGCGTCCACGATCGCCGAGCCGAGGACCATCTTGTGGAGCCAGCCCTCGCGGCCGTCCGGGCACAGGATCCGCCAGTAGGTCCCCAGCCGCTCGAGCAGGACCACCTCGTCGCCCTCGTCAAGGGAGCCGATCTCAACGCCGCGGACGTCGTCCGGTCGGTCGAGCAGGCTGACGAGCCGATAGCGGATTCGACGGCGCTCGAGGCCGGAGACGGCATCGCTCGCCTGGCCGGTGAACTCGAGGCTGATCGACGTGCGCACGTAGCGCGCGGGATCGGCCTTGCGGGCGTCCATCAGGGACTGGCGCCGCCAGCGGGGAACGTCAGAATCGGCAGGCGCAGCAGCCGCCGGCGCGCCAACCGCGGCCCGGACCGCGTTCGCGACGGCCTCTGAATCGGGGACCAGCACTGCGGCGGGGACGAGGTTCGCGGCCGCCGCACTGGGCATGCCCGTCGCCGCGGCAGCAGCCAGGAACGCGTCGGGCGCGGTCGGCGACTCGTCGCGGCGACGACGGCCGAAGGCCAGGAACGCCATCGCCATCGCCACCCCGCCAGTCGTCACGACCATCGTGGGCATGAGGCGCAGCATCGCGGCCGCCGTCGAGGGGCCGCCCAGTGCGGCCCCGTGCCCGAGGCCGCCGCCGTTGCCGCCAGATGGGCCGTCCGAGGCGCGCCCTGGTCCGCCACTCCCGCTGTCGGCGCCGGTCGAGCCGCCGCCGCCGTTGCCGGCAGGGGGGACGATGACCGCGACCGCCCCGTCGCTCGACGTGGGAGCAGGCGAGGCCGACGCGTCGCTGACTGACGGGGTCGCGCCAGGGCTGTCGGTCCCGCCCGCGGAGGCAGGGGCGACGGAGGGCCCCGCTGATCCATCCGAAGACCCGTCGCCGCCCGGCGCCGTGCTCGACCCGGGCTGGTCGGCGGGCTGCCCCGTGGGCTCGGGACGCGTGGCGGGCGGGGAGGTGGGAGCCGGGGTGGGCCGGGCCGTTGCGCCGGCGGTCTGGCTGGGCGTGGGCTCCGCAGTCGGCTTGGGGGTCGGCTTCGGGGTGGGCGTGGCGGTCGGCTTGGGGGTTGGGGTCGGCGTGGGCCTGGGCGTCGGGCTGGGACCCTGGACGGTGACTGTCGGCCCATCGATCGAGCCCACCGCCCCGTCCGCGTCCACGGCCTGGAACTGGCTGTGCCAGCTGCCCGCCGGGAGGCGGAACGTGGCCGAGAAGGCGACGTCGTGCCGCCACTGGCCGCCGTCGCCGCTGGCGGCCATGGCGTGCAGCGAGCCGGCGACGTTGACGCGGACGTACGCGGGTGCGACGTGCCCCTGGTCGTGGTAGGTGACCGTGAAGGTGAAGTCCGTCGTCGTGGTCCCGCTGGCGGGCGAGACGGCGGGATCGCTCAGGTTGACGGGCGAGCTGACGGACGGGGCCGCCAGGGCCGGCACGACCGCCGCGAAGACGAGGAGCACCGCGGCCGCGAGCGATCGGACGCGTACGCTGCCGAGCACGCCGATGATCGCCGGGACTGTGCGAAACCGCTTGTGAGCCACCGAGGCGCCCGCCTCCCCTGATCACCCAGAACGTCGGGGACACGCGCAGCATCTCGGGTGGCCAAGTCGGCGGCTATGGTACGGGGGTCCCGACGACGGCCTGACCCCCGTCCGGGGCGCCTCCCCGACCGTGGAGGACTCCCGGCGCGCGCAGGCTCGCGGGGGGTGGTGCGTGCGAGCACGCGATCGTGTCGGTGCGGTGCGCTCCGGTGGGGAGTCTGGAACCCATGCGCCCTCCTACCTAGGCCGAATCGGCCACGCGCAGGCGCGCGTCGCGCGCACAGGATCGAGGCATGCAGGTGATCGCAGCAGCTCCCCCCGTGACCATCGTCCAGCGACTCGCCGTCGCCCGGTCCGCCGTCGTCGCGACCCTCCTGGTCGCCGCGGCCGCATCGCTGGCGTGGCTCTTCGTGGGCACGCCGTTCGTCGGGTCGCTCATCCCCGAGGGCCGGCCGTCCGACGCCCAGGTCATCGTCAACGTCCTGGTCTGGACGGTCGTGCTGATCGTCCCGGCGAGCCTGCTGCTCATCGGGGTGACACGGCTGGTGGAGGCATTCGAGGCGGCTGCCGCACTCCGGCCGCGGCCCCTCAGCCCCGCGGTCCGAGAGGCGCTCGGCCCGGATTCCCTGGCCGCGACGGACCTGCGCCTGCCGGGCGGTCGCCGCGTCCACGAACTCGTGCTGGGCTCGTTCGGCATCGTGGTGGTCGGCGAGGTGCCGCCGAAGTCGATCAGCCGCAACGTCGGCCCTCGCTGGGAGATCCGTGACGAGCGCGGGCGCTGGATCCCGGTCGAGGGGCCGATGGAGCGCACCGCACGAGACGCCGAGCGCGTCCGCGGCTGGCTGGCCGGCGACGACCGCGACTTCGTCGTCAAGGTCTACGCCGTGGTGGTGACCAACGACCCCCGCGTCGAGCGGAGCGCGAGCTGCGCGGTGGTCCGGCCGAGCGACCTGGCGTCCTGGATGGGCGCCCTCCCGCCCCAGCGCGGCCTGATCTCCACGCGACGCGAGCGAGTTGAGCAGCTGGTCCGCGAGATCGCAGCCTCGGGCACGAGCCGCTGACGCGGACACCGAGGTTGGTAGGGGAGCCAGGACTCGAACCTGGAACCAGCGGGGTATAAGCCCGCCGCTCTAACCAATTGAGCTACTCCCCCGGGGGATCTGGCCGGTCCGGTGTCGGCAGACGCTCAGCCGGCACCGGAACGGCCGTTGCGGCCCCGTAACAGCGAGAGGCCGCGGTGTCGAGGACGCACGTCCGCGCCTATGGTGCCACCGGCCGCGGTCCAGCTGCCGCTCGGGTGCAGGGCGCGGCCCGCTCCCTCGTTCACGGCCGGCGGGCTCGGGGGCGACGGCTCGATGCCGAGCTCCTGCGCCAGAGCGTGGTCCTCGGGTGTGCGCGCGCTGACCAGCGGGAGTTCGTCAGGGTCGGGCGGCCGGGCGGTCTCGGCCACGCCGACTTTGGGCGGGCGGGCGTACCTCGGTCCCCCCACGAGTTTGGGCAACGACACGACCCCGCGGTCGTCGAAGTCCACGGACGAACCCTCTACGTCGGCTGGCAGGGGGCCAGCGCCACCTGTGGATGATAGCGAGACCCCGCCGGTCTGCACCCCCCTACAGGTGGGTGAGGATCGGTTTGAGAATCTCGTGGAACAGAACGAGGACAAGGTAGGCGATGGGGATGGCAGCGAACAAGCCGAGCATCGCGCTCCAGCCCGTTCTTGTGGTGCGCGTGCGCGCCGCGCCGGACGGCAGCGGGACGATCAGCCACGTCACGAACGAGCCCACCGCGAGCACGAGCACCACGTACAGGGCCAGGAATCCGATGCGCAGATCGCCGCCGGGCAGGTGGGCCCCGCTGTCGAGGGCGATGTCGTAGGCCTCGAACCCCACGCCCAGCACGACGGCGATGACGAGGCTGCTGACCACCGCCCGGACGACCGGCCGCGGCGCCTTGCGGAATTGGCGCCACCGCACCTCGAAGAAGCCGCGCTGCCGGGGCTCGCCCGGGCGCAGGCGCTCAGGCGAGGGGCTGGCCATCGCTGCCCAGGACGGTCAGCCGCCGCGTCGGCAGGGTCCCCGGCGTGTGCCGTGCCACCTGCTCGACCACCTCAGCCACCCGGTCGAGCTCGGCCGCGGTGGTCCAGAAGCCGATCGAGAGGCGGAGGGCGTCGATCGCGGGCAGGTCGCGGAGGATCGCCATGGCCCGCGGCGCCACCTCCGCGAGGGCCTCGGCCGCAGTCCAGCCCGCGATCCGGAACGCGACCAGCGTACCGGCGACGGGCCGCGGCGTCACGAGGCTCACGCCCGGGATCGCGGCCAGACGGTCGGCCATCGCGCCCGCGAGACGGACCGCCCGCTCCTGCGCCCAGGGCACCCCGACGTACATCGAGAGCCAGCCGAGGCTGCGGGCGAAGCCCACCACGGAGGGCCGGTGGAAGCCGGTCGCCTCGAAGCGGCGGGCGCCCGGCTGGAGCACCGGCTCCTCGAACGAGAACTCGCGGTACGAGAGGTAGCCCGCGAGAGCCGGGACCGTGGCGTCGGCCAGCCCGCGGCGGACCCACAGGGCACCCATGCCCTCCGGGCCGAGCAGCCACTTCTGGGCGGGCATCGCGTAAGCGTCCACGCCCAGCTCGTCGAGGACCACCGGGATCGCGCCCGCGGACTGGGCGCCGTCCACCACCGAGACGACCCCGGCGGCGCGCGCGAGGGCGGCCAGGCGGGCCACGGGCAGCACGGCCCCCGTGGTCCAGAGCGCGTGGCTCACCATGATCGCGCGGGCCGGCCGGACGAGCGCGGCCTCGAAGGCGGCCACCACGCGATCGGGATCGCCGCCGTCGCCCACGTCCACCCGCTCCACCTCCACCCCGAGTCGCGCCCGGAGCGCGAGCAGCGGCCCGAGGCCGCCGGGATGCTCGTGGCTGGTCGTGAGGACGCGGTCGCCGGGCCGCCAGGGCAGCGACGAGACGATCAGGTTGAGCCCGTCCGAGGTCGAGTGCGTCAGGGCGATGTCCGCGGGGTCCGCGATCATCACGGCCGCGACGGCTGCCCGCGCCTCGTCCATCCGGGCTGACGCGTCCCGCCACTGCTCCGCGAGGGCGCGCCCGGTCGTCAGCTCGAGGGCCGCCTGCTCGTCCATCGCGCGCTGCGACTCCGCGGGGATTGGGCCGCACGTGCCGGCGTTGAGGTAGATCCCGGCGCGCGTGGCGGGCAGGAGCTCGCGGACGGCCGCAACCCGCTCGGGCTCCGGCATGAAGGGGGACAGCACGCCCGTATGATATCGATGCGCCTGCGCTGGGCCGGCGCCCCGTCACCGCTGGAGGTCCGCGTGTCCGGCTTCGCCCGCCCGGAGCTCCTCGCCACGCCCGACTGGCTGGCCGAGAACCTCGATCGGCCCGACCTCCGCGTGCTCGACGTCCGCTGGCGGATCGACGGCACCGCGGCCACGCTCTACGGCACGGGGCACGTCCCCTCCGCGGTCCACCTCGACTGGCGCGAGGCCGTGACGCAGGTGACGGACGGCGGCAGCGCGTTCCAGCTGGCGGCGCCGGACAGGATCGCGGCGGCCATGTCGCGCGCGGGGATCGGCGACGGGACGTCGGTCGTGATCTACGACGACACGCAGGGCTACTACGCCTCGCGGGTGTGGTGGAGCCTGCGCGCCTACGGCTACGAGGCGGCCCGGGTCCTTGATGGCGGATGGCCGGTTTGGACGTCGGGCGGGCACCAGGTGGTGAACGGCATCCCCGAGCCGCCGCGCGCCACCTTCACGCCCCGCGCGCAGGTCCGGCTGCGGCTGACCATCGGCGACGTCCGCAACCTGCTCGGCTCACCCGAGGTGCAGCTGCTCGATGCGCGCGGGCCAGCTGAGTTCCGCGGGCTCGAGGGTGAGGCCACGCGCCTGGGCCACATCCCGGGTGCCATCAACTTGCCTGCCGCTGCGCTGAGCCGGCCCGGTTCGCAGCTGCTGCGGGACCCCGACGAGCTGCGGACCCTGCTGCTCAAGGCCAACATCACCAAGAACCGGCGCCTGGTCTGCTACGACGCCGCGGGGGTCGCGGCCACGCGCCTCGCCTTCGTGCTCACGCTCCTGGGCCACGAAGACGTGGCGGTGTACGACGGTGGCTGGTCCGAGTGGGGCGAGCGCTTCGACCTGCTGCTGGGGCGCTGAGGGGCAGCAGGGCGCCAGAACGGAGCGTTGCCCTGCCGCCGAGCTCGGCGGCTGGCGGAGTGGCCGACTCAGCGGGTCCCCTCCCAGGGGTCCGCCGCGGCCGGGCCGCTCTCGCCCGGCCGATCCCCGAGATGCGAGTACTGGGCGAGGATGTGCGCCCGCTGGTGGTTGACCGCGACCATCAGCGCGGGCTGCGGGTCCAGGCCCAGCGCCTTCGCCTGGAACTCAGCGTCGGTCACGGGCAGGAACCGCCCGGTCAAGTCGGTCAGGGCCTCGCGCAGGTTGGTCGAGCCGGCCAGCAGGTGAAGCGTGCCGGTGACCCGGAACGGCGGGACCGAGATGATCGCCCCGCGTTGCATCTTGGGCGCGCGGAGCTCGGGCGAGGGCGCCACGGGCGTGTCCACCACGGCGAACAGCACCGCGTCGAGGTTGATCTGGGCGACGTCGGCTGTGATCGGCTCGGTGCGTCCGTCGAGCTCGGTCACCGTGACGCCCTCGAGCACGAGGTAGGGCGTCTCCGACAGGTTGAGGATGTCGCTCACCCGATGCTGGCGGGTCCGGACGCCGCCTCGGACGATGAGCGAATCGGTGTACAGGGTGAGTTCAACTCGGCCAAGATCCGAGAACGCTGCGAACATGGCTTCCTCCCCGGTCGCACCTGGACGAGGACGCGTGCGTACAGGGTACGAGGCTCGCGAAGCCTGCGCCACATCCGCGGGCGAGCGGTGGCAGGCCATGGGTCTCCGGCGAAGGGGCCGCCGCGAGGCGCCCTCAGGCCGGGCCCCATGGGTCCCGGTCAGGGGCGGCCCGATCGCATGCCGGCGTCAGCGGCGCGCAGAGGCGGTCACGAGGTGCTCGGCACCGTGTTGGAGTCCCTCGTACAGCGCAGCCACCGTCGCGGTCGTGTCGACCTCGTCGGCAGGCTTGTCGAGCCGCAGCCCGGCGATCCGCGGGAAGCGGAGCGCGTAGCCGGACCGGTGGCGCGTGCTGCGCATGATCACGTCGAACGCCACCTCGACCACGACCGTCGGCTCGACGAGGCGGAACCGGCCGTGCACGGAGATCGTGTGCGCCTCGAACCAGCGGGTCATCTCCGCGATCTCCGCATCCGTCAGACCGCTGTACGCCTTGCCGATGGTGACGAGGTCGCCGCTCGCCTCGTCGCGGACGGCGAACGTGTAGTCCGAGAGCACGCCGTGCCGCTTGCCGTGACCCACCTCGACACCCACCACCACGCAGTCGAGCGTCGCCAGCGCCTTCTTCATCTTCAGCCAGCCGAGCCCTCGTCGGCCGGGTGTGTAGGCGCTGGCCGGGTCTTTGACCATCAGTCCCTCGTTGCGCCTCGCGCGGGCGGCGGTGAACGCGGCCTCCAGCTCGTCCGCCGACGCGACGGTGACCAGATGGCTCAGCGCGAAGCCCCCGCCGTCGGCGGCCAGCGGGAGCGCCAGCCGCTCCAGCCGCGCGCGCCGCTCCGTGAGCGGCACGTCCAGCAGGGGCCGCACGACGCCGTCCCCGTCATCGTCGAGGGCGAGCGCGTCCCAGGCCACGAAGATCACCGGGACTTCCGCGCGGATCCTGGCCGACGGCGACTTGCGCCCCAGGCGCGCCTGGAGCTGGAGGAACGGCAGGACCCTGCCATCATTCCAGGCGAGGACCTCGCCGTCGAGCATGCCGGCCCACGCGAGCTCGCGCGCTGCGTCGATCACCTCCGGGAACTGGCCGCCGATGTCGTTGAGGTCGCGCGAGAAGAGGCGCACCTCGGTCCCCCGCCGGTGGAGCTGGGCGCGGATGCCGTCGTACTTGTCCTCCACCCACGCCACGGGGCCGAGACGCGCCATGATCTCCGCCGCGTCCTCGGCGGGCGACGCGAGCATGAACCGGATCGGGCGGAACAGGGCGAGGCCGGCCTCGCCGAGGCGGTCCTCGCGGGCGAGGGCGGCTGCGCGCCCGACGTCGCCGGTGAGCTGCGTGGCGCGCTTGACGGCGACCAGCGGGCGGCCGAAACCGCGGGCGATGGCCGCCTCCAGGAGCCCCTCGCGGAGCCCGATGCGGAGCTCGCCCGTCAGCACCTTGACGAGGGCGCCCGCGGTGGCCGGGGAGCTGCGGCGGATGAGCGCCTCGAGGAGGGCCTGCTTCGCGGCCGGCCCGGCGGCCGCCTCCATCCGGTCGAACGCGTCGCGCACCTCGGCGAGGGTGGGCTCCGCCGCCGGGTCGGGGGCGTGGCCCGCCGCCGCGAGGACATCGCGGACGGAGGTCGGGAGGTCCGACGAGTCGTCATAGGCGCGGCCGAGTGCCCCGGCGTCGACATCGGCTACCGCGCGGACGGCCGCGGCGAGCCCGGCCCAGCCGATGCCGATGGTGCGCTGGTCCGAGAAGGGCCGCCCGGTCAGGAACACCGTCGCGACGGGGAGGTCGTCAGGCGCGAGCGAGGCGAGGTAGTCCGCGAGGATCGCCGTCTTCTCGGACGTCCTGCTCGTGGCGGCGACGCGATCGGCGATTTCGCTCCAGCGGCGCATGAGCGCGATGGTATAGGGTGAGCGCTGATGCTCCACCGACGCTGGTTCCCCGAGCACCTCGAGGGCGAGACCGTGGTCCTGCGCCGCCACACGCGGGAGAACCTGGCCGACTTCCAGCGCTGGTATGCGGATCCGGAGGTCGCGCGGCTGACCCGCTACCAGGACGGGCCGATGCGCCCCGAGGAGATCGAGCGGTTCTTCCTGATGCGCGCGATCGGCCCCGATGCGCTCGCGATGGGCATCCACGTCAAGGCGAGCAACCGGCTCATCGGCTCCTGCGCCTTCAGCCAGTTCGACGGCGACAACGGCTCGGCGCTGTTCCACATCACGATCGGCGAGCACGACTGCTGGGGCAAGGGCTACGGCGGCGAGGCCACGGAGCTCATGGTCGACCACGCCTTCTCCGCGCTGAACCTGCACCGGGTCGCGCTCACCGTGTTCGCGTTCAACGAGCGGGCGATCCGCGCCTACGCGCGCGTGGGCTTCGTGGACGAGGGCCGGGCGCGCGAGGCGATCTGGCGCGACGGCAAGTGGTGGGACGAGATCCACATGAGCATCCTCGAGCCCGAGTGGCGGGCGCGCCGCTGGCAGGAGCGGGCCGCCGCCGACGGCCGCGCCAGCATCACCCGGCGGGCCTGAGTCGATGCCGTCCACGGGCGCCGCCGCCGACGCCGCGGCGCCACCTCAGGGCTGAGCGCCGTGCCGTCCGCTGGCCCCGCCGCCGACGCCGCCCGGGCTGCCTTCCGCGAGCGCGTGGAGGCGAGGGGCCACGCGGTGGACAACGCCCGGAACGCCGCCGCCGGGCTGGAGGCGGCGTTCGCCTCCGGGGCGCTGGTGCGGACTCCGGCGCTGGACCTGATGCTCGCTGACCTGGCCCGCGCGCTCTCGGCCGACGAGGGTGAGAGGCTGGGCGGCAAGAGCGCGGAGGCAGCGCGGTTCATCCTGCGCGCGATCTCCCGGGAGCTGGACCGCGCGTAGCGTTCGCACGCGAGATCTGAAGTTCCGGCCCCGGCGGCGCAGCCCGGGTCCGAGCGTGACTGCAGGATCCGCTCGGGGGAGGCGCTCATGCGCTCCCGGGCGCCGGAACGGGTCGCGGCCGGCACCGGGGGGGATCGGTGCCGGCCGCATTGGGCCGCTGAGGGCGGCGCCGGGCTTGAGGAGCCCGTCGGGCTCAATCGAGCCCGTATTCGCGACGCCCCCGGGCTCTGGTCAGCGTGAGTCGCGCGTGGAGGGGCAGCGCCTCGACGCGCGGCGTGAGCGCCTGCTCCAGGACGTCGAGGACCTGGGGCAGGACGGACTCAACGGCGCCGTCGAGCGCGTCGTTGAGTCGGAGTTCTTCGTCGGAGGTGAGCTCGTCTCTGTCCACGCGGCCGGCGAGATCTTCCGCGACGACGCGCAGCTCGAGGGCGAGCCGGGATCGGGTCCCGGACACGGACCGGTGGACCGTGACCGGGATGGCTTGCAGGGCAGGTCGCAGCACCTGAATCATCACGGCTCCTCGAGCACATCCGGAGTCGCACGGGCCCTCGAGAACATACCCGCCGACACCGGCGTCCACTCACGATCTCGCCCGGGGCCGCCGACGCCAAGTGCCATCCTGCCCCGGTTCACCCCGATTCTCGAGCCGGCCCACTCGGCTCCGACCCCGGCCTCGCGGACGTGGGGCGTGGAGTCCGCTCCTACGATCCCAGCTGCAACGACGCCAGGAGGTCGGCGCCAGCCTGCCAGGCAGCCGGCTTGTCGCGATGCAGGGACCGCGCCTCGTGGGTCAGCCCGGCCGCCACGTCCGGGTACTCGTCGCGCAGGCGGCCGCCCGGCCGGAACCGATTCGCCGCGTCGTGGAGGAAGACGGCGTAGAGCGTGTCGGGATCAGCCTGGGCGATGCGCGTCTCGGCCTCGGGCTGGAAGTCGATCGGGACCATCAGCCGGGCGAAGAACGCGCCGATCTCGTCGACCAGCGGGTCAACGCCCTGCGAATGGCCGGCCCAGCGCACGATCGGCGCAGGCGACACGAACGCCGCGAAGGCTTCGTGATCGTTGGCGGCGTCGGCGACCAGCGCGCCGCCGAAGGTGAGGAACTGGTTCGTCACGGGGATCCGGTCGGCAACCTGGATCCGCCCCCAGGAGAACGGCTGCTCATGCGGCAGCACGGTCTTCCGATTGAGCGTCGCCAGTCGGCCTCGGCCGGCGTGGACCTCCCAGAACGTCGCCTCCTCGGGGTCAAAGTGCTCGAGCGTGGGCTCGTCGCGCAGGGCGACCAGCAGCCGTGGACCGGGCGCGGTCCCGGGCTCCAGCCCATCGAGCAGCTCGAAACCCAGATGCGCCAGGTCGGCGGCCGCCTCGGCCATCCAGTCCCCGCCTCGCTCCCAGGCTCCCGGCCAAGGTCGCGCCCCACGACCGCTCATGGCTCAGTCCCCGGCTCCGGGACGGGAACCTCTAGCCGGGCGCGACGCCGCCCGCCGACGAGGAGCGCAGCCGCGCCCCCAAGCGAGGTGATCAGCAGCGAGAACGCGTGCACCAGCACCGCGAAGGCGAGGGCGGGCTCGCGCTCGATGCCCACGGACGCCGCGATGGCCACCGCCGCCAGCTCGAACGTGCCCACGTAGCCCGGCGCGGCCGGCACCGCGGTCGCGAGGTTGACGCCCGCCGCGAGCAACGCGGCCTGGCCCATCGTCGGCTGGATGCCCACGGACTGGGCGGCTGCCGCGAACCCGAGCACTGCGCAGGACCACGAGCCCAGCGTGAGCACGAGCGCGATCGCCATGACCCGGACATTGCTGACGATCGCCAGCCCGGCGCGCAGCCGGACAAGCAGCCCGTGGATGCGCGGCCAGCGGTAGATGAACGCGGACAGGCGATCGGCGCCGGGCAATCGGTGGGCCACCAAGCCCACGACGATCCCCACCACGAGCAGTGCGGTGACGGCGAGCCCGACCAGCACCGCGGACGCGACCACGCCGCGCACCGAGAGGACGAAGATCGCGATCGCCGCGATCACCACCACCACGAGCGTGTCCATGACCCGCTCCACGACGATGGTGCCCAGGATCGTCGACTTGGACAGTCCCGAGCGCTCGCCCATGTCGTGGCTGCGGATGATCTCGCCCAGCCGTGCGGGCAGGACATTGTTGGCGAGGTAGCCGACGAGGAGCGCCCCCAGCGAGTCGCGGTACGCGACGCGGCCCACGGGCGAGAGCAGGATCCGCCAGCGGAGGCCGCGGATGAGCAGATCGGTGGCGACGAAGCCGCCGAGCAGCAGCAGCCAACCGGGCTGCGCCGTGCGCATGGCGTTCCAGGTCGCACCGAGGTCGACGCTCCGAACCACCAGGTACAGCGCGACCGCCGAGATGGCGATCCCCACCGCAGCCCGCCCGAGCCCGCCCCGGGAGCGCATCAGGCGGCGCCGGCCTCGCGGCGGGGCGCCCGCGGCCTGAGCTTGGGCGAGCGCCGGAGGCCCGTGCGGTGGAGCAGGTAGCGGCCCACGACGCGCAGGGTCGAGAGCCCGTACACCACGCTGCGCCGGAAGCCGACCGAGCTCGCCTCGTCGAAGTAGCGGGTGGGGACCGCGA
>JAJXUG010000060.1 GCA_021783095.1 Chloroflexota bacterium | reverse complement strand
CGGTCCTGTACTCCGTGGACGTCGCGAGCACCATCGGCGCGCTGCTGGCGACCGCCGAGGGGCTGCACGTCGAGCCGGGCAACCTGGGGATCCGCCACGCCACCCTCGAAGACGTGTTCCTCGACCTCACCGGTCGGGCGCTGCGGGACTAGGAGCCCGACGATGCGAACCCTGCTCGGCCTCACCGTCGCCAACGTCAGGAGCCTGGTGCGCGATCGCGCGGCCCTGTTCTGGACGATCTTCTTCCCCATCATGTTCGTGTTCCTGTTCGGCTGGATCTTCGGCGGCGGCGGTGCCGACACCAGGATCGCCGTGGGCTACGTGGACCAGGACGGCTCGGCTGCGTCGGCCGGCCTGCGCCAGGCCTTCGGCGGGGTCCAGCTGCTGAGCCTTCACGAGGGCACTCTGGACGACGAGAAGGCGGCGATGCAGCACGGCGACGTGTCGGCCGTGATCGTCATCCCCAAGGGGCTCGGGGACGCCCTGGCCCAGGCGCGGTCGGGCAGTGCGACGCCTGTCGCGATCCAGGTGTACGGGGATCCGTCGCAGAACCAGACGACGCAGGTGGTCGAGGGCGTCGTGAACCAGGTGGCCAACGCGGTCAACCTCCAGGCGGTCGGCGGGTCGGCCGTCGTCACCGTGAGTCAGCTGTCCCTGCAGTCAACCACGATCAGCTCGGTCGCCTACCTGGTCCCGAGCATCCTCGCCATGGCCCTGATGCAGCTGGGCGTGTTCGCGGCGATCCCGCTTGTCCAGCAGCGCGAGAAGGGGATCCTCAAGCGGCTCGGCGCCACCCCGCTCGCCCGCTGGAAGCTGGTGGGCAGCAACGTGCTGCTGCGGCTGATGGTCGCGCTCGTTGACATGGTGCTGATCCTGGGCATCGGCTACGTGTTCTTCGACGTCCGCATCGTGGGCAACCTGTTCGCGGTCGTCGGCGTGGTCCTGCTGGGCGCCGGCTCCTTCCTCGCCATCGGGTTCGCGCTCGCCTCGTTCCTCAAGACCGAGGAGCAGGCCACCGGCGTGGTCCAGGTCGTCCAGATGCCGATGATGTTCCTCTCGGGCATCTTCTTCTCGTTCGACTTCCTGCCGGGGTTCCTCCAGACCATCGCGCGCTTCCTGCCGCTGACCTACCTCGGCGACGCGATGCGCCAGGTGATGGTGAACGGGACGCAGGTGGCGCCGCTGGGCCTGGACATCGCGATCCTCGCCGGGTGGCTCGTCGTGTGCCTGGGGATCGCGGCGCGGACGTTCCGCTGGGAGTAGGCGGCGGCCGCGGCTGCTAGTCGCCTGGCTCCTGCCGCCACCAGCGCGCCCGGGCGACCGAGGGGCTGAGCCGAACGCTGCCGTCGGGGAACACGAGCGCCGCCCACGCCCTCGGGTCCGGGTCCGTCGCATCCCGGACCCGAAGACCGCGGTGCAGTCGCGCCGCCTCGGCGGCCCAGCGGGCGTCGTCCACGCGCAGCGGTCCGCGGTACACGATCTCGCCGCCGTTCGCGCGCACCTCTGCGTCCGCGACGAAGCGCGGATCAGGCTGGGCACCGACTCGGTCATCCACGGCTCTCTCCGTTTGTTGTACTCCTACAACACCTGGCGTATCCCGTGAGTACAACACCCTCCGCTGCTGGTGACGGCGCCGACAGGCGGAGCCCGGTGGAGATCTGGTCGTTCGCCGTCCCGTTCGCAGCCGGCTTGACTGCCGTCGTGCGCCACAGCGACCTCTTGGCTCGAACCCGCCCCCGCGCGCGCGGGTTCGAGCCGGGCCTGCAGTCCCTCGCAGCCCTGCATCTCATGCCGCTCACGGCCGGCGTGTACCTCTCCAAGCGCGCGCTCCCGCAGATCGCCTCTGATGAGGCCGACGAGCGAGAGCGATCGGTCCAGGGGGACGTCTGCCGGCGCACGCACGCCATCATCATCATCGGGTTGGCGATTGGCGGCACGCTGGTCGTGCTGGACCCTGACGCGGGCAACCGCCTCCGTGCCGAGGCACTGGGCCACGGCTTCGGGTGGGTTGATGTGCTGCTGCCGGTCTGGGTCCTGCTGTTCCTGCGTCAGTCCGAGAGCGCGGCGCGCAGCTCCGGCAGGCGCCCGATGGTCTCAAGGTCGAACGGCGTCCGGAAGATGAGCACCGGGTGCTCGAAGCCCACGTCGCGATAGGCGCGCAGGGCGTCGGCGACCTCCGCGACTGAGCCGCCGGCTGAGAGGCGGCCCTCGCCAGCCTGCGGCCGGTGCACCCGGTGCCAGTCGGCCCACGCCGCCTCGGCGGTTGCGCGATCCTCACGGATCACCACGTTGAGGTCCGTGGTCCGCTCGATCTCTCGCGCGTCGCGGCCCGCCGCCTCGCACGCCGCCCGGAGGAGCGCGTCCGCCGCAGCCAGCTCCTCGGGGGTGCCGTAGGCGTTCCACAGGTCCGCCGACCGCGCGATCAACGGGATCGTCTTGCGCGGCCCGGCCCCCCCAATCAGGATCGGCAGCCTAGCCTGGACGGGCCGAGGCGCGCACACCGCACGGTCGAAGCGGTAGCAACGCCCCTCGTGGGTGACCTCCTCTCCGTCGAGCAGCCGGCGGATGAGCGGCACCGCCTCGACCAGGCGGTCGAGTCGCTCGCCGACGCCCGAGCCGAAGTCGAACCCGAACGCGTCGTGCTCGCGCTCGAACCAGCCCGCGCCGAGGCCGAGGATGGCGCGGCCGCCGGAGATGTGGTCGACCGTCGTCGCCATCTTGGCCACGAGCCCGGGGTTGCGCAGCGTGTTCGCGCCGACCATGAGCCCCAGCCGCGGCCGGGTCGTCACGGCGGCGATTGCCGCCAGCGTCGTCCAGCCCTCGAGCTTGGGGTCCGGCCAGTCGGCCTCGTCCGAGAGCAGGTGGTCGTCGATCCACAGGTCGTCGAAGCCCGCCGACTCCGCCGCCGCGACCGCCTCGCGCAGCTCGGGCCACCCCGTGCGCTGGACCCAGAACGCCGCCCCGAAGCGCATCGCCGATCACCTCCTCGCCCCAGATCGTAGTGGCCGCCCCGCGGCCGCCCCAAACCGTTCCCGAACTGGCCTTGCCGACCCCGCGAGAACAGGCCCATCTCCTCGCCCTGCGGCTCCGCGGCGGCGGGCAGTGCGCCTGCGCCCCGCCGCGGTTCAGGTCGACGCCGATGCCACCACGGGCGGCCTGCCGCTGCTGTCGTTCGCGCCGTCGGCGTGCGCGTTCTCGATGGCCTGCGCGGAGCCGATGCTCCTGCTCGTGGCGACGGGTCGGGCCGCTGTCGGCTGGTGACGCTATGGTGACTCGCCGGAGACGCGCTCCTGACTTGGTAGAGTTCTCGTCGCCGGGGAAAGCCGATCGGACGAGTCTGGGAGACGTGCTGACCGACGCCCTGCTCACCTCGCTCGCCGCGACCGTCCTCCTGACCGCCGCCGTCATCCTGACCGGTCGTCGACCGACCGGCTACGTCACGCGGCTCGCCGGGTTCGCGGTTGTGCTCCTCGCGCCGCTCCTGCCTGCGCCGTCGATCCTCGTCCTCGTCGCCACCGCAGTGGTCGCGCTGCTGATGCCCCGTCGCTGGTATGCGCCGGGAGCGTGGCTCCTCGCCACCGTCCTGGTGTGCTTCGCGCTCTACGCCGCTTATCTCGTCCGCGCGACTGTCCTCCTGGGCGGCGATCCGCTGGCACTGCTGCTGGGCGCCGCACTGCTGCTGCTCCAGGCGGGGCGATGGCCCTGCTGCTGGCCAGCGCCTTCGAGATGGTGGACGCGCTCTGCGCACCGCCCGTGGACCCCACGGCCCCGGCCATGCCCGCGCCGGCTCCGCTCGTGTGCCTCCAGGTGCCCACCTACAACGAGCCGCCCGACCTCGTGCTCGAGACGCTTGCTTCGCTCGTCGCGGTCGACTACCCCGCGCTGTGCGTCCAGGTCATCGACAACAACACCACGGACCCCGCTCTCTGGCAGCCCGTCGAGGCCGAGTGCGCCCGCCTCCGGGCGCTGGGCCATCGGGTCGAGTTCGTCCACCTCCCGGAGTGGCCGGGCTACAAAGGGGGAGCACTCAACTGGGGACTCGCCCATCTGCCCGACGGCGTCGAGGTCGTGGGCGTCGTCGACGCCGACTACGTGGTCGACCCGGCCTGGCTGCACGACGCGGTGCCCCACTTCGCGGACCCGGGGGTCGCGTTCGTCCAGACGCCGCAGGACTACCGAGCCTGGGAGGCCTCCGCGTTCTACCGGGCCTGCTACGTCGGCTTCGGCTACTTCTTCAAGGTGGGGATGGTCAGCCGCGCCCGTCGCGACGCGATCATCTTCGCCGGCACGATGGGCCTCATCCGCCGCTCGGCGCTCGAGGAGGTGGGCGGCTGGGACGAGACCATCATCACCGAGGACGCGGAGATCAGCATCCGGATCCTCGAGCGCGGCTACCGGCCGGTCTACGTGCCCAAGGCGTACGGGCGGGGGATCATGCCGCTCACGTACGAGGGCCTGCGCAAGCAGCGCTACCGCTGGGCGTTCGGCGGCATCCAGATCCTCCGACGGCACGGCAGGACGCTCCTCTCGCCGCGATCCCACCTCAGCCTCGGCCAGCGGTACGACCACATCCTCGGCGGCCTGTGGTGGTTCAACGACGCGCTGACCTTCGGGTTCGGGCTGTTCGTGGCGGCCGCTGCGCTGGGCGAGATCGCCGGGCGCCCGTTCGTCGTGCAGCGGCTAACGTCCACGGGCATCGTGCTCCCGCTCGTGTTCATCGGGCTCAACCTGACGCGCTACCTGTGGGGCCTCGGCACCACGATGGGGGCGGCCCCGCCGCTCGCGCTCGCCGCCCTGCGGGTCAACATGTCACTCTCGTGGGTCATCGCGCTCGCCTGCGCCAAGGCGCTCGTCCAGGAGAGGGCCGCGTTCCTGCGGACCCCCAAGTTCCGCGGCGCCGCACGGATCCGCGAGGTGCGGCTCGTCTGGGTCGAGGCTGTCCTGGGCGGGTTAGCGGCGCTGCTGGCCGCGCTCGTGCTGCTGACCTCGGCGTTCTCGCTTTCGGGCGTCGTCCTCGCCTGCCTGCTGGGCTGGTCGGCGGTCATCTACGGATCGGCAGTGTCGTTTGCCCTGGCCGATCCGGAACGCGCCCCGGTCGGCAGGGGGCTGGCGGAGAAGGCCCGCCTCGAGCTCGCGCCGCGCGTCGCCCGGGTTGCGCGCTCGCGACCTGCGCGGGCCGGGATGCTGGGCGCCGCGCTGTTCACCGCGGTTGCCGTGGGCGTGGCCCTGGAGTCGTCGCGGCCGCCCGTCGCGGAGCTGCCGTTCTCGGCCGTGGCGGTGGGTCCGGTGGCGCACCCGCTGCCGACGCTCGTGCCGCCCTCGCCTACGCCCGGGCCGGACGCGGTGTCGTCGGCTCGGCCTGCCTCTGGCTCATCGGCCGCGCCGTCCGGCTCGGCGGTGCCTCCTCCGGTCGCCTCGCCTGCCGGCTCGCCGGGTGCGGGAGGAACCGGGGGTCCCGGCAGCTCGGGCGGGCCGAAGCCGACCGCCACGGCGGGCGCGTCGTCGCAGCCCACGCCGTCCCTCCCGCCTGCGGCCTCGCCGAGCCCGCCGCCGGCGCCCCTGCCGACCCCGACCCCGGTCCCGCGCCCCACGGCTCCGGTGCCGCTGCCGAGCAGCAAGCCAACCAACTCGCCTGCGCCCTCCCACTCCCGGCCACCGGTCCCGACGCCGAGTGTGCCGGCGCGTCACTGACGGGGCTTGACGTCGGGGTCCTGACGCCGAGGGGCTCCGGGCGGCGGCTCCCCCAGTTCGGCACCGTTGGCGCACTCGGGCTATGTTGGCGGACTGCTCCGGACCTCGCGTCCTGTCCATCCCCGGAGGAACCCCGTGACCGCCTCGCAGCCTCCCGCCGATCCAAGCGCCCCCACCCGCTACACGCTGTGGGCCGTCTTCGCGAGAACCGGCGGGGCGCCGGGCGAGGACGCCGCCGCCGGCCTCGAGGCATGGGCCGCGTCACTCGCGGCGGACGACGTGGTGCTTCGGGGCTGGTACGACGTGTCCGGCATGCGCGCCGACGCCGACCTGATGCTCTGGATCCACGGGCCGTCGGCGGAATCGCTCCAGGCAGCGCTCCGCGCCTTCCGCCGCACGGGAGCCGGATCGGCCCTCCGGCTCGCGTGGTCTGCGATGGGCACGCACCGCGCCGCCGAGTTCACTCGAGACCACATCCCGTCGTTCATGCTCGGCACCCAGCCCAAGTCCTGGCTCTGCGTCTACCCGTTCGTGCGATCCCATGGGTGGTACCTGCTGCCCGAGGACGAGCGACGCGAGATGCTCCGCGAGCACGGCATGGCCGGCCGCGAGTTCCGCGGGGTCCAGGCGAACACGGTCGCGGCGTTCGCGCTCAACGACTGGGAGTGGATCCTCGCGCTCGAGTCCGACGACCTCCTCGAGCTCGTGGACCTGATGCGCGACCTCCGGGCGACCCAGGCCCGCCGGCACGTCCGAGAGGAGACGCCGTTCCACACCGGTCGCCGGGTCGACGCGGCCGGCGTGGTCGAGGTCCTGCGTTGACCGTCCCGTACGACGCCTTCCTGCTGCTGGGGTTCGGCGGGCCGGAGGGCCCCGGCGACGTCATGCCCTTCCTCGAGAACGTCACCCGCGGGCGGGGCATCCCGCGCGAGCGGCTGGAGGCGGTGTCGCACCACTACCTGGCGCTGGGCGGCGCCAGCCCGATCAACGCGCAGAATCGTGCGCTGCTGGCCGCGCTGGGGGACGCGTTCGCCGTGCGCGGCATCGCGCTGCCGCGCTACTGGGGCAACCGGAACTGGGAGCCGTACCTCGCGCCGGCGCTCCGGCAGATCGCGGCCCACGGGCACCGGCGCGTCCTCGCGCTCGCGACGAGCGCCTACGCCTCCTACTCGGGCTGCCGGCAGTACCGCGAGGACGTTGCCCGGGCGCTGGCCGAGGTTGGTCTCGAGGGTCGCCTGGCGGTCGACAAGCTGCGGCTGTACTTCGACCACCCGGGGTTCGTCGAGCCGTTCGCGGCAGGCCTGGCGACGGCGCTTGGTGCGTTGGCCGCCGACGGCGTGCCGGCCGACCGGACCCGGGTGCTGTTCACGACCCACTCCATCCCGCTGGCCATGGCCGAGGCGTCGGGCCCGCGCGGGCGGTTCGACGCGAACGGCGCGTACGTCGCCCAGCACCGCGCCGCCATCGAGTGCGTTTTGGCATCGGTCCGCGGCCGGGGCGTCGCCGTGCCGACCTGGTCGCTCGTGTACCAGTCGCGCAGCGGCTCCCCGCACGTCCCGTGGCTCGAGCCCGACATCAACGACGCGCTCCGAGCGGCGGGCGCCGAGGGCACGCATGCAGCCGTGGTCGTCCCGATCGGCTTCGTGAGCGATCACGTCGAGGTCGTGTGGGACCTCGACCACGAGGCGCGCGAGACCTGCGACGAGCTGGGGATGCGGCTGCTGCGGGTCGCGACGCCCGGGGCGGACCCGCTGTTCGTTGCCGCCATCGCGGACCTGGTCGAGGACCGGATGGCCGGCGACCCGGGCGCGGCGCTCAGTTCTCTCGGACCCTGGCCGTCGGTGTGCGCGGCCGGCTGCTGCGCCAACCCGCGCGGCGCCCTGCCCACGGTGGCGGGGTAGGACTCGGGCTCGGGGTTCCTCGTCCCGGCCTGAACGCGTGGCGACACGGGGTCACGTGTCTGAGCGCTGACTCGGATCGCCCCCCGGAAGGCCCTGCTTTGACCTCGGCGCGCTGGTGGGCATGCCATCACTGCCGCGCCGGCCCTCTCGTGGGAGTCCACAAGACCCGGAGAACCGTGCCGAGCGACTCAGGGCATCTATGTGTCAGAAGCATACAACTGCCACTGACACGTAATCCGCGGCCAAGCCGACCGCTCTACCAGGTGCCTACGCGCATGAGCGACACCCTCAATCTCGTCATGTTCTCCGGGACGGCGGACAAGCTGCACGCCGCCGCGACGCTCGCCGCAGGGGCAGCGGCGATGGACCGGCCCGTGAACGTCCTGCTCCAGTACTGGGCGCTCGACGCCTTCCGGACGGAGCGCCTGGCCGAGAGCCACGGTCTGGCGTGGGACGCCATGACGGAGGGCACGGCCCGGCCCGTCAACGGGACCAAGTCGATCCCGTGGCTGGAGACCTTCCGGATGGCGAAGGAGCTCGGCCAGGTGTCGATCCTCGCGTGCTCCGGCTCCCTCGACGTGCTGGGCATCGACGTCACGACGCTCGACCCGATCGTCGACGCCTCGGGCGGCATCGCCACCTTCCTCATGAACGCCGAAGACGGCCAGATCGTCTTCATCTAGTCGCATGCTCAAGGAGTCCAGCATGGGGGATCCCCAGAAGCTCGTGTTCATGGTCACCCGCGGGCCGGCCGAGGCCGAGCTCGCCACCATCCCGTTCGTCATGGCCGCGGCCGCCCTGGCGTCCGACGTCGCCGTCGTCATGGGCTTCCAGGGCGACGGCGTCGAACTGGTGAAGGCCGGCGTCGCCGAGACCGTCACGGCGCCCGAGTTCGCGCCGCTCGCCAAGCTCCTCGGCGACGTCCGGGACATGGGCGGCTCGCTCCTCGTCTGCAACCCCTGCCTCAAGAGCCGGGGCATCGGCCCGGCCGACCTCGTCGAGGGCGCGGAGGTGGTCGCCGCCGGCCGCTTCATCGCTGAGATCACCTCTGCCACGAACAGCCTGACCTACTAGGAGACCCTGTCCATGACCACGACCGTCGCCGAACTCGAAGCCATCACCGCCGACAAGATCGTCGACGCCCGCGGCACCGCGTGCCCCGGCCCGCTCCTCGAGGCCAAGAAGGGCATGACGACCGTCCCCCTCGGCTCGACCATCGAGATCTGGTCCACCGACACCGCCACCAAGAACGACATCAGCGCCTGGTCGGCCAAGGTCGGCCATGACTTCCTCGGCACCCTCCAGGCCGACGGCTACGACCGCGTCTTCGTGATCCGCCGCAAGTAGCACCCCGGTTCATCGCTGCCGCGACGTCGTCATCCACGGGCAGACGCCGCGGCAGCGTCCATCCTCGCGCAGGAGCAGCGTCGATGACCGCACCCGCCGCCGCCGAGCCGGGTTCCAGCGCGGACACCTTCGTCCCGCGGATCCTCGTGTTCTCGACGAACACCATCTCCGACCCCGGCGTCGACCTGGCCGGCTCCTCCCACTTCCACTACTCGCCGGGGGTCAACGTCATCGCCGTGCCGTGCACCAGCGGCATCCGACCGAGCTGGATCCTCCACGCGTTCGACGAGGGGTACGACGGCGTCTTCATCGCCACCGACGGCGAGGAGTGCGCCTACCTCCACGACTGCGCGAAGCGGTCGAACAAGGTGGTCCAGACCGCCCAGAAGGCCCTCAAGGAGCGCGGCATGGACGCGTCCCGCATTCGCGTGGCGGCGATTTGCTCGGTGTGCGCCGAGCCCTTCACCAAGCACATGACGACGTTCACCGCGGCCCTGCTCGCGATGGGTCGGGCAAAGGCGGGTTGAGCACGATGACCGACACCTGCGCTGTCCAAGAGGCCGCCCCGGCCGCCCTCGACTACGACGTCCTCGTGGTCGGCGCCGGGATCGGCGGCATGGAGTCCGCCCTCAAGCTCGGCGACATGGGCTACAAGGTCCTCCTGGTCGAGAAGGAGGCATCGGTCGGCGGGAAGATGATCCTGCTGTCCAAGGTGTTCCCCACGCTCGACTGCGCGTCGTGCATCTCGACGCCCAAGATGGCGTCGACCATCCACCACCCCAACATCACGCCCTGGACCTACAGCAAGGTTGACCAGATCCGGAAGGCAGCCGACGGGACCTTCAGCGCCACGGTCACCCAGAACGCGCGGTTCGTGGACATCGACGCCTGCACCGGCTGCCAGAAGTGCGAGACCGCGTGCACCGTGGCGGTGCCCGACCAGTTCAACGCCGACCTCGTCGGCCGCCGCGCGGCGCACATCGCGTTCCCGCAGGCGGTGCCCAAGAAGGCGGTCATCGACCGCGCCGGCAGCTCGCCCTGCTCGTTCGCCTGTCCCGCCGGGATCCAGGCCCACGGCTATGTCAGCCTGATCCGGAGCGGCCTTGACGAGGAGGCGTATCGGCTCGTCCTCCAGGCGACCCCGCTCGTGGGCACGCTCGGCCGTGCCTGTTACGCCCCGTGCGAGGGAGAGTGCACCCGCGGCTCGCTGGAGGGCACGCTGCCGATCCGGCGCCTCAAGCGGTACGCCTCCGACGTGCACGACGCGTCGGGCAATGACAACGGCGTCGAGCGTCCCGAGCCCAACGGCAAGCGGGTCGCCATCGTCGGCTCCGGGCCCACCGGCCTCACCGCGGCCTGGCAGCTCGCCCGCATGGGCTACGCCGTGAAGATCCTCGAGGCGGCGCCCGTCGCGGGCGGCTTCCTGCGCCTCGGCATCCCGTCGTACCGGCTGCCCGAGGCCGTGGTCGAGCGGGACATCGAGAACGTCACTGACCTTGGCGTCGAGATCGAGACGGGCCGCCGCGTGGACGACCCGGCCGCGCTGGCCGGCGAGGGCTTCGATGCCGTGCTCGTGGCCACCGGAACGCATCGCTCGCTGGGACTGGGCGTCCCGGGCGAGGACCGGCTCGGCGTGATCGGCGGGACCGACTTCCTGCGCAGGGTCAAGCTCGACGAGCCCGTCGGCCTGGCCGGCAAGCGCGTGGTGGTGGTCGGCGGCGGCAACGTGGCGATGGACGCCGCGCGCACCGCCCGGCGCCTGGGCGCGGCATCGGTCACCGTCGCCTACCGGCGCTCGCGCGACGAGATGCCGGCGCACCACGTCGAGTCCGCTGACGCCGAGAAGGAGGGCGTGGCCTTCCGCCTGCTCGTGGCCCCGGCCGAGGTACTCGGCGATGCGCAGGGCGCAGTCGCGGGACTCCGCTGCCAGGCGATGCGCCTCGGCTCGCCGGACGCCTCCGGGCGCCGCTCGGTGGAGCCCGTCGCGGGCTCCGGGGTGACCCTCGAGGCCGACGTCATCATCGCGGCCATCGGCATGAAGCCCGACACGGCGATGTTCGGCGACCGAGTTGCGGTGCAGCAGAACGGGCGGCTCGCCGCCGACACGGCGACCTGCCAGACGGCCGTCGCGCACGTGTTCGCGGCCGGCGACGCGGTCAACGGCCCGACGGACATCACCCGAGCGGTGGGGGAGGGCCGCAAGGCGGCGCACCAGATCGACGCCTGGCTCAACGGCCGTGCGTTCGACAACTGGGACGACCGGCTGCCGGTGGTCGACAAGCAGGCCGTGCTCGCCCGGCAGAAGGCGTTCGCGCTGAGCGCCCCGACGTCCGACGGCATGAACCTGGTGTCGGCGCCCGCCGACTTCAGCGAGATCGAGGCCCCGCTCACCGAGCCCGAGGCGCGTCGCGCATCGGGGCGGTGCATCGACTGCGCCGTCTGCTCCGAGTGCAACGAGTGCGTCGAGCACTGCCCGGTGGACGGCTGCATCGACCTGCGGGCGCGTGACGAGACCCACGAGATCCGCGTCGGCGCGGTCGTCGTCTCGACGGGCTTCAAGCTGTTCCCGGCCGACCTCAAGCCGCAGTACGGGTACGGCGTCTACAAGAACGTCATCACCGGCATGCAGATGGACCGGCTGCTGGCGCCGACCCGGCCGTTCAACACGATCCTGCGCCCCGGCGACGGCAAGGTCCCCGAGCGCATCGCCTACGTGCTGTGCACGGGCTCGCGCGACCAGACGGTCGGCAACCCGCTGTGCTCGCGGTTCTGCTGCATGTACTCGATCAAACAGAACCAGCTGCTCATGGGCGCCCTGCCGCTGGCCGACATCACGGTCCACTACATGGACATCCGGGCGCCCGGCAAGCGCTACGACGAGTTCTACGAACAGGCAAAGGCCATGGGCGCGAACTACGTCAAGGGGCGCGTCGCGGACATCACCGAGCAGCCCAACGGCGACCTGCTCCTCAAGTACGAGGACATCGAGAACGGCGGGGCCATCACCCAGGCCGAGTACGACATCGTGGTCCTCGCGGTGGGCGTCCAGCCCAACCGGGACGCCGAGCAGCTGTTCAACGTGGGCGAGCTCTCCCTCGACGAGTGGGGCTACGTGGACGAGCCGGAGGAGGACGTGAACCCGGGCCAGACCGGCATCCCGGGCGTGTTCGTCGCGGGCGCCGCGTCCGGCGCCAAGGACATTGCGGACTCGATCGTCCACGCAGGGGCCGCGGCGGCGCAGGTCGCCGCACACCTCGAGCGGACCAAGCCCGCCCTGCCGCAGATCGAGATGGTGCCGGCATGAGCGACCAGACCCTCACCGCCCCCGACGACAACGCCGCGGACGCACCCGCCGGCCGACGTATCGGCGTCTACGTCTGCCACTGCGGCGGCAACATCAGCGACTACGTCGATGTCGAGAAGGTCGTCGAGGACATCCGGGACAACGGCGACGTCATCGTCTCGCGGACCACGATGTTCGCATGCTCCGACGCCTCGCAGCAGGACATCGAGGCGGACATCCGCGCCAACCAGCTCGACGGCCTCGTCGTGGCGTCGTGCTCCCCCAAGCTCCACACCTACACCTTCCGAGGCGTCGCCCAGCGGGCGGGGCTGAACCCCTACGAGTACACCCAGGTGAACATCCGCGAGCAGTGCTCGTGGGTCCACACCGACGACCACGACGGCGCAACGGCCAAGGCGACGGCGCTCGTGAACGCGGGCATCGGCCGCACCCGGAACACGGTCCCGCTCGAGCCGATGGTCGTGGACACCGTCCCGCACACGCTCGTCATCGGCGGCGGCATCGCCGGGCTGCGGGCGGCCGTCGGCCTGGCCGACATCGGGCTCCGCGTCACGCTCGTCGAGCGCGAGCGGGTGCTCGGCGGCTGGGTGAAGCAGCTGGGCAGGATGTACCCGCACAACAAGGAGGGGCGCGCGCTCATCGAGGAGCTCGTGGCGCAGGTCAAGCGCCGCCCGTCGATCACCGTGCTCACGGGCGCCGAGGTCGTCGGCAAGGCCGGCAGCTTCGGCAACTTCCGGATGACGGTGCGCGTCGGCGGCGAGGGCGCGGGCACGATCGAGGTCCTGGTGGGCTCGATCGTCGTCGCCACCGGCTTCGACGCCTACGCCCCCGCCGAGGGCGAGCTGGGCTTCGGGCTCGACGGGGTGGTCACGCTGCCCCAGTTCAAGGAGCTCGTGGACGCCGCCCGGGGGCCGCTCTCGTGGCGGGGCCGGCCGGTTCGCAGCGTCGCCTACGTGTACTGCGTGGGCAGCCGGGGGACGGCGGGCTGCTCCAACCAGTACTGCTCGCGGTTCTGCTGCGCGTCAACCGTGCAGACGGCCGTCGAGGTGTCGGGCCTCGACCCGTCGGTCCGCCAGTTCCACCTGTACCGGGACATGCGCACGTACGGCAAGTTCGAGCCGCTGTACACCGAGGCGCGCGACAAGGGCTCGGTCTTCCTCAAGTTCGACAACGACGAGCCCCCGGCGGTCGCGGAGGGGCCGGACGGCCGGCTGACCGTCACGGTGCGCGACCTCCTGACGGAGCGCACCGAGCTCGCGATCCCCGTGGACCTGGTGGTCCTGGTGACGGGCATGGTGCCCCGCGAGAACCAGCCGCTCGTCGACGTGCTCAAGCTGCCCAAGGGGGCTGACGGGTTCTTCAACGAGATCCACCCCAAGCTCCGACCGGTCGAGACCGTCGTCGACGGCGTCCTGATCGCCGGTGCGAGCCAAGGCCCCAAGACCTCGAGCGAGTCGGTCGCGCAGGCGCTGGCCGCGGTCACCCAGAGCGCTGCCATCCTCAAGAAGGGCTTCACCGAGCTCGACCCGTTGGTCGCGATCGTGGCCCCGGAGGCGTGCACGGCGTGCGGCGACTGCCTCACAGCCTGCCCCTACGACGCGATCTCGATGCACGAGGAGGTCGACCGCCACTTCGCGGTCATCAGCGCGGCCAACTGCAAGGGCTGCGGCGGCTGCGTCCCGATGTGCCCCGAGAACGCCATCGACCTGCTGGGCTACACCGACGCCCAGATCACCGACATGATCTCCAGCCTGGCGGAGGTGCCCGTCTGATGCCTGCTCTCAATCGGGATGTCCGCGAGGTCATCCGCGAGGAGGCGGTCTGGCGACCGCGAATCCTCGACGCCCTGGCCGGTGGCCCGCTGACCGTCCCCGAGATCGCCGATGCGATCGGCGCGCCCACCCATGAGACCGTGTTCTGGGTGATGGGCATGCGCCGCTACGGCTGGCTGGCCGAGATCAAGGGGAGCGAGGCAGACGGCTTCTTCCGCTACGAGCCCACTGGGCGGGTGTCCTGATGACCGCGACCACCGTGCCCGCCTCGACCCCGGTCCGGGTTGACCTTGGCCTCTACCCGGAGATCCAGAGGTTCGGCGCCACCGACATCAGCGCCTGCTTCTCGTGCGGCACCTGCTCGGCGACCTGCCCGATGAGCCAGTCCGACGGGACCTTCCCGCGGCGGATCATCCGCTACGCACAGCTGGGCATGAAGGAGCAGCTGCTCTCGTCCAAGGAACTGTGGACGTGCTACCAGTGCGGCGAGTGCGCGGAGACCTGCCCCACGCAGGCCGACCCCTCCGAGTTCATGGCGGCCACCCGGCGCTACGCCATCGCCTCGTACGACAAGACCCGCCTGGCCAAGACGATGTACACCCGGCCCGCGGTCGCCGCGGTGCTGGCGGTGCTCATCGCGCTGTTGTTCGCCGCGTTCATGTACTCCGCGCACGGGCCGATGCCCGGCCAGGAGCTCGCGGTCTTCACGTTCATCCCCGAGGGGCTGATCCACACGACCGGCCTCGTGGTCATGGCGATCGTGGTCCTGGCCGGACTGGTCGGCGTGGGCACGATGGTCCGCGACATCGGGCGCAAGGAGGGCCTGTCCGCCAAGGGCGTTCTCGGCACACGCAAGGGCCTCGCCCGGACCGGCCGCGCGCTATGGTTCGCCGTCGGCCGCGAGAGCTTGGGCCAGGTCCGCTTCCGCGAAGAGTGCGAGTCCGATCCCGTCGCCAAGGCGGTGCCCTGGTATCGGCGGCGCTGGCTCGTCCATGCGCTCGTCGTCTGGGGCTTCGTCGGCCTCCTCGCCGCCACCGGCCTCGACTACGGCCTCGCGCTCATCGGCGTCAAGGAGACCGGGACGCCGGTGCCGCTCTGGTACCCCGTGCGCCTCCTGGGCACCGTCGCCGGCGCGTCGCTCGTCTACGGCGCGACCGTCCTGATCGTCGACCGCTACCGCAAGGCGAACCGCTCGGTCACCGGCTCCACGACCGCGGACTGGCTGCTGCTCGCCCTGCTGTGGGTCACGGCCGTGACCGGCTTCACGATCGAGCTCGCGCTCTACCTGCCGAGCGCGCCGGTCTGGGGCTACTGGCTGTTCCTGCTCCACGTCGCCGTCGCCCTCGAGCTCGTGCTCCTCGCACCGTTCATGAAGCTCGCCCACGCCGTCTACCGGCCGGTGGCGCTGTTCTTCGTCGCCCTCGCGGCGGAGTCGAAGGAGGCCTCGTCATGACCCAGTCCCTGCCCCAGGTCGCGCACGAGCACCACGAGCGCATCCTGGCCCACGTCAACCGCATGCCCGAGATGGCGGACGCGCTGCTCACCGCCAGCGCCGACGACGTGCGCGCCAGCGTCGTCGCGACCGCCGAGTTCCTCAACGGCACCCTGCTCCCGCATGTCGACGCGGCCGAGCGGAGCGTCTACCCGGAGCTGGAGCGGATGTTCCAGAACCGGCACTCGATGCGTCCGATGCGCAACGAGCACGACGAGGTCCGGCGCCTGGTCGGGGAGTACGGCAAGCTGTCGGCCGACCTGCGCGAGGGTCGGGTCACGCTGGGCCGGAGCCTCGCGCTGCGGCGCGTCATCTTCGGGCTGTACGCGCTGCTCAAGGTCCACCTGGCCGAGGAAGAGGCGTACCTGCGGATCGTCGAGCGGGGCGGGGGCTCGGACATCGGCGACGTCATCGCGGCCGCGCTCGATCACCCGGTCGCGAGCTGACCGCTCACCCGGCAGCGTCGGGCAGCAGCGGGGGAGCAGACCCATGGCCGAGCCGGACGTGACCACCCGCCGCCCGTCGGCGGCCCGCGAGCCCCTGCCCACCGCCAGGCAGGCGACTGGCCGGGCGGCGCGCCCCGCCGTGGCGCCCGCCGAGCCCGACGACGCCGGCGGCGACGTCAGCTACCCGGAGCAGGCCGCGCAGGACGCCATCGGGCAGGCCATCGGGCAGGCCATCGCCACATCGCGCGACGCGACCGGGGCGCCGCTCCACCGGGGCTGGCTTCCGGTCTCCGGGCACCACCGGTGGCTCGAGCCGTTCGTGCTCATGGCGCTCGCCGGCGGGAGCACGCACGGGTACGCGATCATCGGCGTGCTGACGACCGTGGGCATGACCGAGGCGGCGCTCGACGTCGGGCAGGTGTACCGGACGCTGCGCGACCTCGAGCAGGCCGGGCAGATCAGCTCCACCTGGACGACCGGCGTCGGTCCCGCAAGGCGCGACTACACCATGACCGAGCTGGGCTCGCTGGCCCTCGACGAGTGGGCGGCCGTCATGAAGGAGCGCGGCCGCCTGATCGCCGAGTTTGACGCCGCCTACCTGGGCTGGGTCGCTGCCCGCGCGAGAGGGGACTGCGGGGCCGACGGACTACCAGGCTAGAGGACCTCGGCCATCGCGTGGCCGAGGCTCCGGGCCAGCAGGTCCTTCTCCGCGTCTTCCAGATTCCGCTCCAGCACGTCGAGGTAGAGCTCCTCCTCGGCGAGGTGCACCTTGAGCAGCGCGTGGAGGCGGTACAGCGCGCGGCGCAGGGCCATGCCCTCCATCGCGCTCCAGGTGCACTCGTCGGCGTGGTCGCGGTATCGGCCCAGCTCGGCGACGAGGCGGGCGATCGTCCGATGCTCCTCGCGCATCGGCGCCAGCGAGTGGTGCCCCGAGAGCTCGGCCTCGATGCGGTCGTAGAGCGTCCGCTCGATGGTCTCCATGTGCGGGATGAGCTGCCCCACGATGAAGCTGTACTCGTCCTCGAACATGGGGTGGAGCGACGTGCACTCGACGTGGCCGACCATCTCGGCCAGGGAGAGGAGCCGGTCCACGTGCGGGAGCAGCTGGGCGTGGTGCGCTTCGCTCGTGGTGCGCAGCGAGGCGAAGTCCTGGTCGGGAGCGGTCATCGGATGCCTGCCGGTGTTGCGCGGGCTCATCCACGCGCTGGGCACATCGTGCCCTACCGACGCCAGACGCGGCTGGCCTCAAGCGCAGGTCCGGGCAGTCCGCTCGACCCCCGGCTTCGTGACAGCCGGCCCCTGCGACACTTCAGCACAGCGTGAGAAGTTCACGATGCAGTGAAGTGTCCGGCCCGACCCTGGGAGGACGAGATCGCCTGCAGGCTGGGAGACAGGCATGGCCACGTACCGAGTCCTGGCGTGGCGCACCATCCCCACCCAGGTGGAGGTGACCGGCGACGACGGCGCCGTCCTCAAGCGGCCGATGCCGCGCTGGTTCATGGGGGAGATCAGCCGGATCACGATGCGCGAGGGCCTGGCCGCGACAGACGACTACCTCTCGGAGTTCGCCTGGAGCGATCCCGAGGCGCGAGCGGGCGCCCCTGACGAGGTTCTCGACGCGGTGATCGCGGAGCAGGCGGCCAAGTTCGGCCGGAAGCCGGACGGGCACCCGCTCGAGGGTGTCGAGCGCTACGCGGGCGACGGGGCGTAGCGCGGGGCCACGGCGCCCGGCGGGCGAAGAGCAGCCGGACCGAGCTTGTTGGCGGCCCCCGGCTCAGGCGCGCTTGCCGCGACGGGGCGGCGAGCCCAACAATGGCGCGGCCGATCCAAGCGCGCATCGAGTCATTGGAACGGCGGCAGGAGATCAGATGACCGACACGGAGCCCAAGACCCGCCAGGAGCTGTGGGACGAGCGCCACGCCGCCCGCGAGCCGATCGAATCGGTTGAGGCGGATCCCTCCCTGGTGGCGCTCGCCAACCCGATGGCCCCCGGCCGGGCGCTGGACCTTGCCGCCGGTGACGGCCGGAACGCCATCTGGCTGGCCGCCCGGGGCTGGGACGTCGCGGCGGTTGACTTCTCCGGCGTCGCGCTGCAGCGCGCAGCCGCGGCCGCGGACAGGGCGGGGGTCAAGGTCGACTGGGTCCACGAGGATCTGCTCAAGTGGCGGCCCGAGCCGCGCTCGGCGGACCTCGTCATCCTGATGTTCCTGCACCTGCCCCCGGAGGAGCGGCGGCTGGTGCTCGCGGCCGCAGCCGACGCCGTGACGCCGGGCGGGCGGCTGCTCATCGTGGGGCACGACCGGTCGAATCTGGGCCGGGGCGTGCCGGGTCCCCAAGATCCGGCGCTGCTCTACGCGATGGACGAGGTGGTCGCCGACCTCGCGCCGCTCGTCGTCGACGAGGTGCGGCAGGTCGACCACGACCTCGGCGACGGGCGCGTGTCCACGGACGCCGTGCTCGTGGCGAGCCGGCCCCGCAACTGACGCCCAGGCAGGCTTCGAGGCGCCCGCGGGGGCTTATTCCCCGACGGGTTCCCCTTCGGCGCGCTGCGGCGCGCGTCGCGCCACCGGCGCCAGGTCGATCGTGCGCACGCGCCGGGTCCGCCCAGCCTCGGTCCGAACTGCCGCCGCCGGGATCACGCCGCCCACGATCGACTCGACCGTCGCGGTCTCGCCCGCGTACAGCCCAGTGCCCAGGATGGTCACGCGCATCCCGACCTCGATGCCCGCCTTGCCGTGGCTGGCCTGGCGGTTGATCACCGCCACGGTCGGCGGGGTCACCGGGGGCACGTAGGCAGGGGCCGGGCCCCTGGAGCTGCGGGGGGGCGGGTAGGTGACGCGCCGCTTGCGCGTCATGAGCGCCGCCCGCGAGTGGCGTTCCGGTCGACCTTGGGCGCCTTGGGCTCGTGGCCAGGGCGGGGCGGGTTCGGCAGGGTGCCGGGCGCCTGGTTCGGCGGCGGCGCGAGCGGGCCGCGGGCGCGCGCCGCGGCCACTTCGCGCGTGAAGGCGCTCAGCGTGTCGGGCGGGATGCTCGCGTACCACGCCGCCTCGATCTGCTTGGTGCGCTCAGTCTCAGCGGCGCGCCGAGCGCGCTCGAAGGGCGAATGCTTGGTCATCGGTTCCTCTCCCCGGCCGGGCCGGCGCCTGCGTGGTGACTACTAGTATGCGTGGGTTCGGCCGCGCGGCGCAGCCGCTCGCCAGGAAGCACTGCCGGCCGCTGCCCGATGGACGGTCCGCGACGGTCGAGGTGCGCCGGCGGTCCGGCGCGATGGGACCCGGCGTGCCCCGCCGGGCGGGTGCGCTGCGGGGCGGCGGGGCGGCTCTCGCCTCGGCCGATCGGCGCCCCGGCTGAGGGTCGCGCGGCGCGC